>CANIVU010000024.1 GCA_947470805.1 Acidobacteriota bacterium | reverse complement strand
TTGCGCTGTTCGCCGGTCTGCAAATCGGCCACGGTGAAGGGGAGAGTGGCGGCCAGGAGAAATAAGAATGGCACGTACCGGATTTTATCAGCCAGTTTTGATGAAATAGGAGCGTGCTTTCGCGACAGTCCCTTCTACTCCTCGTTGCCGGCTTGCCGGCGGTGTTTGCTGCCGACTCCAAGGGCATCGATTTCAACCGCGATATCCGGCCGATTCTTTCGGACAACTGTTTCTATTGCCACGGGCCGGACGATACGACGCGGATGGCGGGGATTCGGCTGGATACGAAGGAAGGCGCGCTGGCGGCGTTGACGCCGGGTAAACCGGAGACGAGCCGGCTGTATCTGCGCGTGGCGCATGCCGATCCGAAGCGTCGCATGCCGCCGCCATCGGCGGGACGCACGCTGACGGCGGCACAAATTGAACTGATTCAAAAATGGATCGCGAGCGGCGCCGAATGGAAAATGCATTGGTCCTACGAGAAGCCGGAGCGAAAGCCGCTGCCGGTGACGAAGGACAAGAAGTGGGCGAAGAACCCGATTGACCATTTCGTCCTGGCGCGGCTGGAGCAGGAGAGCCTGACGCCGAGCGCGGAAGCGGACCGCATTACGCTGTTGCGCCGGTTGAGCCTGGATCTAACGGGCCTGCCGCCGACGCCGGCGGAGGTGGATGCGTTTGTGAAGGACAAGTCGGCGAACGCGTATGAGAAGCAGGTGGACCGGCTACTGGCTTCGGCGCACTACGGCGAGAAGATGGCGATGCCGTGGCTGGATCTGGCTCGTTATGCCGATACGCACGGGTTCCATATTGACTCGCATCGGGACATGTGGCCGTGGCGCGACTGGGTGATCCGCGCTTTCAACAGCAACATGCCGTTTGACCGGTTTACGGTGGAGCAGTTGGCCGGTGATTTGTTGCCGAATGCGACGGTGGACCAGAAGATCGCCAGCGGGTTCAATCGGAACCACATGATCAACTACGAGGGCGGCGCGATTCCCGATGAGTATTTGACGGAGTATGTAGCCGACCGCGCGGAGACGACATCCACCGTGTGGATGGCGATGACGATGACGTGCGCGCGCTGCCACGACCACAAGTACGATCCGATTAAGCAGAAAGACTATTACCGGATGTTCGCCTTCTTCAATGGCGTGAAGGAGAAGGGGCTGGACGGGCGTGACGGGAATGCCGATCCGTTCCTGCGGCTGCCGAGCGGGGAGCAGCAGAAGCAGTTGGACGACGTGCTGGCGCGGATCAAGACGCGCGAGGCGGAGTTGGCTGATGACAAGGTGAAGCCCGCGCAGGAGCAGTGGGAAAAGCAGAGGCTGGCGCTGTTGGAATATGCCGCGCCGGCGGGCCTGCGCGAGGGGTTGATTGCGCAGTACGAGATGGACGGCACCGTGAACGACCACTCCGGCAACTACCGGCACGCGCAGGTGCTGCGTGGCGAGGCGACGATGGCGTTGACGAGCGTAGGCAAGGCAACGGTGTTTGCGACGCCTTCGCATGTTTCGCTGGGGAAAATGGACCTGGGACCGGAGTATTCGATTGCCACGTGGCTGGTGCAGGGCCACCACGAGCCGCAAACATTTTTGCAGCAGGCGGGCCGGCTGAATGTGTGGTGGGATGCCAGCGAACCGCTGCCGCATCTGCGGCGCGGGGCGCATCTGCACGTGGAGACGCCCGGGGTGCACCTGCGCACGCGGGACCGGCTGGTGCAGACCGAGCAGTACCACGTGGCCATTCTGCATTCGCAGGCGGGCGGGGTGACCATTCGCATTAACGGGCAGGCTGTGCCGATGGTGCGGGAGGCGGAGAGCGCCGTGAAGATGGGTCCGGTGGGCGCGTTGGAAATCGGCCAGGAAAAAGACACGGAAGACCGCAACGGGTTCCGCGGACGGCTGGCGGATTTGCGAATTTACCGGCGCGTTTTGAATGAGAATGAGCTACGGTACCTGGCGGTGGACCATCGCGTTTCGCACATGCTGAGCGTGGCGGCGAAGCAGCGGCCGCGGGAGTTGGCGCAGAAGATTCGGGAGCACTACCTGACGTATGTTTCTTCCGAGGAGACGAAGACAGCTTGGGCCGATTTGAAGGCGCTGCGTGAGCGGAAGGCGTACCTGGAAGACGTGATTCCGAACACGATGGTGATGTCGGAAATGGACAAGCCGCGCGATACGTTCGTGCTGGGTCGCGGGGATTACCGCAACCACGGCGAGAAGGTGACACCGAATGTTCCAGCCGTACTGCCGCCGCTGGCGGCGAGTGCGAAACCGGACCGTTTGGCGCTGGCCCGGTGGCTGGTGGACCCGTCGCATCCGCTGACAGCGCGCGTGGCGGTGAACCGGTATTGGCAGAACTATTTCGGCATTGGCCTCGTGAAATCGAGCGAGAACTTCGGCACGCAGGGCGATCAGCCGAGCCATCCAGAATTGCTGGATTGGATGGCCACGGAGTTCATGAAAACGGGCTGGGATGTGAAAGCGATGCAGCGGATGATCGTCACGTCGGCAACGTACCGGCAGTCCTCCAAGACCACGCCGGCGATGGTGGAGCGCGATCCTGAGAACCGCTTGCTGTCGCACATGTCGAGGTTCCGGCTGCCGGCTGAACTTGTGCGCGACAACGCGTTGGCGGTGAGCGGCTTGCTGAACCGGAAGGTGGGCGGGCAGAGTACGTATCCGTACCAGCCGGCTGGGATTTGGGAAGAGATTTCGCGCGGCGAGATCTTCTCCGCACAGGTGTACAAAGAGAGCGCGGGCGAGGACCTCTATCGCCGCGGGATGTACTGGTTCTGGAAGCGCACGGCTCCGCCGACGTCACTTTCCACCTTCGATGCGCCGGACCGTGAGAAGTGCGTGGCGCGGCGCTCGGTGACCAACACGCCCTTGCAGGCGCTGGTTCTGCTGAACGATCCGGCGTATGTGGAAGCGGCGCGGGTGTTGGCGCAGAACCTGATCACAGAGGGTGGCAACGACACGGCGAAGCGGTTGACGCTGGGCTTCCGGAAGGTGACGGGCCGTGTGCCGGAGGCCCGCGAGATGAAGGTGCTGAGCGAGCTGGTGAGTAAGCAAATGGTTCGCTACACGCGCGATACAAAGGGTGCGGCGGAACTGGTGGCGATTGGCGCGGCGCCGGTGGACAAGAAGCTGCCGGTGGCCGAATTGGCGGCATGGACGAACGTGGCGACGGTGCTGTTAAACATGGACGAGGCGATTACGAAGGAGTAGTTATGAACTGGAAACGAGAGATGCATTTGTTGGAAACCCGGCGCCAGTTCTTCGGGAAAGGCGCGCGCGGGATTGGCGCGGTGGCGCTGGCGGGCTTGATGGGCGGCGGCGAAGCGCAGGGCGCGGCGACGGGCGGACTGGCCGGATTGCCGCACTTCGCGGCGAAGGCCAAGCGGGTCATTTGGCTGCACCAATCGGGCGGGCCATCGCAGCTTGACCTGTTCGACTACAAGCCGCAATTGAAGAAGTTCCACGGCAGTGAGTTGCCTGGCTCCATTCGCATGGGGCAGCGGATTACAGGCATGACTTCGGGGCAGGCGTCGTTTCCGTGCGCGGCATCGATGTTCACGTTTGAGCAGGCGGGCAAGGCCGGGATGTGGATGAGCGAGTTGATCCCACACCACAAGAAGATTGCCGACGATATCTGCCTGATTAAGTCGGTCCACACCGACGCCATCAATCACGATCCGGCGATTACGTTTATTCAAAGCGGTAGTCAGCAGCCGGGGCGCCCGAGCATTGGCTCGTGGGTGTCGTATGGATTGGGCAGCGAGACGCAGGAGTTGCCCTCGTTCGTTGTTCTGCTGTCGCAGCAGAATTCGGTGAATGCCGACCAGCCGCTGTTTTCACGGTTGTGGGGCGCTGGCTTTCTGCCGTCGCGCTATCAGGGCGTGCGGTTGCGCAGCGGCAAGGATCCGGTGCTCTATCTGGCCGACCCGGCGGGCATTGAGCGCGAGGGACGACGCGAGATGCTGGACGCGCTGCAGGCGTTGAACAAGGTGCGCGAAGAGGCGTATCACGATCCGGAAATCGACACGCGCATTCAGCAGTATGAGATGGCGTTCAAGATGCAGACGTCGGTGCCGGAGTTGACCGACCTATCGAAGGAACCGGCGAGCACGTTTGAGTTGTATGGCGAGGATGCGCGCAAGCCGGGGACCTATGCGGCCAACTGTCTGTTGGCCCGGCGCCTGGTGGAGCGCGGGGTGCGGTTCGTGCAGCTTTATCACAAGGGTTGGGACCAGCATAATAACCTGCCGCGCGATCTGGCACTGCAGTGCAAGGCGAGCGATCAGGGTGCGGCGGCGCTGGTGCAAGACCTGAAACAGCGCGGCATGCTGGACGACACGCTGGTGGTTTGGGGCGGCGAGTTCGGTCGCACCGTGTACTGCCAGGGCAAGCTGACTGAGACTGATTACGGTCGCGATCATCACCCGCGGAACTTCGCCATGTGGATGGCGGGCGGCGGTATGAAGCGCGGTTTCCAGCTCGGCGAAACCGATGACTACAGCTACAACATCGTGAGCGATCCGGTGCATATCCACGACATTCAGGCGACGCTAATGCACTGCCTGGGCGTGGACCACAAGCGGCTGACCTACAAGTTCCAGGGCCGCTGGTTCCGCTTAACGGACGTGCACGGGAACGTGGTCCGGCCGCTTCTGAGTTAGGCGAAGTCCGAGGTCGTCGAAGAGCGAGTAGGCGACCGGGGTGAGGATGAGCGTCAGCAGCAGCGAGAGCGATTGGCCGCCGATGACGATGATGGCGATGGAGCGGCGCTCTTCGGCGCCGGGGCCGGTGCCGAGGGCGAGCGGCATCATGCCGGCGACCAGGGTGACGGTGGTCATGAGAATGGGCCGCAGGCGGTCTTTATTGGCCTGCAGGATGGCTTCCAGGCGGGGGAGGCCTTCGCGGCGCAGGTTGTTGGTGTGATCGATTTGGAGAATCGAATTCTTTTTCACAACGCCGAAGAGAACGAGGATGCCGAGGGCGGAATACAGGTTCAGTGTTTCGCCGAAGAACCAGAGTGAGAAGAAGCCGAACGGTACGGCGAGCGGCAGGCTGAGCAGGATCGTCACCGGGTGCAGGAGACTCTCAAACTGGGACGAGAGGATCATGTACATGAAGACGACCGAGAGCGCGAAGGCCAGGAGGAACTCGGTGAGGGTGCGTTCGAATTCGCGGCCGCGGCCAATGATGGTGGTGCTGTAGGCCGAGGGCATGTGCATGGCGTCGGCGGCTTCGAACATTTTGGGTAATCGATCGCCGAGGCCGTAGCCGGGGGTGATGTTGGCGCGGATGCCGACCTGGCGTTGGCGGTCCAGGCTTTCAATGCGGTAGGCCGACATCGCTTCTTTCAGGTGGACGACGTTGTCCAGGCGCACGAGACGATTCCCGGTAGCGGGGACGTAGAGTTTGGAGACGGTGGCGGTGGAGTTGCGGTCCGTATCTTTCAGACGGACTTCGACGTCGTACTCTTCGGCCACCTTGTCGTCGCGAAAGCGGGAGACCTCGTCGTCACCGCCCACCATGAGGCGGAGCGAACTGGCGATATCGGCGGCGTCGACACCGAGGTCGGCCGCGCGTTCGCGATCAATGAATACGCGCAGTTCGGGCTTGTTGACGCGGAGGGTTGTATCGATGTCGACGAGGCCGGGGATGGTCATCGCCTTGGAGCGGAGTTCTTCGCTGAACTTGTAGAGCGCGGTGATTTCCGGGCCGCGGATTACGAAGTCGATATCGTAGGGGGCGGACCCTTGGTTGAGCGATTGGATGTTGCCGACGCGGCCACGGAGGTCGGTGAACTGTTTAAACCGGGCCCGCGCGGCAGCCATCACATCGCGCTGGGAGTAGATGCCCTGGAAGGCTTCGGCGGGGTGACCTTCGAGAGTTTTGTGCCAGAGACGGGTGAGCGAGAAGGCGCGATTTTCGACGTCGTCCAGGCGCACATAAACGCGGGCGCTGTTGACCTGTTGCAGATATCCGGTCCCGACGAGGGAGACCATGTGTTTGATGCCGGGCAGGTTGTGGAGCTCGTTGAAAACGCGGTCCAGCACGGCTTCCATGGAGGTGAGGCTGGTCCCTTCGGGAGCGTTGATGCTCATCTCAAATTCGCTCTCGTCGACGTTCGTCGGGAGGTACTCCTGGCGGACCATCTTGAACAGCGGCACGGTGGAGGCCATGGTGACCACGCCCAGACCAGCGATCAGCAGGCGGTGGTTCAGCGACCACGCGAGCATGCGCATGTAGCCTCGCTCCATCCACTCGTACAGGCCATCGCGCTGTTCCTTGTGCCCTCCATCGCCACGTCGCAACATGCGCGAACACATCATGGGAGTAAGGCTGAAGCTGACCACAAGTGAGACCAGAATAGCCACCGTGGCGGTGACGCCGAAGGAGTAGAGGAAGCGTCCGGAGATGGACGACATGAACGACACGGGCAGGAAGACGACGATGAGGCTGAACGTTGTGGCCATGACGGCCAGGCCGATGTCGCGGGTGGCGAGAATGGCCGCCTGCATCGGATCCATCTTCTTTTCGTCGATGAAGCGGAAGATGTTTTCGAGGACGACGATGGCGTCATCAATCACGACGCCCACCATCAGCACCAGCGCCAGCATCGTGATGTTATTGAGCGTGAAATTCAGGGCGCGCATGGCGCCGAAAGTGGCGATGATCGACGCGGGAATGGCGACCGCGCCGATGACGGTTGCGCGCCAATCGCGCATGAAGAGCAGCACGACCAGCGAAGCGAGAATGGAGCCGAGAATGAGGTGCAGTTGGACCTCGTGGAACGCCGCTTCGATGTAGAGCGACTGATCCTGCACGATGGCCAGTTCCACGCCTTTGGGTAGCAGTTCACGGACTCGGACCAGCCGGGCCTTGACGTTGGTGACGACGTCGATGGTGTTGGCCCCCGACTGCCGGCGGACTTCGAGCGCCACGGCCGGGCGGCCGTCGTAGCGGGCCGTCGTGCGCTGTTCTTTGTGGCCGTCTTCGGCGTAGCCGATGTCGCGGATGCGAACGGGCGTGTTGTTAATGGTGGCGACGACGAGATCGTTGAATTCCTTAGGATCGGGGAATCGGCCCAGAGTGCGGAGAACGAGTTCGCGGGAACCTTCGTCGACGCGACCGCCGGGGATGTCGGAGTTCTGCCGGATGACGGAGTCGCGGACGCGGAGAATCGGAATTTTGTAGGCAGCGAGACGATCAGCATCGACCCAGATATTCACGGCGCGTTTCTGGCCGCCGATGACCTGCACTTGGCCGACACCGCCAACGGATTCAATCGAATCCTTGATGCCGCGTTCACCGATTTCGTACAGTTCGCGCCCGGTTTTGTCGCCGTGCAGAACCAGCGTCATGATGGGCGAGGCGTCGGCGTCGAGCTTCTTAATCAGCGGCGGCTTGGCGTCCTTCGGCAACTGCGCAATGATCGACGCGATGGCGTCGCGAATGTCCTGCGCGGCGACGTCGATGTTTCGATTTAGGTTGAACGTGATCGTAACGACCGAGAGCGACTCGGTTGAGGTGGAGCGGATGTTGTCGATGCCTTCGACGGTGGCAACGGAGTCCTCGACAAAGCGCGTGACGGCGCTCTCCATTTCTTCGGGTGAAGCGCCAGGGAGAACGGTCCGCACGGAGACGATGGGCAGGTCGACGTCTGGGAAGCGATCGACGCCCAGTTTAGAATAAGAGACCCCGCCGATGACCACCAAAGCGAGGATGAGCATGACGGCAAAAACGGGGCGCGCCACGCAGATTTCGGCCAGTTTTTGCATCTAGCGAACCCGAACCTTCTGCCCTTTGGCCATGCGGTCGCCGGCCTTGGCCACAACCTGATCCCCTTCTTTCAACCCGTCCACAATTTCAATCCGGGCATCGGGCAGATGCCGGCCAGTCTTTACGATGCGGTCTTCCAGGACACCGTTCTTCACAATGAACGTACGGTCGATGCCCGCGAAGCCGGCCACGGCGGACTCGGGCACGGAGAAGCCTGTGGCGGTAGAGTCTACGACGATAGATCCTTCGACGAACGAACCGGGCCGGAGCTTGCCAGTCGGATTGGGAATTTCGCCTTCGATAACCAGAGAACGGTTCTGTGCGTCGATGGCGGGGCTCAACCGGACGACTCGGCCGCTGAAGCGCTCCGTTACGCCCTCCAGGCGAATCTCAATCGGCTGCCCTTGGCGGATGCGGGCCGCCTGGCGCTCCGGAACGCCGAGCCGCACGCGGAGTGGGTTCTGGCGAACTAGCGTGACGACAGGCGCGTTAACGGGAAGGAATTCACCCATTGAGGACTGACGGCGCGTGATGGCGCCGGTGAAGGGCGCGCGGATCGTGGTGTCGCCCAATTGCTGACGGGCGAGGGCCAGCTGCGCGCGCCGTTCGCTTAGCTGGGAGCGCAGTTGCATCACCTCGCTGATCGCGGCCTGGTAGCGGGCTTCGATGCCCTGGGTGCGAACGGTGGCCTTCTCCAGTTCAATGCGGGAGACAACGCCGTCCTTGGCCAGACGGCCCGTTGTGTCGAGAATGAAGCGGGCTTCGCGCAGCGCGGCGTCGGCTTCCTTGACGACCGCGACCTGTTCGGGCACGACGTCGTCGGTCTTCTTGTTCAACAGCCCCAGCCGCGCCCGGATCTGATCCACCAGCGCTTCGGTCTGCTGAACGCGAAAGCTATAGTCGTCCGTTTCCAACTCAGCAAGGACATCGCCCTGCTTCACCACGCTGCCAAGATCGACATACATTTTGGCGATGCGCCCCGGGACTTTGTTGGTGACGTTGGTGGACTCTTCGGCAAAGAGCTCTCCATTGGCAGTAACGGTTTCGGGGAGCGAAATCCTGACAACAGGGATGATGCTGACTTCAGGAACGGGGGTTTCTTTGGCGGCGACTTTGTCGGCGGAATAGGGTCCGGAACAGCCAACGACGAAGACCAGAAGGGCGATGGGGATGGGGAGCAGACGCATACAGCTTGTGGATGCATTCTCTCACAACCGGCGCACTGACTCAGCAGTCAGAAGCTGAGTTTTTCAGCCCAAATCCTACAAGAGGAGCCCGGAGGCGAATGGCGGAGAGGGGGGGATTCGAACCCCCGGTACCTCTTGCGAAGTACGACGGTTTAGCAAACCGCTGCTTTCGACCACTCAGCCACCTCTCCGCGAGATTATGAGTGGGTCTTTTGAAAGGTTAGCACATCACTTCTTCTCAAATACAGCCATGTACTGACTTCCTGGCAAAAATGGCTTATTCGAGATCAGTTTGAAGCCGTTGGCTTCGACTTCTTTCACGACGGCGGCATCGTCGAGCCGCACATGGCCGATAGCAAAATCGGGGTTGGCATTCGACATGGCGCCGCGGCGCTTGTAGTAGTCGACGATCGCCAGGCGGCCCTTGGAGCGAAGCGATTTGTGAATGCCAGCGAGCATCGATTCGGGATAGTCGAAGTGATGATAGGCATCGAGGATAAGGGCGAGGTCGACCGAGTTGGCCTCCAGCTTCGGCGACTTTTCATCGCCGAGGATGAAGAACGAGTGCGAGCATTCGTTGTTCTCCGCGCGTTCTTTGGCCTTGGCGAGGAAGTCGGGGAAAATGTCTTCGGCGTAGACGGCGCCGCTGCCGGTGACCGCCTGGCACAGGTAGGGGACCAGGTACCCAGGACCGGTGCCAATGTCGGCCACGCGCATACCAGGCTTGATGCCCAACGCCGCGATCAACTCCTTCGGCTTCTGCCGCGCATCGCGATGTTCGCCGGTCAGGGTTTCCACCATGCGCTGGCGGCCATCGGGCGACTGGTAGCTTTTGTTGGCCTCGGCCGCGGCCTGGCCGAAGGCGCAGACGGCGGCGAGGATACCGATCAGCAGTTTCATAACGATGTCTCCATGGGCAAGGCGAGAGCCGGTTCGGCCATAAAGTCGAGCCGGTTCATGGCTTCAACGGCGTCCTGCACGGCGTTCTCCGTGGAGGGCTCGACAGTGATGACGAAGGGCAGCGAGGTTTTATTGTCGCCGGGCAATTGCAGAACCGCATCCAGGCTGATGTTCTTTTCCGCAAGAATGCCAGCCAGCGCGGCGATGATGCCGGGCCGATCGTGCACGCGGAAGCGAAGATAATACGCCCGCTTCTGGACCAGAACGGAGACGGGACGGAACTCGGCCAACTGTTCGTGGGCAAAGGGCGAGACGCGCTCCGGGCTGCCCGAACGAATTTCACGGGCCACACGCATCAGATCGCTGACCACGGCGACACCGGTCGGCTCCGGGCCCGCGCCGCGGCCGTAGTAGAACGTATCCTGGCCATACTTGCCGCGCACCCAGATGGCGTTATACGCGCCCTGGACACCGGCCAGTATCGTCGACTGCGGAATCAACGCGGGACGCACGGAGAGGATCAATCCTTCCGCCGTCTGGCGCGCGGCGCAGACAAGGCGAATCGTGTGCTTCAGCGTGTGGGCGTATTGGAAGTCGATCGGGGTAATGCGACGGATGCCCTGCGTGAAGATGTCGCCGGCTCGGATCTTTTGGCCGAAGGCAAGCGCGGAGAGAATCGCCAGTTTCGACCGGGCGTCAAAGCCATCGACATCTGCGGTCGGGTCGGCCTCGGCATACCCCAGCTTCTGGGCTTCGGCAAGAACGTCGCCAAAGGCCGCGCCGGACTTCTCCACCTCGGTGAGGATGTAGTTACTGGTGCCGTTCAAAATGCCGAGCAGAGCGACGATGCGATCGCCGGAGATGCCTTCGCGCAGTACGGTGTGAATTGGAATGCCGCCGGCGACGGAGGCTTCCATGGCAAGGTTGACACCTTTCTGAATCGCCTTGTCCCACAGCTCGGGGCCGCAAAGAGCCATCAGTTCTTTGTTCGCGGTCACCACCGACTTCCCGTTTTCCAGAGCGGTTTCGACAATCTCGCGAGCCACCGTCGTGCCACCGACCAGTTCGGCCACCACGTCCACTTCCGGATGGTTGACGACCTCGCGCCAGTCCGTCGTTTGCAGCGCACCCTGCAATCCATCGGGGATCTTCTTATTCGAAAGCTGACGCGCGCACACAGCGACAACGCGCAGCGGAAAGCCGAGTTTTTCGGCGATTTGGGCCCCGTTTTCCGCCAGAATGGAAAGCGTTCCAGACCCGACGTTACCAAGGCCAATGATGCCCAGCCGTACTTCTGCCATAACCCGTTATGATAGCAGTCATGACCCGGCCAGCCTTCTATTTACCGGTAGTTTGTGCCTGCCTGCTCGCTCAGGCGCCGCCGCTGGAACGTCCGTCGAACGGGCGAATGGACACCACGGAAATCCTTCGCACTCCCGACGGCCGCAACCGGACGGAGATGATCCTGAAAGCCGATCACGAGGCGTCGATGAAGGATGTCGACACGATGCGCAAGCTGATCGAAGACGTGAAGATCGACATGGAAAAGAACGACCGGCACGTGCTTTCCGTGGGGACGCTGAAGAAACTGGACGACATCGAAAAGCTCAGCAAAAAGATTCGCGGCCGGATGAAGCGGTTCTAGTCGGCCGGCGCCAACCGCTTGATGAGCGTGATCTGGCCGGCGTGGTAGACGTCGTGCATCGCGGCGCCTTGAATATTCCGCGCCGCCTTCTCGGTGAACGCCAATGGCGGCAGTTTCAACACAGCCTCGCGCAACAGGCGATGCTCCGTGGCCAACAACGCCAGATCGGCCTTCCAGGCCTCTTCGCTCTCCGCCTGTGGGCGCAGGAACCAATCGGAACCCTCCAACGCAAACGACCCGCGCTTGTCACCGGTAATCCGGCGCCGCACGGTGTACTTCCAATACGCCGCATGCACCGCCAATTCCCAGATGTTGTGCCGCGCCGCGGTGGGCCGCCAAGCGGCGGTTTTCGCACTCACGCCCCGCAAAGAACTCCGTAAATTCGGCCCATGCCAGGCCTGCTTTTCGTAGGCCTCGTCGAGGAGATTCATAAAATACTCTCTTTCGGGGATAGGCGGCGGCATGTGGCTATGTTACGCTTCGAAAAGTCTGGCAGACAAGATGAGCACTACTCGTTTGAAATCGCAATTGATGACGGCGAGCGAAATTGATCGCACGCTGGTGCGCCTGGCGCACGAGATTCTGGAGAAAACCAAGGACCATGACCGGCTGGCCTTCATCGGCATCCGGCGCCGTGGAATCCCCATGGCTACGCGCCTCGCCGCGAAGATCAAGGACCTGGAAAGCCGCGAGGTGCCCGTTGGCACGCTCGACATCAACCTCTACCGGGACGATCTGTCCACCGTCGGCGACCGACCGCAACTGAACGCCACCGACATCCAGTTCGACGTCACCGGCAAGGACGTTGTGCTGATGGACGACGTGCTCTACACGGGCCGCACCATCCGCGCGGCGCTTGACGCGCTGTTTGAACACGGCCGGCCGGCGCGCGTGCAACTGCTGGTGCTGATCGATCGCGGATGGCGCGAACTGCCCATTGAGGCGCGCTACATCGGGCGCAAGATCCAGACGGCGGCTAACGAAATTATCGAAGTGAAATTCCACGAGATCGACCAGATGGAAAAAGTTCTGCTGGTTGAAAAGGTGGAGGACTGAGGCGCGGCATGGGCACAGGCCTGCTTGGCATCGAAGGATTGGACCGGAGCGAGATCGAGGCGTATCTCAACCGGGCCAAGACGTTTCAGTCGCACGGCGGCAGCGACTTCAAAAAGTTAGACACGCTGCGTGGCAAGATGCTGGTGAATCTCTTTTTCGAGAACTCCACCCGCACGCGTACGAGCTTTGAAATCGCCGCCAAGCGGCTGGGCGCCGATACGATTTCCATTGCGTCATCGGGGTCGAGTGTCAGCAAGGGCGAGTCGCTGGTGGACACGCTGAACACGCTGGCCGCCATGCGCCCGCACGCCATCGTGATGCGCCACGCCGCCAGCGGCGCGCCGCACTTTCTGGCCCGATACCTGGACACGCCGATCATCAACGCCGGCGACGGCATGCACGAGCATCCGACGCAGGCACTACTCGACGCGCTGACGATTCTCGATCACAAGCCGGCACTCGAAGGGCTGCGCGTCGCCATCATCGGCGACATCATCCACAGCCGTGTGGCCCGCTCCAATGTGCATCTGCTTTCGAAGTTCGGCGCGCAAACGGTGCTCTGCGGTCCAGCTCCGATGCTGCCTAAAGACATGGGCAAACTGGCCGCCGGCGTGATTTTGACGAATGATATTCGCGAAGCCATCGATGGCGCCGATGTCATCATGATGCTCCGCGTGCAGCTGGAACGGCAGCACGAAACCCCGTTCCCGCCCGGCGACTACTTCCGCTTCTACGGATTGCGACCGGAACACTTGGCGCTGACGCGGCCCGACACGATCGTCATGCATCCGGGCCCGATTAATCGTGGCCGGGAGATCTCGAGCGAAGTGGCCGATTCGCAGCGGTCCGTCATTTTGAACCAGGTGGAAAACGGCGTGGCCGTGCGTATGGCTGTGTTGGAAAAGGTAATGGGAGCGTAACCAGAGTGAGCCGTCTTTGCATCAAAAATGGCCGTGTGATGGATCCGGCGAGCGGGCATGACGCCGTGGCCGATGTGGCCGTGGAGAATGGGCGCATCGTCGCGATTGGCCCCGATTTGGACGCGACCGGCTTCGAAGTTTTCGATGCCACTGGGATGATCGTCGCCCCGGGCTTTATCGACATGCACGTGCATCTGCGCGAGCCCGGATTTGAACACTCCGAGACGATTGAAACCGGCGGGCGAGCCGCGGCTGCCGGCGGTTTCACCAGCGTTTGTTGCATGCCGAACACGAATCCCGTGAACGATTCGGCTGTTGTGACGACCTACATCATCGAACGCGCGCGGCGGCTGTCGCCCGTTTCGGTGTTCCCGATCGGCGCCATCACCAAGGGCAGCCAGGGCGAAGAACTCGCCTCCATCGGGGCCATGAAACAGGCCGGTATCGTGGCTATTTCCGACGATGGCCGCCCCGTCATGAACGCCCGTGTGATGCGGCGCGCCATGGAATCGGCAAAGGCGTTTGGACTTCCCGTCATCAACCACTGCGAGGACCTGAACCTGTCCGCCGGCGGCGACATGCACGAAGGATTTGAGAGCGTGCGCATGGGCCTGCGCGGCATCCCCGCGTGCAGCGAAGACGTGATGGTGGCGCGCGATATTCTGCTCGCCGAGGTCACCGGGGCCAAGTACCACGTGGCGCACATCTCCGCCAGGCATTCGGTGGAGATGGTTCGCTACGCCAAGGCCCGCGGTCTGAACGTGACCACCGAAGTCTGCCCGCACCACTTCACACTGGCCGACAGCGACATCCTGCCCTTCGACAGCAACTACAAAATGAAGCCGCCGTTGCGCTCCTGCTTCGACGTCGAAGCCGTTACCGAAGGCCTTGCCAGCGGAGCGATTGAAGTCATCGCCACCGACCATGCGCCGCACCCTGGATCAGAAAAGATGCAGGAGTTCGAACGCTGCCCGTTCGGCATCACAGGCCTGGAAACCGCCATCGGCCTGTCGCTCGAGCAACTCGTCCATAAAGGCCGCGTCTCGCTGATGCGGATGATCGAGATGTTCACCGTGAATCCGGACCGCATTTTGACGTTGGGCAAAGGCCGGTTGACGGTCGGCGGCGAAGCCGACATCACGATCTTCGACACCGACCGGAAGTGGACGTTCGACCTGAACAAGTCCCAATCGAAGAGCCGCAACACGCCGTTCCACGGACGCGAATTCCGGGGCGGGCAGGTGGCGTCAATCGTGGCGGGCAAGATCGTCTGGCAACTGGGTTAGCCGGCTACTTCGCCGGCGCCAGATTGAGGCTAACGACCTGCCCGGCCTGAATCAACTTCTGCCGCAACGCGGAATAGTCCACATCCTGCACAGCCTTGTTGCCTTCCAACGCCAATGCCGCCGCCGTGCCAGCGGCCTGGCCGAGGGAAAGGAACGTCTGTTCCAGGCGAATGGCGCCGTAGGAGACGTGCGTCGACGATGGGCAAGTCGGCGTGAGCAGATTGGTGGCCTCCTTGCGCCGGGGTGTCAACGCGCGATAGGAGATACCGAACGGACCCCACTGGTTGTCGTCGAAAACGAACCCTTCGTTGTAGGCGGCGCCGTTCTTGACGATGCGCCGAACGGAGTGCGTATCGGTGGGCCAGAACGCTACCGCTACAGGATCAGCGACTGGCGTCGGATTGATGCGACGCGTATGGTGTTCGGTGATCACATAATCGCTCACCATCCGGCGGCCATCGCGGATATACAACTGGCGCGGCCAGTTGCCGTTATCGGCGAACTCGTCTTTCGGAAGCCCCCACTGGCTCCACTCGGCCCGCGTTGCGGCGGGGATTTCCGGGTCGTTAGCGAGCAACCACAACAGGCCCTGCGTGAAGTCGCGATGCTCCTGCAAAATGCGATCGCGCGTGGCGTGGGACCCATTGGGCCAATCCCGGTTCATCCCATACAGATTCGCGGAAAGATCGTGCCAGCTGCCTTGATCGGTCTTGCCATTCGGAAGCCGGCCAAGCGGGGTCCACAGTTTGCCGCCGGCCTTCACGTAGCGGAAATAGATCTCGTACTGCGCGCGGTCGAAGTTGGCGGGCTTCGGAAACGGAATGCGATTGGCAGGATCGCGCGTCAGGCACAGCCGGAAGCAGAAGGCCTGAATGTTACTATCGGCCGCGCCGGGTGTACCCAGCGGCTCGTCCTGAATTGTTGCAATCAAACCGCTCTTCGGGTCACCAGGAATTCTGTACGGGTCCACCTTCACTGCGAACTGAGCGTGCGTGGTCTCTGCGCGAATCCCGTTCTTCGTCTCGCCATATTGCGCATTCGCCTCACGGCCCCAGGTTGTCTCGACGCCGGCGGCAACCAGAAGATCTCCCTCCATGGTAGCGTCCATGAACAGGCGCCCCACAAACCGCCGTCCGGATTCAGTGCGAATCGCACGCAGGTTGCGAGTCCCCGGCGCCCATTCAGCCGCTGTCGACAATGGCTCGCGAAGCCGCTGACCCTTGTGCACTACGACACGCGATTCGCGAAGCCAATCGGCAAACACCTCTTCGGCGACGTGCGCCTCGTACTTGTAGACCGGCTCCGCCTTGCCGTACTTTTTCCCGATGCGCAAGTAGAACTCGGCGGCGAGCCCGCCGACGGCCAGATCGTTGCGGAACCAATGGTTGTTGATGTCCGCGCTACCCAAGCCCTCCACCGTGATGCCCCCAATGTGGGTTTCCGGGGCCACGATTGCCACGCTGTGACCAGCACGACTGAGTTGCACAGCAGCGCTGACCGCCGCCGCCGTGCCGCCATAGATAACGACTTCAGGGTCCTGCGCAACGGCCGAAAGGGCCGTTGCGCAGAGGATGAACAACAGTGTCCGCATCGCTTAAAAATATAGCTTCAAAGCGAGTTGGAAGGCACGGGCGCCGGAGTTGGCGGCCAGGCCCGTGACGGTGCCGAAGTTCCCGGCATCGATATTGCCGGCCGGGTTGCCGAACGTCGGCGTGTTGGTGAAGTTGAACGCCTCGGCGCGGAACTGCAGCCGAATGCGTTCATGAATGGGGAAGGACTTCATCAACGAAAGGTCGATGTTGTTCTGCCCGTCGGAACGGGTGCGAGGCAGATTGCGCGCCACATTGCCGAACGTGAAAGCAGGCGAGTTGGCAAATGCGGCCTTGTTCAGCCAGCCATCGATCGTCGGATTGGAGAGCGACGGATCGCCCACCGCGTTCGGCCGGCCGCTGCCGAAGACCGTACCATTCTGCGAAACGGCGATGACGTTGCCGCTCTGGAAGCTGCCGATGGCATTGAACTGCCAGCCGCCCACCAGGCCTTTGTAGACCGGGTGCCCGCTCTTTCCAAACGGCAGCTCGTAGCTGGCGGAAATAACCAGCCGCTGGGGCAGATCGTTGGCGGAAACGGACCGCTCGGCGGCCAGGTTATCCCAGTTGCGAACGCCGCTGTCACCGCTCTCAGAAAAGTTGTTGCCGCCGTCGCCCGTGTTGTTATCGATCAACTTGGAGAAGGTGTAGGCCAGCAACATGCTCAAGCCTTGCGAGAAGCGTTTCTCCACACGCAACGTGGCCGCGTGATAGTTCGAATCGGCCATCGTCGCGTAGCCGCTGACACCGCCAAACTGGGGGTAGGTATCAAGTAGCGTTGCACGCGAAACCTGCCTCTGACCGCCGGCCAGGTTACCGGGGACGATGCCGAAGTACGGGTTGTCCACGAGTTGCTGCAGTTGCGTGCCCAGCGCGCGATACTGCTGCGGCAGGTAATCGAAGGTAACGCGGCCCGGCAGTTTCACACCGCGGTTGCCCATGTAGCCGCCTTCAATTAGCCAGTTGCCTTTCAGCTCCCGTTGAATTGTCAGGCTCCACTGTTGCGAATAGCCGCGCAGCATATCCCGGCGGTTACCGCTAATGCCCTGGCCCAGCAAACTCTGCGCGCCCTGGCTGCTGCCGATCGGCGCCAGCTTGCCGGCGGGGAACGGATTGGCCAACGTCTCGTTCGGAGTAAATCCGCCATCAATCGAAGAAACCAGCGGCGTGTTCAACGAGAAACCCGTCCGGTCCAACCCAACATAAATACCGGTGGTCGGCAGATACGTAATCCCGTAGCCACCGCGAATCACGGTCTTCGGAATCGCCTGCCAGGCAAAGCCCAGCCGCGGTTGGAAGTTGGTGTACTCCGCGTCGCGGTGGCCGCGCGAAAGCCCGCCGACACCCGGGAACGCCAGCCCGCCGGTCATCTTCACGCCGTTGACGGTGTAGGTCGCAGCCGGGTCGAAGTTGCTGATGGCGCCATAGCGATCCGTGATGCCCGGCTCCACTTCCCAGCGCATGCCGAGGTTGAGCGTCAGCCGCGGCGTCACCTTCCAATCGTCCTGCGCGTACAGCGCGAAGTTCTTCACCGTCTCCGTCACCGGCGCGCCGAAGCCGACAGTCCCGCTGGCCGGCGTGCCCAGCATGTAGCTGGCGAAGCCGTAGCCAGAAGTGGCGCCCGCCGTGTTCGGGTTCGGCCCTTGCGTAAAGCCACGGCTGAAGGAGAAAGACATGCCCGCCGCGCCTTGCGTGTTGTTGAGCTGATAGACCCGATTGTCGGAGCCGAACTTAATGGTGTGCGCGCCCCGAATCCACGTCAGTGTGCCGGTGTAGCTGAACGCTTTGTTGGACTGCACCAACTGGTCGCCCTGGTCGGCGCCGATCGAGCTCATATCGCTCATATCCATACGCGGGAAGCTCTGGATCTGCATCAACCCGTTGAGCCGCGAAGCCATGTTCACCTTGGTCACGTCAAAGCCAAAGCTGCGCGTCACGCGATTTGGCAGATAGAAATTCAACCCGCCGCGCACGTCGAACAGCAGGTTCGGCCGGATGGAGTCCGAATAGCTGACAAAGCCCGAATGGCGCTGCAGCGGCAGATCGGAAGTCTGAATCTCGGCGACGTTGTCGTAGAAGTTCGGCACGCCCTGCAGCGTCTTGTCCCAGGTATAACGGCCGGCAATGCGCCGCGTGGCCGTCAGGTAGTGGTCCAGACGGAGGCCATAGATTTCCTTGTCGAGCGGTGACGAACCGAGGCCGAAAAAGTTGTTGGCATTGGTGATCGCCACGCCCGTGGTGTTGGGCTGCGGGTAGAACGCATTCACGCCCACCGCGGCCGGCGCCAGGCGGCTCTGCGGAATCCGGTTGCCGGGAAACTGGTCGCGCAGCCGGTTGGCCGGGTTGGCCGGATCGGTGCGGGTGGACATCGGATCGAACACCTGGATCAACTGGCCGGCCGCCGTGCGCGTCTCGCTGAAATCGCCGGCCCGCTGTAGCGCCGTGGGCACGGAGCGAATCGTGCTCGCCAGCGTCCGTTGCTTGAACTGCTCCCAATTGAAGAAGAAGAAGGTCTTGTCTTTCTTGATCGGCCCGCCAACGGTGGCGCCCCACTGGTTGAAGACAAACGGCTGCCGCGCACGGCCGGCGCGATTGGAGAAGAAGTCGTTCGCGCGCAGGCTCTTGTTACGCAGGAATTCGTACAGGCTGCCGTGAATCTCGTTCGTGCCGGCCTTGCTGATCAGGTTGATCACGCCGCCACCGGTGCGGCCAAACTCGGCCGAAGGATTGCGAACAATCAGCCGGAACTCTTCGGTGGCATCCACCGAGAGCGGCGTCTGCAGCGAACCCGACGTGAAGTTTTCACTGGCAATCCCGTCCACCATGTAGTTGTTGACGCTCGCACCACCGCCGCCAATCGAGGCGCGGCCACCACCGAACGCCGACACCGGCAGATCGCCATACGAACCCGTCGCGCGCACGCCCGGCACCAGCAACGCAAACTGCAGCGGGTTGCGGCCCACCGTCGGCATATCCAGGATCTTCTGATTCGGCACCACCGTCGAAATCGTCGCGCCTTCGGTTTCCAGCAACGGCGCCGCACCCGTGACCTCAATCTTCTCGCTCACCTGCCCCACTTCGAGCGCAAAATCCATGCGCAGCGTCTGGCCTTCATCCAGGCTCAACCCGGAGCGGACAGACTCCTTAAAACCTGCCTGCTGCACGCCGATGCTGTACGTGCCCCGGATCAGCAACGGCGCGGCGTAGTAGCCATCGCCATTGGACTGGATCTCGCGCCGGACACCGGTTTCCGTGTTGGTCACCGTAACCTTGGCGCCGGAGACGACGGCGCCGGAGGAATCGGCGACGCGACCGGTAATCTGGGCCGTTTGCGCGAATAGCGCAAGCGGCACAAGCAAAAATGTAAGTAGCTGCTTCATGGCATTTTCCTTTGTCTAGAATTCAGGGGGACCGCCGGTGCCGCCCTTGGGATCGCTCCACTTTTCGGGTTGACCGGGGATAAAATCGACAACCTGCCGCTGACGGCGCAGGGTTTGCTGGAGTTGACCGCGATGGATGTTTTGCACGGACCGATTGCCGCGCGCCGCCATCGACGCGGCGACGCCGGCGGCATGGCCACCGATCATCCAGACGCTCTCCAACCGGTAGGTACAAAACGCGACGTGCGAGAAACTCGCCGCGCCGGGGACAAGAAGATTGGTGCATTCGGCGGTTTTGGGGACCAAGGCGCCGTAGGGAATCTGGTACGCCCAGCCGAGCCGCCAAATGCGGCCCTCATTGACAAATTCGGTGGGCGAAAGCGCCACCCGCTGGACGTGGTGCGAATCGATGAAATGGGAGCTGATGCCGATGGCGTCCGCCTTGCGGCGATCGGTGGTGACGTCCTTCTGCGTCACAACAAACTCCCCGCGCATCCGCCGGGCTTCCCGCACATACAACGCGTACGGCAGGTTCCCGTTGTCGGCGAACTCGTCCTTGTGCAGGCCCCAGCCGCGCATCTCGGCGCGGACGGACGGCGGCACGGATTCATCATTTGCCAGGAAATGCAGCAGGCCCAGCGTGTAGTCCCAATGGTCGGCGACGATGCGTTCGCGCTCGGCGTAGGTCGCCGTGGGATAGTCGAACTGGCCGCCAAAATGCCCGGTGGAGATGATCGCGGCCTGCTTGTTGTTGACTTCAAATTTCCCGTTCCGCCGCGCATAGAGATCCAGGAAATCGGTCAGCCGCAGCGGCTTGCCGGCATTCTCACCCAGCCAGTTCGCCAGCAGTGTGTACCGTTCCCGCTGGTACCGCTTCGGCGCGGGAATGGGAATCCGAAGCGCCGGGTCCTTGGCGAACGTCAACCGGAAGTTGTAGTTCATCCCCGCCCGGTGCGCGTCGCCTTCTTTCAGGTCCTTGGCCCATGCCGAGATCCCAGGCAGCAGGCGGCCATCGGCATCCACCGTCCGCGCGGCGCGCGGCGTCTTGTCGAAGCGGACCCCGGCCGCTTCTTCTCCGAACTCCGCCCGGCTCTCCCGCCCCACCACCGAACGAACCCCGGCCCGCGCCATCAGGTCGCCTTCATACGATGCATCGACGAACACCTTCGCCATAACCTGGGATCCGTCCGCCAGGCCGATCGCACGGATGCGTCCGCCCGCCAGATCGACGCTCTCCACCCGCTGCCCGAACCGAACCGTGACGCCAGCCTCGCGCAGCATCTCCAGATAGACCCGCTCGGCGACCGACGATTCAAAGTAGAACTCCGGCTTCCCCGTGCCGTAGTGCCGCCCTAGCCGCTCGTAGAACTCGAGCGCGATGCCGCCGATGGTCCAATGCAGCATGTGCTCGCTTTCGGCCGTGTTGATCCCGCTCGTCGACAACCCACCGACGTGCCGCGAAGGCTCCAACAGCACCACCCGGCTGCCCGAACGCGCCGCCGCGATGGCCGCCGCGATCCCGCACGGCACACCTCCGTAGACAACAACATCCGGAGACGGAGGCGCGGCCGCCAGCAACAGCAGGCCGCGACGGGAGACGAGAGGCATTCGCACAGCATGGGCGTTCCCCGAAGGGGTCGGCAAGTTATTTCTTGTTAGGCGACCGTTGTTAAATAAGTGACTTTTTTTGAGGAATGTGGCAGCCGTTACTGAATTGTTATAACGTTGTTTTGAATGGCTGTGGCGTCGGATTGCGAGGATAAACAACGGGCCCTGGAGTCGCTGCTGGCGAGCCCCGCGCTGGGCCGCTCGGAACAGCTGCGTCAACTTCTGCGATTCATCGTCACGGAGGAAATCGAGGGGCGCGGGGCCGACCTGAGCGAGTATGCGATCGGTGTAAAAGCGCTCGGCCGGCCGGCCGAGTTTGCGCCCGAGCTTGACTCCACCGTCCGAACCCGCGCACATGAACTGCGCAAGCGGATCGAAGACTACTACCGGACCGCCGCCAGCCCCGGCCTGCGGATCGAGATTCCCAAAGGAACCTACCGGCCGCGTTTTGCGCAGGATGTCGAGGAGGCGGCCGAGAGTCCCGCCGAACCGAGACCGGCCGAAACAGTACAAACGCCGACGCGCTTCTGGCACGGGGCGGCCGCTGGCGCCGGGGCGCTCCTCGCCGTGTCGATCGCCGTTCAATTCCTTTGGCCGGCGCCAGCGGGCGAGCGGGCCGCGCAGCGCATCTGGGGTCCGCTGCTCGAAAAAGGGTCCTCTGTCACGCTGCTGCTCGCTACCGCGCCCCAACTGTGGATCCGCGATTTTGGCACGGACCCGCTGCCCGTTGGCGATCCTCCGTTCACATTGCCGGCGCCGGAAGACCCGCGTCTCAGTGAGTGGTACAAACAGAACCTTCGCTTCACACCCCGCCAACCAGTTCTTCACCCCAACCACCATGGCGTGCTCGGCGGCGAAGCCAGTGCGGCCGTCACCCTCGCCGGCTTTCTGGCGGCACGCGGCGTTCGGGTGGAACAGTGGCACGCCGAACACCCCGGTGCGGCGGAGATCAAGGAACGCAACGCGGTCGTGCTGGGCCGCGCCGAATATAACCGAGTGGCGCAATCTCTGCAGCCGCCGAAAGGGTTTGCGGTGCGCTACGTTCCAGAGCGCCGGGAGATGGGCATCGTCTCCGCCGACGGCAAACAGGCCTACTTCCGTGAAAAGTCCGGCACGATCAACTACGGACTGATCACCGTTTTGACCAATCGCACGAACGCCGGCCCCCGGCGCACCATACTCTTCGCCGGGCTCAATTCCGATGGCAGCCAGGGTGCCATGGAATACCTCACGTCGCTCGACGACCTGACCGAACTTGTCCGCGAGCTCAAGGGCGAGGTACCGGCGTCGTTCCAGGTGGTGGTCCGGACCCGGTCGGCGGATACGCGGGCTTTGGGAGCGGAACGCGCGGCGGTGCTGGTTTTGGAGTAGGCACGGCCCAGGCCGGCCGCTCGGCGCGGTCCGAATCGATAACGACCAAATACCGGCCGGCCCCTGAAACTGGACGCCAGCTGCGATCAAGCACAAATGGCCGCCCGCCTTCGTCAACAGCGCGCACGTAATCAGCGTCCAGTACGCCGTGGCGGTCGAGAAATTTGTTGAGCGAACGTGGGATTCGAATGCACCCCTTCGATTGCGCCGTGCCCAGCTTCGGCTCCAGGAAATCCGGATCGGTGGCATGCATCTGGAAGCGCATCTCGATCTCCGCGCGATCGCCCCAACCCTTGTTCTGGCGCACCCATCCGAAGTCGTACACGCGCATGCCCTTAACGCCGTACCCGCAGATGCCGTTCGAGTTGCGCGTGCCTTCGGCCCGGTAGTCCGGGTTCTCCACGGTGTGATCGAAAACGCCGAGCGGCGTTTCGAAGTAGTCGAACCGGCCGGGGTGTCCGGTAGAAACTGGCGACGCGCCGATCCAATGCATGACGCCATCCGCGCCCCGCCAGTAGAGCAGGAAAGCCTGCACGTTCGGCGACCGATCCACCAGCCCGATAAACTGCGGCCCGCTACCGGCAAACAAGCGCGCCAGTTCCGCGCCGTAGAACTGTTGTTCTTCGACGGGGAGCCGGAGTTGCTGGTTGATTTCGGTGGCATAGCGGAAAGTGAGTTCGCGGCCGTCCTGCGGGAAAACGGCATTCGACAGCAGCGCGACGGCACACCAATAGCTACGCATCCACGGATTCCGTGGCACGTTGGGGGCCAATGCGGGGGCTGGGCTAGCGGGTTACGACCAGAGGTCGGAAACCTCGCGGAAGTTGACTACTTTGGTGCCGGCCGCGGGATCGACGTATAGGAAATCCCGGCCGGATGGCGTATTGGTAATTCGCTTGGACCAATCGATGCCAAGCACGGAATAGATGGTGGCGCAGACATCTTCGGGATAGACCGGGCGCCGGCCGGACCATCCAAACTCGGTGATTTTGGCGCACTGCTCGTCGGTGGCGCCCAGGACGCGACCGCCTTTGACGCCCGCGCCGGAGAACAACGCGAACATCGTGTCGGCGTAGTGCTCGCGCCCCGCCACAGGGGTGAGATCACCCGGTGTGCGGCCGAATTCACCCATGCAAACCACCAGCGTCTTCTCCAAGAGCCCCATCCGCTTCAGGTCGGCAAGCAGCGCCGAGTAGGCCGCGTCGAGCGTCGAGCAGGTCTTGTACAGCCCGCCCACGCCCTTCGCGCCGTAGATATTGCTATGGTGATCCCAACCGGGTTGCGTGACCATCAGGAACTTGGCACCCGCTTTTGCCGCCACCATGTTGCGCGCGATCAGGCAGGCATCGCCGAAGGCGGTCGCGCCATAGGCCTTGCGCTCTTCGTCGGTGACCTTCAGCACGCTGCTCATCTTCGGGTGGTTCATCATCTTGAACACCTGCTTCGAAAAGCTATCGAAGCGGCGCATGCCCACCGGCGAACTGTCATCGAGCGTATGGCGGCTGGAGTCCATCTGCTGCAGCGCTTCCCAGCGGCGGATCAGCCGGGCGCGATCTTTTTCGTCCACGAAAAAGGGCAGGTTCCGGCTTGCCAGATCCAGCGTCAGCGGCGCGCAATCGGCCGGCAAACAGCCTTCCCCCTGCAGCGGCCCGTACATCGTCGACGCTTCGTAGTTCATCGAGACGAACGGCGGCAGGAAGTCATCCGCCTTCCGCTGCGAATTGAACTCATGCGCCACCACGGAGCCGATCGCGGGCGATTCTTTTATGCGCGCCGCGCTCACCGCGTGGCCGGTTTGAAGGTAATACTGCCCGCGTGAATGAACCGTTTCCCACGCCTGGCCGCTGCGCACCACGGCGATTTCGCCCAGCTGTTCGGTCAGCTTCGGCATCAGCCCGTAGGGGAATTGGTAGCCGTATTTCGTCGAACGAACATCGCGATTCTCCGGCGCCCACTTACCGAACTTCACATCGAACATGTCCATCGGCGACGGGCCGCCCTGGAGGTTCAGGAAGATAACGGCATCGGCCGAACCGCGGACCTTCGTCCGACTTTGCGCGTGGACGTTGTGCGGCTGAAACGCATCGGCCATTTCGTAGCCCGCGATGGAGAGCGCGCCCAGATGCAGGAGGTCGCGGCGGCGGAGTTGGGGAAGTGTGGCCATGGCGTTAGTAGAAGAGGAAATCCAAACGGTTGACCAGCGTCCAGAGCAGATCTTCGGCGCCCTGGTCGCGGTGCTTCTGGATCATATCAACGCCCTGCGCCGATTCGGCTTTGGACGGATAACGGGAGAGCGCGGCGAGGTAGAGCTCTTCGACGACTTTCTCGTTGGGGAGCGGCGGATCGGAACGCAGAAGGGACTCCAGCCGGCTGTCCTTTTGGATTACCAGGCGCTCGCGGATCAACTTGTCGTTGAGCAGAATGGCGGCCTGAACCATGGTGGGCTTGCGGTCTGCCTCGATGGCGTAGCGGTCGCACTGGCCGAAGGCCTGCAGCGCGCGGTACATGGCCGGGTCGGACTTGTCGATATCCTGCGGCGAGCGGGTCTGCAAAATGCTTGGCGTCTTCTTATCGGAGAAGGTGATCTTGTAACTCGGCTTCAGCCCGGCGGTTTGCGTCACGGCGTCGAAGAGCATCTCCGCAGGGATGCGGCGCGTTACGCGGCGGGTGAAGTAGGTGTCGTAGTTCGGGCTCCAGCCCTTGGGCGCGGCGATGGCGCGTTGGTAGGCGCGTGAGGTGACGATCTGCCGCATCAGGCGGCGCAGGTCGAAGCCGTTCGCCCGGAAGTCGGCAGCGAGTTCTTCGAGCAGTTCCGGATGCGAGGGTTGAATGGTCCACGGCGCGGGCGGCGGGTTCTTCGGATCCTGGCGTGCCAGATCGAACTCAAACGGGCCATCCACAATACCCTGCCCCATGATCTCCGCCCAGAATAGATTTACCGTGGCGCGGGCGAATTGGGGATGGGCGGTCAGCATGCGCGCATAAGCATCGCGGGGCTTCTCGCCGGCCGGGAGCTTCTCACCGGTCAGCAGGAACGTCGGCGTGACGTCAGCCTTCGGGTTCCGCGGCGGCCGGAGGCCAGAGCGGGTGGTGAGGTCGTACCCCTTCCGCGTGTCCTTCACGGTGAACTGGGGGCTACGGCCGAAGACCGGGGAGATATAGGTCTTGCCGAAGAAGCTGGCCTGGCGCCACATCTCGGCGCGCTTGCGCTGGCTAAGCCACAGGTTCACCTTTTCCAGATGGTTCGCGCCGTCGTGACAAGAGACGCATTCCAGGCTGACGCCCAGGAACAGGCGCGTCGTATTGATAGCGATCTCGTCGGCGGTGTCCTCATGATTCATCTGGTAGCCATCGCCTTCAAAGATGTGGCTGCGGGCGATGAAGTTCGCCGGGCCATCGGACCAGGTGGAGACGGCGGTGGCGGTGATCAGATTCTGGACGAAGTCGTTATAGGGAAGGTTGAGGGTGAGGGTCTTGTAGATGTGGTCGTAGAAGGTGTTGATTCCTTCTTCGAGGAGCTCGCCGTTCCGGAAGAGATCGTTGAAGAAGTAGGTCCAGCGGTCGAGGAAGGGATGGTCCTTCACCGAGCGCATACCGGGGACCGGGATGGCGGGGAACAACGAATCAATATAGTTGGCGCGTTTGTCGGGATTCGAATCGGCAAGGAACTTCCGCGTGGTCGCCGGGTCGGGGAGACGGCCCTGCAGATCGAGCGTGACGCGCCGGATAAACTCGGCGTCAGTGGCGAGTGCCGCCATCGGCACGTTGTTCGCCTTCGCCTTCTGTTCAATGTGGCGATCGATCAGATTTTCGTCCGCCGCCAACAGGGGCAAGCAGGCACAGAAAATGAGCAGCGCGTGTCTCAGCACATATCGATTCGACCACAATTCGATGTCGAGCGTAAGTTTCTTGGTGTCTATAACAAGTTGTAGCGAACTTGTAACGTAGACAAATCAATACCTTATGGGACGGTCCTGCGAGCCGCGACGGGGCGCGCATCGAGAATTTTGTCTCCATTGCGTTCGTAGCGAATGACCGCCTCGAAGTGTTTGCCGGCATTCTGCTGTGTGAGGAACTGACGGAGTTGCTCCAGTTCGGCGGCGATCGTCAGCACGGAGGCCAGTGCCGGATTGAACGACGAAGCCACCAGCAGCACGTGGGTCCCCGGGGCCTTTCCCGGCAGCAGGGCGATCAGGCCGTGCCCGGTGGAACGGGTGGGAGAGTGGACCGTGACCGGGTATTCGATTCCCGGGTTACGACGATCGAGCAACCCGCGGTTGGTGCCCGATTCGCTGAGATGAAAGCCGTAGCCCAGACGATCCATGATGTCCGGGACCTGGGCGCTGGTACCGGGGCCGACGAAGAGGATGGCGTCCTGGGACGAGAGAATGTCCAGCCCAGCAGAGGGCGTATCGAGCACCACGGCGGGGGTACCGCGGTCTTCCAAGTAGCGCGCCACCATCGACGCGGCCAGTGTATCGGAGGCGATGGTGTACAAACGGTTCTCTTCGAGGGGCCCGTATTGCTTCTGAAGAGCGTCCAAATATGTCGATTTCGCGACATCTTCGGGGCGATTTACGCGGAAATCGCGTGCCAAAAACGGCTGTTCGCGGGACCGGAAGAACATGGGAGCGGGCACAATGAGGGTCTGCGGCTTCCCTTTTTGCAGGAAAGAGAGCCAGAAGAGATCGAGAGAGGGAGACTCCGGGCGGGCCCGCCAGCGGAGGCGCACATTATCCACGGCCAGCAACCCGGCGGCGGCCGAAGCGATGGCAGCAGAGACTTTCCAGGGAAATTCCCGGCGGGTGGGAGGGAGGGGAGCGGGGGCAAGCTGGCGAAGTTCCAAACGGTACTCGCCAGGAGGAACGGTGAAGCGCAGTTCGGCTGGATTGGCCTCGTAGTGATCCTTTAGTCTCGCCCGCAGCCGGGACATATGGACGCGGACCGCCGAATCGGTTTTGGGATCGAAATCTTCCTTGCGACCGAGTACTTCGGTGCCGATGGCGTATTCGGAAGGGGGAGTTTCCCGGTGTTCCCAGAGGTAGAGCAGCAATTCCCGCAGCGCCGGGGCCTTGCGGAAGGAGGCGCTGTTGGCAAGCGCTTCAAGGGCAGCCTGCTGGACGGGATTGGCCACGGGGGGTACGGGCATGGCGGTTCGAGTATTTATGGTAGCGGATTCGACACACCATCCACCGATGCAAGTCACTTGCACATTAAGCTTGACGGCAAAGAGAGGGAAAGTTAGGCTGGAAGTATGCAAGCCCCCCGCGTGATCTCCCTGGCAGTGGCGCTCATTTATAGCGTTTTATTGGGTCAATCGACGGATACGCCGTTGACGGGCAAGGTGCTTGACTCATCGGGCAGCCCGATCGCGGGGGCGCGGATCGTCACGACGCCTTCCAGGTCTATAGTGTATTCAGATGCAACTGGATCGTTCCCGATTCGGGGTGAATGGCGATTTTCGGTATCTAAAGAGGGATTTTCCGTCGCCGAAGTGCAACTGGACCCGTCAGGTCCGCGGGAAATTGTCCTGGCGGTGGCGCCGGTGATCGGCGTAGTGACGGTGACGGAGAACGCCGGGTACCTGGTGGGCGCGACCTCGACGGCGACAAAAACGGCGACTCCGCTGCGAGACATTCCGCAATCGATCGCGGTGGTGACGCAGTCCCAGATCCGCGATCAGCTCATGATGAGCGTCGCCGACGTCGTCCGTTATGTTCCGGGAATCTCGGCGCATCAGGGGGAGAACAATCGGGATCAGGTCATCATTCGCGGGAACAACTCTTCGGCTGACTTTTTTGTCAATGGCGTCCGTGACGACGTACAGTATTTCCGCGACCTTTATAACTTGGAACGCGTGGAGGCGTTGAAGGGGCCAAACGCAATGATCTTCGGACGGGGCGGCGGGGGCGGCGTGATCAACCGCGTCACCAAAGAGGCCGGTTTCATTCCAGTCCGGGAGATATCGCTGCAAGGCGGATCGTTCGGGAACAAGCGGATTTCGGGGGATGTGGATCAGGCGTTTGGCGACAAACTGGCGTTGCGCGTGAATGGCATGTATGAGAACTCGAATGGCTTTCGGCGGTATGTCAATCTGGAACGTGCTGGCGTCAGTCCGACTGTCACCTGGCTGGTCAATCAGAGGACTCGGCTGGTGGTGGCGTACGAACATTTCCGCGACCAACGGGTGGGCGACCGGGGCATCACTTCGATGAACGGACGGCCGGCGACGGTGGATTTCCGCACGTTTTTCGGCAATCCCAACGACGCGCCGGTGCGGGCGACGGTGAACCTGGGGTCGGCCATGGTGGAACACCAGGCCGGACGGTGGAACATCCGCAATCGCACGCAGTTCGGCGGGTACGACCGGTTCTACCGGAACTACGTCCCGGGCGCTGTGGCTGCGAATGGTTTGCAGGTATCAATCTCTTCGTACGACAACGCGACCGGCCGGCTGAACATGTTCAACCAAACGGACGTGACGTACGCCGCGGCGCGGCATACAGTGCTGTTCGGCGCGGAGGCCGGCCGGCAGTCCACCGACAATTTCCGCAACACGGGGTACTTCGGCGGGACCGCGACCGCTATCCTCGTGCCGTTGGCATCGCCTGTGACCGGCACGTACGCCACTTTCCGGCAGAGCGCGACGGACGCCAGCAACCACATCAACACCCGGGTGGCGGCGTTGTACGCACAGGACCAATGGACGCTCAGCCGGTATCTCCGGCTGGTGGGTGGTGTTCGAGTGGACCGCTTCGACCTGCAGTTTCAGAACCGTCGGGTACCGGAGCGGCTACAGCGTGTTGACACCTTGATTTCCCCGCGCTTGGGTCTGGTTCTGAAGCCTGTGGATGCGGTTTCGTTCTACGCCAACTACAGCGTCTCCTACCTGCCCAGCGCGGGAGATCAGTTTGCGTCGCTCACTACAGTGACACAGCAGGTGAAGCCTGAGAAATTTGAAAACTATGAGGTGGGGATCAAGTGGGATGTACGCCGTTCGCTGTTCCTGACCATGGCGGCGTATCGTTTGGACCGCACGAATACGCGTTCGACCGACCCGAACGACCCGACGCGGATTGTGCAGACCGGCAGCCAGCGAACGAATGGGGTGGAACTGGGCTGGAATGGCAGTGTGACCAAGGCCTGGCAGGTGTCTGGCGGCGTTGGCGTGCAGGACGCGTTTGTGACCAGCGCGACGACGACGGCCCGGGCTGGGGCGCAGGTTGCGCAAGTCCCGCGGGCGACGTTTTCCTTTTGGAACAACTACCGGGTGATGTCTCGGCTGGGCGCTGGACTGGGCGTGTTGAACCGCTCCGACATGTTCGCCGCGATCGACAATACGGTGCTGCTGCCGAGTTATACACGGGTGGACGCGGCGGTGTTCTATTCGCTCACGGAGAAGATCCGCTTGCAGGCAAACGTCGAGAACCTGACGGACCGCCGCTACTTCGCCAACGCGGACAACAACACCAACATCTCTCCTGGCTCGCCGCGGGCGCTGCGGATTGGACTGACGGCCCGGTTCTAGCGATACGATGGGTGGCGCATGTCACTTCGGATCACAGAAGTTCGTATTCATCGCCTGGATGCGCCGCTGCGGGAGCGTTTTGGGTGGTCCCTTGGCTGGACAAACCGCCGCACGGCGACGCTGGTTGAGGTACGAACGGACGATGGGCTGACCGGTTGGGGTGACGGTTACTTTGGCGGCGATACGCTGCGGGCGCATCCGGAACTGGTTATCGGCAAGTCGCCCTTTGAGGCGGAGGCGATTTACGATTCGCTGCGACCGTTCGTGTGGAAGCAGGCGCGACACGGCGCCACCGTTTGCGGGGGCCTGGATACGGCGTTGTGGGACCTGCAGGGGAAGGCCCTCGGGATGCCGGTTTCGCGCCTGTTCGGCAAGGTTTGGCGGGACCGCGTGGAGCCCTATTGCACGGCGCTGTATCGAAAAGACTGGCCCGACTTGGCGCGGGGGTTGGCAGATGAGGCGGCCGAGTGGAAGCGCCAGGGCTATCGGACGATGAAGATGAAGGTGGGCTATGGCGCAGCGATCGACGTTCAGAATGTGGCCGCGGTTCGGGAGGCCATTGGTCCGGAGATCGGGCTTGCCGTTGATGCCAATTGCGGCTACGACGCGGCCACTGCCGTGGCGCTGGGCAGGCAACTGGAGGCGTACGATTTGCTTTGGTGGGAGGAACCGGTGCTGGCAGATAACCTGGCCGGGTATCGTCGCCTGCGCGAGTCCATCAGCATTCCACTCGCCGGCGGAGAGACCTTCGATGCGGACCGGTTGGCGCAGGATTACGTGGAGCCGCGGTTAGTGGACATTCTGCAGCCGGAAGTGGAGATCATCGGCCTGACAGGGGCACGGCGATTGATGCATTCCTGCTGGCTGAAGGACATGCAAGTGATTCCGCACAACTGGGGGACGGCGGTGCGGACGGCAGCGATTCTGCAGTGGATGGCAACGTGCGCGCCGATTACCGAGGCGCTGGCCGCGCCGCCGCCGATGTTTGAGTTCGACCAGACCGAGAGCCCGTTCCGCGATGCGGTGATCGCGGAGAAGATCGTCCTGGGAGCGGATGGCAGAGTGGCTGTGCCGCAAGGGCCGGGGCTGGGGGTGACCGTGATTCCAGAGGCGGTGGCGGAACACCGGCTGGAACTGATCACGATTTAATTTTACCCGGATATTATTGACGGATTTATTTTATCCGGGTAATATTCGAGTATGGAAGAAATGAAGACGTTCACGGCGTTCTGCGGCGATCGGCAGATTCCCGGCGGGTTGGAAGGAGCGCGGAGTTGGGTGGCGGCGCAGGGGGAGAACGGGCTGCTGTGTTTTGAAGACCAAAGCGGGAAGCAAGTGGACTTCAACTGGCGGGAGCCGGTGAAGGTATCGACGGGCCCGGGGCGGCCGAAGTTGGGGGTGGTATCGCGGGAGATATCGTTGTTGCCGCGGCACTGGGAGTGGCTGGAGGCGCAGCCGAGCGGCGCGTCGGCGGCGATCCGTCGGCTGGTGGATCAGGCGCGGGCGATGCCCGGGGAGAAGGAACGGCAAGGGCGAGCGGCGGCGGGGCGTTTTCTGACAGCGATGGCGGGGAACCTTTCTGGGTATCAAGAAGCGACACGGGCATTGTACGCAGGGGATTTAGTGAAGTTTGTCTCGCTGATGGCCGGCTGGCCGGAGGACATACAGGAATATGCCGCGCGGCTCGCGGGAGCCGCTCGGGCTGTTGTGCTGGAGGAATGATCGATTTCATCGAGGTCCCACTACTCGGGGAGTTTGATGGAAGCGTCGATGGCGGCGGCGTCTTCGGGGGCGAGACCGAGTTGCTTCGCCATTGCCTGGAGCGCCGAGCGCTCGTCGGGCGAGAGCTTTCCGTCGGCGGCGAAGGCGGTGACGGATTCGCGGTAGATGGTGAGTTTCGGTTGCAGTGCGGTCCAGGCCTTGGCCTCCTGGTGGATGATGCGCCGGGACTGCAGAGCGGTGAGCGAGTAGGCGGCGGGGCCGATGGCTTCGAACTGGCGCTTGACGTCATCGGTGATGGCACCGGAGAGTGCTTTCAGCCGGAGGCGGATGAAGGTTCGGAATACTTTTTCCTGGGCGGAGTCAGGGCGGGGGTCGTTCAAGACCTGCTCCAAGGCTTCCTGTAGGGCGGGGTCGGCTGGAGTTGCGGCGGGCTCTGGAGGGTTGGCGGCCGGCACCACGTTGGCGGGGATCAGCTTGTTGGCGACAACGGCTTCAGGAATGGGCGTGGGCGCGGCGGGAGGTGTGTTGGCAACCGGGACCGGGGTTGGGACGGGCGCGGCAACCGGTTCCGCCAGCACGGGCTGCATAACTACCGGGGGCGCTTGCGGCTGTGGGGCGACCGCGACTACCGGGGCCACTGGAGCGGAACCCGGCGGCCAGGGAGAGGGATTGGCCTTGGCGCTGAGAGCGCGTTGGCGAACCGCTTCGAGATCCGCAATGCGGTTCAGGCGCAGACGGGCTTTGCGAATTCGCTCGGACGCCCGGGTGAAGTACTTTTCCTTGGGATCGGCGGCCGCGGCGTCGGCAAATTGCTTCGCGGCACGGTCCAGGTAGGGAGCAATCTGGTCAACCGCCCCTTGCTTTAGGAGCCGGTCATAGGCCTCGGTTTCGTAGACGGCTCCGAGGTTATAGATCTTGTCGGCTTCATTTTCGGATTTCTTCAAGACAGCCGTTTGCCAGGACTTTACGGCGGATTCGAAATCGCCTTCCTTGGCCAGCTTGTTACCGGGCCGCAGTTCATCGTCGACGGCAAGTGGAATTTCGACCGCCTCGGCAACCGGGGCATAGCGGGGCGCGAACTGTTTGACCAAGTCGCCGATTAGCTTTGCTTTCACCTGATCGGGCGTAGGGATCTGTGTACGATCTACACGGTCCTGCCCGTTGACGCTGATGACTTGTGTCGCGCTGACCGCCGACTGCGGGGCGAAGCCATCCAAGAGAACGCCGGAGGAATCGACGACTTCCACGCGAACGGCTAGCTGGCCTTTGGCGACCCATTGTTCAACGTTGATTGTCTGGTCAATCATCAGCGGCTGGCCGGTCTGATCCCGTTGCATGGAGCCATCCGGATTGGGCGGAGCGGGTGAGCGCGTTTTCTGTGTGAGGGTATCGATACGTGATTCAGCTGGGGTGTAGTGGGTAATGGCGACGCGGAGAAAGGCATCGCCATTTGCCTGGACGATGGTGAAACTCTCCCGGAAGCTCTGGTCGAGAGCTGCTTGCAATTGGGTAGTTGGAACTGTCGTATCGGCGGGTCCAGCGGCACCGGGAACGGCCATCCCCATGCCGGGTTGGCCGCCGGCTGTAGTGGCATCCATGACATCAATGGCAAGGGAGGCGCGGCCGATGCGTATGGCGGGGAGATTGGGCAGTTTGGCGTTGATGGAGTCGCCTCGGCCAATACCGTGACGAAACTGGCCGGCGAGGGCCGGCAGAACGAGGATCAGTGAAAGGATCGCGGGGACGCCGCGACGGAGAAATGACACGAAATGGCTCCTATAAATGAGCGTGCGGAGAAGGATCTGGCGCGGGGTCATTAAGCCGCGTTCATCATCTTTGTGAAATCCGAAACTTCTCGTTGCGAGCGGATTGTCAGATGTGAAAGTATGTCTGGCGGAGATCACGTATGTTTCGCCAACTATTTCTTTTGATCAGCATTCTGGGAGCCGGGCTTTTGCTTGGACAACAGGGATCCGGAACCATTTCCGGCATCGTTACCGATCCGCAGAACGCGGCGGTCCCAGGGGCCGACGTTCGGGTGCGGAATACGGGAACGAACTCGATGTTCCGGACCAAGGCGAACGAGCAGGGCTACTTCACGGCGCCGGGCATGGCGGTTGGGGACTATGAAGTGGTGACGGAGCGAGCCGGGTTTAAGCGTTCGGTTCGTAGCGGGATTACGCTGCAGGTGAACCAGACTGCACAGGTGGATGTGCGGCTGGAGATCGGCCAGGTGGCGGATACCGTGGAGGTGGTTGGGGAGGCACCGGTGGTGAATACGAGCAACGCCACGGTGGGCGAGGTGATTGAGAACCGGCGCGTGCGCGACCTGCCGTTGAACGGGCGGGGGGCGCTGGCGCTGACGCTGTTGACGAGTGGCGTGATTTCCAACGCCGGGCCGACGAACTCCGGCTTTGGCGATCGGGGAATTCAGATCTCTTCTGTTTCCATTAACGGCAGCCCGAATTCGATGAACGCGCAGATGCTGGACGGGTCGAACAACATTCTGAGCTATGTGGGCGAGGTGGGCGTTCCTCCGGCGGTGGACGCGGTGGAAGAGTTCAAGGTGCAGAGCGGCACGATGTCGGCCGAGTTTGGGTTTACGGCTGGGGGCACGATTAATCTGGTGACTAAGTCGGGGACAAACCGGATTAAGGGGTCGTTGTATGAGTTTCTGCGGAACGACAAATTCGATGCGCGAAACACGTTTTCTCCTAACAAACTGCCGTTCCGCTATAACCAGTACGGGGGCACGATTGGCGGGCCGATCCGGAAGGACAAGACATTCGGGTTCTTCAATTTTGAAGACTACAAGTCGCGGCGGAGTTCGCCTCGCATCGCCAGCGTTCCGCTGGCCACGTGGCGGGAGGGCGACTACAGCAATCTGTTCACGGTAGCGGGCGCGGTGATTCCGGTGTACGACCCGGCCACCACGCGAAACAACCCGAACGGCACCGGCCAGGTGCGGGATGCGTTCCCGGGGAACATGGTGCCGAAGAGCCGGTTCGACCCGATTGCTCCGAAGGTGGTGGCGTTCTGGCCGCTGCCGAACAAGGCGCCGCAAAATGCCTTCACGCAGGCGCAGAATTTCCAGGACGCCAACCGGAGCACGATCGATTGGCGGCAGTGGAACTTCAAGGTCGATCACCGGTTCAGCGAACGGAACTCGATGTTTGTCCGGTATACGTCGGCGCAGCACAAGCCGGGGTCAGACTCGTTCTTCCTGGACCCGACCGTGGGTTCCAATCGCTACGACGACCAGGTGAATAAGAATGGCGTTGTGAGCGACACGCACACGTTTTCGCCGACGTTGATCAACGATTTGCGCGTGGGCATTATGCGGCAATCGTTCATCTTCGTTGCGGCGAATTTCGGGCAGGATTGGCCGAAGAAGTTGGGACTGCCGCCGATTGTGCCGCAGGATCAGTTTCCGCTGATCAACTTTGGCTTCGGCGATATCGGCGGTGGCGCGGCGGGCAATCGAGCGTCGCTGAACTGGGATATCCAGGACATGATTACGAAGGTGGCGCGGAACCACACGTTGAAGATTGGCTACAACCATCGCATTCTGCAGGGGGGCAATTTGCAGGGGGCGGCGATGTCGGGCAACTTCGCTTTTTCCGGGTTGACGTCGAATCCGCAAGTGCCGGCGGCGACGGGTTCGAGCCTGGCGCAGTTCCTGTTGGGTGAGGTCTCGAGCGCCTCCATCGACCGCATTCTGGGCAACACGTGGGCCGGCTATTCGGCGAGCGCATTCGTGCAGGACGATTGGAAACTGGGACGGCGACTGACCTTGAACATGGGCTTCCGCTACGACTTCCAGCAGAAGCCGTATGAGCGCAACAACGGGCAGATCAACTTCGACATGAACGCGATTGACCCCGTGAGCGGGCTGCGTGGGAAGACTGTCTACGCGGGCGTCGATGGGCAGCCGCGCACGTTTCTGAAGGAAGACTACAACGATTTCGCGCCGCGGTTTGGGTTTGCCTGGGACGCCTTCGGCAGCGGCAAAACGGTGCTGCGCGGCGGGTACGGGATTTTCTATCCGCCGATTTTCTGGCGGAACTTCCTGGGCAACACGCAACTGTTTACGACGACCTCCACCTCCTACGCGGCGCTCGGGCCGGGGCAACGGGCGTTCCGCTTCGCGCAGGGATTCCCGACGGCGCCGTTGGAATCGCCGGGTTCGAAACTAGGGCCGAGCGCGCTGTTGGGACAGGGCGTGAGCGTGACCGAGGACGACCCGACGACGCCGATGACACAGCAATGGAACTTCTCTTTGCAACAACAGTGGAAGGGCTGGCTGATTGACGCGACGTACGCCGGCAACAAAGGCAACCACTTCAACGCTTCCGGTTATAGCGTAAATTCGCTGACGCCGGCGGAGCGGTTGCGGCTGGGCCGGACGTTGCAGGACGTGTTGCCGAATCCGCTGGCGGGCAAAGTGCCCGGCGGATTGGGCGCGGCGACGGTGACGCGGGAGAGAACGCTGCTTCCCTTCCCGCACTACAACGGCGTTTCGATTCGCAATCCGCGCTACGGGAACTACAACTCGCATCAGTTACAGGTGAACGTGAAGCGGCGGATGGCGAAGGGATTGCTGGTGCATTGGGCGTTCACGGGGGGCAAGAAGATCAGCGATGGCGTGTCGGTGCCGGTGGATTTCGGCCCGGTGGAGCAGACCAACGAGAACGGCTTTCAGGACAGCGTGACGAACCGGAAATTGAACAAGTCTGTCGATCCCGCGGACGTGTCGCGACGCAGCGTGATCAGCATGCTGTATGAGTTGCCGTTCGGCCGTGGCAAGTGGTTCAGCCCGAGCAATTCGGTATTGAGCCGGATTGTTGGCGGTTGGCAGGTGAACGTGATCAACGTGATGCAGAACGGCGCGCCGCTGACTGTGCGCGGGGCGAGCAACTTCGCCGCGGACCGGCCGAATTCGACCGGGCAAAGCGCGGCGTTGGATAACCCGACGCGGACGGCCTGGTTCCGGACGGATGTGTTTGTGAACCCGCCCGATTATCAGCTTGGCAACGTGGGCCGAACGACGCCGGACGTGCGGCATCCGGGCGCAGTGAACTTTGACGTTTCGCTGTTGAAGGAGACCGTGATCCGCGAACGGTTCCGAGTGGAATTCCGGGCGGAGGCGTTCAATATTGCCAACCATGTGAATCTGGGATTGGCGGATGACAACTTCGTTCCGGGCACCGATGGAAAGAACCGCAGTTCGACGTTCGGCACCGTGAATTCGGCGCGCGACGCGCGGATTGTGCAATTGGGACTGAAGGTGATTTTCTAGTTCCAAGTGGCGGCGTGGACCCAACCGGTGCCATTGCCTTGCTGATCGACAACCCAGATGTAGAGCTTCTTCGCGGTCCCGATGTAGGGGCCACGAAGTTCCAGATTGAGGAAGAAGGTCCCGCCGGTATAGGGCGAAACCATGTATGGGTCTGCCACCGTGTTGGTGACGGCGCAGCGAATCTTTGTAGAGCAAAGGCTTGTTGGCTGTACGGTCGTAGAAGCCGTGGCAGGTGTTGGCGAACACGGCGAAGATGAGTAGCGCCGGGTGGGGGGGTGGATTGGAGAGGGAGACGAACTGAGCGTGGATTGAACAGAGAGAAATCACAGTCAGGAGGAGGGCAGAGCGCCGAGCAAGAAGAAACATGGGATGGATGCGGGACAGATGAATCGCAGGTGGTTTCCTGTTCCCAGACACCGACTGGAATGTGAAACACTGTTGGGCGTTGCCTGCGGGAACGGGCAGAGGAGAGTCATGAACCGAAGAGAATTTCTGGGAACAGGCGCGGGGCTGGCGCTGGGTGCGCAGCCGGGCGGAGAGTGGGGCGGACCGGTGATCGACATCCACCTGCATCCGCGCAAAACCGTTGGTGAATGCCTTTTGCACACCGAGGGGAGCGGGGCGTCGAAGGCGGTACTGTTGACGAATATCCGGATGGCGGATATCGCCAAGGGCGAGATCGCAGCGCATCCGGACCGGTTCATTTGGTTTGTCGCGGCGGACCCGTCGCAACCCGGCAACTTCGAAGCGATTCAAAAGGCGCTCGACAGTGGTGCTCGCGGCGTTGGCGAAATGAAGAGCCACACGGCGGCCGACGCTAAGGACATGCGGCGCGTCTATGACATGTGTGCGGAACGGAAAGTCCCTGTACTGATTCACTTTCAGGAGACATCCAAGTTCACAGGCGAAGAAGGCTGGAACACCGGATTCGAACATTTTGACAAGGTGCTGAAAGCGCACAAGAAGACAACTTTCATCGGCCACGCAAATTTCTTCTGGGCCAGTATCAGCACCGATGTGGCCCGCGAATCGGAGTATCCCTCAGGTCCGGTGAAACGGGGCGGACTGACCGATAAATGGCTGGCAGATTACCCGAACCTCTGGGGAGATATGTCGGCCAATTCCGGCAACAACGCGCTGAGCCGCGACCCCGAATTCGCGCGTGACTTCGTTGCTCGCCACCAGAATAAATTGATGTTCGGCAGCGACTGCAGTTGCAAGGACGGCAAGGGACTTGGCAGCGGCGCGCTGTTGCCGCGATTGAAGAACAAGTGCGTGGGCCGCGACACCTTGGGACTCTTGAAGAGCTTCACCACGCCGGAAGTCTTCCGCAAAGTAACCTGGACAAACGCGACGAAACTGCTGCACGTATGACGCGACGCGAACTGCTTATGAGCGCGCTGGCGGCACGAACAGCGATCAACTTCGCGGTCCCTCCAGGAGCCTGCGATTGCCACACACATATATTTGGCCCGCTGGCCCGGTTTCCTTTCTCGCCCGGCCGCAGCTACACGCCGCAGCCCGCGCTGCCGGCGGCGATGAAGGAATTGCATGGGGCCTTGGGGATGCAACGCGTGGTGATTGTTACGCCGAGCGTCTACGGGACCGACAACGCCGCAACCCTCTGGGGCATTCGCGAGATGGGAAAAGGTGCACGCGGCATCGCGGTGATTGACGACAAGACAACCGACCGCGAGCTGGACGCCATGGGTAAGTCGGGCGTGCGTGGAATAAGGCTGAATCTGGCGACAGCGGGGATTACCGATCCAGCCCAAGGGCGCGAGCGATTTCAACGTGCCGCGGCCCGGATGAAGAGCCGCGGCTGGCACATCCAGATCTATGCAAATCTGGCCGTAATCGCGGGCATTCGCGAGCTGGTAATGGATTCGCCTGTACCAGTGGTCTTCGATCATTTCGGTGGCGCGAAAGCTGCAATGGGCGTGTCGCAACCGGGCTTCGCGGAGCTGCTGGGATTGGTGCGCAGCGGCAAGGCATACGTGAAGATTTCCGGCGCCTATCGTGCATCCGACAACGGCCCCGACTTTGCCGACGCCACACCGTTGGCACAGGCATTGATCGGCGCGAATCCCGACCGAATCGTGTGGGGCACAGACTGGCCGCATCCGGATTCACCGGGGCCGGCGGGTCGCAAGCCAACAGAGGTGAGCGCGCCGCTGCCTATCGATGACGCGCGACTGCTCAATCAGCTACCGGCTTGGGCGCCGGATGCCGCGACACGAAAGAAGATTCTCGTCGATAACCCAGCTCGCCTCTATGGATTTTGATGGTGCGCGTCAGATCGTCAACACCGCATCCCGAAGGCGCTTCGGCTCTTCACCGAGCCACTCGGGATGCGCACCCGTGCCGTCGTAAATCGACGTCGTCTTAAAGAGTTCGAACTCTCCGGTGCGCCCCTTCGCCTCGGTACGGGACAACAGCGCCGCAACCGCCTCCGCGCTCATTGGACGGAAGGTACGCACCGCCTCAAAAGCCTGCTCCAGAGTGGCGGGCGTATCGATGCCGGTAATGACCGTGGCGACTGGCAAATTCAGCGCGTAGTGCAGGCATTCGATCGCCGACACAGTCCCCGATTTCAGAATATGGCCGTTCGCCATGGACTTCATCGCCAGCGGCGCGATCTGCTGCTTGACCAGTTCCGGCAGCACCATGTGGGCAAAACTGCGGTAGTGCGCATCCATTACATTCAAGGGCATCTGTACGGCGTCGAAGCGCACGCCGCGTTCAGCCGCCATCTCCAACATCCGGAGATGCATGAGTGGATCCTTGTGCCCGGTAAACCCGGTATAGCGAAGCTTGCCTGCCTTGCGAGCGTCCTCCAGCGCCACCTGCGCGCCTTCCTCATCGAGGATACGGAAGGGGTCTTCAAACCGCTGAATTTCGTGGTGCTGGACCAGGTCGATACAGTCGACTCGCAACCGTCGCAAACAATCTTCCAACTGCCGCATCGCCTCAGAATAAGAGCGCCCGTCGATCTTGGTCATCACGAAGGCCTTCTGCCGGTAGCCGTCGCGCAACGCCATCCCCATCCGCTCTTCACTGAGGCCTTCGTTGTAATCCCAGCAGTTGTCCAGGAAGTTCACGCCCCGGTCAATCGACTCGCGAACGATGCGGATGGCAAACGCCTCGTCGACGTGGCGCAAGCCCAAGTGCCAGCCTCCAATACCAATCGCAGAGAGTGTTTCTCCGGTGTTGCCGAACGGGCGGTAGATCATTTCAGAGGGCGCTGACATCTCATGCCTAGGATATCGGTTCCGCAACACGAGCGCGCCGATTTGATGCGGCGCGCTCGTGCTGGAGACGCGCTGTCAGCGGCTGGCAGTATTGCGCGGCGCCTCCACCGCCATCGATAGCGCCATGGCGGCCCAACTGGTTCCTGCGGCCGAGATCCATTGATCGCGACCGTAGGGGAAGCCGCTTTCGAAATAGGGCTGCAGCGGCTTGGACCGCGCCGCGACATGCCAGGTTCCATCGGTCGCCTGTGTGCGGAGCAGGTAGTCGACCCCGCTGCGATAAACAGGGTTGGCGATCGGCATACCAGCCAGCGCCAGGGCATAGAGCGACTGGCCGGTGGCATAGGCGTCCGATGCGAGCGTCGCCAATTGCGACCAGCCGCCATCGGCACGCTGGCGCTTGCCAACCGCGTCAGCCGCTTTCGCAACGGCAGCGGTATCGGCACCGCCCCAAACAAGGCCCATCAAGCGCATGGCGGCATCCTGACTGCTGACGGGCGCGTGCTCTTCCAGCCAGGCAACTCCCCTGCCAATGCTTGCGCGGATCTCGGCGCTCTTCGCGCCCCGGCCATACGACCGCAGTGCGAAGATCGCGAAGGCGGTTGCGTGATGGTCACCGGCCGTCAACGGCTGCCTGTTGGAACGAGAGGCCCACCTTCCATCGGGTTCCTGATGCGCCATCAGATAGTTGACCATCGCGTCCGAGGTGGAGTCGGCCGGCGCCTGTCGGCCGACTCGGCTCATCACCTCGTAGCCAATCGAACTGGCCCCAAGCAGACCGCTGTGTTCGAACACTCGCTCCGAGTTCTGCGTCTCCGGCGCCAGAGCGATTTCGCCAGGCACCGCGATCCCCCGCTGCCGCGCCACCAACTGCGCGTACACCGGCAGGTCCTGGTTGTGGCAGGAGTTGCAGCCGCCGATTTTCACGAAGTTCGGGCTTTGCTGTTGCAATGGCCGAAACGCGCGGAGAATCGCACTGGTCAACTGCGGCTCCATAGTGGCCGATTCAGTCAGTATCTTTACAACATCCGTCGCGCCGCGCTTAGCCGCCAGCGAAGCCGGCGTTTCGCCATCGACCGTCGGATGGGGCTTGGCCCCATGGCGCATCAGCAGTCGCACCGCTTCCGGGCCGGCTACTTCCGAATAGGCGGCATAGGTCAACGGCGAGAACCCGTCGTGATCGGCCAATTGCACCGGCGCACCCTTCTCAATCAGTTTCTGCATCGTGACGATATCGCCCCAATAGGACGCGGATGCCAACGCACTCAGGTTGCGCTTGGTGACTTTCGACGGATCCGCTCCGTTCTCCAGCAGCAGGCGCACGGCGCCATTCGCCCCGCTTCCCGCCGCTAGAATCAACGGTGTCGACCCATTGCCACTCACAGCATTCACGTTGCCGCCGGCGGCAATCAACGCTCGCAGCAAGGCTTCGCTGCCGGTGGTGGCGGCAATATGCACGGGCGTCATACCAGCGACGTCCGCTACATTCGGGTTCGCGCCGCCCGCCAGCAGAAGCTCCAAAACCTCCGCCCCGCCAGACTGTTGCGCGGCAATGTGCAGTGGCACCCGCCCCTCGCTCGTCTTCCCATCGACGGTGACCCCTTTCTCAATCAACAATCGAACCTTCGCCGGGTCCGAAAGTGCCCAGGTCAACGCCGTCGCTCCGCGCCGGTTGCGGGCATTCACGTCGGCGCCAGCAGTGAGTAACATCGCCATCGCCGCCACACTTCCCCGCCCCGCTGCATGAATCAACGCCGTCGAACCAGCCCCATCCGCCGCATTCGCCAGTTCCCTGGACTTCGCCAACTCCCCGCGAACGCGCACCAGATCATTCGCCGCAATCGCGTCCACCAGAGCCACGAATGCCGGCGAAACGGGCTTGGCCGCCATTGTGGCCCGCGACAACTGCGAGTTTCCATAGTCCGGCCCCTGATCAATCCACGCCCGCAGAATGGAAATTTCATTCGGGTCCAACGGACCGGCCGGCGGCATCTGCATTCCCGCCTGGGAACCGACAAGACGATGGATCAATTTGCTGTTGGCGCTGTCGCCCGGCACAATCACCTTTCCATAGTCGCCACCCCGAAGCGCCTGCTGCCGCCGGTCCAAGCGCAGGCCCGCCAACTGCTTGCCAGCACCATGACATCCATAGCATTTGGACTCCAACACGGGTTGCACGTGCTGTTCAAAATCAATCTTCATCGCCGCCGGTGGAGGCATCTCCGGTGGCTGCGCGAAGGCAACTCCGGCGACAAGCAGCCACGTTCCAATTCCCGTTTTCATTTTGCAGACTCCTTTCGCGGTGTTCCGCGTCCTCCTCTCAGCGCGAACATTCCCGGCGAGGGGCCAAACAAATTGGCAACATGGAAGGAGATGGCTCGACTGCAGATACTCGTAACGAATGACGATGGCTGGGACGCGCCCGGGTTGGCGGCGCTCAAAGCACTCGCCGCCCGCTTCGGCGATGTGCACGTGGTCGCTCCCCGCGACCCTCACTCCTACGCCGGCCACCGCGTCACCACCGACGCGCCGATGGTGCTCTCGGCGACTGCGCCCGCGGAATACCACCTCTCCGGCACACCGGCCGACTGTGTCCGCGTCGCGCTCACCGCCATGGCAATCCCATTCGACTTCGTGCTTTCCGGCATCAACCGCGGCGGCAACCTGGGAGTCGATATCTATTCATCCGGAACCGTCGCCGCCGCCCGGGAAGCCGCCTTCCTTGGCAAACCCGCGATCGCCATCTCCCAATACGTGCAGCGTGGCAGGCCACTGGACTGGTCGGAGTCCGCACGCATTGCGACGCCGACGATTGAGCGCCTGCTCAGCCAACCGCACCAAACAAAGGAATATTGGAACGTCAATCTGCCGCATCTGGAAACCGGCGCCGTCGCCCCGGAGTTGGAATGCACGCCCGACAACGAACCACTCGACGTGCAGTTCCGGCGTGAAGGTGACCAACTCGCCTTTTCCGGCAGCTACATCGGGCGCCCGAGAACCGCGGGACGGGATGTCGAACTCTGTTTCGGCGGCGCCGTCACCATCAGCCGGTTGCACGTCTAGTGCGAATCCCCTGGGCCATTGCGGCGACGCTGTTCGCGCTGACGGCGCAGGAGCAATCGGGAGTTACATTTGGCACCACGGTCGTTGGCTCGTCGGACTTGCGAGGCGACATTTATCTCCTGAAACCCAATACCGATTTACTGCCCGGCTTTAAGCGAATGAAACCGGTCGGCACCATTTACACAAACACGCTGCAGGTCACGCCGCGCAACTTCGTGCAGGGCTTCCCCGGTGTAACGGGCCAGTTCGAGTGGTTTGCGATTCACTACACCGGCCGCTTCTGGATTGAGCACGGTGGCCGCTACCAGTTCCGCGTCCTCTCCGACGATGGATCCAAGCTCTGGATCGACGGCCAACTGCTGATCGACAACGATGGCACACACCCGCCAGCCGCCATTGATGGCTCCGCCGTGCTATCCAGAGGCGTCCACGAACTACGGCTCGATTACTTCCAAGGTCCGCGCGCACACGTCGCTCTGGTGCTGAGCATCGCCGGGCCGGGCGACGGCATCCTCCGCCCTTTCGACACCAGAAACTACCTCCCGCCCGCGGATCGCGCCGAATGGATCAAGGGCACAATTCGCAACAAGAAGCGCGGGGAGAATTGGTGATTGCCTACCGCCCTTTAGGCTTTCGCAAATCATATAGCGCCAGCGAACTGCCAACCCGCCCGATTTGCGGGCGCCGCCGAAGCCACTCATAGCTGCCCGGGCGAACGTACAGATCGCGAAGCAGTGTGTGGCTGATCGCCCCGACGCAGTCCAGGCGTTCGCGCTCGTCCTTGTCCCACGTCTTCGGCAAGTACTCGAATTGGATGCCGTAGTGCTTTGGCTCCACGGAACCGAAATACTCCAGGCAAACCGGCCCGGGATGGGTCTCCATATACGTCTTCAGCTTCTTCAGATCCTGGCCCCAATCGATGTTGGAATCCAGCAGATAGCGAGGGCCGGCGCTACTGCCCCCAACCGCGGCATTAAAGAACCCGAGGTAATCGGGATACACAACCGCCGACTCGACCGTTTGCAGGCCGATCACGGCGCCGGCAACGATCAGATATCGGCGCAATGGCAACAACGCGGCCAACGCCGCCATGCCGAGCACGTAGAGAAACGGATAGACCGGCAATAGATGCCGCACGCCGAGATTGATTCGACTATTCAGCGTCACCGCAAAGTACGCCAACGGCGCCGCCGCGAGTGCCGCCCACACAAATCCGGCCGCGGGCGTCCGGACAATCGACGGCAGTTTCCAAAGCCCAATGCCCACCAGCATCACGGTAAGGAGCAAAACCACCAGCGGCGACTTCACCGCAAACACAACTGGGAAGTAATACCACCAACCCTGGTCAGAAACCTGGCCAAGAAGAAACGCCGTGTGGCCCTCCCGGTTGTGGTCCATCAGCGTCCGCAAACCCGTCAAATAGGTGCTCGGTGGGAATGTGAATGATAGAAGCGTCTCCGCGGCAACGTTGATTGTGCGCCCTTGCGAAACACGCCACGTCTCCGGTGCATAGAGCCCCGCAACCATGACGATCGCCACGACAGCCGACACAGCCAGCACGGCCAGCGACCGCCCCAGCCTGCGCCAACCGGGCCGCAACAGAACCGCATGCAACAGCAGGAGCGCCGGAATCAACGGCAACAACAGGAGCATCGAAAACTTCGCGCCCAACGCCAGGCCGCCGGCAACGGTAGCCCACACAGCCCGCTGGCCTGTTGGCGCGCGCCAGTAGTCCACCCACAGCACGACCGTCAGGAAGAACAGCAGCGCACTCACCAAATCGGTAGTCACGTACCGGCCATGCGCGATCAGGTTCGGATCCAACGCGCACAGCCATAGCGCGCCCAGCGCGGCCGGCGCGCCGAAGTATAGCCGCGTCGCCCATGCCACGGCGACCAACAACAGCACAGACAGCAGTACCGTCGGCATGCGGCCATAGAACAACAACCGGTCCCCGTCCGCCGCACCCCCAAACAAAAATGCCCGGGCATACTCCGACTGGTCAATCAGCAGCTTTTCATCAGTCGGCAATGGAGGCCGCAACAGGAACAACGGTGCCGCACTCAGCAGCTTCTGCAAGGGCGGGTGTTCCACGTTCAGAGAAAAATCACCGGTGTTCCAATAGCGATATCCAGCCGCAAGATGCACGCCTTCGTCGAACGTCTGGCTCTCCTGCCGCAGCGTGGCGACCTGAAGAATCACCATCAGGCAGATCGGAACAGCCGCCAGTTGCCGAAAGAATTTATCTAGAAACGGAAGCAACAGGTCATCCTACCGTCAGGCGTTCTGCAATCCGGCCCGGCCGGCTTCCACCACAAAACTGCGCGGCGTTTGCACTGGCGCACCCGGCTTGGCCACGTAGGGGAGCGTGCGGTAATCGGCGCGAGTCTGCTTCGGCGTCACCACGCACGAAACGTACCCGCGGCGCGCGCTGTGCCATTTCAAGTGCGGGTTTTCGGCATAGACATCGTCAATCCCCTTCATCGCCTCGGCGCCGTCGCCGCCGGAAGTAATCGAGGTACCCACCAGTTCCACGCCCACCGCTGGCGCCTTGCCGTCTCGCCAATCGAGCTTCAAATCACACGCCCAGTTCGAGTGAATGTCACCGGTGATCACCACCGGATTGGCAATCTTGCGCTGGTCAAGAAACTGCAGCACGCGATTCCGGCATGCCTCGTAGCCGCTCCATTGGTCCATCGAGAGCAACTCGCCATCGCCCCGCTGGAAGTCCAACTTCGCCATCAACACCTGCTGCGCCAGGATGTTCCAGACGGCCCGTGAAGAACCCAACTGCCGCTCCATCCACGCATGCTGCTCGGCGCCCAGCAGCGTTGCCGCCGGATCAAACACTTCTTTACAGGGCGCCTTCCGCCCGTCGCCACACGGTTGGTCCGTACGATACTGCCGCGTGTCCAATACCGTAAAATTCGCCAGCCCGCCCCACGACAGATTCCGATAGAGCAACATCCCGGATCCCTTCGGCGTGGCCCCCGCCCGCAACGGCATGTGCTCGTAGTAAGCCTGATAGGCGCTCGCCCGCCGCTCCAGTAACTGCTGGCGTGTTTGCTTATCCTCGGCGATATCCCCGGCGTAGTTGTTATCCACCTCGTGGTCATCCCACGTCACGATCCACGGAGCCCAGGCGTGCATGTTCTGTAGCGCTTTGTCTGTTTTGTAGAGCGCATGCCGGTTCCTGTAGTCCGATAGCGTGACGATCTCCTGACTGTTATGCAGCCGCGGATTTCCCGGCTTCGGCGACCCTTCATAAATGTAGTCACCCAAATGGACAACCAGGTCCGGATTCTCCGCCGCCATATGCTCGTAAGCCGTAAAGTAACCGCTCTCCCAGTGCTGACAGGACGCAAAGGCATACCGCAGCCGCTCCGGCATCGACCCGGCCGCCGGCGCCGTCCGCGTTCGCCCCACCGGGCTCACTTCGCCGCCCGCCCGAAACTGGTACCAATACCACCGGTCGGGCCGTAATCCCGCCACCTCCACATGAACCGAGTGGGCCAGCGCCGGCACGGCCATCGACGTGCCCTTCTTCACCACCCGCTTCATCCCCTCGTCCTCGGCCACGCGCCATTCCACCGCCACCGCGGCGTCCGGCATTCCCCCGCCCTCCACCGGTTTCGGCGCCAACCGCGTCCACAGCACCATCCCGTCCGGCACCGGATCGCCGGAGGCAATCCCAAGCGCGAAAGGATACGAGGAAAACTTAGGTGCCGACCACAAACGAACGGGGGTGTTCCACAACGTGGTCAGCAGCGTGCCGGTCTGTAGCAGAAAGTGTCGACGAGGTACCATCTCGCATCAGTGTAACGGTTCGACGCGGCAGGATGCCGGCAACCGTCTTGTAACACCAGCCATGAAACGGCTCCGTCAACGAGATCAACAGCCGGAGACCATGCGGAGCCCGGCAGCCAACCTGATCCAGCGAGTAGGTCGCCTCCGGCATCCGGCAGATGACCGGGGCATAGGAGCGGTCCGATAGCGCCAAATCATAACGCTCCCCGTCCAGCCCGAAATGCAGCCGCGCCCGGTAGCGCTCCCGTCGCGGATCCCATTCGCACACCGCCGTAACATCGGCGGGCTCCACATAGGCAATGGACCCGGCCGCCTGGATGTTGCCCGCCCGAACGGACCGCCCCCGCGTACCCAGCAACCACCCCCGCTCCACCGGCTGCCCCTCCAACGCCCGTATCCACTGCGCCGACGCCGGCCTCTCCAGCAGTTCCCAAGGCGTTCGATCCAGAATCCGATTCTCCGGTTGCATCGGCCGGCTGTCCGCCCATGGCGCCTCCACCCGGACGAGATCCCAACGCCGAGGCTCCAAAACCCCTTGTAACTGGTACTCCTGCGGATAAAGTACGCCACTTGGCGTCGGCGCCACCAGCCGGACAAAGCCCGTGCGGCCCGGGCCGACCGCTCCAAACCCGATATACGATCTCCCGTCGCCCTGTCGGGTGACGCCAACGATCAACAGGTCCATCGGCATGCTTACTGAAATAGTGGGCGGCGGACCGAAAAATTCTCTGCGACGCGACAATTCTAAGGCGAACCCCCTTGAAAAACGGCGAATCCCTTAGGGTCTTAGCTGAAACACAGTCATTCACTGTGTAGTAATCGGTGCGGAGCCGTCCTACGCTGGTGATGGGAGCTTGCCCCCTGAAGAGGATCTGGCGTGCGGTGCCGCTACTGCAATAAATCAATATCGTTACTGCGGCGAATGAACGATGCTTCGTTCTGCACCGATGCGCACCGGCAGGCATTCGGGGAAGAGCAGCAGTTGGCCATGCAACGGCTAACCGATACGACTCCCTCCATGCAGCGGACACAGCGAATGCCCGCGGCGACGCTCGCCCCCCCGCCGATTTCCCCTTACGGCCCCACCATGTCCCGCGTCGGGGAGCGCTGCCCGGACCCACTCGCCCCTGTTCCTGGGCCCCGCCTCGAGGTATCGGCAGTACCGATCGCCAGCGGCGCGATCGTGCTGTTCCGCGACCGGGAGCACACCTTCCGACTTGAGTTTCCGCGTTCGACCCGCCCGTTCCGGATTCCCTTCCGGCCGAAGACAATCCCGCCCCCGAAGGCAGCCGTTCTAGGACAATCGGCTTCGTTGCGGGTGGCGCTTCCGCGCACGTTTGCGTCCCAAAGCCGGCACTCCCGGTCGCTCAGTCCTATCTTTCAGTTGCAGCGGGTTTCCCCGCCTGCTCCGGCCGCCGCCGCGGCGACCAGTGCAGAAAAAGGCGGATCGTCGCTTCCCGTCGATGTTTCTGTGACCCGAATCAACCGCTTGGTCCAACGTCGTCCTCGACAACTGCGGCCCTGCTCACAACCAGATCGGATATCGCTCGGAGCGGCTGGCGTCGTCTATGAAGGGTCAGAGAAGGCGAAGCAACAGCAGGACCACCCCTTCGGAGTACCGGCCGCACAGGTTTGCTACCCGCTTACACCCAAACTGGCGATCACGCTGGCCGCGGCACTGCCGGAAGATTTTGTGGATGAGAAGATCTGGGCGGCCATGGAGTCCCAGCCGCTCGGAGCATTACTGGCGGCAACGCAGTACTCGACGGTACAGCCGGTGCCGCCACAGCCTGCCACTCATTCCGATGCGCCGCGTCTGCAAACGGTCGACTTCCAATCGTCGAGTGCCACCGCCTGCGTCGCCATAGAGTTCGCCCCCGTCGCCCTCGCTCCGGCCGTCACCCTTCAACCCGTCGGAAGGCCGGCGCCCCCGGACGTAGCCCGATCACAAAAGCGAATCGCCAAGCTGCTCGCTACCCAACCGGTGCGGGTTGTTCCCGCGCGCCCGGAATGGATCGCGGAACGGCTCCTGGCGGCGGAATCCACCATCCTGCAGGTCGCCCCGCCACGTTTCGCCATCGGCCGAATTGCCGCGAATTGGAGTGGTGACTGGGCAGAGTCGAACACACCCCCGGCCCACCCCTCACGCCCACCCGCGCCGGACTTCGCCAGTCTGCAATCGGCGGCTATTGTCGCCTTAACAGCGCCTCGGCCGGCGGGCCCCGTTGTCGCACCGAACGGAAGCACACGGGCCCCGCTCCCCAGTCCGGTCCAGGAGTTGCGGCCGTCCACCAGCCTTCGCGCCCTCGGCGACGGACTGCTGCTAGGCGGCGCCGTTCCCTGTGAACTGCGGCCGGATCTAGCGACCGGGGAGCGGCCCATTTATCGTCCCACTGCGCTCCAGACGGTCCTCCGGCTCCGACTGCCGCGTCACGCGGCGAAACGGGTCAGCAAGTATGGCACCGCGGAGTGCGTGCCCCTCTCGGCGCCCTCCGCCATCGCGTCCACCCAGTCATTGCCGTTGACGGACCATCTGATTCTCGCGCCGGACGCTGCATTGCCCGGACCGGCCGCGCCGGCGAGGCCACTTTCGCTGCGACACCTGCCGGTGCGGCTCTACAAAGTTCCCGGAGCGCAGCCAATGGCGCGCCCCAGCAACAGGAAACCCCTCCATTTTGCAATCGGCGATTGGGGCGGAATCCCATCGATGCGCCCATCAGGCCTGGTGGCCGACGATGGCAAACGGCGCAAGGCGCCCAAAACGACCCAGCAGTTCGGCCGCGAGATTTACGAGCGCTTCACTAGCGGCGGCGTTCAGGAGTTGTGGAGGAAAGCGACACTACTCCCTTCGGACCTCAAGTGGATCACCATGGTCGTTCCGCTGATCATCGGCATCTGGGTACTGGCACGGCCATCCACGGCGGAGCCAGTCGTGCCGCACCCCGTAACCGAGCGGCAGGAGATTTCCGAAGTCGCGCCAGAGGAGCCCGGCAAGCGAACCGAACTCGCCGCAGTCCGGCCCGTTGCGGCGCCTCCGGTGGAAGAACGGCAACCCGTGGTCGCACCAGTGAAGCCCAGTACCGAAAAACCTGCGCCAGTGGGTGAGCCGACAGCCTGGGACGCATTCACCGCCCGCATCGCCAGCCGTGCCAGCGTCAATTTCAATGAAGACTTCCGTAATGGCCTCAGTTCCTGGGATGGTCGCGGCGAATGGGCCCGTTCCTGGTCTTATGACCGCGCGGGAACCGTACGCCCCGGCCATATGGCGATCTACCAGCCCAGTGTTGGCTTGAAAGACTATGTCTTTGAAATGAAAGCGTCTATCGAGCGCCATTCCATTCAGTGGATGGTCCGTGCCGCCAACATGCAGAATTATCATTTCGCCCGCTTGAACGTCACCCCCGGAGCCCCGCTCACGCGATTGGAACTGGAACGCTGGACGGTTATCAACGGCCGCGTCGGAAAGGTCACCAGGCTGCCGCTTCCTCACGGAGGCGCCAATCAGACCTTATACGCCATCCGTGTGGAGGTTCACGGTGACAGCATCACCACCTACCTGCAGGATCAGGTCATCGACACGTTCAACGACCCAAGATTGCAGGATGGAGGCGTTGGGCTCGTAGGCGGACCCGACGATCGCCCCCGCATATACGGAATCCGCGTCACCCATCAGAACGACTTTTTTGGCAAGCTATGTTCTTTTTTAGCTCCGCAGCCGATACATACACAGGGATCTGATTGACTTCTGTTTGATCGGACGTAACCACCCACGCAGAGAGTGAGTAACATGAGCAAAAATCAACCTTCTCGTACAGGTAATCGTGGAGGAAACGGGCAAGCCGGCGCTCCCGTCGACGGCGCCGCCGCGGTCTTAGGCCGCGCCGTGGCGCTGCACATGGAGGGCAAACTGAAAGAAGCCCTCGGCGAATTGCAGAGTGGCATTGGGACCCATGGCGAACAGCCCGAGATGCTGGCCGCAATCGGCCATCTGCAGTGCGAACTGGAACAGTACGACGAGGCCGTGAAAACGTACGGCCGGTTACTCGAACTGTCCCCGGACAATACCGTCGCCCTGTTCAATCAGGCCGTTGCTCACGAAAAGCTTGGCAAGTGGGAGTCCGCCGCGAACGGGTTCACCGCCACGCTCGCCGCCGAACCCGACCGGGCCGAAGCGCGCCTCGGTCTCGGCATCTGCCTCCTGCATCTGGAAAAGCCGGAGCCCGCTCTCGAGGAGTTTCAGGTTTACCTCAAGAAGAATCCGTCCGACGAGACGGCACAGTTCGGCAAGGCCGTCGCCCTGCAACTGTTGTGGCGCTTCGACGAAGCCGCCGAAATCTATCAGAATTCGCTCGCCGCGAATCCGAAATCGGAAGAGGCGCTGACCAACCTCATCGCCATCTCCATCGCCCGCAAAGACTATGACCAGGTTCGGCAGTATTCCGACCAACTGCTCGTCTTCCGTCCGTACTCCCAGGCGGCACTCGAAGGGCTGGCCACGTGCTCGTTCCAGAGCGGCGACTTTGAAGCCGCCGCCAAGCTCTGCCAGAAACTGGTGGATCTGACGCCGAATCACTACGAACGCTGGTACAACTATGCTGTCGCCAGCCAGAAACTGGGCCGCCTCGACCAGGCCGCCAAAGGCTATACTGAAGCGCTCCGCATCCGCCCCGATGCTAAACAGGCCTTCTCCAACCTCGGATCGGTCAAGCAGGAATTGAACGATCTGGCCGGCGCCCGGGAGGCCTACGAAAAGGCACTCACCATTGCCCCCGATCTCCCCGAAGTCCTCTTCAACCTCGCCACTGTTTTTGAAATGCAAGGCCAGAAGGAAGACGCCGAAAAACTCTACCAGAAACTTCTGACGAAGAACGCCGACTGGGAAGAAGCATGGTTCCGTCTCGGTTTTCTCCGGCTCGACCGCAATGAGTACAAAGGCGCCGAAGAAGCCTTCGAAACCTGCCTGCGAAAACGCGCGGATTGGAAGGAAGCCCTTATCAATCTCGGACTCGCCCGATGGAAGAGCGGCAATCGCACCACCGCCTCTGAAACGTTCCACAAGCTCCTCGCCCAGGAACCGAAGTCCGTCGAAGCGCTGCGCGGACTCGCCGGGCTCGCCGTCGAAGGCGAAGACTTCGAAAAGGCGCTCGACTTCCAGGCCCAATTGATCGACGTCGGCGAACGCTCACCGGAAGTTTTCTACAACACCGGCCTTCTCCTTCAAAAATCCGGCCAGCTTGACGACGCCATCCGCCTCTATCAGGAAGCCATCAACGAACGCCCGCAGTTCGCCGAAGCCCTCCTCAATCTCGGCCATGCTCTCAAAGCCCAAGGCCGCAACGAAGAGGCCAAGTCCTACTGGCGCCAGGCGATCAACGTGAAACCGGAACTAGCAAAAGGTTACTTCGAATAGAACCAATCCAATTCCTCTGTAACGATGGCGGGAGCCTCCAACTCCCGCTTTTTTTCGTTCCTACGGTGGCCTCAGACGAACCCAAGGTTCGTCTGAGCAAAGTTCCCCAGATTCGGGAACACCGCCGGCAATTGTCCGGCCGTCAGCCCAAACCAACTTGCCAGCGTCGCGCCGAACTGGTCGGTCGCCGTCGTCGGAATCCAGACACCGCGCGAACCGGAGTCGTTCGGGCCGCCCAACGCGAATGCCGGGAACGAACCGTAGACTCGCCCACCCTGCACAGCCCCACCAAGAACAATCTGATGGTTGCCCCAGCCGTGGTCGCTCCCGCTCCCGCTTGGCTGCAGCGAACGGCCAAACTCGGACAGCGTAAACGAGGTCACCTGCCCAGCCACGCCCTGGTCCACCGTCGATTGGTAGAACGCCGTCAAAGCGTCGCCCAATTGGGTCAACAGATCCCAATGCGTCCAGCCCTGCGAACCGTGCGGATCAAACCCGCCCAGCGCACAGAAGAACACCTGCCGCTTCATCCCCGTCGCACCACGCAACTGAATGATCTTGGCCACCTGTTGTAACTGCCGGCCGATCGACGTCCCCGGGAACGCCGTCACCAACGGCGGACTCGCCCCGGTGTCCTTCAACATCGCGTTCAGATTCGCCGCATCCTGCCGCACCTTGTTCGCCGCCTGCACCATCGCCATGCCGCTGTCGAAGGTCAGCAACTCCTGCAGCGCGGTCTTCCGTGCCGCCGCGGCCGTCGCCGGCCAGAGATCCATGCCGTAAACCGACAGGTCGTAGTCCGGAATCAGACTGGCCGACTGCACCACGCCACCGGTACAAAACAGCGCCGGCCCCGACATCGAAACCGACGCCGGGAACGACGCCGCCCCATTCATCGCGTTCGCCGCATCGGCCACCCGGCCGGCCCACCCCGTGCCAGCCCCGGTGTTCGGAAATCCGCTCTGCATCTGCGAAGTCTGGTCGGAATGCGAAAACAGGTTCGTCGGCACCGGCCCGGCATTCGCCAGGTACTCAGCCCGCGTGGTGGGCTTCACCAGATTGCCCATGTTGGCCACGACAGCCAGCTTCCCCTGCCCCCACAACGGCTGAATTCCCTTCAGCCCGTCGTTCAACCCATATGGCTTCCCATCCGCCAGGCTCTGCACAGCCAACAGCTTCGCGGAGTTATCCGGCAACGCCAGGTTCCCGCGAATCGCCTTATACGCATCAAAGTCCGTCTGCGTCATCGGCACCACCATGTTGTTGCCGTCATTCCCGCCCAGCAGGAAAACGCACACCATGGCCTTGTAGTCAGACGCGCCCGACTGCGCCATCGCGTTCATCGCGCTAAACGCGCTCATTCGAAGTAAATCTCTACGGGAGAAAGTGCTCATTGGTCTCGATTCCTTTCGTTAATACTGCACGGCGTACTGGCCGGACAACGCCGCCAGATACACCGCCGCCTGCACGCGTTGGTTATTGTCATAGGCGGCGGTAACCGCGTTCGTCAGGGCTGTGCGCACGCCAGCCGGCATACGCCCGTAAAAAAACACTTTGTCCACCTCGTCCAACAGCGCCATCGTGTTCCCCGCCACCGCGTTGAAGTTCGTCAGATCCACCACCGCATCGCCGCCGTTTGACGTCAGAATCTGATACACCAGATTCGCCCGTAACGACGCCTCGGTCGGCGTATAAATCTGGAACTCCGGCCCGTACAGCGGACTCTTCGGGACCCGGTACATCGGCGAGAACCAGTTGAACACCGACGGCGGCGCCAGCACCGATTGCCCCATGCTGTCGTACACATACGCCATCCCGGTGTTCAAAGAGACCGCCCCATTCATCGCCCGCACAAACGAAGAGATGAAATAGATCGGCTCCTTCAACCGGCCCGAAGTCGCATCGGGAACATCCTGCCGCGCCTCCGCATCGGTCAGAATCGCCCGCACGACAGCCTTCAAATCGCCACGCACACCCTGACCGTTGTTGATAAACACTGCCGAAATTCTCGCAATGTAGGCGGGCGACGGATTGCTCTTCACCAGACTCCGGATCAACCGCGTCGCAATGAACGGAGGCAGATTCGGATGCTGGAACAGACAATCAATCGTCGCGTCCAAATCCTGCTGAATCGTCTGATTCGCCGCGAGCGAACAACCCAGGAACGCCTTCGCCGTCGTGTCGTGATACGCCGGCCGCGGCTCCATGTCGCCAGTAAAGTTCTCCCAATTCAACAGTCCCGGAGTCCCACCGGGCGCCGTCGGATAGGTCCACCCGGTCAGCGCCAGCGCCACCTGCCGCACCGTCGCCTGATCGTAAGTGGGAATCGGCTGTCCGTTGGCATCCAGCTGCTGCGAGCCGTCGTTGTTCAGCTTCCACAGCCCAATCGAAAATAGCTGCATCACCTCCCGCGGATAATTTTCGTTCGCCGCACTCATCGCACTCGGCTTGGTGGAGTTGGCCAGATCCAGATACTTACCCATCGACGGACTCAGAGTCACTTCCCGCAGCAAGGTCCTGTAATTCCCAAACGCATTCCGCTGCAGAACCCGCATCCACGGCAGAATCTCATTGGCGTAGTTCAACTTACCCAACGAAGTAACAACAATCTGCCCCAGCGAATACCGCACCCGCTGCCGCAGCTGGTCCGGCGCATGAACGAAGTTGTTCAACTCCCAAGCCCGCAGCGAAGCCGTCGACCCCTGATCCGGAATCGCCGTCTCCGGCAGCGCGAACTGCTCGTCCAACCACCCGGCAACACCCATCTGCTGGACCTTGACGATATCCGCCGGACGCCCGCCGAACGCGGCCTGCTCCAGTAACCGGCCAGCCGTCAACAGGCTCACCAGAGGCGCCGGCCCAGTGACAACGACACTCGCCGTGGCGAAGCTCGCCGCATTGCTGGCATTCACCGCCCGCACCGTCACGGTCGGGGGAGAAGGAACCACCGCCGGAGCCGTATATAGACCCGCGGCCGAAATCGTCCCAACAACCGCATTCCCGCCCGCGATCCCGTTCACCTGCCAAATAACCGGCAGATTGGCGCTAAACGCCAGCGTCCCGCCAATCCCCACCGTCCCCGATGGCGGCGTAATCGAAACCGTTGGCAACTGCACCGTCACTAGCGCCGTAGCCGTCTTCGTCGCGTCCGCCACGCTCACCGCCGTCACTGTAACTTGCCCTGCCGTCAACGGCGCCGTAAACACCCCCGCCGGCGAAATCGAACCCGCCGAGGCCTGCCACGTCACCGCCGTACTGGCCGTAAACGCCGTCACCGACTCCGTCAACACCGTCACACTCGCCGGCGTGATCGTAATCGCCGGCGCCACCACTGTCACGGTAGCCGTCGCCATCTTCGTCGCATCGGCCATGCTGACCGCGGTAACCGTCACCGCCCCAGCCATCGCCGGCGCCGTAAACACACCGGCCGCGGTAATCGAACCCGCCGAAGCCTGCCAGTTCACCGCCGCATTCGCCGCGAACGTCACCGTTCCGCCCGGCGCGACCGTGGAACTCACCGGCGTAATCGTCAACGGTGGCGCCGTCACCGTCACGGTCGCCATAGCCATCTTGGAAGGATCAGCCACACTCTTCGCCGTCACCGTCACCGTCCCCGCCATCGCCGGCGCCGTAAACACTCCAGCCAAGGAGACAGAACCCGCCGAAGCCGTCCAAGTCACCGGCATATTCGCCGTAAACGTGCGTGTCCCACCCGTCACCACCGAGGCGCTCGACGGCGAAACCGTCAACGTCGGCGTCACAAAACTCACCGTCACCGCCTGGCTCGTCACCTCTCCCGGCCCCGGCAGATAGACCGCAATCGAACCCGCCCCGGCCACCGCATTCCCGCTGGCCTTCACCGACGTCGGCGACACATAAACCGTCGTCAACGCCATGCCGTTCAACCGCACCTGCGCATCCGGCTTGAAGTTCGCGCCGTTCAAACTGATCGAAAAATTCCCCGCCGGCACCGGCGAAGGCGACACACTCCACACCCAGGGCGTCGGCCGCGTCACCGTCAACGTCGCCTCACCAAACTTGTCCGGATACGCCGTACTCGTTGCCCGTACAGCCAGCACGCTCGGCACCGGCGCCACAGCCGGCGCCGCATACAAACCCGTATTCGAAATCGTGCCAATCGCGGCGTTTCCGCCCGCGATCCCATTCACCGACCACACAACGGTGTTCGGCGACAACGGCACGTAAGAGGAAAACTGATACGTCTTCCCCACTTCCACGCTAACCGTTTTGTGGTACACCTCTATTTGCGAGTAAGCCGGCGCGGCCATCACCAGCAGCGCCAACCCGTTCAAGATCCATCGTTTTCCAGATAGCAAGCAAACCTCCATGTATGCCGGTTCCTGACTTTGAGAACCGATCTTTTCCTACAACAATGCGGTAGGAAATCCCAAAGACGATCAAGATAAGGCAAATCTGAAGCCAGCTAAGGCAACTTCGTTCAAATCCCCTAGGGAGGAATCAGACAGATGGACGTACTCCACTACCTCGACGTGGCTATCGGCTTCAGCCTCAGCATGATGGTCCTCGCCACTCTCGTCGGCACAACCACCGCCATGTGGCTCTCCGTCATCCGCTCCCGCACCAACAACCTCCAGGCCGGCCTGGAACTCATCATCGGCACGCTCGACAGCACTCTGCCCACCAAAGAACTCGCCGCCTCCCTCCTCCGCGACAAAATGGTCCTCTCCTGGCTCCCCCGCGGCTTCAGCAAGACCGAAGCCATCGGCCGCGAAGAGTTCGTCCTCATGCTCCTCCGCAAATCCGCTGGCGATGGTCCCTGGGCCGAGCTCAGCACCGCCATCCAAACCATCACCAAACAGTCCCCCGCCGACCTCGTCAAAGCCGTCGAACTCGCCATCCTCGCCGAAGAGGCCGCCGACCCCTCCGCGCCCGCCAGCGTCTGGCGCACCAAAGCCCTCGCCCGAATCGCCCCCGACCTCGCCGCCCGCCTCTTCGCCCAGTTCGACGACGTCATGACCCGCACCGACGGCAACACCGCCTACTCCACCAAAGTCGCCTCCACCGCCCTCGCCCTAGTCTTCCTTACCGTCTACCCCGTCAACTCGCTCGACATGATCACCCGCCTCGCCACCGAAAAAACCGTCGCCACCGTCCTCGCCGACAAAGCCGAAAAGACCAAGGACCCAACCCAACTTCTCAACGCCGTCAAACAACAAGCCATCTTCGCCGACACCTTCGATCAGCCCAACAAATTCTGGTCAGAAATCTACCAGACCTGCGGCGACAGCCGCCTCTGCCACCTCACCACCGCCCCGCAAAAAGCCCTCTCCCAACCCGGCGTCCTGGTAACTTGGGTCCTCCTCGGCATGGGCGCGCCGTTCTGGAAAGGGTTACTCGACAAACTCCTCGGCCTCCGCTCCAAAATCACCGCGAAAACCGAGGACGAACGCTCCCAGCGCGCCGCGCAAACCTAAGCCACGACGTCGATCCCGATCGGCGCCACCACCCGCTTACCCATCTTCATCTCGAGCGCATGCCCGCCCACGCCAATCTCCTCCGGCAGTTTGAAATTCACCTCAAACCGTGGCGGCAGCGGGTCCGTGCAGAAGAAGTCGATGTCCAACACCGGGATCCCGTCCACCGTCGCCGAAAACTGCTCCGGCTCCGCCACTTCTTCCAACGTCACCTTCACCGACCGCGTCTCAATCCGCGGCCCACTCAACAAATTAATCCCGTCCGACAGCGCCAGTATCCGCGGCACTAGCGCCGGCTGCGGCACAATCCGCACCTTCGCCGGCGGCCCAATCTCCTCGCCCCGCCACTTCAACACCACCGGCTGCAACCCCGTCCCCACGTCATGCGGCAAACGCAGATTCACCTGCGCCATCCCGTCATATTCGCGCGGCCCAATGTAGGTCAACGTCCCCCGCGCCCCGCCCACATGGACCTCAAAATTAATCAGGTCGCACTCCTCCGGCAAATTCTCCACCCATAAAGAAAGAGCCGCAAACCGCCCCCGCACCGGCGCCACCGGTTCGGAGTTCTGGGCATTGGTAATCCGCCGGATCACCACCGGCTGCTCCGGCCGCTTCGCCGTCTGATACCAACCCCGCTCCCGCTTCCGCAGCGTTGTCCACATATACTGCGTCTGCGTCCCCTCCAACGACAGCATCTGGAAATCGTTCGCCCGGCAAAACTCTTCCAACTCCGTCGCCGATATCCGCACGCCGCTCCAGGTGTCGTACCGCGCCGCCGCCTCCGGTAGCCCGTTGATCTGGCACCGCATGTACCCGCCCGGCTTCAACACCCGCCACGTCTCCCGCAAATAGCCCAGCACCACATCGCGGCTCGGAATATGTTGAAACACCGCGTAACTATAAACAAAATCGAACGATTCGCCCGCAAACATCTCTAAATTAGAACGGCGCGCCACATGCGCATGCGCGTGCGGAATGTGCGCCAATCGCTGCCGCGCCCGCGCCACCATCTCGTCGGAAATGTCCACCCCGTGAATCTCGCCATAATGCGCCGACATCGGCCGCAACAGCCGCCCCGGCCCGCAGCCAATCTCCAGCGCCCGCCGGTTCCGCGGATCCTGTCCCGCCGGCAACCGTCGCATCTCCCACTCCAACCCGTGCACCACCTCGTGCGCCGTGTCCTGAAACTCGCCGTCGTCCTGGTCCCGCCGCCCAAAGGCCACGTAGTAGTTCGCGTCCTCGCGAGCCCGCGCGTTCCAGTCCTCGCGCATCTTGTCAACAACGTTCGGTGTAGTCTCAGCCATGTTTTAATGATCCGCATGCCGGCACACATTGCCGGTAATTTGATTGTCCTTCGAATTCACGCCCGGCGCGAAGCCAATGCACTTCTTATCCATCCGCCACCCGGAAATCGTGTTCCCCTCCACCCGGTTCCCCCGCGTCACCGCCCCGCGCTCCGCCCGCCGGCCAAAATAAATCCCCGTCCGCAACAGGTCCGGCTCGCCCTCAAAATGCGTGCACCCCGGCTGCACCACGGCCTCGCTGCAATGCGCCGTATGCAGCCGTGTCAACGTATTCCCACGAATCACGTGCCCGGACCCAATCACGAAAATCCCGCCAAACCGCATCCCTTCAAACCGGTTCCCCTCAATCCGAATCCCCACCGATTGCATGTCCGGATTCGTGTTGTTCATCACAATCCCAAAGTGCCCAAACGCGTGCTCCCCCTTGTTCACACACGTGTTCCCCACCAACGCCCCGTGATGAAATCCATCCAGGTCAAAACACTTCCCATTGATCTCCGCCATCACATTCCGCGAGTAATTCGACCCATCCACATTCCCCGCCGTATCCACCCCGACCGGCGTCCCGCCCCCTTCCACGTCGATCGCCTCCTGCGGATACCCAATCCGCTCCATCCGGTTCTCCACCACGTCCACGCCGAACGCATGCCCCACCTGCACCGCATCCCGCGCAATCTCCACAAACGTGTTCCGCCGCATCACCCCCGGCCCATTCCGCACGTGGTTGTAGCGCGAATGGGTCCACAGCGCGTTCCCTAAAATCCGCGCAAACGACGAGTCTTCCACAACAAAATTCGCCGTCCCATCCTCCAGCAAAACGCCCCCCGTCGTATTGTTCCGCCCCTTTGCATTTCGCGACCCCGAATCACTAAACGCGCACCGCGCAATCCGCAACTTTCCCACCCCGCTCGCCAGCACCGCGAACCCCGCAATTTCGCTAAACGTGGAGTCTTCGATAACAACCTCCGCGCTCCCCAGCAACACAATCCCATTGCCCGAATAGTGATCCGCGAACCGCCTGTCCGATGGCGGCAACGCCTGTCCCTGCGCTGCCCCGGCCCGGTCCCCGCGCACCGTCAGCTTCCGCAAAGTCACCCGGCAGGGCCCTTCAATCCGCAGCTCGGACGTCAGCGTCAAGCCTTCCCGCAAAATTTCCTGCCCCGTCACGCACGAAATCACCTCCCCGCCAAAAGCAGAAAAGGAGCAAACCGCGAGCAAGGACAGTATCCTGTTAACGATGGCCATTCATTTCCGCGACGCCTCATTGGCCCCGCTACAACAGGTTACCGTCTCCGCTCCCGATGGCGCTGTCATCGGCGTAATTGGGGAGGATGGCGCGGGCGTCCACCAGCTCCTCCAACTCGCCACCGGCCTCGCCCACGCCCAGTCCGGCGAAGTCCGTTTCGATGCCGCCGCCCGCTACCTCGGCCCCCTCGACGCGCTCCAACTCGCCCCCGTCTCCACCCTCGCCCTCGACCATTCCCTCGCCTGCTGCGACGCCCTCGTCAAGGCCCGCGCCTTCACCGGCCTCGAACGCCTCCGCCGCACCGGTGCCACCGTCCTCATCGCCTCCCACGACCTCGAACTCCTCCACCAACTCGCCGACGAAATCTGGTGGATCCACGACGGCCGCCTCTACGCCAAAGGCGATCCCCGCGAAGTCAGCGCCCGCTATCTCCAACACATCGCCGCTCGCCACCGCGCCTGGGGCGAAACCACTCCAGGCCATCTCGCCCCCGCGCTCCGCCGCGGCGACGGCCGCGCCGAAATCGTCGCCATCGAAACGCTCGGCGCCAATGGCGCCCCGTCCCTCGTCATCCAAAGCGGCGAGGTCATGTCCGTCCGGATCACTGTCAAGTTCAACAGCGCCGTCGAAAATCCGGTAGTCGGCATGATGATCCGCACCCGCATCGGCTCGGAAGTATACGGAACCAACACGGAGCTCGAACGCTACCCGCTCGGCGCCATGCAGCCCGGCCAGGTCGTCCGCATCACCTACCGTTTCCCCTGCCAGCTCTGCCCGCAGGAATACGCCATCACCGCCGCCTCCCATGATGCCAACGGCGTCTGGCACGACTGGATGGAAGACGCCCTCGCCTTCGCCGTAGCCGATACGCGCTACACCGCCGGCGTCGCCAACCTCCGCGCCGAAGTCCACGCCGAACGTCTGTAGGTGCGCCACCTCCTCCCGGACCTCGCCCCGCTCCAACGCCCCGGCGATTTCCGCCTGCTCTACCTGGGCCAAGCCATCTCCGGCTTCGGTTCGGCCGTGACATATGTCGTGCTCCCCGTGCAGATGTACCAGCTCACCAAGTCCTCGGTGATGGTGGGCCTGCTGGGCGTAGCCGAGTTCGTGCCCATGCTGCTCATGGCCTTCCTCGGCGGCGTACTGGCGGACCGTTTCAACCGCCGCCGGCTCCTCATGATGGCCGACACGCTGATGACCGCCACCCTCATCGCGCTCACCATCAACGCTCTCCAACCGCAACCCCGCGTCAACCTCCTCTTCGCCGCCGCAGCGTTCCTCGCTGCCTTGAACTCCGTCCACCGCCCGGCCATTGAAGCCATGACGCCCCAACTCGTCCGCGCCGACGAGATGACCGCCGTCAGCGCCCTGAACTCCATCCGTCACAACATCGCCTACATCGCCGGCCCCGGCCTCGCCGGCTGGATCGCCGTCAACTACGGAGCCGCCGTGGCCTTCGGACTCGACGCCGCCAGCTACCTCGCCCCCATCGCCGCTCTCCTGGCAATGAAGCAGAAGGTGTTCCAAAGCGGCGAAGAAGGTGCCATCACCTGGCACACGCTTGCCGAAGGCTGGCACTACGCGCTCGAACGCAAGGATCTCCTCGGGACATATCTCATCGATATGAACGCCATGTTCTTCGGCATGCCCAACGCCCTGTTCCCGGCCTTCGGCGCCATCTTCGGGGAACAGAACGTAGGCTGGCTCTACTCCGCCGGCCCCGTCGGCGCGCTGCTATGTAGCGTGACCTCCGGCTGGGCCAAACACATCGTGCACCACGGCCAGGCCATCGCCTGGGCGGCCGGCCTCTGGGGCGTGGCCATCATCGGCTTCGGGTTCTCACAAAGCCTCTGGCTGGCGCTTTTCTTCCTGGCCTGCGCCGGCGCGGCCGACATGGTCAGCGGCATCTTCCGCGGAACTCTTTGGAACCAGACAATCCCCGCCCGCCTCCGCGGCCGCACCGCGGCGATTGAGATGGTCAGCTACCTAAGCGGCCCCTACCTCGGCAACGCCGAAGCCGGCTTCGCCGCCCGCCTCCTCGGCCTCGGGCCATCGGTAGTCGTAGGCGGCGTCCTAACAGTCGTAGGTTCCTTAGCCATCACCTGGGCCCTCCCCGCCTTTCGCAAGTACCGCGCCCCGTCCGCCGTGCCGCCACCGGACTAAGCGAAATGGTATGGTCGTTGGTATGGCGACCACCAAGCTCACCATCACGCTTCAGGACGAACAACTCCAGGAAATCCGAGCCCTCGTCGCAGCCGGCCAGGCAGCCAATGTCTCTGCCTTCGTCCAGCACGCCGTCGGCATCGCGTTGTCCGATGCGGCTGGCTGGCGAGAGATGTTGCAGGAGGCGCTCAAACAAACTGGCGGCCCGCTCACGAAGCAGGAGCGGGATTGGGCCGACAAGATTCTCTTACCTGCCCGCCGCCGAAAACGGAACGCCGCTTGACCAACGGAATCACCCTCGACGCCGGTGGTCTCATCGCCCTGGACCGGAACAATCGGCGAATCATCGCCCTTCTCGAACGCGCCACCGAACTTGGCCTGAGAATTACCATCCCCGCGACCGCCCTTGCCCAGGCGATGCGAAGCCCAGCCCGCCAGGCGCGTCTGTCGCGGCTGATTCGTCATGTAAGCACCGATCTCGTTTCTCTCAACGGTCCGGACGCAACAGCAGTAGGTCTTCTGATGGCACGAACCGGAACCGCCGATATCGTCGACGCGCACGTCGTCCTCTGTGCCCAACGAACCGGACAAGCGGTAGTCACAAGCGACCCCGACGATCTCCGCCGCCTCGACGCCAGCCTGAAACTGATCTCCACTTAGCCCCCTACGACCGCGCAAACGCCACCAGCGGCGCCATATCAAACCCATCCGCCCGCCGCAGCGCGCCAATATATCGTTCCCGCATCTCCCCCGCCTCCCGCAGCGTCGCCCGGCCCCACGAAAACCGCTCCCGCCCCGCCTGCATCATCAGCAGGTCCACCACCAGCCGCGCGTGCCGCCCATTCCCGTTCGGAAACGGATGAATCCACACCAACTTGTGATGCAGCCGCACCGCGATCTCATCCATCGGGTAGCTCTCAAACTCCAGCCACGCCTCGCAATCCTCCAGCGCCTGCCGCAACGCCACCGGAATCAACCAGTGGTCAATCCCAATATTCCGCGCCGACGTCCGGAACCGCCCCGCCCACCGCCACACATCCCCGAACATCCGCTTGTGCAACGCCAAAATGAACTTCTCATTCAAGATGGACCGCCGCCGCGCCAGCGCCCAATCCTGCCCCCGCAAAATGTTCGCCTGCTCCGCCTCGTCCAAATCCCGCCGGTAGGCAATATGCACCGGAATCACATCCTGCATCTCCTCCCACGTGAGCGGCGTCGCGCCCGCCGCATGGCGAAACACGCCGCTCACGGTTCGTCCCAAAGCCGCCGCGGATTCACCTCCCGCAGGAACTCATCCACCAGCGCCTCCAGGTCCGCCTCCGGTACCGCCTGCCCTTCCAGCAACATCGAATGGGCAATCGGGTCCCGCCGCCGTCGCAGCACCGCCAGCGCCCGCTCCCGAACCGTCTTTTCCAACGGTTTGTTCGGCACGAGCGCGTACACCAAAGTGCAATCCATCGCCGCCGCCACCCGCCGCAACGTCGCCAGCTCAATCGTCCCCTTCGCCTCCGATTGCTCCAGCGCCGTCACCGATGGCTGCGTGATCCCCAGGCGCTTGCCCAACTGAGCCGACGACAATCCCAGCCCATCCCGGATCGCGCGAATCCACCCTCGCACTGGCACCGCAAACCGCGACGCCGGGCCGATCTCCCGAACCCGTTCATCCAGCCGCATACGCGGCAGCCCGCTTTTTGCCCGTCCAATCATAGCTCACACCCTATATTATCATCACATACATATCGACTATATTAAATATCAATTCTTTATTATATAGACTATAATCTATAAGCAAGCTCGTTTCCGGAATCTTTCGCAAACCGGCCGTTCAATCTGGCCTGGCCGTTCTCGCTTCCAAATGCCAAGTCATCATCCAGCCTAAAGAACCCCCAATCCGCTTCCGATAGTAAAAAACAGATGCGGATCTCGCGCCGGCACTGCCTCGCTGCCCTCGGCCTTCACACCGGCTGCGGACGCCCATCCCGCCAACCAACAACAATCGAAACTCCCGATCACGCCCGCCTCCACCTCCGCCGCGCCGCAAACCCCATTCAGGAACCGGTAACCAAACTCGGCGGCCAACCCGTCTGGGTCGACACTCCCGCCTGGCCCCAATCCCGCAAACTCGGGATCCCCATGCTCTTCATCGGCCAGGTCGTCATCGAACCCGCCCTGTTCCAGGTCCCGCCCGGCCGCATCGCCTACGTCTTTATCACCGAAGATCCCCGCGCGGACGAAACCTGGGAACCCCGCGGCGAGGAAAACGCCGTCATCATCCAGCAAACCCAACCCGGCCGCCAACCGGTCACCTCCGGCGGGCCCAAACTGACCGAAACCATCTGGCGAGACGGCAAACCAATCCGGCTCGACATCGAACTCGAAGCCACCCTCGAATTCCGTGCCGAACCCGATCACATCGAAATCCCCACCACCCCACTATCACCGAACGCCCGCCACAAAATCGGCCTCCAACTGGCTATCAACGAGCAGAAGATCGGCGGCACGCCGCACTGGATCCAAACCGGAGACCGCGCCCCCAAAGGCTTCAAACTTCTCCTGCAACTCAGCAACTCCCCCGTCACCGACGATGTCAGCGCCGACAACGAACGCATGCTCAACCCGAACTACAACTTCGGCACCGGCACCGGCTACGTGATGATCAACCCCGCCGCCACCGAAGGCGTTCTCCTCTGGGAATGCGACTGATCGCCCCCCACCTGCTAAACTGAAAGGCACCACAGTCTCCAGGTGGGCAGTGTCCGCCCCCGTCCCTCCCAGTCGCAGCTTTGCCCTAAGGCCAAGATTGCCTTGCCATTCCACCCAGCGAGGTTTTTCATGCGACTATTCGCGACGCTAGCCCTATTTACGCTAGCCCTCTCCGCACAGACATTCCGCGGCAACATCGCCGGTATCGTCCAAGATCCCTCTGGCGCCGCCGTCCCCAATGCCGCCGTGAAACTGGAAAGTCCGGCCACCGGCCTCACCCGCGCCGTCCTGGCCAATGCCACCGGCGACTTTTCAATCCCCGAACTCCCCACCGGCAAATACACCGTTTCCGTCACCCATCCCGGCTTCGAATCGAAGAAGGTCGACAACGTCGAAGTCGTCGTCTCCCGTACCACGAACCTTACTCTCACCCTCGGCGTAGCCAGCCAGTCTTCGCTCGTCGAGGTCAACGCCCAGGCCGTTAGCCTGGAAACCACGTCCACCGCCCTTACCGGCGTCGTCGACACGCGCACCGTTAAGGATCTGCCCATGAACGGCCGCGACTTCCGTCAAATGCTCAAACTCGCCCCCGGTGTCAACGCCGCCAATAGCTCCGTCAACGGCATGCGCACCTCCGGCAACAACTACCAGATCGATGGTGCCGACAATAACGACGCCTTCCACAACTCCTCCGCCGTCAACCAGGGCGGCGTCGCCGGCATCGCCGGAACCCTCCTCCCCATCGAGGCCATCGACCAGTTCTCCATCCAAACCAACGCCAGCGCCGACGTCGGCCGCAACGGCGGTTCCTCGGTCAACCTCGTCATCAAGTCCGGCACCAACAATCTCCACGGCTCCCTCTTCTACTTCAACCGCAACGAGGCCCTCGCCGCCGCCTCCCCGCTCCAGCCCGAAGGTGCCAAAGCCCGCGCCATTCGCAACAACCAGTACGGCTTCTCCGTCGGCGGCCCGGTCCTGAAGAACCGCACGTTCTTCTTCCTCACCGGCGAAGGCCAGCAGGCCAAAGCCGCCAACTCCGCCCTCGCCACCGTCCCCTCCGACGGCTGGGTCAGCGATGCCCGCGCCCTCATGGCCACCTACGGCGTCCCGGTCAACCCGCTCGCCACCAACATGCTCACCTTCTGGCCGTCGCGCATCAAGAATGCCGGCAACAGCCTCAACAACTTCCTGAATGCCGACCCGTCTGACTACAACAGCTACAACGGCATCATCAAGATGGACCACCGCTTCAACGACAAGCACTCCATCTCCGCTCGCTACTTCGGCGGCACCGGCGCCCAAACCGCCCCGACGAACTCGCAGCTCGCCGAATACTTCCAGGTGGCCCCCAGCCGCATGCACAACGTCTCCGTCGTGCTCAACAGCGTGCTCTCCCCCCGCATCGTCAATCAGTTGACCCTCGGGACGAACTTCTTCCTCCAGGTCTTCAACGACGCCGATACCTCTATCGATCCCGTCGCCCTCGGCCTCAACACCGGCGTCACCGAGGCCTCCCTCCGCGGCACCCCCACCACCACCATCAACGGCTTCACCCCCGTCGGTGTCACCCAGCCCCTCGGTCGTATCGACACCACCGGCCACCTGACCGACAACCTCTCCTACACCCTCGGCCGCCACACCCTCAAAATCGGTGGCGAATACCGCCGCGCCCAGCTCGACGTCTTCTACGACACCAACAAGCGCGGCTCCTTCGTCTTCGACGGCGCTCGCGGTCCCTGGGCCTCCTCCTCCGCCAACGGCAACCTCAAAGCCATGGCCGACTTCCTCGCCGGCTACACCAGCTCCAACTCCGGCGCCCAGATCGTTCGTGGCCAGCTCCAGCGCGATTACGTCCAGAACTCGTTTGACTCCTGGATCCACGACACCTTTCAGATGACGCCCACCTTGAGCCTCAACTTCGGCGTCCGCTTCACCTACCACGGACCCTTGAGCGACAAGAAGGGAACCCTCTCCACCTTCGTCCCCGGCAAAGGCTTCATCGGACCAGGATCGGGCCTCGACACCCTCTACGCGCGCGATCTGAATAACTTCACCCCGCGCGTCGGCTTCGCCTGGACGCCCAAGAAGAATGGCAAGACCGTTCTCCGCGGCAGCTTCGGCTTCTTCAACGATGTGCCCCCGTTGAACTTCATCGTGGCCAACACCGGCATGCCCAACGGCGGCTCCGCCGGAGTCCACGCCAACCCGGGCGGTACCGCCCCGGTCTACTCCATCGCCCTCAGCTCCATCAACCTCACCAGCGGCACGCCCATCTTCGGCACCGCCACCCCGCGCCCGCCCTTCGGCGCCTTCTCCATGAGCCAGGACTTCCGCACGCCCTACGTCATCAACATGAACCTGAACGTGCAGCAGCAGCTCACCAGCGGCACCATCCTCCAGGTTGGCTACGTCGGCTCCCAAGGCCGTAAGTTGAGCCTCCTGCGCAACATCAACGCCCCCGTCCCCGGCACCACCGGCACCGTCCAGAGCCGCCGTCCCTTCAACGGGGCGTATCCGGACCTGGCCGCCATCAATGAACTCAACTCCATCGCCAACTCCAACTACAGCTCCATGCAGGTCCAGCTCCGCCAGACCATGTGGAAGGGCCTCACCGGTGTGCTCAACTACACCTGGAGCCACGCCATCGATAACGGCTCGGACGTCCGCAACAACCTGCCGACGAACTCCTACGACCTGCGCAACGAGAAGGGCAATTCGTCCTTTGACACGCGCCATATGATGACAGCCTTCATGAGCTATGAAGTCCCCGTGTTCGGCAAGGCACTGCCGCTGCTCACGAAGGGCTGGCAGTTGAATTCGCTCTTCACCGCCCACGGTGGCCAGCCGCTGAACCTCCTGGCCGGCACCAACATCAGCACCTCCGGCGACGGTCGCGACCGAGTCAACGTCGTCGGCGATCCCTTCGCCAATGTCGTGCCGCTCGTCAACACCCGTTCGGTGCGCTACTTCAACCCGGCGGCCTTCGCGGCCCCGGCCGCTGGCACCTTCGGCAACATCGGCAGAAATGCGATCTACGGCCCCGGCTTCGGCGCCATCGATTTCAGCATCTTCAAGCAGACCCCGATCACCGAAAAGATCTCGACGCAGTTCCGCTTCGAAATCTTCAACCTCACCAACCGGACGAACTGGGCAAATCCCGGCACGTCGCTCTCCTCCGCCGCGGGCTTCGGCATCATGACGAACACCCGCAACGGAAGCGGCGCTCCCGGTATCGGCGTTGGCGAACCGCGCAACATTCAGCTAGCCTTGAAGTTCATCTTCTAGCTCTCTGAAGGAGTGCAATGCGATTTGTTGCCATTCTCACCTTGGGCGCCTGCGCAATCTCCGCGCAGGCGCCCAAGCGCTTAATAACCGATGCCGAAGTGAAAAAGGTCCACAAATCGGCCCTTTTTATCGATACTCACAACGACGTCACCAGCCGTACCATCACCGGCTTTGATATCGGCAAAGCCGCCAACGACGGGCATACCGACATCGTTCGCTACCGCGCCGGCGGCTTCGGCGCGCAGTTCTTCGCCGTCTACGTTGCCGCCAACTACGTCGAGGGCAACCGCAGCGCCCACCGTGCCATGGAGATGATCGACACGGTCCGCCACGACATCATCGGCAAATATCCGAATGATTTCGCGCTCGCGTTGACCGCCGATGACGTCATTCGCGCCCGCAAACAGGGCAAAATTGCGTCGCTAATGGGCATCGAAGGCGGCCACGCCATCGAGGATAGCCCGCGCCTGCTCCGCGATTTCTACGCGCTGGGCATCCGCTACATGACGCTAACCCATTCGAATACAAATACTTGGGCGGGCTCATCGGGCGATCTCGAAGGCCGCACCAAGGGCCTCACCCCGCTCGGCAAAGACATCGTCCGCGAAATGAATCGGCTCGGGATGATGGTCGATATCTCCCACGTCAGCGACAAAACGTTCTGGGATGCGCTCGAAGTGAGCACGGCCCCGCTGCTCGCCAGCCACTCGTCCTGCCGCTCTATCTCTGACATTCCACGGAACATGACCGACGAAATGATCGTCGCCCTGGCGAAGAAGGGCGGCGTGGTCCAGGTGAACTTCGGTTGCGAATTCCTGAGCCAGAAATCGGCCAATACGTCCATGTTCGGGAACCCGACCCTGCGCGAAAAGATCACCGCCGCCATGAAGGATTTCAAGGGAACGGCCGAAGAGCGCCGCGCCAAGTTGAGCGAAGTCGTTAAAACGCTGGGACTTAAGACCGTCCCCGCAACTTTGGAAGACGCCGTTGCCCACATCGATTACATCGTCAAGATCGCCGGCATCGATGCGGTCGGGATCGGGGCCGACTACGACGGCGTCGATTGCGTCCCCGTTGGCCTGGAAGACGTTAGCAAAATGCCCAACCTCACCCGCGCGCTGCTCGAAAAGGGCTACACGGCAAAAGACATCCGCAAGATCTACGGCGAGAACACGCTGCGCGTCATGCGCGCCGCGGAAAAAGCGCGTAAGTAGTTTATTTTCCTTCGAGTAGGAAGGTCGGCGTGATGCCCACGGCGGTGGAGAACCCGGTGGTGGCGGGCGTCAGCCACGTCGAGCAGCTCTGCACCTTGCCGATACAGACATGGGGGTGAACATCCACCGCCATCTCTTTCATATCGAGCATGCCGTAGACGCTGATCGGGAACTTCGCCGTCACCGGAGCGACCACTTCCTGCACCACGTAGCGTTCGCGAATGGCGCGCTTCACGGCCCGGTCCCACTGCACGTCGTCCATGGAAGTACCTTCAAATACAGGCATTTCCGAGCCATCGCTGTTCGGCCGGAGGACCAGTTTCGTCCGATTCTTGACGACGAATTCCGGCAGATCCACAGTTTCCCCGCCCCACTGCACTTTGCGCTCGCCCATCACGCGGGTGGTGGGAATCAAGGCGCGAATGGCTTTCCGTTCGGCCAGCGGGAACTTGGCGATCAGCGTTTCGTCAGTCATCAGGTCCAGCATCGCCTTGCGCTGGGCAATATCGCTGCGGAAACTGTTTACGACGCACACAGCCCCGTCCCGGTAGGCTTTCACCAGCGGATGCACGGTCAAATCGTACTTCACCAGGAACTCATGGGTGCGCACGCGGCGATAGATGATATCGATCACGAACTCGCCCTTGCGCAGGACACCGTTCTTATATTCGAGCTGTTCGGGGCTGACCACCTCGGCCGGGTTGCCGTGGGCGGTGAGGTAGTCGGCGAGCAGATGATGCTCGCGGGACTCGATGGTTTCAAACGGCTGTTTGAACTCTAAGATGCCAATTTGTGCTGTTTTTCGCCCTCCAAAGTCGCGAAATGCTTTCAAAAGTGCGCTTTGTAGGTACTTTACGGAGGGTATTTTCGACAGTTTGTGACGCTTGCGGAACTCCTTCACCGGGGCCGCGTCGTAGAACAGATCGCTCAGCATGTCCTGGTAGAGGACGCCGGTAGGTGTCTCGGCGGAGAAGTGGGAGAAGCGCATATTCCCGTTGTTGATGTGGGAATCGAGCAAACCGCTGACAGCAAAATGTTTGTAGCCGGGGTTCATCTCGGCGAGCATGCGTTCGCCGGGCAGCAGGTCCAGACGGTTCAGCAGCGCCGGGGTGGTAAGCACCATCTGGCGCATCCGGTCGAGGGCGGTCCACAGTAATTCGCCGCCTTTTTCCAAGGCGTCGTACTGTCGCCGCGTCACGAAATGTGGGCGCAAAAAAGCCGAAACTGGCTTTCCGCTTAGTTCGAGCTTCCGCACCTTCATGGTCTGGTGCAGCTGTTCGACCCAGCCTAAATCTCGAAACGGTTCCGTTTCCAGGAGTTTGTGATAACGGGCAATCGCCTCGTCCACTTGATTCATCGCCGTAGCTACAGGAAAAAATTCCAGTTACGAGTATGGCATACAGGACAGGTAATGTATAGCAATCCGCCTGCAAAAAGATATCGCAAGTGATTGAAGGTTAACGAGTTAACATGTCCGAAAAATCCTCTCCCGGCGGTCGTGAGAGAATAAAGGAACTATGCGCCGACAAATTATACCCCTTTCTATCGCTCTTGTTGCCGCCGCCCTACCGGGCTTCGCCGATGAAGGCATGTGGCTTCTGAACCGGTTTCCCAAAGAGGAACTGAAGAAGAAGTACGGAATCACGCTGACCGATCAGTTTCTGCAGAACCTGCAGATGTCCTCGGTCCGGTTCAACAGCGGGGGCTCGGGCTCCTTCGTATCCGCGGATGGCATGTTGTTCACGAACCATCACGTGGGAGCGGAGTGCATTTATAAAGTCAGCACCAAAGAAAACGATTACATGAAGAATGGCTTCACAGCCGGCTCGCGCGCCGATGAAAAGGCCTGTCCGGATTTGGAAGTGAACGTTCTGTTGCGGATTGAGACGGTGACGGCGAAGGTCAACGATGGCGTCACAGCGGCCACCGCGCCGGCGGAGGCGAACAAGATCCGGCAGGCGAATATCTCGAAGCTGGAGTCGGCCTGTAATAAGGCCACGGGGAACCGGTGCGACGTGGTGACGCTGTATTCGGGCGGCCAGTACGATCTTTACGAGTACAAGAAGTACACCGATATCCGGCTGGTGTTCGCGCCGGAAGAGTCGATTGCGGCGTTTGGCGGGGACCCGGATAACTTCACATATCCGCGATTTTGTTTGGATTTCGCGTTGTTCCGCGCCTATGAGAACGGCAAGCCGGTGCGACCGAAGAACTATTTGAAGTGGGCGAAGCAAGGGGCCAAGGACGGGGAACTGGTGTTTGTCAGCGGGCACCCGGGGAAGACGGACCGGTTGGCGACGGTGGCGGAGTTGGAATTTCAGCGGGACGTAACGCAGCCGTATGGCCTCGAGATTTTGCAGAAGCTGGCAGACCGGTTGTTGGCGTTTGGCTCGACCGATCCCGAGAACAAGCGCATTGCGCGGGACCTGCTGGCGACGGTGCAGAACAGCTTCAAGGCGCGGAGCGGATTCCAGCGCGGGCTGTTGGACCCGGAGTTGATGCGACTGAAGAAAGACGCCGAGACGCGGTTGCGGAAGGCGATTGCCGATGATCCGGCGAAGCAGAAGCAGTTTGGCGCGATCTGGGACGAGATTGAAGGCTATGTGAAGGAGTATCGGGCGTTCTACGTGGAGTATTCGCTCTTGGAACGCGCGGCTGGCACGGGGAGCGAGTTGTTCGGTTTGGCGCGGTCGATTAATCGCTACGGGGCGGAGAAGGCGAAGCCGAACGCGGAGCGGTTGAAGGAGTTTACCGACGCGGCGCTGCCGGCTACTGAGATGGCTATGTATTCGACGGCTCCGATCTACCCGGCGCTGGAGGAAGTGGTGCTGACCGAGTGGATGAAGCGGCTGACGGAGAAGTTGGGCGCGGATCACGCGGTGGTGAAGAAGGTTTTGGCCGGGCGGACACCGGCGGCGGCGGCGCAGTATTATGTGCGCGGCACGAAGCTGGCAGACGTAGCGGAGCGGAAGAAGCTGACGGCGGACCCGGCGGCGGTGGCGGCGAGCAAGGACACGATGATTGAGTTGGCGCGGATCCTGGACGCCCACGGGCGCGGGCTGTTCAAGCGATTTGAGGACAAGGTGGAAGCGGTGCAGGCGTCGAGCGCATCGCGGATTGCGCAGGCGCGGTTTGCGGTATATGGCGCCAATGAGTATCCGGATGCCACCTTCACGTTGCGGCTGACGTATGCGCCGGTGAAGGGCTACACGAACGCGGCGGGAAAGGCGGTGCCGTGGGCGACCGATTTCGCGGGGCTGTACGCGCGAGCGACGGGCGAGGAGCCGTTTGCGCTGCCGCCGTCGTGGACGAAGGCCAAGGGCGCGGTGAAGCTGAAGACGCCGTTTAATTTTGTTTCGACTGCAGACACGCATGGCGGCAATTCCGGTTCGCCGACGGTGAACACAAAGGGAGAGCTGGTTGGCATTTTGTTCGATGGGAATATCGAGGGGCTGCCGAATCAGTATCTGTACCGGGACAAGATGGAGCGGAGCGTCCACGTGGCGAGCCAGGGGATTGTGGAGGCGCTGCGTAACGTTTACCGGGCGACGGCGATCCTGAAGGAGATTGGATTCTAACAATATGCAACGCACCCTACTGTTGGTTTTGGCATCGATGGCGCTGATGGCGCAGGGCGGTTTCCGGGGACCGGGGCGGTATGAGATTTACGCCCCGTTGTCGCGGAAGGTATTGGACATGGACCGCAACGACCGGCGGACGATTATTCAATACGAATCGCGGCATACGGACAATCAGACGTGGGACATTACCGACGCCGGAGGCGGGTTTTACTTTATCCGCAACGTGATGAACGGGAACGCGCTGGCGGTAGCTGATGACCGGAATTCGTCGCCGTTGATTGCCGAGCCGTTCAGCAATTCTCCGCAGCAGCAGTGGCGGTTTGAGAGTGGCGAGAACACGACGGCGATCCTGGTGAACCGGAACGGGAAGGCGGCGGATATTCCGAACGGTTCGAAGAATAACGGGTCGAAGGTCAACTCGTATGGGCGAAACGGCGAGGAGAATCAGCAATGGCAGTTCCAGGCGGCGCAGGGGAACTTCGGCGGGTATAGCAATAGCGGCAGCAATACTGGGCGGTATGATTTGCCGGCGAAACAACCGGGGCGGGGCGGCGTGAGCCGGTACGATGGCCAAACGGCCGGTGGGGCCCAGCGCGATGCGGACGGGGCCTACTATGACGACCGCGACCGGATGACCAAGATGGACGGTGATGGCGTTTGCTTCTACCGGGAGCGGGACTTCCGCGGCGACGCGGTGTGCGCGACGGTGCGGAGCGGACGGCCGCGTTGGAATTCGACGTTTACCGATATCGGGTCGGTAAAGTTTTTCGGCCGGGCGACGGGCGTGCAGGTGTTTGATCGCGAGGAGTTCCGGGGGAATTCGGTGGAAGTAACCGGGGATGACAGGGACTTCCGGCGGAACTCGCGCGGGAATCTGCGCGGAGCGCCGCAGTCGATGCGGGTGTATTGATCGATTTCGGGGGGCTGGACGGAGTGTCCGGCCCCTCCCTTTTTCGTAACTACATGGCGTTAGGGACGGTAGGGTTTGCGGGGAAGGATGACGCTCGGGCTTTTGGGATACTGATGAGCTTGGCTATCGTATTGAGAAGTAAGTGGCGCAGTTCGTCACCATCAGCTTGGCGTGCGATCGGTCTCGTGCGGTTGAACAGGTGCGGAGAGGGGCCGCGCAACGGTCGCATCTACGCTGCGCGATTCCAAAGAAGTTTGTGGAAATCTTGGCCAACTTCGGGATAGCCGACAAACCGCCCAGAACCATTTCAATGAGCGACCTGACCTGAATTCACCAATTCAGCCAGACTAGCTGATATGAGGGAGTTTATGATTAGGGCCAAGCCTGCGCCTTCAGATTCAAACACCTCAATATGAAGGGGAAGACACGGAGTCGTCAAGGATGTTTTTTACCAGCGAAGATTACGAGCATTTTGCGAGCTACATTCGAAGCCAATCTCGATATATTTTGGATGGGCGACAGCGCGGATTCCTGGAAGCAATTGTGGAGACCAGTAAGAAGCGGATAACCTCGATACCACAAGGCCAGGTTCTCTGGCGTGCTGCACAGGGCTATGTTGCCGAAGAAGGCGTACATCCGCACGACGTCTTCTTCCTTGAGTCCATTGAACCGCACGCAACCGAGCGTATGAAACCGCTCAGAGGTAGAGCGTACGAAGGGCGCGTAAACCCAAAAGGCGTTCCGTGTCTTTACACGGCAACGAATGCCGAGACGGCGATGATGGAGACTCGTCCTTGGGCCGGGTCTGTTCTCACAGTGTCTCAGCTGGTACTGCTGAAGCAGGTGTCGGTGGTTGATTGCACCGTGCGCACTTCTTTTGATCTCGATATCAAGACTCAAGAGCAGTTGGAGGGCAATAACTGGTACGTCCTCAACGAGGCGTTCTCCTTGCCAGTATTTCAAGCCGAAGACGTCGCAGACTATGCACCGACCCAGTACATCGCGGAGGCCTTTAGAGCGGCAGGATACGAAGGAATTATATACACCAGCCAAGTTGGCGATGGTAAAAACATCGCATTGTTTGACGTCCATGTGGCCGAAATCGCGAGCAGGCAACTTCGACGCGCCAAGAAGCTATCCTTTACCTTCGCCGAAGTCGGTGCGGTTTCCTTTGAGGAACGGTACAGAGAGCAACTTCTGGCGGCTCAACAAGAGCCCACTGCCGGAGCTGGGATCTAATCGGACCACCTATTCCACCGCTACGAATCTGACTGGGACGATGCATAGGGATTTTCTCGAATCTGGCGCACGGACAGGCGCTGCAGTACAGCAAGCTCAAACCTCGCCAGCATGAAACATGGCGGGAGGGAGCGGTCCAACGCCTTTGTGAAAGTCGGACGTGATGGCTACGGCTTCGATTCAGCCGGCGGGCCGCCGGTCCAGGGTTCGCTGGCAATCGAGCACAGAGAGGAGTTCGTCGACGGCTTGCCGCTCGATCGGGACCGACTCGTTGGCGAAAACGCGGACGGGAAATCATGGCGCCGCCGATAGACGGAGTTGGGTGGCGTTCACCCTTTGGAGCAGTTTCTGCTGCATGGCGCATCCTCTTCGGGCGCGTTGGCGCCGGTGGGTTGGGGACGCGAGGATTGCCTAGTCTGTGGCGGTTCCCCGGTCAGCAGCCGCGGGAGCCAGAGATGAATTTGCCATAGGTTGGGCGGATTGGCAAGCGCAAAGTTGTGGGGGTGAGTGTTCGATTGGCGGACGGTTCGCCGTTCGCGAATTAGACAGTTCCGGTAAGAATTGCCGGGCGGGCCGGGCATTTTGTTGGATTCAGGCGACTTACGAGTTTGGCGTCTGGCGTGCACTTCAAGAGTTTGTACCGCAACACGCGGACCGACTCGATAAGGAGCACATTCAACATGAATACCAATCCGACCTTCAATAGCCCGTCGACTCCGCCGCCCTTCCCGGAGAAGCGCAACGAGGTTGCGGGCAAGATCGCCGCCGGTACGCTGGTGGCTGCCGCCCTCGGCGGGCTGTGGTTCCAAGGTGCCTCCGTGCGCGACGAACTGACGCGCACGAAACAAGAGATGGCCGCGATGCGCGGCGAGATGGGGGAATCTGTTTCAGCCGCCCGGAAACAGGCCGAGGCCGAACTGGCGCAGGTAAATGAGCGCATGGCCAAGGAGCTGGCCGCGGCTGACTTGTCGGCCAAGAGCCACGCGGCGCGCGCCGAGACCAACGTGCGGAAGCAGACCGTGAAACAGCTGGCCGCGCTGAGCGAGCAGAGCGAACAGATTTCGTCGCAACTGGTGGAGCTGCAGAAGGACTCCGAGACCAAATCGACCCAGGTGAAGGAGACGCTGACCGGTATTCAGGGCGAAGTGGGAACCGTGAAGACCGAGGTGGCGGCGACGAAGACCGAGTTGGACAAGACCATCACGGACCTGCGCCGGGTGAACGGCGACATGGGTGTGATGAGCGGGCTAATTGCGACGAACTCGAGTGAACTGGACGCACTGAAGAAGCTGGGTGACCGTGAATACTTCGAATTCACGCTGAACAAGAATGCCCAGGCGCCGCAGAAGGTGGGCGGGATTCAGCTGGCTTTGAAGAAGGCCGACGTCAAGCGCAGCCGGTTCACGATGGATGTGATTGCTGACGACCGGAGAATCGAGAAGAAAGACCGCAGCATGAACGAACCGGTACAGTTCTACACGTCGCAGGCGCGGACTCCGTTTGAAGTTGTGATCAACGACGTGGGCAAGGACAAGGTGACTGGCTACCTGTCGGTGCCGAAGGTGAAGCTGGCGGCGCGGAAGTAACTGCATCCACTTGACAGGGCAACGGGAATCTCCAATACTAAAGCCAACGCTTTAGTATTGGAGATTCTTTTTTATGGCCGAACCGACGGTGATTCACAGCACATTTACGATTGAGCGGGAGTACACGGCATCGCGGGCGCAGGTGTTTGCGGCGCTTTCGGACCCGGAGAAGAAGCGGCGGTGGTTTGCCGATGGGGAGAAGTCCACGGTGGAAGAGTTCACGATGGACTTCCGGGTCGGCGGAACGGATATGACTAGTTTTCGGGCGGGGGAGGAGTCGCCGATTCCGAATATTGTGGTGACGAATCGCACCACGTATCTGGACATTGTGCAGGACGAGCGGGTGGTGTTCGCCTACACGATGAATATGGGGGAGAGGCGGTTTTCGGCGTCGATGGCGACGTTTGAACTGCGGGCGACGGAGACGGGGACCAAGTTGGTGTTTACGGAGCAGGGGGCGTACTTTCCGTATTCGGACGGGCCGGAGATTCGGAAGCATGGGTGGACGGCGCTGTTGGGGCAGTTGGCGGGCGCGCTGGGGGCGTGATGACGGGCCAAGTGCATCGGGTCTTTCACGCGCTGGGGGACCCGACACGACAGGCGATGGTGGAGCGGTTGAGCACGGGACCGATGTCGGTTTCGGGGCTGGCGGAGCCGTTTGCAATGTCGCTGGCGGCGGTGTTGCAGCATTTGCAGATTCTGGAAGAGAGCGGGTTGGTGCGGACGGAGAAGTTGGGACGGGTGCGCACGTGCCGGATTGAGCCGGCGGGGTTGGCGCTGGCCGAGGCGTGGTTCCGGGAGCGGCGGGCGCTGTGGGAGCGGCGATTGGACCGGCTGGGGAAATTGCTGTAACGGGTTCGGCAGTGGGCCGTAGTATTGGCATGAAAACAGCATTCCTACTTCTTCTGGCCGTTGGACTTTCGGCACAGACGGCTGACAAGCAGATGACGTGTGAGGGTAAGTGGGGCGGGGACCGGGCGCGTTCCTGCAAGATTCAGGAGTTTGGACTAGGCGTGCTGGGACGCGTGACGGCGGACGCGGGACACAACGGGGGCGTTGTGGTGAAGGGGTGGACGCAGGGCAAGACGCTGGTGCGGGCGAAGGTGGAGGCGTGGGCGGCTTCGGATTCGGAAGCATCGCTGCTGGCCGGGCAGGTGCAGGTGGAGACGGCGAGCGGGATGCTGCGGGCGACGGGGCCGGAGACTGGGGACGGGCGCGGGTGGGCGGTGAGTTGGGAGGTGTTTGTGCCGCAGGCTACCGATTTAGCTTTGACGGCGCATAACGGGGGCGTGCATGTTTCCGATGTACGGGGGCGGTTGACGGCGAAGACGCACAACGGGGGCGTACATTTGGCGCGCGTGGCGGGGGAGGTTTCGGGAACGTCGCATAACGGCGGGATTCATGTGGAGTTGGCGGAGGGGGTGAGCGGGGCGGTGCAGTTGACGACTTATAACGGCGGGATCCATTTGGCCGTGCCGCGGGCGGGTGGGGCGCGGGTGCATGCGGAGACGAATAACGGCGGGATTCAATCGGACTTTGCGATGCCGGAGACGCGGGAGCGGCGGCAGCGGAACGTGGATATTACGATCGGGGCGGGCGGGCCGACGGTTTCGTTGAAGACGAATAATGGGGGCGTGCAGATTCGGAAGTTGTAAGGTAAACCCTCGGGGACTCGGGCCGGGGCCCGGCGTCCCCGAGGGCATGTTGGGCTCTAGGCCTGGTTTACTTTTTCCCAGGTCATGGGCTGGCCGCTGGTGCAAGCCGTGAGCGCCATCACCGCGACGAGAGTGCTTTCGGCGCCCCAGAGGGCGGCGTTTTCAATCTTGCCGGTGCGGACGCCTTCGACGAACTGGTTCACGTTGTCGAGCGTGATGTCGTACTTGGTTTCGCCGGTTTCGTTGGGCTTGCCGGGGCGGTAGATCGTGTAGCCCTTGCGGCCCACGTTCACCGAGCCCTTTTCACAGACGAAGGTTTCCGAGACGTCGCTATAGCCGACCATGTTGCCGAATTGATTGGCCGTGTAGCTGCAGATGGTGCCGTCTTCGAACTGGAAGCTGCAAGCGAGGCTGTCGTAGATGTCGCCGATGTCGGTGCGGGACATGCGGGAGCCGTGGCCGGAGACGCGCACGGGGTGGGTGCCCATGAACCAGTTGACGACGTCGATGTTGTGGCAGTCCTGCTCGATCAAAATATCGCCGGAGAGTTCGCGGTAGAAGAACCAGTTGCGGATGCGTTCCTGGTCCTTCGGGTGCCCCTTCTTAATGGGGGGGCCACCGCCCATCCAGGCGGCGCGGATCTGGAGGATGCGGCCGAGTTCGCCGGACTTCACGACGCTGTGGACTTTGCGGTAGTCGGTGCCGTAGCGCTGCTGGTAGTCCATGCTGATGCGCTTGGTGGGGTCGGCCGATTTGGCAGCGCGGAGAACGCGGTGGCACCCGGCGGCGTCGACACCGGCGGGCTTTTCGAGGAAGATGTGTTTCTTGGCCTTCACGGCGCGTTCGAAGTGTTCGGGGTGGAGGAAGGCGGGGGTGGCGATGAGGACGGCATCGATGGACTTGTCGGCGAGGAGATCGTCCATGGAGTTGAAGCGCTTGGCGCCGGAGTACTTGGCGGCGGCGGCCTGGAACTTGTCCTCGTAGATGTCGTTGAAGGCGGCGACCTTCAGGTTTTCATTCTTGGCGAAGAGGCCGCTGACGTACATGCCGCGATTGCCGCAGCCGATGAGGCCGAGCGTGACGGCGGAGTTGGCCTGGGAACCGCGCACCGATTGTGAGCCAATGATAGAGAAGGCTGTGGCGGTGCCGGCGGTTTTCACAAAGGTGCGGCGGGAGTTTTCCTGGTTCATGTGAGTGTCCTTACGGGGGTGTATGTAACCGCTTGCTATTATGTCATTCCTTGGTTGCGAGGGCTACGGGTGGAGCGACAATAAAAAGGGATGGATTCGCCCCCCGAATTTGTAACGCAGGATCGTGTTGGCGCATCCATTTTCAGACTGAAATTCTTTATGAACAACCGTATTATTGTTTCGCTAGTGGCCTTGGGCCTGAGCGTGATGGGCCTGTGGGCCGACCAGATCGTGATGAAGAATGGTGACCGCGTCACCGGCAGCATCATCAAAAAGGACGCGAAAGATCTAACGATCAAGACCGAATATTTCGGAGTGGTAACACTGCCCTGGGAGCAAGTGGCGAGCGTGACGGCGGACAAGCCGTTGAACGTCGTCATTGGCAGCGGGCAGACGGTGCAGGGCACCCTGGCTACGGCTGGAGAGAAAGTGGAAGTGGCGGCTGGCGGGACGAAGCAGACCGTGGCGCCGGCGGACATCAAGGTGTTGCGCAACGATGCGGAACAGAAGGCCTATTTGCGGCTGTTGAATCCGGGGTGGGGCGACCTGTGGGTGATTAACGCCAACATCGGAATCGCCGGGACATCGGGTAACGCAAAGACGGCGACGTTTACGACGCCGGTGAACGCGGTGCGCGTGACCAACAACGACAAGACGACGGCGTATTTCAACTTCATTCGTGCGTCGGCTTCGATTGGCGGCGCTTCGGCAGCGACGGCGCAGGCCGTGCGCGGCGGCTGGGGCTACGCGCGGAACTTGCAGCCGAAGCTGTTCGTGAACACCTTCAACGACTACGAATACGACAAGTTCCAGAATCTGGACTTGCGCGTTGTGTTTGGCGGCGGTTTGGGCTACATCGCCTGGAAGGGCGAGAAGGGGCGCCTGGACATCATCGGTGGTGGCGCGTACAACCGTGAAAAGTTTGACCCGATCCGGCCGCGACAACCGTTCACGCGGAACTCGGCGGAAGTTTACTGGGGCGACGATTTCAACTACAAATTCTCGCCGCGGATTTCGTTCTTCGAGAACTACCGGATGTTCAACAACATGACCAATACCGGTGAGTATCGCCAGAACGTGGACGTGGGCGTGGCGGCGGCGTTGACCAAGTGGCTGACTTGGAATGTCGCGTTGAGCGACCGCTATTTGAGCAATCCCGCACCGGGCCGGAAGAAGAACGACTTCCTGTATACGATGGGGCTGGGCATTACGATTAAGCGCTAGTTCGGGGTTTAAGCGAGACGGGCCCATACACGGAGCCCGTCTCGTAGAGACGGGAGTAACGCGTTGGCGGGTGGATCCGGTTGGCGGCTTCGCGAAAAGAACGCCTGGGCAGCTGATTTCGGCTGTAATCCCTCGGCTTTCACCTCATGCTTGTAATCGTCTACTTCGTTCACGTCACGGCCGTTGAGGAAGGCGACCCATGTCTCAATGTTCCGTTTGGGAATCAGGTGGACAATCTTCTCCTGATCACGCCTGGCATCAATGGCCGATTCCGACAGGGCCGATTGAAGTTGTGCCGAACGATGCGCGACAGTGCCAGTGTCCGCATCAATAACCGTCACCATTGCTGTTGCAACCCGAGAAGCCCGCTCCCGATACGCAGAAACGGCATTCGGATAACGCTCACGTACCCATTGTTCCCCGGTGCCAGAAGGGAGCTTTTCGAAACGGAGCTGGTGGATCGTATACCCCTGCAGATAAAGACACCTCCGAGCGAATTGCTGCTGGGCAACGTCCTCGGCCAGCACAATAACGAGCGACTCCCTGCTCACGAAATCCAACCGCGGGCGATCAACTCGGATGGTGGCAGGGCCATACCTTCCTCGGTGGCGACGAAGGATTTTGCACGGGTAATGCCGCCTTTTTCCCGGAAGAATCGCATCCCGAATGAAGGGGCCCACTGATCAAGGATCTCGGGATGATGAGAGATCAGTATGAGCTGCGAAGACGCCTCATCCACAGCATCGGAGGCGGCCATCAACCAGGGTTGGATCTCACGCAAGGAGATAAAGTTATCAGGTTCGTCAATGAAGACAGTTGCGCCCTTTTCGATCAGGAAATGGAGGATTGTGTAGAGGCATAGGAGACAACGCTGCCCTTCAGAAAGCTCGTTCAGCAAGTATTTTGTGTAGGCGCCGTCTACTCCAAACTCGGCAATCATTACGCGCACGTTCTCACCGACTGGCTGCAGCTCCAGAAACTTAAAGTCATCCATGACCGACCTCAATGATTTCAGAAGCTCGAAATTCTGCCTCTGATCGGATTGGATGAGATGCCGGTACCAGGACGCTAGATTGTCCAATTGCAATTTCGGAAAAAGATCCTCGCTATCGGCGCGGCCAGAGATTCCATAAGGGTTGATGCGAAAACAAAAGACGTTCGAAAGCCACTGCTTAAAGCGAGTTAAGCGCAAGTTGTCTCCCCGGGGCGCAATCGTCGCTAAGGCCGATCTGTCAGCGTCGAAAGGATAGGTCACGGAAGGGCCCCGCAAGTCGCTGAATAACTGAACTTCCCGGTCCTTGAAAATAACAAGCGGAGTCCCGTCACACTGCAGCGACTCCATGGCGATTCTAGCCCGCGGCGGGTCGCCGAAGGGTTCCAATACGAGCCGGTAGGTGTACGTATTCCCATCAAGGATGGCATCTACTTCGAAAGACTGCTCTTTTCGCGTTGACCACCGAGTTCGATTCAGAAGGAATGGAAACTCGTCCACAGTCATCCCCGACACTGCGAGTTGCCGGACCAAAAACATGGAATCCAGGAATGACGACTTCCCGGTTCCATTTCCCCCAAGTATCAGTTGTTTTCGTTCCAACCGGTATTCAAAGTTCTCAAAACTTCGAAAGTCCCTCCGTGCCAACATAGGTGAGACAAATCCGGTTCGACTAATTAAAGAGCAGAGCGGGAAAGAGAACCGGAATGAACAAGCAGCAGACGAACGGATCGACCACGGCGTGGGGAGCCGCGGAACGGAGCGAAGGCGAGCGAAGCGAGG
>CANIVU010000023.1 GCA_947470805.1 Acidobacteriota bacterium | reverse complement strand
GTGCCGTACATGATGAGCGCTTCGGTGTGGTTGTTGTGCTCGCTATACATCGAGCGGATGAGGCAGATTTCGTCGGCGATGTTGGGGGTGTGGGTGAGGAGTTCGGAGAAGTCCATGCCGGCGCGGCCGGCCTTGCGGAATTCGAAGGGGCTGCCGAGGAGTTCGTTCGACTCGCTACCGGGTTGGAAGGTGTCTACCTTGAACGTATGTTGTTTGCCGTTCAGGCGTTGGAGTTCGGGCTTGGGATCGAAGAGATCCATCTGGCTGGGGCCGCCGTTTTGGACCAGTTGGATGATGGCTTTGGCGCGGGGCGCGAAATCGCTGGCGGTGGGGAGGAGGCCGGAGCCGTGGGGGCCGCGTTTGTTGGGGGCGGCGAGCATGGTCTGCAACGCCAGGCTGCCGATGCCGGCGTGGCGGAGGAGGGCGCGGCGGGAGATGTCGGGCCTATTGGACATAGAGGAACTCGTTCATGTTGAAGAGGGTGTGGCAGAGGGCGGCTAATGCTTTTTGCTTGTCGCCGTAGGAGCCGGTGAAGCGGGTTAGCGATTGCAGGCTTGCCTCCTTTTCGGTTGGGGAGGGAGGGCGGCTGAGGGCGAGTTGGAACGCTTTTTCGACTTGGGCGGCGGGGTTGGGGCCGGCGGATTCGGTGACGCGGGCGGCGAAGGCGCTGGCCTGTTCGAGGACTGTTTGGTCGTTTAACAGAGCCAGCGATTGGAGGACTACGGCTGACTGGTTGCGGCGGACGCAGTTGGTGGCCATGACGGGTTCGTCGAAGACACTGAGGAGAGTGTCGTTGAAGTTGCGGCGTTGGAATAGGTAGAGGCTGCGGCGGTTTTTGTTTGCCGGCGGCTCTTTGGCGGAGACGGTGACGAGGCCATCGGGCCGGTAGTCCATGGTGACGGGGGCGCCGCCGATGGTGGGATGGAGTTGACCGCTGACGGCTAACATCTGGTCGCGGATGGCTTCCGATTCGAGGCGGCGGAGGGGCATGCGCCAGAGGAGGGAGTTGGCGGGGTCGAGGGTGGAGATTTGGGCGGCGTCGGGGCGTTGGGAGGACTGGGTGTAGGCCTCGGAGAGCATGATTCGTTTGATGATTGGCTTTGTGCGCCAGCCGGATTGGATGAACTCGTTGGCGAGCCAATCGAGGAGTTCGGGGTGGGTGGGTTTGGTGCCGCTGTGGCCGAAGTTATCCGCCGACGCTACGAGGCCCTGGCCGAAGAGGTGTTGCCAGAGGCGGTTGACGGCGACGCGGGCGACGAGGGCGCTGGCGGGGGTGTTGGGCACCGTGAGCCAGTTGGCGAAGGCGAGGCGGCGGTTGGGGTTTTTGATTTCTACGGGTTGGTTGGGATCTGTGAGGACGCTGAGGACGCCGGGCTGGACTTCGGTGATGGGCGTTTCAATATTGCCGCGGCGGAGGAAGTAGGCCGGTGATGGCGGGCCGACGGGGTAGATGGCTTGGAGCTTGCCGTAGGTTTGGCGTTGGGCTTCGATCGCCGCGATTTGTTGTTGGATTGGCGCGGCGCGGAGTTGGTCTTCGCGGGAGAGATTGGGGGTGGGCGTTTTGAGCATGTCGCCGAGTTTGGCGGCGAGGAACTTTTCGATGGGGGAACGTTCCGATTCGGGTGTACGGAGGGCGTTGCGGGTTTCGGCGCGGATGGGTTCGGGGATGGCCAGCAGCTTCTGTTCGAGGAGGGCGGCCTGGTAGGGGCGGAGGATGACGGCGAGGCGGGATTGGAGGGGTTGGAGTTGTTTATCGATGGTGGCGTTGTGGGCGTCGATGGCCTGTTTTTCTTGCGCGGAGACGTCGGGGAGGTGGCGGTTTTTGGATTGGGGCCAGTTCTGGTGGTTGAAGACGGGGGTGAAGATGGCGGCGAGACGGTAGTAGTCGAGTTGGGGGATGGGGTCGTAGCGGTGGGAGTGGCACTGGGCGCAGGCGACGGTGAGGCCGAGGATGTTGCTGGTGACGTTTTGGATGGTGAGTTCGACGACGCGGGTGCGGATGAGGGCGAGGTTGAGATCGTCGTTATCGGTATCGTCGGCGGCGTTGCGGAGGAAGCCGGTGGCGGTGAGGAGTTCGCGGATTTCGGGGGTGAATTGGGGGGCGTTGCGCCAGTCGATCATTTCGTCGCCGGCGAGTTGTTCGGTGAGGAAACGGTTGTAGGGTTTGTCGGTGTTGTAGGCCTTGACGACGTAGTCGCGGTACTTCCATTTGTTTTCGCCGGTGCGGATGACGGTGGGGTTGTTATCGATGCCGATGACGTCGGCGTAGCCGGCGGCGTCGAGCCAGTGGCGGCCCCAGCGTTCGCCGTAGTGCTCGCTGTTTAAGAGGCGATCAATTTGTTTTTCGTAGGCGTTGGGGGAGGGGTCGTTTAGGAATGTCGCGAGTTCGGCGGGGGTTGGGGGGAGGCCGGTCAAGTCGAGAGAGGCGCGGCGGAGGAGGGTGGCGGGGTTGGCTTTGGGGGCGTAGGTGATTTGCTTTTCGGCGAGCTTGGTTTTGAGGAAGTTATCTATGGTGGATTTGGTGGGCGGGGCTAGTTTTTGGAAGGCCCAGTAGGCGCGGTCTTGCGGGGTGATTTCGGGGGCTTCGGCTTTGGTGAGGGCGCGGTAGGAGCGGGAGGCTTCGGCGCCGGTGTTGATCCAGTCTTTGATCTGGGTCACCTGTTCTTTGGAAAGTTTGAGGTGGCTGCCGGGGGGCATGGCGGCGGTGGCCACCTTCTGGTAGAGCGGGCTGGTTTCGGCGTTGTTGAGGATGATGGCTGGGCCGGATTTGCCGCCTTGGAGGATGAGGGGCGGGGTGCGGAGATCGAGGTTGGCTTTGCGGTCCTCCATGCCGTGGCATTTCCAGCAGTTGGCGGCGAGGATGGGCTTGATGTCGCGTTCGAAGAGGGGTGTGTTTTGAGAGTAGGCGGCTACCGCGGCGAGGAGGGCGAGGAGGGCGGTGCGTCGTGGCATTCTCAAGATGGTATTTCGTTTGGCGGGGGCTACGCCAGTTGGGATATTTAGTTGGCTGGTTGGGCTGGGGCTGGTGCGAGCTTTTCCAGTTCAATTTCGACGAAGCTGCCGAATTGGGGGGAGAGGCGGATGAGCAGGCGATCGAGCGCGGTGACGAACGACCAGGTGCCGGGGGGATGAGCGACCAGGATTTCAGGCCGCCGGCGAGCCAGAAGCGTAGGGGGGAATGGGGTTGGTAGGCGTGGATACGGAGACGCGGGAAGAGGTTTCGGAAGTTGGCGACGTCCCGTTGGAAGATCATCCAGGCCAGGGCGCCATTGGCTCCGCTAAGCGGGCCGGTGGTGGCGAAGGCCCATTCGGTGGCTTCTGGCCGGAACGGTTCATGGTGGATGTAGCGCAATACCCAGCGGCTGATCCAGCCCACGTGCTGATCCTGAATGAGGACGCGGCCACCGGGGACGAGGCAACGGTCGAGTTCGCGGAAGAGGGCTTCGGCGTCGGGGATGTGATGGAGCACATTCCACATGCAGACGAAGCGGATGGAGTTGTCTGGGAACGGCATGCGGGTGCCATCGACGGCGGCATCGATGCCCTGGTAGGGGAGGATATCGGTTGTCATCATGCCGGGGATGACCTTTTTGACGAAGCCGGCGCCGGCACCGAGTTCTACGGGGAGCCCTACGGGAGGGGTTTGGTCCAGCGAGGCCTGGTAGCGGGCGTAGATTTCTTCGTAGAGTGACCGGAGGCCGTATTTACCTAAGAGGACACTGCGTATTTCATTTGCGCGGGCCGGATCATTGATCCTATCGGCATCATGTTCGTTGCGCATTGTTTGGACTGCTATTGATTATATGGCGGGGAGGGCGATTGGGAGTGGGCAACTTTGCGGGGTGAGGGGCGTGTATTGACAGGGTTTGGCGCGCGGCGCGATGCCAGGACGTGCGGCGGCGGGGGGCTTTCTGGACCGGGTGGCGGAGTGGGCGGAATGTGCGGCGTCCCGGCGGAAAGTGGATGATCGGGTATCGCTATTCTGGAAGTCTGATGAGACGCAGGCGCGGCCGATGCCGGATGGATGGGGAATAGGGATTTGGATGGAGACGGCGAACGGCAATCCCCGGCGGCATGGAGGGGGAGATGGTGGGGAAAGAGCGAGTGTTTCTGTGGCGGGTCTGGGCTACGTCGCGGTCCGTTTCATGCTTTCCCTTTTTTTGCCGAAAAGATATTAAGATTGGCTAGGGATCGAATTGTCATTGCACAGAGTCAGGCTGACCGTGATTGTCCTGGTCTTCGCGTTGCAGTGTGGGTACGCGTTAGACCCGGGCACTCCTGTGAATCAATACGGATTGCGGCGTTGGGACAACCGGAATGGGTTGCCGCAGAACATGGTTGGTTCGATGGCGCAGACGCCGGACGGGTATCTGTGGTTCGGGACGCAGGCGGGGTTGGCCCGGTTTGACGGGAAGCGGTTTGAGACCTTTTTACATGCGAGCCATCCGTCGCTGCGAGACAACCTGATCAGCAGCATGGTCACGATGCCGGATGGCACATTGTGGGTGCAGACGCCGGGTGGGATTCAGCGGTATGCCAACGGTGTGTTTGAGCCGCCGATCCACCCTGGGACGGAGGCGCGGTTTGGATTTGCGCGACTGCTGGGGGCGCGAAACGGGGCGTTGTGGTCGAGTATGCGGGATTCGGTGGTGCGCTACCAGGAGGGGCGGTTGCGGGTATGGAAGCGGGGTGCCGGGGAGGAGTTGCCGCCTGATCGGGGGAACTTGCGGGAGGACCGGTCCGGCGGGATTTGGTTAGGGGCGGGGAACGTCTTGTTCAAGTTGGACGGCGATGTGTTTCGGCCCCATCCGCTGCCGCGGTTGGCGGGGCCGATCTGCGATCTGCAATTTGATGCGAGCAACGTGTTGGTGCTGTCGCTGTGCAAGGCGGGGGTGGCGTTTGTGGATCTGGCGGGGCAGCGGGTGACGCGCATGGTGTCGCCGGCGAGCGGGGTGGAGCTGGGGAATGCGTTGTTCATCGACAGCCGTGGTTCGATTTGGAGCTATGGGCGCGATGTGGAGCCGGTGCGAATCGGGAAGGACGGGATGGAGCCGCTGCGGGCCGCCGATCCGGTGCGGCCTGGGTATCTGTTTGAAGACCGGGAAGGGAATCTGTGGTCGTCGGGCATCTCGAATGGGGTATTGGAGATTTCCGATTCGCTGGCGGTGAACGCGGCGCACCGGGATGGGCATTTGAACTCGGCGTGGGCCGTATTCGAGGACCGTGCGGGCACGTTGTGGGTGGGGCTGGAGGCGGGGTTGGCGCGGTTCCGTGGGGGCCGGACGGAGTGGTTGCGCGAGTTTACGGGCATGCGGGTGGCGGCGCTGGCGGGCCATCCGCGCGGTGTTGTGGCCGGAACATCGAAGGGAATTTACCTGGTGACGGAGCAGGGAGTGGAGCGATTGTCCGGGGAGACGGAGAGCCGCGACCTGATCCCTTTCGGGGCGGGTAAGTATCTGATGGTGAAAACGGGGATCTCTTTGTGGGATGCGGCGACAGGTGTGGCGCGGATGTTGGAGTCGTTCGACGGGCCAGCGGCGACTCCGCTGGTGGTGCCATCGCGAGATGGCCGGTTTCATTGGGTGGCGGGGCGGGGGCGGTTGGCGCGGTTAGCCGGTGACGGGACGCTGCGAACGGAGGGGACGACGCAGTTGGCCGAGGTGACGGGGTTGACGTCTGACGATGAGACGGGGGCGGTGTGGCTGTGCGAGTTTTCAGGAAAGCTGTGGCGATTCCGGGCTGGGGAACTGCGGGAAGTACCGGTAGATGGGGCGCAGCGGATGACCGACGCGGTATCGCTGGTGGATGACGGGGCGGGGCGGTTGTGGGTGGGGTCGAGTGGCGGTGTGCATGTGTTTACGAAGCGCGACATGCATGCGGCGGCCGATGGGGCGGGGCCGGCGGTGCGGGGGCGGCGGCTGGGAATGGACCAGGGAATGCGCAATGCGGAGTGCAATACGCTGACGAATACGCAGTCGGCGCGGCTGAGCCGGGCGGGGATGGTGTGGTTTGCGACCGAGGGCGGGGGGACCGGCTTTCACGTGAATGCGAAGCTGGACTATGCCTTTGCGCCGAAGTCGCAGATTGAGCAGGTACTGTTTGATGGCAAAACGGTAATGGCCTCGGGCGGGGGGACGGTGACGGTGGGGCCGGGCGGGGGCAATTTCGAGTTCCGGTATACGGGCGTAACGATGGTGGCGCCGGAGGCGGTGACGTACCGGTATCAACTGGAAGGGTACGACCCGGCGCCGATTGACGCGGGGAAACGGCAGACGGCTTTTTATACGAACCTTCCACCGAACAGGTATCGTTTCACCGTGCGCGCGTTCAATGCCGATGGGGTGAGCGGGCCGGAGGCGGCGTGGGTGGCGATTGATTTCCGGCCGCATTTTTATCAGACGGCGTGGTTCCAGGGGCTGGTGGTGCTGGGGCTGTTGGCCGGGGTGGGGCTGTTTGTGCGATGGCGGGTGCGGGAGGTGGTGCGGCGGAACGCGGAGTTGGAGGAGGCGGTGGCGGCGCGGACGGCGGAGTTGGAAATTGCGGCCGAGCAGGCGCGGAGCGCGGTGGCGGCCAAGAGCGAGTTTCTGGCGAGTATGAGCCACGAGATCCGGACGCCGATGAATGGTGTGATCGGGATGACGAGTTTGCTGTTGGACTCCGAACTGTCGCCGGAGGCGCGGGAGTTGGCGACGGTGATCCGGTCGAGCGGGGAGGCGTTGATGGCGATTATCAACGATATTCTGAGCTTTTCGAAGATTGAGTCCGGGAAGCTGGACCTGGAGCAGGCGCCGTTTGCGCTGGTCGAATGTGTGGAAGGGGCGGTGGACCTGCTGGCGCCGTATGCGGCCGAGAAGGGGTTGGAGTTGTTGTACTGCGTGGACGAGGAGGTGCCGCGGCAGGTGGTGGGTGACGACTTGCGATTGCGGCAGATTTTATTGAATTTGCTGGGGAATGCGATTAAGTTTACGGAGAAGGGGGAGGTGTTGGTGGCTGTGTCGTACGCCGAAGGGTGTTTTGAGTTTCGGGTTCGGGACACGGGGATAGGGGTTCCGGCGGACCGTTTGCACCGGCTGTTTCAGTCGTTCAGCCAGGCGGATAGTTCGACGACGCGGCGTTTTGGGGGTACGGGATTGGGGTTGGCGATCAGCCAGCGTTTGTGCGCGTTGATGGGGGGGCGTTTGGGGGTGGAAAGTACGGAGGGGGCGGGGTCGACATTTTTCTTTTCTCTGCCACTGGCGGTGGTTCCCGGGGGAGCGGCGGTGGGAGAGATGGAGTTGGCGGGGCGGCGGGTGCTGGTGGTGGACGACAACGAGTCGAGCCGGCGGTTGCTGGCGGCGATGCTTTCGCGGCGGGGGGCGGAGGTGGGGGTGGCGGCGTCGGGAGTGGAGGGGTTGGAGTTGGCTGCTACCGGTGGGCGGTGGGATGTGGTGGTGGTGGATGAGGTGATGCCGGGGATGGGAGGGGTGGAGGTGGGAGAGGCGATGCGGGGGGTAGTGGGTGAGGCGCTGCTCATTCTGTTGTCGGCGACACAGGGAGCCGGGGCGGGGCTGTTTGACGCGGTGGTGCGAAAGCCGGTGCGGCCGGCGCGGTTGGTTGGGGTGGTGAGCGGTCGATTGGCGGACGGGGGGGCGGAGCGGTTGAGCGTGTTGCCTGTGCCGTCGCCGTTTGATGCGGCGTTGGCTGAGCGGGTTCCGCTGCGGATTTTGCTGGCTGAGGACAATGTGGTGAATCAGAAAGTGGCGCTGCGGTTGCTGTGGAAGATGGGGTATCGGGCGGATGTTGTGGGGAATGGGCGGCAGGTGTTGGAGGCGGTGCGGGCGCGGACGTACGATCTGGTGCTGATGGATGTGCAGATGCCGGAGATGGATGGGTTGGAGGCGACGCGGGAGATCCGGCGGATGGAGGGGGCGGGGCCGCGGATTGTGGCGATGACGGCGAATGCGTTGGAGTCCGACCGGGCGACGTGTTTGGCGGCGGGGATGGATGATTATTTGAGTAAGCCGATTGATATTGCGGCGTTGCAGGCGGCGATTGCGGTGTGTGGGCGGGGAGTGGGGGAGTGGAAGTAATTGTGTGTGACACGGTTTTCGAGGGAGCGGGGGAATTGTAAGTTGTTGGTTTTCCGTTTCGAGGCGGGTTTTCTGGTGTGGCCGGGAAATTGTGTGTGACACGGTTTTGTAGGATGGGAGGTTGGCATGGGGCTTGTTTTGCTGATTCCTGCTTACCGACCCGGGGGGGCGCTGCCGGCGCTGGTGGAGGCCGTGCGGGGGGAGTTTGATGGGGTTGTTGTTGTTGATGACGGGAGTGGGGTGGGGTTTGCTTCGGTGTTTGATGCCTGCCGGGTTACGGTTTTGCGGCATGGGGTGAACCGGGGGAAGGGGGCGGCGCTGAAGACGGGGCTTTCCCATATTGCGGCCGTTTTTCCGGGGTTTGGGGTGGTTACCGCTGATGCGGATGGGCAGCATCTGGCCGAAGACGTTTTGCGGGTGGGCGGGCGGTTGGCGGGGCGTTCGGAGGGTGTGTTGGTGATGGGGGCTCGGCAGTTTGGGGCGGGTACTCCGGGTCGGAGTTTGGTTGGGAACCGGGTGGCTCGCGGGTTTGTTTGGTTGCTATTGGGCAGACGGCTGACGGATACGCAGACGGGGTTGCGGGGGATTCCGCCGCGGTTGTTGGGGGCGCTGGGACGGATTCCGGCGGATGGGTATGAGTTTGAACTGGACATGCTGAATGCGGCGGCGGACCTTTCGGTGCCGATTGAAGAAGTCCCGATTGCGACGGTGTACGAGCCGGGGAATCCGACGTCGCACTTCCGGCCATTGCGGGATTCGTTGCGGATTGGGTTGGTGCTGGCGCGGTTCTCGCTGCTTTCGCTGGCGACGGCGGCGCTGGATAATACGGTCTTTGTTTTGGGGCTGCGGGCGGGGTTGGCGGTGGCCGGGGCGCAGGTGGCGGCGCGGATGGCGTCGGTGTTGTTTCACTACCCGCTGGCGCGGGGCGTGGTGTTTCAGTCGACATGGTCCCATTTGGCTACTTTGCCTTTGTATTTGGGGTTAGTGGCGGTGAGCGGGACGGCTTCGTATCACTTGCTGGGGATGTTGCGGGAGCATTTTGGGTGGACGGTTTTGGGGGCGAAGCTGGCGGCGGAGACGGGGCTGCTTCTGGTGAATTTCTGGATTCAGCGCGACCTGATTTTCCGGGATGGGCGAAGGGGATGAGGGAGCGGTTGGGGTGGGTGGTGCTGGCGCTGTTGGCGGTGGTAGTAGGGTATGGGTTTGTGGTGGAGGGGATGCGGCCGGAGACGGTTTGGAGTGAGGGCGGGTGGCAGCGGTTTTTGGTGTTTGGGGGATTGTTTGGGGTTTTGGCGCTGGGCGGGCGATGGGGGATGGTGGCGGCGGTGGTGGCGGTGGGTGGATTTGGGATGTGGCGGGTGGGGCCGGTGGCGGTGTTGGCACCGGTGTATTTGTTGGGGGCGTTTTGGTTGACTGGAGGCCAGGTGGCGCCGCGGGCGCGGGCGCGGGGGTGGATGGCGCTGTTGTTGGGGATGGCGGTTTGGCTATTTGGCATTGGGCTGGCGGTGCATTTTCGGGTGAACTATTGGCCGGTGTATATTGTGGCGGCGGCGGTTCCTTATGGGCTGGGATGGCGGCGGATCCGGTTTGTTTGGCCGGAACGGGTGGGCTGGCAGGAGGGGGTGCTACTGTTCCTGTTGCTGGCGCATTTTGTGGTGGCGTTGAAGCCGGAGACCGGGGCCGATGCGCTGGCGGTGCATATGACGGCGCCGGCGTTGATCGCGCATGAGGGTGTGTGGGCTTTCGATTACCAGCGGTTTGCCTGGGCGTTGATGCCGCTGGGGGCTGATTGGGTTTTTACGTCGGGGTACCTGCTGGGCGGGGAGGCGGGGGCGCGGTTGTTGAACTTTGGGGTGTTGGTGGTCTTGGTGGGATTGATTCGGGATGTTGCCGGGCGGTATGTGGGGGAGGAGCGGGCGACGTTGGGGGCGGCGCTGTTTGCTTCGACGCCGTTGGTGCAGTTGGTGACGGGGAGTTTGTTTGTGGAGAACGTTTGGGCGGCGGTGGTGGTGGGCGCGGTGGTGGCGGCGATTGACGGGGAGTTGTTGTGGGCGGGGGCGTTGTTGGGGACGGGGATGGCGGTGAAGGCGGGCACGTCGGCGTTTTTGTTGCCGGTGATTTTGGCGGCTGTTTTCGCTGGGAAGAGACGGGGACTGGTTGGGATGGCGGGGTTGGTTTTATTGCTGGGGGCGCCGGGGTATTTGAACGCGTGGTGGCGGACGGGGAATCCGGTGTACCCGTTTATGAACCATGTTTTTAAGGCTCCGACGTTTGATAGCGCCGTGCCGTTTGGGGAGTTCCGATTCCGGGAGCCGCTGCGGTGGACGACGCCGTATGGGTTGACGTTTCGGTCTGCCGATTACTACGAGGGCGAGAAGGGCGGGGTGGGATTTCAGTACCTGTTGCTGGTGGCTCCGGCGGCGTTTTTTCTGCGGGAGCGACGGGCGCGGATGTTGGCTGCGGTGGGGTTGGCGGCGGCGGTGACGCTGTATTTGTCGCAGCCGAACATCCGGTATTTGTATCCGGCGCTGGCGTTGCTGTCGGCGACGCTGGCGGCGTTGCCGGCGGCGTGGGTGTTGGTTGGGGTGGCGGCGTTGAACACTTTGTTTTTGCCGGCGGCGGGGTATGCGCACCGGGAGTTTGCGTTGATTTCGGCTGCTGAAGAGGCGGCGTATACGGAGGTGGGCTTTCCGCAGCGGGCTCTCATTGGGTATTTGAATGCGCATGCGCCGGGGGAGACGGTGGCGTTTTTCGGGGGGAATGCGGTGCTGGGTTTGTGGGGACGGGCGTATACGGACCAGTGGCATTCGTATCCGTATTCGCGGGATTTGGAGGGCGTGGGGACGGCGCGGGCGTTGCGGGATTCGTTGCGGCGGTTGGGGGTGCGGTATGTGGTGGCGCCGGGGGATGGGCGGACCAAGTATCCGGCGGCGAATGCGTTGTTGCGGCCTTTATTGGGGACGCCGGTGATGCGTTCGGGGCGGTTTGCGTTGTTCCTGTTGCCGGATTTTGTTGGCCCGGATTTGTTGGTGGACGGGGTTTTCGATTCGCCGGGGGAGGCGTTTGCGTTTGCGGGGAAGTGGAGCCATAACGCGGAGTTTCCGGAGGCGTTGGGGGGGACGTTGAGCTACTCGGATGTGGCGGGGAGTTCGGTCGAGTTCGGGTTTCGGGGGACGGGGGTGGAAGTGTTGTTTACGCGGGCGTTTAACCGGGGGGAGGCGGTGGTGTTGATTGATGGCGTGGAGCGGGGCCGGGTGAACCAGTATGGGGCCCAGACGCGGTGGCGGGAGGTGTGGAGGGTGGAGGGGTTGGCTGCGGGAGAACACCGGTTGGAGGTGCGGGTGGCGGGGAATGGGTTTGTGGATGTGGACGGGGTGCGGGTGTTGGGGGCGTGAATGGGAGGTATCGGACCCTCCTTCGCCCTTCGGGCTTCGGAGGGCGAGCCCGGGAGTCGTGATTGGCGAAATGGTTTGGACGTGCGGGGGGTGGTGTTGGGGGAGTGTATGGGAGGTATCGGACAAATCCCGGGTGACAGTCACCTGGGATTTGTCTGGTGGCGGGCTTGGGCTAGGCGTTTGGTGATGGCTTCGAGCTCTGTGCGTTCGGTGGGCAGAAGGTTCTGTTTGGACAGGCCGTCGACAGCCTCGGCGAGGACGGCGGCGGCTTCGTTCCAACGGCGCTGGGCGAGGAGGACTTCGCCGAGTTTGGCGACGGCGAAGAGGCGGGGCCGAGGTCGGCGTCCTTGCTCTGTTTGGCGTCGATGACGGGGCGGAGGACTTGTTCGGCTTCGGCGTATTGGCGGCGGTTTTCGAGCAAGGCGGCCAGACTGGTGGCGGCGGCGGCCGTCTCCACATCGGCGGGGCCGCGGACGACGACAAGCCCCTTGTGGGATTCACGGAGCAGTGATTCGGCACGGGCCGGGTTTTTGGCGCGGATAGCGCCGGCGAGAATGCGCATGGAGATGAGCGTGTCGGGGTGGGTGGGGCCTAGGGCTTTGCTCTGCCCGGCGAGGGCTTCTTCCAGAAGCTTGATCTGCTGGTCCGGCTGGCCGGCGTTGGCGTAGGCCCCAGCGAGAGCTGTGAGCAGGCGCAAGGTGCGGGGATGGCCGGGCGGATAGACCTTGGATCGGGCGGCGCGGTTTTCGAGGAGCAGGGCGAGTGATTCTTTGTACTCGCCGCGGTTGGAGAGGGTGATGGCGAGGTTGTACATGGTGATGAGTGTATCGGGGTGGGCGACGCCGTTGACGCGGCGCTGGATGGCGAGGACGCGGCGTTCCCAGAACTCTTCCTCGGTAGGGCGGCGGAGTCTGCTGTAGATGAAGCCCATGGAAGTCATGGCGCGGAGCGTATCGGGGTGTTCTTCACCGAGTGTGCGGCGGCGGCCTTCGATGACCTTCAACCCGAGTTGTTCAGCGTCTTCGGGAGAGCCGTGTTCGATGGAGGCCGAGGCGAGACTGCTCATGATTTCGAGGGTGTCGGGGTGGTCGGGGCCGAGGACACGGGTGGCGGCCGAGAGGGCTTCGCGGAGAAGGGCGATACAGGGATCGAGTTTCGCCATGAGGCGGTGGGCCTGGGCGAGGGAGGTCATGGCGAGGATGGTGTCGGGATCGTTGGGGCCGAGGTGCCGGCGGTGATCGGCGAGGAGTTGGGTGTAGAGTTTTTCGGCATCGGCGTAGTGGCCCTGGATGGAGACGAGGGAGGCGAAGAGGCGGCGACTTTTGAGGGTGTCGCGGTGGTTTTCGCCTTGGTTGGTTTTGCGGAGGGCGATGGCGCGTTCGACCTGTTGTTGGGCGGGGGCGAAAACGGCGACGCCGTAGTAGGCGTTGGCAATGGTTTCGCGAATGGCGGCTTCGACGAGGGGTTGATTGGGGAACTTGCCTTCGACGTTTTTGGCGGCGCGGTCGAGGGCGGTGCGGACGGATAAGTTGGGATCGGGGGAGACGTTGGGGCGGGCCTGGTTACGGGGGTCGGCCTGGGCGAGGACGGAGGTGCGGAGGAAGTCGTTGACGGCGCTGGCGACTTGTTCGGCCTGGCGGGCGCGGATGGCCTGGGAGACGCTGACGATGACGGCGACGATCAGCACCAGGACGGCGGCGGCGCCAAAGGCGAAGGGGAGGCGGTGGCGGCGGACGAACTTTCGGACGCGGTAGGCATTCGAGGGCGGGGCGGCTTCGACGGCTTCACCGGCAAGGTAGCGTTCGAGATCGCGCACCATGCCGTTGACCGATTCGTAGCGGCGGGTGCGCTCCTTTTCGAGGGCTTTGAGGGGGATCCAATCGAGCTCGCGGTCGAGGAGGGAAGCGCGGTTGCGGAGGGAGGGGGCGATGGGTTCGTGATCGCGGATGCGTTCCAAGAGTGATTGGACGTTTTCGCGGGCGAGTTCGCCGGTATCGAGGGGCGGGGTGCCGGTGAGGAGTTCGTAGAGGAGGGCGCCGAGGGAGTAGACGTCGGCACGGATATCGATATCGGCGTGGCCGGGGGCGGCTTGTTCGGGGCTCATGTATTGGAGCGTGCCGAGGATGATGCCGGCGTGGGTGAGGAGGGAGTGGCCGGTGAGATCGGGGTCGAGGGCTTTGGCGAGGCCGAAGTCGATGACCTTGGGGATGGGGTGGTCCTCGACGGTTTTGACGAGGACGTTGGAGGGCTTGATATCGCGGTGGATGATGCCCTTCTGGTGGGCGTGATGGATGGCCTGGCAGACGGGGATGAAGAGTTCGATGCGCTGGCGGGTGGTGAGGTGGTTGCGTTCGGCGTAGGTGGTAAGGGGGAGGCCGTCGACGAACTCCATGACGAAGAAGGGGAGCCCTTGTGGGGTGGCGCCGGCGTCGAGGACCTGGGCGATGTTGGGGTGGTCCATGAGGGCGAGGGCGCGGCGTTCGGAATCGAAGCGGGCGATGACGGCTTTTGAGCCCATGCCGGGTTTGATGATTTTGAGGGCGACGTCGCGGCGGATGGGTTCGGACTGGGTGGCGAGGTAGACGGTGCCCATGCCGCCTTCGCCGAGGACACGTTGGATTTTGTAGGGGCCGATGGCGGTGGGGGCGGTGTCGGAGGGGGCGAGGAAGTTGGCAGCGCGTTCGTGGGTGGCGAGGAGCTGGGTGACTTGTTCGAGGAGGGAGGGGTTGTCGGGACAGGCGGAGGCGAGGAAAGAGGGGCGTTCGGGGGCGGGGAGGTCGAGTGCGGCATCAAAGAGTTCATTGATGCGGTTGTAGCGTTCTGGGGTCATGCGGCGGGGGTGAGTTGTTGGAATAGCCAGGCCTGGGCCATGCGGAAGTCGCGGCGGACGGTGGAGACGGAGGCGTCGATGACCTCGGCGGTGTCTTCGATGGAGAGACCGGCGAAGAAGCGGAGTTCGATGATGCGGGCTTGGCGGGGGTTGAGTTTTTCGAGTGTGTCGAGGGCGGCGTCGAGGGCGAGGACGTCGGTATCGGCCGGCTGGGTGGCGGCGATTTGGGCGGCTTCAGAGAGGGAGACGCGGAGGGCGCCGTTGCCGCGTTTGGCGGTTTGGGCTTCGCGGGCGGACTGGACGAGGATGCGGCGCATGAGGGTGGCTGAGACGCCGAAGAAGTGGGCGCGATTTTGCCACTTGTCGGGCTGCCATTCGATGAGGCGGAGGAAGGCTTCGTTGACGAGGGCGGAGGGTTGGAGGATGTGGCCGGGGCGTTCGCGGGCGAGGTAGTTCTGGGCGAGGGCGTGGAGTTCGCCGTAGACGAGGGGGGTGAGGTTGGAGAGAGCGTCCGGGTCGCCCTGGCGCCAGGCGGTGAGGATTTGGGTGATGTCGGAGCGGTCGGGGTGGTGCATGGGAGAGGTCGCTGCAAAAAAGTTTGAACAGTTTTGGCTGGGGATTTCCCTTACTCAAGTATGGGGCTTTTCGTGTCGATAGGCGAAGAGGCGCCCGTGGTGCAGCGTAGATGAAGATAGGGAAAGGGAAGAAACAAACAATGCGAATGCGATTTTTGTTAGCGGTTGTGATCTTGGCTATGTCGCTGGGTGCGCAGACGGAGTTTCAGTTTTCGGATGGCGGGCGGAAGACGGCGTTGATGCTGGCGGCCGACGAGGTGTTCAGCAGCAAAGTCGCGGTGGCCTCGGCGCGCGGGTCGAAGGAGTGGGGCGGCGGGAAGCTGTTCCAGATGGATTCGGCCGGTGTTCGGAAGCTGCGGAGTTCGCGGACCGGGCGCAACGGGATTGTGCCGGTGTTTTATGACAAGGCGAATCTGCCTTCGGCGGAGACGCTGGCGGCGATGAGCAAGGAAGAGCGGGCGGCGCGGATGTCGTCGGCACGGCGTTTGATGACGGCCAAGCTGCTGGTGCATATGGACGCGAGCCGGGTGAGCGAGTTGGCGGCGACGCAGCCGGTGGGTACGGAGACGACGTATCTGAACGGTTGGACGATGGTTGTGTATGCCGACGCGTTTGCGGCGCTGGATGCCGCCGAGATGCTGGCGAAGAAGGGCGGGGTTGAGTTCACGCCGGTGTTTGCGCGCGAAACGCACGTACGTCAGGCGCTGAGCCGCACTCCGAATGATCCGTTGTACCCGAAGCAGTGGCACCTGGACGATTCGGCGCCGTTTAACATTGGGATGAAAAACGCCTGGGACAAGGCTACCGGCAAGGGAATCAACATGACGGTTGTTGACGACGGCCTGGAGCTGAAGCATGAGGATTTGACGAACGTTTATCCGGTGGAGTCGGGGTTCCACAGGAACTTTAAAGAAGACGGCGCGCCGAATGATCCGAACCCGTTGAAGGCGTCCGACAACCACGGCACCTATTGCGGCGGGCTGGCGATGGCGGCCGGATTCAACAATCGCGGCGTGGTGGGCGTGGCGCCTGAGTCGCGGGCGATGGGCATGCGTATTGTTGGCGGCGCAACCGCCGACGACGCGGCGCAGATTGCTCTGGGCTGGCAGCCGGACACAATCTTCACGCATGTTTCCAGCAACAGCTGGGGGCCGGCGGATGACGGCAAGGACGACGGGCGCATCAGCGCACTGCAACTGGCTGGGATGCAGAAGGGCGCAGAGCAGAATCGGGGCGGATTGGGGACAGTGTTCTCGATTTCCTGCGGCAACGGGCGAGACGCTGGTGACGATGCGAGCTACGATGCTTTCTCCGGCTCGCGGTTCGGGATAGCGGTGGCGGCTGTGGAACGGGCCGGCAAGCAGAGCTCGTATTCGGAGAGCGGAATGTCGGTGGCCATTGCGGCATTTGGCGGTGAGTTTGATCCGCCGAATGTTCTCTGGAGCACGAATGTTTCCGGTGACGAAGCCTTTGCCATCAAAGCCGGGAAGTTCCCCACGACGGAAGCGCCGGTGAACTACACGGACGCGGGGAACGGTACCTCCGCGGCGGCGCCGCAGGTTTCGGGCGCGGCGGCATTGCTGTTGGAGATCAATCCGAAGCTGGGCTATCGCGACGTGAAAGAAATCCTTATGAGAACGGCGAAGCCGGACGGGCTGGAAGGAAACGACACGTTCAAGAAGAACGCGGGCGGGTTCAACTTCAGCCATGCGTTCGGGGCTGGTCTGTTGAATGTTGCGGCGGCGTTAGACGTAGCCAAGGATTGGGTGAATCTGGGCGACCTGAAAACGACGGAGTACACATTTGTCGGGCCGAACGATATTCCCGAAGACGGTGCGTCGTTCGTTATGGACCTCAACTTTAAAGAGGCCGCCGACAAACTGCGCGTGGAGCACGTGGAGTTGACTGTGAATGTGACGCACAAGAAGCGTGGTGATTTGCAGTTCACGATTCAGTCGCCGAGCGGATTCCAGGCGACGGCGCTGCCCCGTAAGGCGGATGACAATGCCGACTTTACGGACTATGTGTTTACCTCGCCGCGGTTCTGGGGCGAAAACGGACAGGGGCTGTGGAAGATCATTGTTACCGATACGGTTGGCAATGGTGTGGCCGGTTCGCTGGTGAATGCGAAGTTGAAGGTCTACGGCACTTCGGCGCAGTAGGTCTGGCTGGTTGAAAAGGGCGGCTTCCCGGTATGGGATGCCGCCCTTTTTGCGTTTAGTGGGCGGCGGTGAGAGCTTCGATTTCGGCTGCGGAGCCGTCGCGGACCCAGGGGTCGAGTTGAGCTACGTCTTTGAGTTGCTGGCCGCGGCGACGGGGAACTTCGACGTATTGACACGGGAAGTCCGGGAGGGCGGTCATGTCGCCCCAGAGGCGCTCGAATTGTGCGACGGGGAAGACGTCTTCCTGGCCGCGCCCCCACCGCTTCTTCACCTCTTTGATGGTGATATAGCTGGGCATGCGCTGGGCCATGCGGCGGACGGCGGGTTGTACTGCCGATGGGTCGGTGAGAGTGGCGCGGGTGAGGCCGAAGACTTTGAGCAGCGCGTCGATGGTGATCCAGTAGCTGCCGGTGTTGTAGTAACGGAGGGAGAATTCGATCTCTTCGCTGGGCAGGCACAGGCCTTCGACGAGCCGGGGCTGGCCGTTGACGAGGGCGAGGCCACCGCCGTGGTCGTCATACTGGCGGCCGATGACTTCTACGGTCATGGCGGCGCCGCTGGCGATGTGCTGGCCGAGGAGGGTCTCCGACGCGGTTGCACCGAGCGTGTCGATGTTGTGGAGGAAGAGGTATTCGAGGTTCGGGTTTTCAGTGAGGAGTTGGTGGAGCTTGCCGTTGAGGAGTAAGTTGGGTAACTCGTACCAGTGGCCGACGGGGTGGACGCACTGGGAGGGGAGGTTGTCGGTATAGTCGCTGGCTTCGCCGGTTTGGCGGACCCAGTTGAGAAGGCTGGCGCGGCCGCTGTCGCGAACCTTTTGTTTTTGGGCGTCGAGCTGTTGTTGGGGGAGAACCTCCCAGAGATAGCGGAGGTCGGCGAACTTGGGGACCATGCGAAGGCCGATGGAACGCCCCTGGGAGACGTTGGCGCCGGTGGCGGCGATGGGGGCGTAGGTCAGATAGCTTGTGGTGACGACGTGGGGAACTCCGGCCTGGCGGGCCTTTTCCCGCTGGATGTCGAGGAAGCTCCAGTATTTGGGGCCGAAGCGGTGGAAGGGGTGGAGGGCCTTGACGACGCCGGCGCCTTTGGTCCAGCGGCTGCCGACGCCGCCGGCCATGGTGATGACGGCGAGTTGGTGGCCGGCGATGGCGGCGTGGCCGGCGGGCTGATGGGATGCGCTGATTTGGGCGACGTGTTCTTCGCGCACGTCTTCGATGACGGTATTGGCAGGGAGGCGGTTCTGGGCGAGGCCGATGCGGCCGGCGCGGTAGTCGGCACGGAGTTGCTCGCGGGCGGCGGCGTCGAACCCGTTCTCGTTGAGGAGGGCGTAGACGCTCGCGCCCGCGGCGTTGGTGGCGACCGGTTCGCGGGGGATCATGCGGTCGAACAGTGCTTCGGTCTGATCGCGGTGGGTGTGGGCGAAGCGAGCGAGTTCGGCACGACGCTCGGCGGTGAGGAGACGGGTTTCCTGGCGAAGATCGGAGGGAGCACGGAAGAGGTAATACGGGACGCTGAGGAGGGCTTCGGTGCCAGTGCGGAGTTCGGCGACGGTACCGTTTTCATTGACTGCGAAATCGTAGACCACCGGCTCGACAGCGAAGGGGAAGCTGGTCTGCATGGCATTCTTGGCGGTGGCGAGGATGTTGGGCATCGCCGCGAGCGCGGCGGGTTTGGCTTCGGGGGAGAAGACGAAGCCCATGCCGCCGCCGGACATGCCGCCGAGCATCCAGAAGCCCCAGAAATCGGCGCCGAACTGTTGGCGGCAGGCGGCGATGAGGGCTTCGGTGTAGGCGTTGCCGGCCCAGGGAATGATGGCCTGGATGGGGCCGTCGTAGTTGGCCTGGGTGAGGGAGGCTAGCTTCTGAATATCGCCCTGGCGGAGGGCGTCGGCGAGTTGATCGAGAATCTGAATGGCCTGCTGGCGGCCTTGCCATTCGGGGCCGGAACGGAGGAGGTAGCGCTCCGTGCACATTTCCAAAATGGGCCCAACGTCCTGGCTCATGCCGCCGTGGACGAGGACGAGCGACGCTTCGAGCTTGCGGCGGGCTTCGGCGGGGACGTCCGACATTTGGCGGTGGCGGGGGAGGAGGCGGCCGCGGCTGGCGCCATGTTCGGGATCGCCGGGGACGGCCTCTTCTGCGGCGATGAGTTTGATGCCGGGCCAGACGCCGCCGGAGTCCTGCCAGCCGCCGCCGGAGCCGCCGAGCCATTCGCCGAGGATGGCGCGGGCGGCGACGATGCGGCGGTCGTCCTCTTCGAGCGGGCCGGTGAGGGTGCGGATCTGGCGGGTGGCGCGCATGCAGAGCGCGATGAGGCTGGCGAGCAGGTTGGTGCTGACGGCGAAGCGGCTGCCCTTGGGAATGTCGTTGACCTGGCTGACGATTTCGATGCCGCAGCCGGGGCGGCCGGTGACGCATTCGAGGATGGCGGCCAGCGATTGGCCGGAGCCTTCCATGCCGCCGGGGATGAGGCCGCTGGCGATGACGGCGGCTTTCAGGAGGCCGAGATAGTCGCGGGCGAAATCGAAGAGTTCTTCGAGGGAGGCGACGTCGGCGGAGGCGCCGAGATCGACACTGACGAGGCGGAGGACGGGTTCATCGATGACGCGGAGAAAGCTTTCTACGGGAGGGCGCGGGGACTGGCCGGCGCCGCGGACGGCGAGATCGACGGAGATGTTGATGACGCGGGCGCCTTCGGGGTAGTCCATCGCCAGGAAGAAGATGTCGCTCCAGGCGCTGTGGGTGAGGTCCATGCGGACGGGGGTGGACTCGTGGAGGATGGGGAAGGGGGCGGGTTTGGTGAGATCGGGGTGGAGCCGGAGGGGGTAATCGGCAATGTGGCCGGTGCGGAACATCCACTGGTTGCCGGGGAAGCGGCGGACGGAGAGGCGGACCTGGTCGGCGAGGGTTTGGAAGGCGAGGCCGCGGTAGGCGGTGGCGAGAGCGCTGGAGAGAGCGGGGCTGGCGCCGTGGGCGGCTTGGGCGGCGAGGAGTTCGGCGACGGCTTGATCGAAACGGCGGCCGCGGATGTGTTCGATGGCGGAGTAGGGGATGAGTTGGGCGCCGGAGGCGGCGACGGTGAGGTGGAAGCGGTGGAGGGTGGAGAGAAAGACGAGGGCGCGGACGCGGTCGTAGAGGTTGGCCGACTCGCGGCGGAGGGTGTCGAGGCGGGCGGCTTCGGCGAGGAGGCTGGCTTCGGACTGGTTGTTGGCCCAGGTTTCAAAGGGGAGGTTGCGGACGGCTGGGTCCGTGGAGGTGATGCGATCGAGGAGGGTCATCGAGCGGTGAGCTCCAGCACCAGGGAGAGGATTTCTTCGCGATCGGAACTGCCGAGGGCGAGGGCGAGCTGGGATTGGAGGAGGCCGTACTTGGCGCCGATGTCGAAGCGGCGGCCGGGGAGGATGGTCGCCAGGTAGCGTTCCCGGCGGGAGAGGGTTTGCAGGGCGGCGGAGAGGGATTGCCCGGGTTGTTCGGCAAGGATTTGGAGGAGGGCGGGGGTGAAGAGGTGGATGCCGAAGAAGCAGAGGTAGTGGCCCTGGCGGAGGCCGGCGGCGGTGAGGACGCGTTCGGCTTCGGTGGGGGTGGGTTTTTCGAGAACGGTATCGACTTGATAAAGCTTGGGTCCGATGGCTGGACCACCGACGGCGCCGAAGTAGGGGAGCAGACCTTCGCGGGTTGCGGAGACGGCGGAGACGGAGCAACCTTCGGCGGCGTGGATGCGGATGAGTTCGGCGGTGAGGGAGCTGACGGGGCCCTGGTCGGCGAGGTAGAAGTGATCGCCGACGAGGTGGAGGAAGGGGGAGTTGCCGACGAAGTCGCGGGCGAGGGAGATGGCGTGGGCGTAGCCGCGGGGTTCGGGCTGTTCGATGAAGGTGATGCGGCGGCCTGAGGCGGCGAAGAGAGATTGGAAGCGAGGGGTATGGGCGGCGGGGACGACGATGGCGATTTCGTCGACGGCATTGGCGAGGAGTTCGAGGAGGAAATCACCAATTGTGGTTCGGCCGGAGTCGGCCGTGGCGAGGGTTTGGTGGAGGAGGTGTTGCTGACCGGGGCCGGCGGCGGTGATGACGGCTTTTAATTTCATTGTCTCTGCCATTGTAAAGCTTAGGTTTCCCAGTTCATCGGCAGTTTGGCACATAGACCTAAGGGTGGAGACCTTTGTACCGGGGTACTAATGTCTGGCGGGGGCCTTAGTACTGGATTTCGGTACATACCGCCCATTGGCGGAGGGAGGGGCTGACGGTGACACTCGTTTAGATGCTGTTAACGGTTAGAGTGGACAATCCTCCTGCCCCGGCGCAGTCCCCGCGTGGCGGACGAACGGGACGGCGCGATTCGATCTATCCGCACCGAAGTGTGCGGGCGCTGCCGTTCTCGAATGTCCGGCTGTGGGCTGGGGTAGCGCTGGCGCTGGCGATTACGGTGTGGAGCGTTTTCTATGCCGTTCCGATTATGGAAGCGCACTCGCGGGTGGCGGCGGTGCTGGCCGGATGGGCCGGGTTGCCGGTATCTGGCTGGGCGCCGGTGGGCGTGTTTCCGGGCTTGGAACCGGCGAGCGGGCCGGTGCTGGCGATTCCCACATTCAGTGAAGTGAGCGAGGGGGCGCGGCTGGCGCTGTTGCTCTCGATTGTCGGACTGCTGATTGTGGCGCAGCGGTTTTCGCTGTTCCGGAATGTGGCTAACTTTTTGATTGTGCTGCTGGTGGCGTCGGCGGTTGCGAATGCGGTGTTTGACAACTTCCGGTTGGAATCGATTACGTTTGGGCAGATCTGGCTGCGGCAGGAGATGTTGGTTTGGCTGATTTTGCCATGGGTGTTGCTGCTGCTGTTTGTGATTCCGCAACCGAACCTGTTGCGGGGGCTGGTGTGGGTGGTGTTTCTGCAGGCGTATGGATTCGTTTTCTCGGCTGTACGGATGGTGTTTGTGTTGGGGATGTTGCACTACACGGGGCTGATCTTCATGCCGCCGTTGTGGTTCCTGCTGGGCACGATGAGTGACCTGCTGTTTGTACTTTTCTTTTACTCGTTATCTATACACCGCTCTTCGGGCGAACTTTGGGGCGTGAGGGATTCATGGCAGTCACACTTCTAATCGGCATTTCTTATGTCGTGATCGCGTTTACGGTGGCGTTTCTGCTGCTGTATGCGGTGCGGCACTATTTGCTGGGCTATTCGCGGTTACGGATCGACCAGCCGAAGGATTCGATGGAATTGGTCGGATTCTACATGCCACGGGTGACGGTGCTGATCCCGATGCACAACGAGGAGCGCGTGGCGGCCGATGTGCTGCAGGCGATCGTCGATAGCGATTACGACTGGGAAAAGCTGGAAGTGATTCCGGTGAACGACCGGAGCACCGATAAGACACGAGAGATTGTGGACGGTTACGCGAAGCGGTATCCGTTCATTCAGCCGTATCACCGAACGGATGGACAGGGCGGTAAGCCGGCGGCGCTGGTGGAAGCCTGCGCACGGGCGACAGGCGATATTCTGGTCATGTTCGACGCCGATTACGTGCCTGGGCGGGCGGTGATCAAGATGTTGGTCGCGCCATTCGCGGATCCGGAAATCGGTGCTTCCATGGGACGCGTGGTGCCGCACAACATCGGCGATTCGCTACTGAGCGGGTTGTTGTCGTTGGAGCGGTCGGCCGGGTATCAGGGCGTGCAGCAGTCGCGGTTCAACCTGGGCTTTACGGCGCAGTTTGGCGGGACGGTGGGCGCGGTGCGGGCGGCGGCGTTGGAATCGGTTGGCGGGTGGAATCCGGAGTCGTTGACGGAAGATACGGACCTGACGTTTGCGCTGTTGTTGAGCGGTTGGAAGACGGCGTATGTGAACCGGGCGGAGTGCTACGAAGAGGTTCCGCAGAGCTGGAGCGTGCGGCGGCGCCAGTTGAGCCGGTGGGTGACGGGGCACACCGAGTGCCTGCACAACTATTGGCCTGACCTGATGCAGAGCCGGTTTCTGACGCGATGGGAAAAAGTGGACGCGTTGTTCCTGCTGGCGATGTACTGGACGGCTCCGGTGCTGGTGCTGGGGTGGGTGGCGTCGCTGTTGCTGTTCTTTATTCCGGAGGCGCACCAGACGCCGTGGCTGCCCCTGGCGCTGGCGTTTTTGGGGTATCAGCTGTTTGCCAATCAGGCGACGTTTTTGGAGATTGGCGTGGCGTCGATGCTGGACGGGACGCGTATCCGGTCCCTGTTGCTGCCGCTGAATTTGTTGAATTTCTTTGCCAATACCGGGGCGATCTGCAATGCGCTGCGGAAGTTCTATTGGAACAAGCTGTGGGGCTCCGGAGGCGACGGCTGGTATAAGACGCATCGGACGCGCGGTACGAGCGGCGGGGATGGATTCTTTGGGGGCTCGGGGGCCGGAGCGTCGGTGACGGCACGGTCGGCACGCGGGCTGTATCACGCGCGGGCGGAGGGAGACTGATCATGGCGTTTTTCCTGTTTTCATTGTTCTTCTGCGCGTTGTTTTATTTGCACTTTTCGGTGGCGCACCGGGCATGGCGGCAGATTCGCGGGCGCGAGTCGGCGGAGTTGGATATGGGCTATGTGCGGATGGAGGATTACTTCGGCCAGTCGTTCCGGACGAAGCTGGCTGGATGGATGAAGACGTTGCCGCGGGCGACGAACAGCACTGCCGGGTTGCGGGTTTTTGACAAGGGGAATGAACGCATTTTCGTGGCCGGCGGGGCACAGTATCCGGCCGGGCGGAAGGAGCGGGAGATTCTGGTGATTGAGGGCGACTTTTCGTGCGGGCGGGATTGCGAGTTCGAGAAAGAGTTGATGGTGAAAGGTGACTGCGCGATCGGGCAGGATACGCAGTTGCAGGCGCTGGCGGTGGACGGGACGCTGCATGTGGGCGAAGGCGCGCGAGTGCGGCGATGGGTGGATTCGGTCAAGCAGTTGACGGTGGGCGCCGATGCCGTGGTGGCGTCGCGGGCGACTTCGCGGACGGCGATTGAGTTTCTACCTGGGGCGCAGGCGTTGTCGCTGTTTGCGCCGGAGGTTTACACCGAGGGCCGGCACGAGGTGGAGTTGCAAATTGAAGTGGCGCCATCGGTGATTGTGCAGTTGCCGCATCCGGACCGGACGGCGGTGGCGGCGAACGGGTACGACCCGGCGAAGCTGTTTTCAATGGGCGGGAACACGTATCTGTACGACGGGGATTTGCATTTAACGGCGCCGGTGCATTTGCGGGCGGCGTTCGTGGTTCGTGGGGATTTTTCGTGCCCGAAGGAAAGCCTGTTGGAAGCCGATTTGAAGGCGCATGGGGCTGTGACGATTGGCGCGGCTTCGGTTGTGAAGGGGAATATTGTGGCGGGCGGCGACATTGCGTTGAAGCCGAACACGTATTTCCAGGGGTTGCTGCATGCGGGCGGGGCGATGCGACTGTCGCGCGGGGTGCGCGGGTTGCGAGACAAGTTGCCGGTGGCGGCGTATGCGGCCGGAGTGGTGACGATGGAGAGCAATGTGGTGGTGAATGGGAAGGTGGCCTCGGCCCAGTGGGTGGTGGCGGTATCGACACCGGTGGCGTGGCTGGAAGGGGCGCGTGGCGCGGCGGTGCGGGGATGAAGGAGAGCAGGATGCGACATGTGGTGATGGCCCTTGCGCTGGCGACGGCGGCGTGGGGCCAGACGCAGGAGACACCGGCGACGTTTGAACGGCCGGGGTATGAGAGTCCGCTGCCGGTGCTGCTGGAAGTGGGCACGTATCATAGCGGCGTCACCAATGGATATGGCTATTGGCGCGGGGCGGATGCGGCGTTGTGGCTGCGGCATAATCCGCGGTTTACGCCGGTGTTCCTATTCAATTCGCAGACGCGGCCGGGCGTGACCCAGCAGAACTTCGGATTCTTCAGCTTTGCCAATTGGACGAAGAACTTCTACACGACACAGGGCTTCAGCGTGGCGCCGGAGCGGAATGGTGTGACTTTGTTTCCCCATCAGCGCTACGACGTGAAGGGTTTCTACAAGGCGCCGTTCAACCGGCAATTGGTTTTGGCGGCGGGGTATTCGCGGTTCTCCTATGGGAACGTCGTGAAGGGAAACCTGTACAACGCCGGGTTCATTTACTATCCGCGGAAGATGGTGGTGGAAGGGAATTACTTTATTAACCACAATCAGCCGGGCGATAAGATTTCGAGCTCCGGGAGCCTGGCGGTGCAGCGCGGCCAGGAAGGGAAGTACTGGGCGGGCGTGGTGGTGGGCGGTGGTAAAGAAGTCTATACCTACATCGCGACGACACCGTTGGAAGTGAACCTGAACAGTATTTCGACGCAGGTGTTTTTGCGTAAGTGGCTGAGCCGGCACTACGGTGTGTATGTGTCGCTGGACCACCAGACGAAGTTTTCGGCCTACTCGCGAACGGGCGTGACGGGGCGGATGTTCTTTGAGTTCTAGAACTGTTGTCCATGCAGAAATATGCCGTTCAGTCCATAGGCTGATACAGGCTCACGTGGCGATATAAGTAAGAGGTCAATTCGATGAGTAATAACTTCGGCCGGACAATTGCATTTCTGGCTGTTTCCCTCACGGTGCCGAGTGCATTCGGTGCTACATTCACATTTGCTGATTTCAGCAATCCGTTGGGCCTGACACTGATTGGCAATGCTTCGCTGACGTCGAACCGGTTACGGATTACGCCAGCGGTGGAGAATCAGGTAGGCGCGGCGTGGTTGAGCGATCGGGTGGATGTGCAGAACGGCTTCACGACTTCGTTTCAATTTCAGATCACGAATCGGGGTGGTTACACGCCGGATTGGGAGCCGGGCGTAGTGAACGATGGGGCCGATGGGTTTACGTTCACGATTCAGAACGAAAGTCCGACGGCGATGGGGCTTTATGCGAGCGGGATCGGGTATTACGGGATTACCAACAGTCTGGCAATCGAGTTCGATACCTGGAACAACAAGCCTTCCTATTGTGAGCCGAACGGGAATCACGTGGCGGTACAGAGCCTGGGATCTACGGGGAATCATCCGGAGCACTGTGCGGACGCCGGTGGCGCTTTTGGCAACCCGACGCTCGGGATCGCGATTCCGCCGAAGGATCTATCGGACGGGACCATTTACGACGTCACGATTAAATACCAGCCGGGGTTGTTGGATATCTACTTTGATAAGATGGCCAACCCGCTGCTTTCGGTGAACGTGGATCTTGGCAATTTGCTGAACCTGCAGGGTGGACGGAGCGCGTTTATCGGCTTTACTTCGTCGACAGGTGGTGCATTTGAGAATCACGACATTGTGAACTGGAGTTACAGTGATGTGCCGGAGCCGGGGACGATGTTACTGGCCGGGCTGGGACTGCTGGCCGTGGCGCGGTGGCGGCGTTAGCCGCGGGTCAAATACTGTAAGTTACTCGAGAGTGGGCGATAGCCCAGTTGGGCGGAGACTTTTAGGGCCGCCTGGCGAATGATGGGAATGTATTTTTCACGGGCCTCCGGTGTCATGACACTGGAGGCCGCGCTCATGCTGAAGGCGGCGACGGCGATGCCGTGACGGTCGAGTATGGGGGCGGCAACGCAGTAGAGCCCGGCGGTGCCTTCTTCGTCATCGACGGCGAAGCCTTGTTCGCGGATTCTTGCGAGCTCCTGTTTGAGCCTGGCTGGGTCAGTGATGGTTTTGGGCGTGAAGCGGGGGAGTTTGCGGGAGACGAGGCGGGCGACGGTCGCTGGTGTTTGGAAGGCGAGCAGCGCTTTGCCGAGGCCGGTGGAGTGGAGGTGGCGGCGTTCGCCGGTATCGGCGTAGAGGTAGAGGGAACTGGGGCTGCCGACGGTGTGGAGATAGAGCAACCACAGGCCATCGATGGTGCCCAGATGGACGAGGCCGCAGGCCTGTTGGGCGGTTTCCTGGAGGACGAGGAAGGCGGCCTGGTAGACGCGGGAGCGGCGGAGGTACCCGGTGCCGGCCCAGAGCGCTTTTCCGGTAAGGCGGTAGCGGCGGCCCTCTTCTTCCTGTTCGAGATAGCCGGCTTCGCAGAGGGTGGCGGTGAGGCGGTGGGCGGTGGCGGGGGGCAGGGAGAGGGCGGCGGCGATTTCGGAGAGGGCGAGTTCGTAGGGGGGCGCGGCGAGGAGGTCGAGGACCTGAAAGCAGCGGAGTGTCGAGGACATTGCCTCGCGGCGGGGAGGTTTGGCGGAGTTAGCCACGGAATGATGGTAGCTTAGATTTCCGTATTGCGGAATAGCATTCCGTTGACAGGTGGCTGGCGGGTCCCGTAGACTGGCCGGGATGTTTTCATTGGCAGGTAAAGTAGCTCTGGTGGGCGGAGGCGCCTCGGGAATTGGCGCGGCGATTGCGGACGCGTTTGTGCGGCAGGGGGCGACGGTGGTGAACGGCGACCTGCGAGAAGGGGGCGCGGGGGAGTATGTGCGCCTGGACGCGACGGATCCAGAATCGGTAGAGGCGGCGTTTGTTGAGGTCATCCGGCGGCACGGGCGGATTGACGTGCTGGTGAACAGCTTCGGGATTATGCATGTGGGGAAGATCCACGAGACGAGCGTGGAGGACTACGACCGGGTGCAGGCGGTGAACGCGCGCGGTGTGTTTTTGTGCGCGAAGGCGGCGGTGGCACGGATGCTGGAGCAGGGGTATGGGAACATCATCAACATCGCCTCGGTGGCGGGGCTGATTGCGGTGGAGCGGCGGTTTGCCTATTGCGTGAGTAAGGGCGCGGTGGTGGAGATGACGCGGGCGCTGGCGATTGATTATGCCGCGGCGCAGATTCGCGTGAACGCGATTTGCCCAGGGACGGTGGACACGCCGATGATCCGCGGGTATGTGGACAAGTATTTTGGCGACCGCGTGGAGGCGACGATTACCGAGTTGCACGCGCGGCAGCCGGTGGGACGGATGGGGAAGGCCGAGGAGATTGCCGCGTTCGCGGTGTTTCTGGCGAGCGACGAGAGCGGGTTTCTGACCGGCGCGGCGCTGCCGATTGATGGAGGATGGACAGCCAAGTGAAGATCACACGCGTGACGACGGCCGTGGTGGAGGCCAACTACGATTGGGTGCTGGTGCGGATTGACGCCGAGGGCGGACTGTATGGCATCGGCGAAGCGTACATGGGGCCGGGGGTGCCGGGGATTGTGCGGGAGTTCGCGTCGCTGCTGGTGGGCGCGTCTCCGGAGGGTCCGCAGGTGCTGATGCGGCGGCTGCGCGGGGCGTCGGTGCACGCGGCGCCGGGCGCGGTGGACCATGCGCTGGCCGGGATTGAGACGGCGCTGTGGGATCTGCTGGGGAGGGCCTACGGGCAGCCGGTTTGGAAGCTGCTGGGCGGGCGTTTTCGGGATAGCGTGCGGGTGTATGCCGACTGCCACGCGGGCGATGCGCTGGACAGTTTATCGGCGCTGTTGCAGCCGCGGACTGTGGGCTGGATGGGTGGCGGCGGGGCGACACCGCAGACGGGGGAATTGAGCCTGAAACACCACGGCTGGAACCCGGAGGAGCGGGACTTCCCGACGCCGGACGACTACCGGCGGCGCGGGCGGGAGATGGCCGAGCGCGGGTTTACGGCGATGAAGTTCGACGCCGATATTCCGACGCCGTACCCGACGGACGAGTACAACCGGTCGCTGAGCCGGGTGGAGATTGATTACGTCGTCGAACGGCTGGCGGCGGTGCGGGAGGCGATTGGGCCGGGCGTGGACCTGGCGGTGGATTGCCATTGGAACTATACGGTGGCCGATGCGGTGAAGCTGGGCAAGGCGTTGGAACACCTGGACCTGCTGTGGCTGGAAGATCCGATTCCACCGCGGCCGATTGAGCCGCTGGCGCATTTGCAGAGCGCGATTGCGACGCCGGTTTCGACCGGTGAGAACCTGTATGCGATTGAGGATTTCTGGGATCTATTGACGGTGGGGCGTGTGCGCGTTGTGGCGCCGGACGTGCAGAAGACCGGGTTGTTACGGGCGATGCTGATTGCGCAGATGGCCGATTTGCGGTTTGTGAATCTGGCGATTCATAACATTGCGAGTCCCGTTGGATTCGTAGCCGCGGCGCATGTGGCGGCGGCGATTCCGAACTTCCTGGCGCTGGAGTGGCACGGGGCGAGTGTGCCGTTCTTTGACGAATTGGCCGGGGGCCCGGTGATCGAGCGTGGGTATGTGCGGTTGAGCGACCGGCCGGGGTTGGGAATTGAACTGAACGTGGAGTGCGCGTGGAAGTATCGGAAGGAAAGTGAGCCGTTCTTCGAATGAGGCGGAATTGCCGAAGGCTCAGGATTTTCCGATATCAGGATTTCCTGGTAGCACGGCCCTGTGGGAAAGATGTGGAAAACGGGGCTAGCGGCCGGCGACGTTGATGTTGATCAATTCTTCTTCCGGCTTGCGGTTGTTGAGGCCGGATTCGAGGGTCTGCGGCGAGCGCCAGTAGTCCATGTGCGACGTCATGTGGACGCAGGAGATGGTGCAGTGCGGGGCGCAATCCTTCTTGGTGAGGTATTCGCGCTTGACGTCTTCCGTGGTGTATTCCAACAGCGGAACGCCGGGGAAGCCGCGCTGCTGGGAGCAGTAGTGGACGAGGCCTTCTTCGCAGACGTAGAGGTAGCGGGCGCCGGCGCGGCAACGCCAGTCGATGGTCTGGCCGAGGACCACCTTTTCCTGGAAACCGGAGAAGTGGGCGAAGCTGCGCTGGCCGAGTTGCTTGAATTCGCGGTAGACCTTGAGTTCCCGTTCGCCGAGCGGTTTTAGTTGGCCGTGGCCATCGTGGATGATGCCGACGGTGCAGCTGAAGCCGAGTTCGAGGGCGCGCCGGCCGATGACAAGCGCGTCGTCGGGGTTCTTGGTACCGCCGCCGAGAACGGAGTTGATATTGACGTGGAAATCGGCGTGTTCGGCGAGCATTTGCAGCTTTTTGTCGAGCACTTTGAGGCTCTTTTTCGATACGTCGTCGGGCATGACGTTATCGATGGAGATCTGCAGATGGTCCAGTTTGGCGTCGTTCAACCGCTGGATGCGGTCCGGCATGAGGAGGTAGCCGTTGGTGATCATGCCGGCGATACGGCCGTGGTGGCGGATGCGGGCGATGATCTTTTCGAGGTCGGGGTGGAGGAGCGGTTCGCCGCCGCTGATCATGATGAGCGTAGCGCCGAGCTTGGCGAGGTGGTCCACGCGCTCCATCATGATGTTGACGTCAACAGGTTTGGAGACGTCGTCGTATTCGTTGCAGTAGGTGCAGGCGAGGTTGCACCGGCGCATGGGAATGATATGCGCCTGGACAATATGGTCCGTGGAAAGGAGACCTTTCCCAATCATCTGCAATTCGCGCAGGCGTCGTTGCCCCGCCAGCAATTTGCGACGAAGCCGTGTGGCAAGGCTCGGCATGGTGCGTTACCAAATTATTAAAACACAGGGGGAGCCCCCACCGCAGTAAATCCGGCTGAGTGGGGAATCCGGGGGGGTGAACGTCGATTCTCAGGGTTTCTTTGGCGGGGCGGGGGAGTCCGGTACGACGTCGCCGAAGATGATGGTGGACTGGCCCTTGAAGAGTTTATAGTCCTCGTACTTGACGCGCATTTTCAGGCGGACGACGGAATCTTCGAAGTAGAGGGTATCGTCGGCGCGGGTGAGGACGGGGAACCAGTACTTGCCATCGATCTGTTCGCGGAAGGTTTCGAATTTCGGAAAGCGCTGGTCGTTGCCCCTTTTCAGCTTGCCGGTAGCGCGGCCATAGGTTTTGACGATTTGCAGGTCTTGTTCATCGACCCAGGCGATGCCGGAGAAGTAACGTTCGCCGGTTACCATTTCCTTCGGTTTGACGGCGAAGACGAGCGTATCGATTTCGTCGAGTTTTTCACGGCCGAGGTAGCGGACGTGGTATTTCGGGAGTTCTTTGGAATTCAGGACGAAGGGCTGGACGGAGCGGATGTCCTGTTCGTCTTCGGGAGAGAACTGGACGAACTTGATGGTGGATACTGGGGCGCGGACGATGCGTTCGGTCCGCTTGCCGGCACCGGTGAAGATGATATCGCTGAGAAGGTCGTAGCGGCCGCCGGGCGTGCCGCCGCCGTCGAAATCCTCGACACGGACGGTTTGGCGGTAGGTATAGCGTTCGCGGGCGGCGAGGAATTCGCTCTCTTTTTCGGAAAACTTTTCAATGATCTTCTGCAGTTCGGCTTCCGAGGGGTCCGGTTTGGCGGGTGCAGGGGCGGCTGGCAGGGCGGCGGCGAGAGCGAACAGAAGCGGAAGGGCGGCGCGCATGGAATCTCCTCTACACATGGATGGCTGACGGTTTTCTCAGGTTACGACAGAATCTCTTTGGCGATTGTTACACGTTGCATATTGCTGGTGCCTTCGTAGATTCTGCCGATTTTGGCGTCGCGATAGAGCTTTTCAACGGGGCACTCTTTGGTGAAGCCGATGCCGCCGAAAATTTCGACGGCCTGGCTGGCGACGTCTTCGGCGATTAAGGAAGAGTGGAGTTTGGCCATGGCGGCTTCCTTGACGTAGGGGAGCTTGGCGTCGCGGAGACGGGCGGCGTTGTAGACCATGAGCCGGGCCGATTCGACGTGCATGGCCATTTCGGCGAGCTGGAACTGGACGCCCTGGAACTCGGCGATGGGCTTGCCGAACTGGCGGCGTTGGCGGGCGTAGCCGATGGCGTGCTGGAGCGCGCCGTGGGCGAGGCCGACGAGTTGGGCTCCGATGGCGATACGTCCGGCGTTGAGGGTTTCGATGGCTACCTTGTAGCCCTTACCGGGCTGGCCGAGGATGTTTTTCGCCGGGATTCGGCAGTTGTCGAGCAGAACTTCGCAGGTGGATGAACAGCGGATGCCGAGCTTGTCTTCCTTCTTGCCGATGGAGAGGCCGGGGGTGTTGCGTTCGACCAGAAAACAGGTGATACCGCGGTGGCCGGCGTCGGGGTTGATGGTGGCGAAAACGAGGAAGAGGCCGGCTTCGGCGGCGTTGGAGATCCAGAGTTTGCGGCCGGTGAGGATGTAGCTATCGCCGTCGGGGACGGCGCGGGTGGCGAGGGCGAAGGCGTCCGAGCCCGAGTTGGCTTCGCTGAGCGCGTAGGCGCCGACGGTATCGGCGGCAAGGGCGGTGAGGAATTGCTTGTGCTGTTCGGGGGTGCCGTAGTCGCGAATGGCGTTGACGACCAGCGTATTCTGTACGTCGACGAGAACGGCGACACCCGGGTCGACGGCGGCGATTTCCTCGACGGCGAGGATGGACTGGAAGAACGTACCGCCCTGACCACCGAACTCTTCTGGCACTTCGATCCCGGTGAGGCCGAGATCGAAAAGCTGTTTGAGAAGCGCTGGATCCATGGCCGCTTTGTGATCCATATCTCGGGCGCGCGGGGCGATTTGTTCTTTGGCGAAGCGGCGAACGGAAGTTTGGAACAGCGACTCTTCTTCGGAGAGGCGGGTAAGCGGAGTAGACACTCCCTTTATCTTATCGGCTACTCGCTGGGCGCGTGGAGTGTACGGCCTTCATAGGCTTGCAGCACTTCATGCGTGGGGCCATCCATAACGAGTTGGCCGTGGTCGAGCCAAAGGGCGCGGGTGCACAGGCTTTCGAGCAGCGGGCCGACGTGGGAGACGCAGAGGATGGTCTTGCCCTGGTTGCGGATCTCGAAGATTTTATCGATGCACTTGGTCTGGAACTGCTGATCGCCGACGGCGAGGACTTCGTCGATGATGAGGATTTCCGGGTCGAGGTTGACGGCGACCGAGAAGGCAAGGCGGAGCATCATGCCGTTGGAGTACGTCCGGAGCGGCTCGTCGATGAAGTCGTGGAGTTCGGAGAAGTCGACGATGGTTTCGTAGAGTTCGGAAGCCTGTTTGCGGCTGAAGCCGAGGAGGGAAGCGTTGAGGCGAATGTTTTCGCGGCCGGTGAGATCGGGGTGGAAACCGGCGCCGAGCTCGAGCAGCGCCGCGACACGGCCGTTGATGGTGACCTGGCCTGTGGACGGCGGAGCAAGGCGAGTGACGAGGCTGAGCAGGGTGCTTTTGCCAGCGCCGTTGGCGCCGATGACGGCGACCGACTCGCCGTCTTTGATCGCAAAGTTGACGTTCTTGAGGGCGTGGAACGAATCGGGATCGGACTTGCCCATGAGGTCTTCGAGATAGTGGCGGAGAAGCCGCTGGCCGACCGCGCGATGGAAAGCCTTGGAGACGTTTTTGAATTCGATGACAGTCATCTGGGCGATTCCTTACAGGTAGTCGAAGAACTTATGCTTGAGCCGGGAGAAAATGGTCAATCCGGCGATGAAGGTGACGGTGGAGGTGAAGGCCAGTTTGTAGACGAGCCCCGCGTCCCCATTGGGGGAGACGCCCTCGTAGAGGATCCGGCGCAGGCCGAGGATAAGCGCGGCAAGCGGGTTGAACTCGTAGACGGTCACATACTGACGCGGCACGATGTCCAGAGTATAAAAGATCGGAACGAGCCAGAAAAGCACGGTACAGGCGGATTCGACGATGTAGCGCATGTCACGCAGGTAAACATCGAGGGCCGAGGTGGCGAGCACGAGGCCGCAAACGAACATGACCTCGAGCGCCCACAGCAGCGGGAGCCAAAGCCAGTAGACGTTGACGCCACGGCCGAAGGCGAGCGTGATAATGAGCAGAAGGGCGATTTGAATACCGAGGTGGATGGTGGTGGAGAGGACCGTGGCGATGGGGACAATTTCGCGTGGAACGGGAATGCGTTTAATGAGCCCGGCGTTATTGGCGATCGAGATGGTGCCGTTGTTCCAGGCGACAGTGAAGAAGTTGAAGGGAACCAAGCCGCAGAGGACGAAGAGGGGGAAGTTGGGGACGGCGTTGGGCATCACCTTTGTGAAAACGAAGGTGAGAACGCCCATCAGGATGAGCGGATTCAGCAAGGACCAGAAGACACCCAACGACATGTTGCGATACCGAATCTTGAAGTCCTTTACAATCAGGTTCTCCAAGAGGAAGAGGTAATCGCCGTTCCACAATGATGTCATGTTGTTTTTACTAAAAAAGAGCCTTCGCGCGGCCTAAGCGCGAGGAACCCCAATTATACCGCACCATCGCAGCGCGCCATAGACCGTGCACACGACAAGAAACGCGAGCCACGGGCCAGGACGCATCGCCCATTCGCCGAGGCGCCGGGCGTTCCAAAGGCGGGCCGCCTGGCCGATTTCGATGATGGCCCAAACGACGATGGCCGAGAGCACGAGCGGGCTGAACAGGTGGAAGCCGATGGCGTCGGCGAAGCGGGCGCGGAGCAGGGCGGCAACGCCGCGTGTCATGCCGCACATGGGGCAGAGCCAGCCGGTGAGGAGCCGGAAGGGGCAGAGGATGATGCCGGCGGGATGATCGGGGTCGGTGAGGGCGCAGAGGCAGAGCGCGCTGGCGGGGAGGGCGAGACGGGCCAGCGAGGCCTGCTGCATGGTCATCGCGGGCCGCCCCCGGCGATGGCGGCTTTGGTTTCCTCGCGGAGGCCGAAGAGGTCGATGTAGGCGGCCGCGGTGGCGGCATGCATCACCGGGATGGCCACCAGGATGCCGACGCCGCAAAGCAGCGCGCCGCCGAGGATGACGCAGATTTCGAGTGCCAGGAATGCGGCCATGGTGCCGAAGTGTTTTTGCGACATGCTGGCGCTTTCCTTGATGGCCGACCAAAAGTCGAGTTTGCGATCGAGGACGAGAAGGGCGGGGAATTGAAGCAGCGCGATGGCGATGAGACCGGGGAGGAGCAGGCAGAGCGAGGCGGAAATCACGATGGCGCCGGTGGTGAGGGCCAGGAGTACGGCGGCGGGAAAGAGATTGAAGCCGACGGTGAGGTCGTTGAAATCCGCGCGGCGGCCGCTGACCTGGCGGAGGGCAGCCCATTGCAGGCCGAAGCCGAGCGGGGCCTGAAGGAGGATCGGCACGGTGGACCCGGCGGCGAAGTAGATCAGCGTAAGTGCAATGAAGACCCAGAAGTTGGCTGTGACGGCGTTCCAGCCATCGGAGATCCAGGCGGTGGCACCGCGGGGTGCGGCGGCCGGAACGATGGCCACAGCGGCGAGTGGCGCGGCACATCGCGGACATTGCGAGGCCGAGGCCGGGACGGTGGTGCCACATCGATCGCAAAACATGCTGGGTTCCTCTACTTAGCATCGTATATGATGACCAAACCGGGTATGACTGATTGGAAAGCGATCGCGATTGCGAAGGGACTGCCGCCGGAAGAGCGCACGGTCCTGCCGTTGGAGAAGTTGGAAGCGCAGTTTAACGCGCTGAAGGAGCAGATCCGGCTGGAAACCGAACCGGTGACCTTCCACGTTCTGCCGCTGCCGGAGACGAAGCGATGAACATCCAACAGGCTGGGGCCGCGCTGCGGGCGCGCCAGGTTTCGTCGCGGGAATTGACGATCGAATGTCTGCGGCAGATTGAGGCGAAAAACGGGCGGTTGAACGCGTTTCTGACGGTGACCGCGGAGCGGGCACTGGCCGACGCGGAGACGGCGGACAACGAGTTGGCGGCGGGTGTTGACCGGGGACCGCTGCATGGAATTCCGATCGCGTTGAAGGACGTGTTTTGCACGAAAGGAATCCGGACGACATGCGGTTCGCTGTTGTTCAAGGATCATGTGCCGGATTATGACTGCGCTGTCGCCGAGCGCTTGGCGGCGGCGGGCAGCGTATTGCTGGGCAAGACGCATATGCACGAACTGGCCTATGGGGTGACTTCGAATAATCCCCATTTCGGCGCCGTTCGGAACCCATGGGATACGGACCGGGTGCCGGGCGGGTCGAGCGGCGGTTCGGGGGCGGCGGTGGCCGCCGGGATGACATTTATGGCGATGGGCAGCGATACGGGTGGATCGATTCGCGTGCCCGGAGCGTTCTGCAATACGGTGGGTTTTAAGCCGAGTTATGGGCGCGTGAGCCGGTTCGGCGTGATGCCATTGGACTTCAGTTTGGACCATATGGGGCCGTTGACGAGGACGGTTCGGGATGCGGCGCTGGTTCTGCAGGCGCTGGCCGGGCGCGATGAGCGGGACGAGACGTCGAGCCATGCGGCGGTGGATTCGTATGTGCCGGCCGAGGGCGTTTCGATTCGCGGGTTGCGCGTGGGCGTACCGGCAAATTTCTATTTCGATCAGGTGGATCCGGAGGTGGCGTCGGCGGTGCGGAAGATGGTGCAGTTGGCCGCCGGTTTGGGTGCGACCGTCACGGTCGTTCCCGTGCCCGATATTGCCTCGTTGAACGCGGTGGGCCGGGTGATTTTGATGTCGGAGGCTTCGGCAGTTTTTGAGCGTTACGGAGACCGGCGGGATGAGTTCGGTGCCGATGTGCGGACGTTGTTCGACCAGGGGCTGTTGTTGGCGGCAACCGACTACGTCAACGCGCAGCGGTTGCGGCGGCAGTTCCGGGATGCGTTCCTGGGCGTGTTTGACGGGATTGATGTTTTACTAACACCGACGGCGCCAACGGTTGCCAAGCGGATCGGCGAGACGACGATTCTGGTGGGTGGCGTCGAGGAGGATTTCCGGTTGGCGACGACGCGGCTGGTGCGGGGTGTAAACGTGCTCGGGTTCCCGGCGATCTCGATCCCATGTGGGTTTGGAGAGGCCGGAATGCCGATCGGGTTGCAATTGATTGCCCGGCCGTTCGCGGAGCGGACGTTGTTGGAAATGGCGGCGGCACTGGAGGATGCAACGGACTTCCATCTGCAGGTGCCGGGCGTGTAAAGCTTTGCAACTAAGGTCTTTTTCCATTCGCGCCTAGTCCAAGGGATTAGTGTGTTGAAGGGTGTGTCTGCCGATGGATAGACAGGCATGAAGAATCGACCCACTGTGTTTGTGTGCGAGACGGAGCCGGTTGTAATCGCCGGCCTGCGGTGGTTTCTGGATGAAACGAAGGAGTTTGCCCTGGTTGGGCACGCGACATCGGTGACGGGCGCGATTGCCGGGGTACAGGAATTGCGGCCGGATCTGCTGTTGATGGATCACTCGTCGGGCGGGCGCTCTACCCTGCATTTCCTTTCGGAGTTGTCGTTTGTGAGTGCGTCAACGGTGTGCGTGCTTTGGACGCGAGATGTGCCGGAATCGGAATTGGTCCGCGCATTTCGTGCCGGGGCGAAGGGATTTGTGAAGAAAACGTCGCCGCTGCCGGTGTTGTTGGAGGCGTTGCGACGGGTGGCCGACGGGGAAACGTTCCTGGAAGAGTCGGCATCGCCGACACTGCGCCAATGGGCCACTCGGCGGCACTTGCCCAGGCTGACGCCGCGGGAACGGGAGATTATTCAGCTGGTATCCGAGGGGATGAAGAATCGGGAAATCGCCGAACGGCTGCAGATCACTCCGGGTACGGTGAAGGTGCATTTGATGCATGTGTTTGAAAAGACGGGGGCTAGGGATCGCTACGAGTTGGCGATTCGTGGTGCCCGCCTTTTGATGGATTGCGAACCGTTGCCAGAGGTAAGGCAAACGGCCTAATGTTCTGTCGTCGACCATCCGATGGCTAGTCAGATAGGGAACCATGCCGCCGGATACAGGATTAACTGAAGCAGTTCAGAATGAGCGCCGAGATGTGGCGGTCGATCTACGGGCGTTGAGTGACTCTGTGGGCGCCCCCAAGGGTGCGCCTGCCGCACCATCGCCGAGGGCGCCTTTTTGGAAGCCGACGATGGCGGACTTCCTATTCTTATCCCTGATTGTCTGGTTGTTTCTGGCCGGGCCGAACGGCTGGGTCGCGCTGCTTTCGGACGGTGACACGGGTTGGCATATCCGGATTGGCGACTGGATATTGGAACACCACGCGTTTCCCAGGACCGACTTTATGTCCTTTTCGAAGGCCGGTGAGGCTTGGTATGCGTGGGAGTGGGGTGCCGAGGTGGCGATGTCGTGGCTGCACACCTGGGCCGGGATGAAGGGTGTTGTGCTGGGTCTGGGGTTGTTGATACCGGCGTATCTGCTGATCGTCTTCCGGCACGCGATGTGGCGCGGTGCGACGCCGCTGGTGGCGTTGCCGATCCTGCTGGTTGCCAGCGGGTCATCGGCGATTCACTATCTCGCACGGCCTCACATATTTACGTTGGTGTTTCTGGCGGCGGCGTTGTGGCTGCTGGAGGCTGACCGTCGTGAGAATACGTGGAAAATCTGGCTGTTGGTGCCGTTGACGATTGTCTGGGCAAATCTGCATGGCGGTTTCCTGAGTCTGGTCGCCTGCCTGGGCTTGGCCGCGGCCGGTTCCGGAATGGCCCGTGAGTGGGCTGCCGCTAGGCGCTACGGCGTTCTGACGCTGTTGTGTCTGGGCGTTTCCGTTGTGAATCCTTATGGGTATCACCTTCATGAACATATCCTTGCCTACTTGCGGAGCGATTGGATCAAGGAGGCTGTCGACGAGTTCCAGTCGCCCAGCTTCCGCTCCGAGGCGATGTTGTTTTTTGAGATTCTGCTGATTTGTTCGTTGATTACGGCTTACCGTGCGATTCGCCGGGGCAACTGGGTGGATGCTCTGTTGGTAATCGGTTGGGCTCACTTCAGTTTGAGCTCGGTGCGCCATGTGCCGATATTTTTGCTGGTCGCCGCGCCAATCCTGGCTGCGGAGTTGTCGGCGTGGTGGCAGGAGATCGTGCCGGGGTTGAGCCGGCGAGCGGTATTACGGACGTTCGATAAATTGTCGTCCGATCTCCGTCCCGGTTTTGTGCGTAATAGCGTGTGGGTGATCGCGCCAGCTGTTTTGTTAGCTGTAGTGGATCGGCCGATCGCGTGGCCGAAGACGTTTCCGGAATTGAAATTTCCCGTCTCGACGGTAGAGACGTATCGAGCGGATATTGAAGGGAAGCGGGTTCTTACCACCGATGAGTGGGGTGACTACCTCTCGTACCGTTTCTATCCGGTGCAGCGGGTCTTCTTCGATGGCCGGAGTGATTTCTATGGGGAAAAACTGGGCCGGGTATATCTGAGCCTAATGCAGGGCGGAGCGGTCGCGGAGGAGCAAGTCGATCAGTATCAGTTCGATACGGTGCTGGTGCCGCGTGAATGGGCGATTCAGGCTTCCCTGCGGCGTAAGGCGAACTGGGAGGTAGTGGCCGATGGCGAGAAGGTAGTACTCCTGCGCCGACGACTGGCTAACCCGGTAAAGAAGTTCTAGGGAAATCGTGAAAACGGCCCTAATGAAATCCACGCAAACGGCCGAAAGAACTAGCAGAGACGAATTGCCTTATGAAGATACTCCGACCTAAAAACCTCATGACCGGAACCGCAAAGCGCACGGCGCAGCGGGATGGTCGGGCCGAAAGCAACGGCCCCGTGGAGACCTTGGCGGCGCCGGCCTGGCGTTTGCCGGGTGGCGTGCGTTTAGCGGAGTACGCATTACGTGGCGGATTTGTTGCCTCCTCGTTACTTGTTCGAGGGGCACGGGCCCGGTAGTTAGGGCACAACGCAATTGGGATTAAGCATCACGAAAGGGTAGACGTTATGGATCGCAGGTTTCTCACAGTTCTCGGAGTCAGTCTCGTGTTTGCGCTGGTCGTCTCCGCGATCTTCTATCAGTTAACCGCGCGCGCTGGAGCGCCAGCGGCGAAGGCCCCGGAGGCTGCTAAAGAAATGAAAGATGTTGTCGTAGCCGCCAAACCCCTCGGGATTGGTGGCTCGATCAAACCCGGTGACGTCAAGGTGAGCAAGGTGCCGACCGACCAGTTCCCCAAGGGTGGTTTTTCCAAGGTTGAAGAAGTCATGGATCGCCCGGTGGTCAGCAACATTCTGTTGGAAGAGCCGATCATTGTCGGCCGTCTTGGCGAGCGGGGCAGCGGCCAGGGGATCGCGCCGATCATTCCTGTCGGGATGCGGGCGGTAACGGTACGGGTGACGGAAGTCGTCGGTGTCGCCGGGTTCGTTTTGCCCGGCATGCGCGTCGACGTACTGGTTACAGGCCGTCCGCCGGACTCCAACGATACCGTCACGACGACAGTTCTTCAGAATATCGTCGTTCTGTCAGCGGGTCAGACCTACCAGCCGGACGCTCGCGGCCAGGCGATCAACGCCAGCACCGTCACCGTCCTTGTGACGCCTGAACAGGCGGAGCTACTGACGCTCGCTGGTAGTGAGGGTAGAATCCAACTGGTTCTGCGAAATGGAAGTGACCACGGCATTGAAAAGACGAGTGGTCGTCAACTGGCTGAACTTTACGGACGTGGAGCTGCCCGGAAGCCGCGGAAAGATGCGAATTCGGATAACCCGAATGTCGAAGGTCCGCCGGCTCCCCGCGCTCGCCCGCGCCCTGTGACGGTTGCCGCTGCCGTGATTGCGCCGCCCGTGGTGGCCGCGCCTCCTCCTCCGCCTCCGCCGGACGAAATTGTTACGTTCCGTGGCACGGTGCGAGCAGTGGAAGTCGTGAACTCTCGTAAGAATTGATCTCCTGATGATCAGGCGGTCGGGCTCGAAAATACGCGGCATACGGAGTGGAAAATCCGATGAGCGGCGCTGGGCAGAAGAAGGAAAGGATTCCGATGAGTAACAGTTTGAATTCTCGGTTGCAGGCACTTGGTTGCCTCATCGCAATTGTCATTGCGGGCAGCAGTGCCGCATTCAGTCAGAACGTACAGGATCTGCGGCTAACCGTTGGAAAGAGTATCGTCATTGACTATCCGGCGGATATCGGACGCATCTCTACGAGTAATCCGGAAGTCGCTGACTACGTGGCGGTCACCACGCGCGAGATTCTTATCCATGCGAAGTCGCACGGAACAGCGACGCTCGTCGTGTGGGCGCGGTCGGGGCAGCGCGAGTTCTACTCGATCACCGTTGAACACAACATGGAGCCGATCCGCAAGATCGTGAAAGCGACGTTCCCGAATGAGGACATTCAGATACAGGCTGCTCGCGATACCTTGTCGCTTACGGGAATGGTCAGTTCCCAGTTGGTGGCTGATCGCGCATTGGCACTGGTAACGCCCCTCGGCAAGAGTGTTGTCAATAACTTGCGTCTGGCACCGCCGAAAGTGGAGAAACAAGTCCTCTTACGTGTCCGCTTCGCTGAACTGAATCGCAACGCTTCGCGCAGCTTTGGTGTCAACCTGATTTCAACGGGGGCTGGGAACACCATTGGCCGGACCACGGCCGGTGGCACCGCCGCTCCCGTAGCGTCTCAGGTCGGCGGTTCCGGCAATGCCTCGACATTCTCAATATCGGATGCACTGAACGTGTTTGCTTTCCGGCCTGACCTGAACATTGGCGCGTTTGTGAAGGCGCTCCAGGCTGAAGGCGTGCTGCAGATTCTCGCGGAGCCGAACCTTGTAACAACTAACGGAAAGGAAGCCAGCTTCTTAGTTGGTGGTGAATTCCCGGTCCCGATTCTGCAGGGTGGCTCGAACGCTGGTGCCGTTACTGTCCAGTTTCGGGAATTTGGTATCCGGCTTAGTTTCAATCCCCAGGTCACCGAGAACGGGACGGTCAAGTTGTATGTGAAACCCGAGGTCAATACTATCGATTTGGCTAATTCGGTTTCCATCGCCGGCTTCAGCATTCCCGCCTTGGCGACACGCAAGATCGAGACCAATATCGAACTCGGCGAGGGCCAGAGCTTTGTGATCGGCGGATTGATCGATGACCGGGTGACCGACACGATGTCGAAGATCCCAGGATTGTCCAATATCCCGTTACTCGGCAGTTTGTTCAAGAGCCGTACCGAGAACCGCTCTAAGTCCGAATTAATCGTCCTCGTTACTCCGGAAGTGACGACCCCCCTCACGGCGAGCGATCCGCGGCCCAAAATTGAATTCCCCAAGGAATTTATGAAGCCTGCGACTCCCGCTCCTGGGGTAACGAATACGCCTACCGGATCGGGGTCGAAGCCCAAGCCGGCCAAGAAGGCGAAAGGGCAATCCCTCGCGCCAGTGAACGTGCGTCCGAAGGAGTCTTGAACTCCGTCGCTGAGCCGATCAGAGCACAAGACGACTACGGATTGAGTTAATTATGTCAACGAGCGAATCACCAATAGTTGCACTTCTCATCTCCCCGAATCGCGAGATCGCAGAGGCGTTTCTGCGGACTGCCGCTCCTGCCCGACTCTTTCAGGTTGTCTCTGATCTGAAATCGTACCCGCAGGAGCAAGTGCTGGACATGCGCTTGCGTCAATCGAATCCGGATGTTGTGCTTATCGATCTCGCAACAGATATTGAACAGGCCTGTGAGTCAATCCGGTATCTGGTTAATCGGACTCCGGCTGTCCAGGTGATCGGATTGCATTCGAGTCAGGACGGAAATTCCATCGTTCGGTCACTTCGCGCAGGGGCGGCGGAATTTCTTTGGATGCCGTTCGAGCCTGCTGCGCAGCAAGCGGCGTATGACCGTGTCGTGAAACTTCGGGTGCCGTCCACAGTGGAGAGTGCGGAATTGGGGTCTGTCATTGGATTCGCGAGTACCAAGCCTGGGTCTGGGGCCTCCACGCTCGCGGCACAGTGTGCATTTGCCATACAGCGTCTAAGTCGGAAACGAGTGCTACTCCTCGACCTCGATCTTATGGGTGGAACGATCGGGTTCTATCTCAAAATTCATCATCCGTTCTCCTTCGTCGACTTGCTCGATAGGGACGCGTTACCTGAGCAGAGCGAGTGGGCCGAGATGACGGCGCATCTGGACGGCGTCGATGTGCTGCCAGGTCCGGAAGAACCTTTTACTTCGCCGATGGAGCCCGGGCGATTGCATCTCGTCATTGAGATGTTGCGGCGGCACTACGACTTTGTGGTTCTTGACTTACCGTCCATCTTTCATCGGACCGCGCTGCTGGCGCTATCGGAAGCCGACTCTGCTTGCCTGGTAACAACTGCCGAGTTGCCGAGTCTTCACCTCACCCGGAAGGCACTGGAAATGCTGGATGTGCTCGGTTTCGAGAAGAGCCGGTACAGCATTCTTGTCAATCGGCTAAGCCGGCAGGAAGGGATCGCGGCGACCGACGTGGAAAAGATGTTTGGAGCCTCGGTAAAGGCTGTTGTTCCAAACGACTACTTCTCGCTGCATCGTGTTGTGACACGCGGCGAACCGCTGACACAAGAGTCGGAACTCGGGCGCACGATTGAAGCGTTCGCCGCCAAAATAGCTGGAATTACCATCGATCACGTCAAGAAAACAAAGAGCTTTTGGGGTATACGCCCGGCATTTTCAAGTTAGCAGTAAACGGCAAGGATCAGACTGATCTGGCGCCTAAGTCAAGCAGGGGAATCAAATGATTTCGAGTATCGAATCCAAACAGGGCGCGCAGCAGTTGAGCTGGGAACAGCGTCTGCTGAAAAACTCCAGTCAAAAGAAGGCCGGCCTGAAGCCCGAGTACCAGGAACTGAAGTTCACGCTGCACCGGAAGCTTCTTGACAAGATCAATCTCGAAGCACTCGCCACGATCGACAATCAACGTGTTCGGGGTGAAGTACGGCAGGCGTTGTTTACGCTGATCGAAGGTGAGCCCACGCTGTTGAGCTCTAACGAGAAGCAACAGATTTGCGACGAAGTGCTGGACGAGGTGTTTGGACTTGGACCGTTGGAGCCCCTGCTGCAGGATTCGACGATCTCTGACATCCTCGTTAACGGAAGCAAGCAGGTTTATGTCGAGCGTCGTGGCCAACTCGAACTCACCAATGTGACGTTCCGGGATGACCAGCACCTTCTTCGAATCATTGACAAGATTGTTTCGCAGGTCGGCCGTCGTGTTGACGAATCCACTCCGATGGTTGACGCCCGTTTGCGAGATGGGTCGCGCGTAAACGCCATCATTCCGCCGCTGGCCGTTGACGGCCCCTTGATGTCGATCCGGCGTTTCTCTCAAGACAAGCTCATGCCGAGCGATCTGGTTGCGAAGAAGGCACTCACACAAGGCATGATGGAGTTGCTCGAAGCAGCGGTCAAGGCGAAGATGAACATCATTATCGCCGGCGGAACGGGTGCAGGTAAGACAACACTTTTGAATGCGCTTTCAGCGTTCATTGCTCCAAAGGAGCGCATCGTCACCATCGAAGACGCGGCTGAATTGCAGTTGAAACAGCCCCACGTTGCGAGACTGGAAACGCGGCCTCCCAACCTGGAAGGCAACGGCGCGGTGCGCCAGCGGGAACTACTGATCAATAGCTTGCGTATGCGTCCTGACCGGATTGTCGTCGGCGAAGTCCGCGGGCCGGAGGCCCTCGACATGCTACAGGCGATGAATACTGGTCACGATGGTTCGTTGACCACGATTCACGCGAATACGCCGCGCGATGGCGTCTCGCGACTTGAGGTCATGGTGTCGCTCGCAAACGCCAATATGCAACTTGTTTCAATCCGTCAACAAATCGCGGCTGCGGTGCATGTTTTTGTGCAGGCGGCGCGTATGTCAGACGGTAGCCGTCGCGTCACCAGCATCACCGAAGTGACTGGGATGGAAGGGGATATCGTTACGCTCCAGGACATTTTCGTGTTCGAGAAGCGGGGGCTTGGGCCCAACAACGAAGTACTCGGGCGATTCGCCGCGACTGGCATCCGACCGAAGTTCTACGAAAAACTCCTCTCGCACGGCATAAAGTTACGCCCCGATTTGTTCGATGAAGTGGTTGAAGTCCCATAGCGGGCTTCGGAGGGTCCTGCAATGATGTTCTTCGCAATCCTAATTCTGGTGTGGGCCGTCTCCCTGGGTGCCTGGTGGTTTCTCAGTCGCACGTTCCGTAATGCGGACGTCGGAAAGATCCGGTCGCGTCTTGTGGATCCAGGTGGCAAGAAAAAAGAGACCAAGAAAAAGAAGTCCATTGCTCTCATCTACGCCGACGAAGCCGCTGCGGGGCAGGTCATTACGCGGCTGCTGCAGCGTCTCGAACTGCGCGACAGGCTTCACCGATTGCTTGAGCAGGCTGGTTTGCGCTGGAAGGTCGCGCGACTGATGCATGGGTGCCTGGCGATGTTCCTCGGGGGCTACGCGGCGGGATGGTTTCTCTTCCCAGCTCAACACCGCCAATTCGCCTTCATTCCGGCTTTGCTATCCGGTATAAGCCCGATCCTCTACGTTGTGAGAAAGCGGGCTGACCGATTACACAAATTTGAAGAGCAGTTCCCGGAGAGCTTGGAGTTTGTTGCCCGTTCCATGCGCGCCGGCCATGCGTTTTCGGTGTCGCTGGAAATGCTTCATCGTGAGTTTCAGGAGCCGCTCTCTGGTGAATTTCGAAGGACATTCGAAGAACACAACTTGGGTATGCCGCTGGAACTGGCACTGGAGAAACTGGCTACGAGAGTTCCCTCGCTCGATGTGCATTTTTTCGTTTCCGCCGTGATGCTCCAAAAGCGGACGGGCGGCAACCTCGCAGAAATCCTGGACAAGCTTGCTTATTTGATGCGTGAGCGTTTCAAACTACGCGGACGTATCAAGGCTATCAGCGCCCACGGCCGCATGACCGGCACTGCCCTCACCTTGATCCCGGTCGGCGTCGCTTTGCTCATGTTTTGGGCGAATCCGGATTATGTGCGCTTTTTCTTCAATGATGAGTTGGGCAATTACATGATGGGTGGCGCGATCGTGTTGCAGCTGATCGGCTACGGCGTCATTCAGAAAATTGTCAATATCGAGGTCTAACCGATGCCAATGTTCATTGCTTTTCTCGTATTTCTAACAGTGGCCGTGGCGGTTGCCGCCGCGGGATTGAAAATGTGGGTCCGCCCGAAGGAAGCCATTGAGCGCGTAACCGGGATGGAGTCGCATGTCCAGGACCGCATGCCTGTGCATCCGAGTCTTGTCTTTCACGACTTGATTAAGCGGCTAGGGAATCTGGTGCCCGCGTCGCCCAAAGATGTGAGTGTGATGCAGCGGCGCCTGATCCGAGCCGGGATCAAGGGGCAGAACGCACTTCGAATCCTTTACGGCGCCAAAATTTTTCTCGGTGTGTTGTTTCCGATCCTAATGAGTCTGGCCGTTGCCAATTCGGACGCGGATTCGACGAACAAAATCGCGGCGATCCTAGTGGCCGGTGCGGCGGGTTTCTTTGGGCCGAACGAATACGTGAAGATCAAGTCGCAGCGACGTCAAAAGGCTGTCCAACGAGGACTGGCGAATGCTCTGGATCTGTTGGTGGTCTGCGTGGAAAGCGGATTAGGTCTGGATCAGGCGATGATTCAGGTGGCCAAGGAATTGGAGCACGCACACAAGGAGATCACAGAAGAGTTCGCGATGATCAATCTTGAACTAAAAGCGGGAAAGCGGCGGGTTGAGGCCCTCCGGAACCTGGCCGATCGAACCGCTGTTGACGATCTCAAGAAACTGGTTGCCGTCCTCATTCAAGCAGATCGCTTCGGTACCGGCATTGCGCAGAGTCTTCGCGCCCACGCTGACTTTATGCGAATTCAGGCTCGGCAGATTGCCGAGGAGAAGGCCGCCAAACTGGGCGTAAAACTGATTTTCCCGATTTTCTTTTGCATCATGCCATCGCTCTTCGTTGTTACGGTTGGGCCAATGGCAGTCAGAATTGTGCGCGAGTTGCTCCCGATGGTTAATGCCATCTAGGGCACTCGACGGACAGAGTACCAATGAGACCGGCGTTTTTGCCGGAGATTTAATTCACTTAAGGAGAGTAAGTTATGGATTCGAATATGGTTCGTATAGTTTGTGCCGCTATGGCGGCGTTGTTCCTCGGCGTAATCGTGTTGCGCCGCCGGAAGACTGAAGAAGAGTAGTCGCATCGTCAATTAACGGCGATCCGCCGTTAATTGCGACTCGACCAGGAAGGCGCGCAATACCCGATTGCGAAGAAATAGAGCGGCGAGGGATCGCGAGCTCATATCCGGCCGGAAGTGCAGGACTGGATCACGCATTGGGCGTCAGAAAAAATTCGTAAGGAAGCGGAAAAGATATGTCAGCGAAAGTCAGCCTCAATAAGTATGTCTGTTTGTGGGCCGTTTTGCTCGGATCGTTGGCGGCACCGGTCTGGGGGGCAAGTGTCGGAAAAGTTGTTGCCATTGGCGGTAATGCCTCCGACATTGCGCTCGATGAGTCCCGGCGTGTCCTCTATGTTGCCAACTTTACGGCGAACAGGATCGAAGTAATGTCGCTGGGCGACGGTCGTATCCAAACGTCGATCAATGTGGCTCCGAACCCGGGTGCGTTGGCTCTATCGCCGGATGGGCGATTTCTCGTCATTACGCATTATGGGAATTTTCAGGCACCGAACACGCCGACCAACGCTTTGACGATTATCGATTTGATTTCCAACGGGCGGCAGACGTTCGCTCTTGGGTCCGCTCCGCTGGGTGTGGCGTTCGGTATTGATGGTCGTGCGCTGATCGTGACGACAACGGAGTTCCTGCTTTTAGACCCTGCGACAGGAACGACTCAAACACTCGAAACGATCCCAGGCATTACGGCGAAGGCGCTTCCTGTCGCCGCTGGGAACGTTCCCGCAAACATCGTCGCGAGTTCGATGGCGCCTTCAGGCGACGGAGCGCGAATTTTCGGCATTCTGGCTGGTGGGGCGACCGATAACCTGACTCTGGAGTTTCGCTATGACGTGGATGCGCGGCGCCTGAGCGCCTTTCAGGCTACTTCGACACCGCCCCTCGGCCCCCGTGTCGTCAGCGTAAACCGAGACGGTTCTCTCCATCTGGCTGGCTGGGCCCTAGGAGATTTGGCTGGCTCACTCGTTGCGCAATTCCCGGATCCGGCCGGCGTCTTAAACATCGGCTCCCACGTTTTTGACAACGAGCGAAACCTTGTTTACGCCCAGATGACACGCACTGGAGCGGCGACTAGTGGCTCGGCCGCCACCCCGCAACTGCAGATTCTCGACCCTGAGAACCTGACCGTTCTGGAGCGACTCATTCTGCCCGAAAATCTCTCCGGGCGGAGCCTGTTGTCAGGTGATGGGAGCACTATGTATGCGGTATCGGAAAGTGGCGTTACGATTATTCCAATTGGCCGACTCTCTGAGTTGCCTCGTGTTGTCTCGTCCGCTGAAGATGTCTCGTTCCGCGGAAACTTCTGCGACCGTCAAGTCGGAACGCAGCAGATCACGATTCTGGATCCCGGTGGAAACCGGACTGCTTTTCAGTTGAACTCACGATTAGCTGGTGTAACTGTCAGTCCGTCATCCGGTGTTACACCCGCGACCGTTACCGTGCGCGTCGATCCCACGTTGTTTCAGAATTCGAAGGGAACAACGACTGGAACGATTGATATTTCTTCTTCGTCGGCCGTCAACGTTACCGGAACGATCCGCGTGTTAATCAACAATAAAGAGCCAGATCAGCGGGGTATGTTCGTGAACGTCCCTGGTCAACTCGTTGACCTAATTGCTGATCCCTCGCGAGATCGCTTCTTTGTGCTCCGCCAGGACAAGAACCAGGTTCTGGTCTTTGATGGATCGAGCTACTCGCTGATCGCAACGCTGAAGACCGGAAACACGCCGACTCAGATGGCGATTTCTTTTGACCGCCGATGGCTGATGGTTGGACATGATAACTCGCAGATTATCAGTATGTTTGACCTCGAGACTCTCCAGCCTGGCACTCCCGTCCGAATGCCGTTCGGCCACTATCCCCGTTCCGTCGCCAGTTCCGGGCGCGCCACTCTTGCGGCCTGCCGCGTCGCCGGTCCAGTGCATACTATTGATCGCGTGGATCTGCTAAGCCGTTCGGCGAGTACGCTGCCGACGCTCGGTATCTTCAAGAATGAAGTCAATATCAGCACGACGCTCATCGCGAGTGGAAACGGCTCCTCAATCCTGGCCACCCAGGCGGACGGCACCCTGATGCTCTATAACGCCAATGTTGATACCTTTACGATTTCGAGGAAGGAAGGTACCTCGTTGAGCGGCGCTTACGCCGCCTCGAATTTCGATCAGTATGTGGTCGGCAACCTTCTCTTGAATGCGTCTTTGGTGCCTTCGCGGCAACTTGAGACCTCGTCAGGGACAAGCTCCGGGTTCGCTTTCGTCGACCAGGCAGGTTTCCGGACCACCGCGCCGAATGCCCAAAGCCCCGGGATCATTCAGCGGGTTGACCCTGGTAGCACCAATGCGATTCGCTCGACGCGCATGGCGGAGGCCCCCTTGCTCAGTGATACGGCCCGTCCGTTCACGCGCACCCTGGCTCCGCTGTATGGCCGGCAAGCGATTGTCAGCCTAACGACGAGCGGGGTCACTGTCCTTCCTTGGAATTACGACCAAGCGGTGGCGCCTCCTCGCATTGACCGGATTGTGAACGCAGCGGATTTCTCGCAGAACACCGCACCGGGAAGTCTGATCTCGCTGATTGGTAGCAACCTGAGTCCGGTCAGCCAGGCGAGCAGCACCACGCCACTCCCGACCGCGCTCGGTGAGAGTTGTCTGACGGTTAACGGTGTCCCGGTGCCCATGTTGTTTGCATCAGGCGAGCAGATTAACGCGCAGATTCCCTATCAAGTGGATGGGAATGTCACCCTAATCCTTCGTACTCCGGGAGGCGTAAGTGACAATTTCAATCTGACGATTCTGCCCGCGGCACCGAGCATCTTCCGCTCGGGGACGAATGGCCCCGAATCGCAGCTGCCGGCCGTGGTGCGCGCCAGGAACAATGAGATCGTGACGGTGTCTAATCCGATTCACCGAGACGACGTGATTTCGATTTACCTCACGGGGATGGGGAATACGTCTCCCGCGGTTGAAGCGGGGTTCCCTGGTGGATCCAACCCCATCGCGACGCCGTTGATAGCGCCGGCTGTTCGCCTCGGAGGGGTCGCTCTGGCTGTGGAATTTGCCGGTCTGGCTCCCGGGCAGGTCGGCGTCTACCAGATCAACGCCAGAGTGCCTCGTAATACGCCAACGGGGTTTGACATCCCATTGAACGTCTCACAGGGTGGTCAAGGGACAAGCGTGCCGGTTCGCGTTGTGGAATAGTCGTACAAAGGGACGTTTCCCTCAGAACGCCGCGGAGAATATTTTCTCCGCGGCGTTTTGATTTTGGGTAAAGCTCACTCGGGAATCCGTCGATAGAAGATTGCTATGCGAAATTCGCTTGCCCAGAAAATCACCCTCACGTTCCTGATGTTGTCGCCGGCCACCCTGAGTTGGGCCCAAGGACAGCCCGCCGGTCCTCGCTACGAGTTTGGCGGTGGCGTCGTCGGCAGCTTCTACGACAAGAAAACGTTTACGTCGACCGCCGGTAACGCCGATGCGGGATTCGACACGGGAATCGGCGCAAGTGCCTGGCTTGGCCACCACATGTACCCGAAACTTTCCGGAGAAATCCGATACGATTTCCTCCGAAATGATATGAAGCTGGAAGGCTCCGGCGCGAAGGCTACCTTTGGCGGCGAGTCCCATGCAGTTCACTATGATGTGCATTTCCACTTTACGGATAGCCAATCCCGGGTGCGCCCATTTGTCCTCGCCGGCGGTGGCGTCAAGATGTTCCGCGGGACTGGCGAAGAACGAGCGTTTCAGGCTCTCAGCCAGATCGCGGTACTCAGTCGCACGACTGAACTGACCGGGCTGATCACATTCGGTGTCGGTGTCAAAATGCAACTCACCGACAAAGTCCTGCTCCGGCTGGAGTTCCGGGACAACATGACCCGGTTCCCCAAGAAAGTGATCGCCCCGAATCGTGGCAGTGGCGGCGACGGCTGGATTCAGAATTTCGCCCCAACCGCCGGTTTGAGTGTTCTCTTCTAATCGACCGTCTCCTTTTTGACTGGGGCTCGCCGCCGACTGTCAGTGCGAGCCCCTTCCCGCCTCTGGTCCCCTCCTCGCTGTTCCTCTACTCGTCAGTAAGATTTCACACCAGTGACCGTTTTCCGCTTCGTATAGTAAAGACGTACGCTCATGTTTCTTCTCCGCGCCATCCCCCTGAGTTTTTTGCTGTTCGCTGTGTTGGGTGTCCACGACATGGCGGCCCAGCCCGCAGCTGCGAAAACGGCCACGGCCAACGATGCCTATGCCGGCAGCAATGCATGTCGTACCTGCCACCCGAATGTGGCGCTTCAGTTTTTTCGAAACCCCCACAACAAGACCGCTGTCCTTCCTAACACGCCAATCGATAAGGCCGGTTGCGAAGGTTGCCATGGTCCGGGTAAGAAACACGTGGAGGCTAAAGGCGGGAAGGACTCGATTGGCGCGTTCTCCCAGATGACTCCGGGGCAAGCCCTCGATACCTGTCTGCGGTGCCATTCCAAAGACCAGAACCGGGCGAATATACGGCGCAGTAATCACACACAAGCCAACGTCGTTTGCACATCGTGCCATTCGATCCATCAGTCTGAGTCGAACCGCAATCTGCTAAGCAAGCGCCAGGCTGACGTCTGTTATGGCTGTCACAACGACGTGAGAGCGCAATTCTCCCTTCCTTCCAAGCACCGGGTCAATGAAGGTTTCATGTCTTGTTCTGACTGCCACAATCCTCATGGAACGAACCCGGCGACCTGGAAGATGGGGCGACGTCCTCATCTCGTTGATACGGGTTTGAATAACGAGCAGGCTTGTTTGAAGTGCCATGTCGATAAGCGGGGCCCCTTCCTGTACGAACACGCCGCGGTTCGTGTGGACGGGTGCGAAAGCTGTCACTCTCCCCATGGCTCGGTAAACTCCAGGCTGCTGAAACGTCCGGTTATCCTGACAGTCTGTCTGGAATGCCACAACGGTGCCGGGAGTTTCGGCCGTCAGGCGGACGGCGTGGCTACCCAGTCGGCGTCGCACAATATGGCCGACCCGCGGTACCGAAACTGCACGACTTGCCACGTTCGAATTCATGGCTCCAACGCCGACAGGACCTTCTTGCGATGAGAGACCTACTCCAATCCTGCCGGAGTATTCAGACGACCGGCCTTCTCCTTTTCCTTAGCCTTTCGAACCTGTCCGGGCAACCCGTTGTTGCGCCAACTCCCCAGCAGGCGGGCAGCCCGCGCGGCGATACTGTTGGCGACTACAACATCACGAACTCCTGGGAAATCGGATACCGTTTCAATTCGGTCGACGGCAACATCGGGAAGTATCGCAGTGATGTGAATATGGGGAACGGGATCCGCCTTTTGGGCGGCAGTCTGGGTGTCCATTCGCGAGACGGGAAGGGGAAGTGGTTCGACGAACTCCTGCTTGACGTCCGGGGACTTGGCAACGATCCCTACCAGTTCAGTTCGCTGCGGGCTCAGAAGAACGCCCTCTATCGCTACGACCTGTTGTGGCGCTCCAATGAGTACTTCAATCCGGCACTGACGATTTCGGGCGGCAATCACTTCCTCTCGACGAACCGCCAGATGCAGGATCATGACCTGACTCTCTTGCCACAGAGCAAGATTCGCTTTCGAATGGGGTATTCCAATAACAGCCAAGGGGGTGCAGGCCTCTCGACCGGACAGTGGTTTGACTCCCGTGGAGACGAATACACCTTCCTTTCCAATATCCGCAGGTCCCAGCGTGAGTATCGGCTAGGAACGGACATTGAATGGCGAAAAGTGAAGCTCTCGATTACCCGCGGCTGGGAAGCGTTCAAAGATGACACGGCCTACGGAACGCCTGTTTCCCCGGCGGGAGCCAACGTCAATGACAACAACACCCTTTCTCTGATTCGCCGGAACGAGCCGTTGCACGGCAGCACGCCCTATTGGAGAGCCCATTTGCAGGCCGAGACGTCGAATGTCTTCACCGTGCAAGGCAAATTCACCCATTCCGATGGCCAGCGGAACTTCATCTATGATGACTTCGCTGTTGGAACCGATCGTCTTGGCGGGGCGCGCAACCGTCAAATCCTGCTCTCCGGAACCGGCAGCCGTCCCGTGACGACCGGGTATCTCACGCTGATTTGGCGTCCGACTACAAAATGGACTATCACTAACCAGACCGGTTATCACAATACGCGGATGAATGGACAAGGCCGCTATTCGGAGTTGAACAACGGGGATGCCGGCCTTTCGCTGGTTTCCTTCCAGGATTTGGGGATTCGTAACATCTCCAATACAAGCGATGCTTCCTGGCAGCCCAAGAAATGGATGGGTTTCTTCGGAAACTACCAGTATTCAGAACGCCGTATCCGATCCACTGAAATCACTGAGTTCGCCCTCCCGTCCAATGTTCGTCCGGATGAGCAGTTCAATCGCCAAAAAGCGGGTACGGGCGGCCTGCGTCTTCAGCCGCTGAAGCCGCTTCGGATCTCGTTTAGCGCGGAAGTGGGGCGGAACGACAGGCCCTTCTATCCAACCAGCGACAAGGACTACCACGCTCTCAACGCGCGTCTCCAGTATCGCGTCGCCAAGTACAACTTCAACGCTGACTATCGTTCGTTTAACAACACCAACTCCACCTCCCTTTTCGTTCATTCGTCGACCGGCCGGAGTTGGTCGGCAAATGGCGGTTGGACGCCGAAGACCGGGATCCAATTCGATGCCGGCTACAGCTACATCCACCTGGATACGTTGACCGGTCTGGCGTATTTTGCGAGCTTCGACCTGGTGGAACGCGATCGCTCTTACTACCTGAGTAACCTGCACACCATCCATGGCGGAGCGCAGTTCCAGATCCGGAAGCGCGTGGATATCTACGCCGGCTATGTGCGGACGCAGGATCGAGCGGATGGCCGTTCGACGGCGGGCCAGTCCGGGCGGCCCGATGTGTTGCTGAACCCTTCTACGCTGGCTCTCTTTTCCGGTGCCCAGGTTTTCCCGGTTTCCTACCAGTCGCCCCTCGCGCGGGTCTCGGTTGTCCTACACCGCAACCTGCGTTGGAATGCCGGTTGGCAGTATTACGACTACAGTGAACGGTTGCTCAAGCTCCAGGACTACTCGGCTCACACGGGCTATGTCAGTCTGAGCTATTCTTTCTGAGAGGGATGTCCTTTCGGTTCACCGATATCGAAGTTGCCGCACTGGTCGCATGCGCGATCACGGCGTGGCTGTTTGGCATCCGCGGGCGTCTGGCGTCGGAGAGCAATTGGCCGCTGGTTTATTATCTGGCGATGGTCTTTTACCAGAAAACCGGCGGGCATTTCCTTGAAGCGAATTTCATTTACGTCGGTGTCGTCTGCGCGATGTTGATCCGGTTCGAGTTCATGTCGCCGGGCGTGGTCAAGATATTCCGGTTTATCGAAGGCATTTGCCTGATTTACGTGATCTGGCGGAGTCTGGACTTCGTCCTTTTCACTTAACTTTCGATCGGGAGTCCCGCTTCCCGCCACGCGCGCCAACCGCCGGCGAGGGACCGAACGTTCGTGTAGCCCATCCGTTGAATCGCTTCCGCGGCGAGCGCCGAACGGTACCCGCCACCGCAATAAAGCACCAGTAAACTACCGGTGTCCGGTTGCTTCGTTTCAATATCCCGTTCGATGATCCCCTTGCCCAAATGTACCGCTCCGGCGGCGTGCCCGGCGGCGAACTCGCCATCTTCGCGGACGTCAATCAGAACGTGGGGCGTGCCGGCGGCCTGCAGCGCCTGGTACTCGTCCGTCGACATCTCGATGACTTTCGCGCGAGCCGCATCGACAATGGCGAGAAATCCTGGTGTGTGTTTCATCGTCTATTCTCCGATCCCGATTTCAGCTTCGTTCACGCCGAATGCGAGCGCCAAGGCCGGCCAGCTTGCTTTCAATTCGTTCGTAGCCGCGATCCATATGGTAAACCCGGTCGACAATCGTCTCCCCTTCGGCAACCAGCCCGGCCAGCACCAAGGACGCGCTGGCGCGCAGGTCCGACGCCATGACGTGGGCGCCGGTCAGCTTGCGTGGGCCGGCGACGATGGCCTGTCTGCCGTCGATCCGGATGCTGGCGCTCATGCGCACAAGCTCCGGGACGTGCATGAACCGGTTCTCAAAGATGCGCTCGGAGACGATGGCGATTCCTTCGGCCTGGGTCATCAGCGACATATATTGCGCCTGCAGATCGGTGGCGAAGCCCGGGTGCTCTTCCGTGACGATGTCGACGCTCCGCAGCGGCCCCCCGCCTTGCACCCGCAGTTTATCTGGCGCCGTTTCTGTGACGATGACTCCCGCCTGACGTAGTTTCGCTGTCAACGCCCCCAGATGTTCCGGCACGCAACCGGCCAATTCCACATCGCCCCTGGTGATGGCGGCCCCGATGGCGAACGTCCCGGCCTCGATGCGGTCGGCAATGATCGTATGTTCCGCGCCACGCAGCCCCTTCACGCCCTGAATCCGGATCGTAGATGTCCCGGCGCCCTCGATACGCGCCCCCATCTTGGTCAACAAATCGGCCAAATCCACCACTTCCGGTTCGCGGGCGGCATTTTCGATCACCGTTTCCCCGTTGGCCAGCACGGCGGCCATCAGGATATCCTCAGTTCCGGTCACGGTGATGCGGTCGAAGTGAACGACGGCGCCCTGCAGCCCATTCGGCGCCGTGGCTTCAATGTAGCCGTGGGTCTGTTCAATTTTCGCCCCGAGCTGTTCCAGGCCCCGCATATGCAGGTCGATGGGCCGCGCGCCGATGGCGCAGCCCCCGGGCAGGGAAACCAGTGCCCGGCGGAACCGTCCCACCAGCGGCCCCAGCACCAGGCTGGAGGCGCGCATCGTCTTCACCACTTCATAAGGTGCCTCGGGACGCAGCTGGCTGCCTGCCGTCACCGCGACCGGCCCGGAGCCGGTGTCGGTAACCTGCGCCCCCATGTGGACCAACAGGTCCATCATGGTCCGAATATCCTTCACCCGGGGGATCCGGTGCAGCGTCATCGGCTCTTCGGTTAGTAGACAGGCCGCCAACACCGGCAGCGCAGAGTTCTTCGCGCCGCTGATTTCCACACTACCGCGAAGCGTCACCCCGCCTTCAACAACAAACCTATCCATGCAGCACCTCCGCCAGCACACCATTCTTCGCGGCCAGCAGTTCCGCCGCCCGTTCCCGCGCTACATTCAATTTTGCCATGACGATCGCCGTTCTGACGTCCCGTCCGGCGGCCTCAAACAGCTCTGTCGCCGTCTGCGTGTCCACCCCGGTGGCATCGGCAACTATCCGTCGCGCCCGGTCAACCAATTTCTCGTTCTTCGGCTGCACGTTGACCATCAGGTTGCCGTAGGTGTAGCCGAGCCGGATCATCAACCCGGTGCTCACCATATTAAGGACTAACTTCGTCGCCGTGCCCGCCTTCATCCTCGTCGATCCCGTCACCACTTCCGGGCCGACCGGGACCTCAATGGCGAACTCCGCCTCCCGCCCCATCGCGCTTCCGCGGACGCACACCAGTGCGGCAGTCAGTCCGCCCATGGCGCGGGCGGCGCGTAGAGCACCGATCACATAGGGGGTCCGCCCGCTGGCCGCGATTCCCACCAACGTGTCTCCCGGCGTGAAACCCCGGGCCGTCAGATCGCGTGCCCCGCTCTCGGGATCGTCTTCGGACGCCTCCGTGGCGCGGCTCAATGCCGCCTCGCCGCCCGCAATGATGCCCTGCACCACGCCGGCGGGAACCCCAAAGGTGGGCGGACACTCGGAGGCGTCCAGAACACCCAGCCGACCGCTGGTGCCGGCGCCGATGTAAAACAACCGCCCTCCCAGCCGGATCCGTTCCACCAGGAGGTCCAAGAACGGCGTGATGGCCGGGATCGCCGCCCCGACGGCCGCCGCTACCCACGCATCTTCCTTATTAATGATTGTCAGCAACTCGCCGGTTGGCACCTGGTCAATGTGCGCCGAAGCCGGATTTCGCTGTTCTGTCCCCAATGTACCTAGATGGACCATGCTTCTCCGAGGATCGCACGAACGTGGCGTTCGCTGAAATGCATGCCATACAGTACCGAGGTTTTTCAGGGTGTACCACCCCGTTGGGGGTGCTACTGGAAATGATGGGGGGATACGGTGGCATCCGTGAGTTTGCTTAGGTCCTTCTCATCCTATTGATTAAAAAACACTTGAGCGTGGGTTAACCCTGTTGTAGTACTACTGTTGAGACTCCGGGGTAGGTTTGGCGTAAGTCAGTTAAGTGGCTTGTAATCAATATGTTGGTCGGAATACGGCCTCGTCGCCTAGCGGAATAGTACTAGCGTAAAACGCTCTCAATGAAGTTCTTGACACGACTTTAGTTCCACTCGTATACTGATGAGGTAATGAAAACACCTGTATAGCCCGTCATACATGTGCTTCAACAATTACGGCTCGACCTTCGGAGGTTCTCTAAATGAAAAAATTATTCCTGGCAGCACTGCTCGTTGCCGGTTCCTTTAACGCTTTTGGTGCTGCGTGCGCCAGCGGCTCCATCCTTGCCCAAACGACCGCTGGATCCTGCACGATCAACGGCTGGACCCTGGACACCTGGTCCCTCGGCCAGGCCACCCAGAATGGCTATGGTGTCAACCCCACCAGCTCCGACATTCTCGTGAGTTTCAACTCGGGCCAGCTCGGCAACGGGACCGATTGGTTCTCCGTCTCGTTCTTGAACAATGGTTTGGAGAACAACGGCTTCTTCACTGCTCTGCCCGGCCAGCCCAACGAGACCGTGAACTGGAACACCAACTTCTCCGTGAACGGCGCGCCGATCGCGGTTGTCGATCTCTCCGTCGAAGGTGCGTCTGCTGCCCAGGGTGGCAATGGTCAGATCAACATTCAGAAGATTGTCTACAATCCTCTGCAACCTTCTCCGACCTTGGCCTCGAACAACGTCATCTACACTGGCTTCGGCAACTCCTTGAACCCGATCAACATCTTCAACAACCAGGGCAACGCCCTGACGAGGATCTCCGTTGCTGATGTGTATCAGCTGGCCGCTGGCGACTTGAACCCGGGTACCGCCCTTGACGGCTACACCAACGTATTCTACGGCGTCACGCCGCAGTCGGGTGTTCCGGAACCGATGTCCTTCGTCCTGATGGGCGCTGGCCTCGTCGGTATCGCGGCTCTCCGCCGCCGCAACGGTTAATTCGTTAACCCACGCGAGTAGTTTGGAAGAAGGCCAGCCTCAAGGCTGGCCTTCTTCTTTTGCATTTCACGCTTCGTTCCGCCCGCTACTCCCAGTTGTCGTCTGCCTCGTATCGGAGCGCTGGAACCATACCCGGATACAGGACCTTGAACTTGGCCGTTACCGGTGCCGTGAAGTGGTTCCGCCAATCGCCGGCCACACCCGAACGCAGGTGACTGGCGCGGGCCTCCTCCCCCTTGGCCCGGCCCGCCGTCAGCTTCTGGAACGAGTTGGCATCCATGATTGCAGCCCACGTGTCCGCCGGTACACGCAGCGCCAGCGGGGCGCCGGCCGGGGCTTCGTACCCGTCCACCACGATCCCCGTGTGGGCAAGTAACTGGGCCAGTTCCACGGCCGGATTCGGCATCAATGTCTCAAACCGGGATTCCCGAATCCCGCCATATCCATATTCCCAGAAGCGGATACGGTCCAGGTGTGTCGAGGAGTATTCCAGTTCCGCCAGCAGACCCTCCTCTTTCCCGCAGTGGTTCAGCAGTTCCCGGTGGACCATGAGCCATGGATTCTGATCCGGGTCCACGGGGTGGGATGCCAAATGGGAGAAGTAGCCCGAGATGATGATGTCCCGCGGGTCCCGGATGACGTGAAAGCCGTGAAAGCCGCGGGCTGAAAGCGTGCGCACATGTTCCATTTCGGCGTTCGTCGCAATCAGGAGGTCGAAGTCCCCATTGGCGGCGAAGTCCCAGGATTCGGCGATCCGTCCGGCCCATTTCGGCTCGTTGTGGAAGCCGAGCGGGAGCCGCATGGGCCAGTGCGTATGGTGGACTTTCATCCCAATGGCGTCGGCAAGTTGTTTCAGAACGCGCAGCGTCCAATCGGAAGCGCATTTGTGATGGCTGAAATAGGCGGCGATCGGTTTGGGCATATAGGGTGAATGGGAAAGATCAGGCGAACGCGGGTGCCGCATCGGCAAGCACGCCGTCGACGTCCGCTTGCGCCGCGCAGCGTTCCAGCACGGCAATTTGCAGGACGCGCCATTGTTGATCCATGCGGGCTGTATCCCAGTCCTGTTCCAGGCGGGGAAGCAGGCGGCGGACCATTGCCGATTGCATCACCACCGCCTTGCCGAACTCGCGCATCCAGGGATACCTGGCGTCGGCGGTCCGCCAAAAACCCAGCTTGCGTGCGCACCAGCGCACGCTATTGGGCACACCGGATTCCATGCGCCGGATGGGGTATTTCAGGTATCCGTTTCGCAGCAGCAGTTCCGGCGACAGGCGGGCGGCGGAGCGGAGTAAATGGGCATCGGCGAGCGGGACCCGGTTTTCGAGTCCGAACCACATGCTGAGCCGGTCGGTATGGCGGAGGAGGTAGTGGAGCGTGTCCGTTTCGTAGGCGCGTTGGCGGAACCCGCGCCAGGAGCCATCGTGGTTGGCGAAGAAGTTAAATTCGGGCAGGGCGGCCACGGCGGCCGGATCGGCTCCAAATGTGCCGCCGGAGAAGGCGCGGATCCACGCCTGGCGGTCGTAGAAGATCTCATCAAAGTTGCGGGTGGTGGCCGCGTCGAACGCGCCCTGACGGCTGGCGACGATCTGGTCGGCTTCGGCGTGACGGCCCATTTGGCGTAGCTCGGCGATCAGGGCGGGGAACCACCAGCTATAGCCGGAGACCAGTTCATCGCCACCGGTCCCATCCAGGACCACCGTGAAGCCCTCGGAGGCGATTTCGCGGAGTAGCAGGAACTGGTTGATCGGGCCAATGACGTGATTCGGCACTTCGAGCGCAACGGCCATCTCCACCACGTCGCGGGGTGGAATCTCTCCCGCGTGGGTCACAATCCGGTGCGGGAGACGGGTAGTCGCCATCAGTTCCTGGGCCAGGCCGATTTCGGCGTCGGCGGCAGTTGCAGTGTTGATGGTGAACGCGGAACAGTCGGCCTGGCGGCGATTCAGCAGGGATACGATCACCGAGGAATCGAGTCCACCGCTGAGGCAGGTGGCGATGCGGCGGCTGGCCCGGACGTGGAGGCCCACGCTTTCTTCAATGCCCGCCAGAAGCACTTCGCAGTCGTCATCCCGGGTCAATTCCGCGGTCAGCTCCGGCAGGTCGAACCAGCGTTCGAAGTGGGCGCCCGTCCGGTCCAGCCGGAGCCAGTGGCCGCCGGGGAGCTCCTGGATCTCCTCGTACAGCGTCTCTCGCTCAGCAAAACGGTGCGCCGCGCCGCACATGGAGGCCAGGGCCGCCCCTTCGCGGAGCCGGCGGGGCACGACGCCGGCAACGTGGAAGGCCCGTATCTCGGAGGCGAAGTAATAACCCTCGGAACGCTGGGAGAAGTACAGCGGCTTAATTCCCAATGCGTCTCGAACCGCCCAAAGTGAGCTATCCCGTTGGTCATGAAGCAGGAAGGCGAACATCCCGCGCAGTTTGGGAAGGCAGTCTACGCCGTAGTGGTTCCACATGGCAAGCAGCACTTCGGTGTCGCCGAGGGTGGAGAACTCGTAGCCGAGATCGCGCAGTTGCTGGCGAAGCTCTATGAAATTATAGATCTCGCCATTGAAAACAACGGTCAACGGACCCCGCTGCATCGGCTGGCTTGCCAGTTGGCGCGTGTCCTGAATGGCCAGCCAGTTATGGCCCAGGACGCAAGGGGCGGCTCCAACGGAGGAAGAGGGAAGCCGCTGCGGGGTTGAGGCGAAGCAGGGAAGGGAACCGCCTTCGCGAGCCGACCAGATTCCGGCGCCATCCGGGCCCCGGTGCGCCTGCGCCCGCAGGAGGGACGCTACATCTTGATAGGCGCGCCCACTGGGTCCAGCACTATAAAATCCAGCGATCCCACACATTGCCGGCTACCGGCCCAGCACCGCGTCCAGATTGGCGCGGTGCTGAGCCCACCGTACATCGTTGGAATCGAGCATCGAATCCTCTCGGACTGCCGCTTAAGCGCTGAAAGAGCTGCCGCAGCCGCAGGTCGATTTGACGTTCGGGTTGTTGAATTTGAAGCCGGAGCCTTCGAGCGACTCGACGTAGTCCACTTCAGCGCCTTCCAAATAGATGAGGCTTGCCTGGTCGACAAACACCTGCAGCGGGCCATACTTCAGCGTCTTGTCCATCATCGTCGGGCTGTTTTCGAAAGCCATCGAGTAGCTGAACCCGGAGCATCCGCCGCCGACGACTGAAATGCGCAAACCGGCCGGTTTCGGCTCCTGGGTGTCCAGAATCTCGCTCACCTTGACAACGGCGCGTTCCGTCAATTGAACCATATGTATTTCTTCTCCTTACGAGGATTTCCCTTCTAGTCTACAGCCGGAAGGGACGACTTCCAAACACTATAGATGCTGCCAGTGAAGGAATCGATTCACCCGCCGGCCGCACCAGAAAATAGAAACCGGATGCACGGGGGGCGCGTCAGTCCCGGTATGAGCGCCATCACTGGTATTCTGAACTTTCCTATCGCGGATACGGAAACGCGAGCGAAGGTTAAAGTGGAAGTCAATCGCGACGAAGAATCGGCACTGGTCCGCCGTGTACAAGACGGCGATGAGATGGCGTTCCGCGATCTGGTTGAGCGGTATCAGTCCAAGGTGTTTTCAATCATCTACGGCATTCTTCGCAACCACAACGATGCCGAGGATATTGCGCAGCAGGTTTTCGCCAAAGTTTACTTTTCCATCCGCAACTTCGACTTCCGGAGTTCACTTCTGACCTGGATCTACAAGATCACCGTGAACGAATGCTACGACTATCTGCGGAAGAAGAAAGTCCGCAAATTGGTCTATGAGAGCGATTTTTCGGAAGACGACGCGATGAAGATGGAGCACTCCGGCGTGGCGGTGGACCCGGCGATGGCGATCGATGAGAGCCTGGCGCAGCGCGATCTGGCCACGAAACTGTTGGAGAAGATCTCCGAGGAAGACCGAAGCCTGCTTTTGTTAAAAGAAGTGGAAGGCCATTCGGTGGAAGAGTTGGCAGGCATGACGGGTATGAATGAGAATACAATAAAGGTGAAACTCTTTCGTGCCCGGCAGAAACTGGTAAAGGCGGCTCAGCGTCTGGGGCGTTTGCCTGGCAAGTTTGCGTTAGGACTATAGCGCGGCGAGTAGCGAGGGATACCATGCACGAGTCAGTTCGAAGCCAATTGGAAGACATCCTGCAAGGACGTCTAAAACCGAGCGCGAAAGCATCGGTGGCTGAGCATCTGAAGTCTTGTCCCGCGTGTACGGCGGAGCTGGGCCAAATGAGTCTGCAGGCCGACGTTTTGCGTTCGCTGAAAGCGCCGGAAGTGCCGGAGTTGTCCGCCGGCTTTTACGCCCGGGTTTTGCAACGGGTGGAAGCGCAGGGCCGGCCGTCGTTCTGGAGCCTTTTGCTCGATCCCGTATTCGGACGCCGTCTCGTGTATGCAACCGCGTCGATGTTTCTATTGATGGCATCGTTCCTTCTGGCTACCTCCGGAAATGGCCCTGAGTTGGCGCAGACGCCGGTGGAAATGATGGCCCAACCGGAAGCGACTCCCGCGGCCATGCGCGTAGGCGTGGGCGAAGACGTGCAGCGGGACCGGGAACACTTCCTGGCGACGATGGCCTCCTTCTCCGAATAATCAACGGCCTATGTTGGGACGATCACAACCCGCCTGGAAGAACCCGCAAATCCTGCTCACGCTGAGTTTGGTGTTCTGCTGTGGAGCGTTGGCCGGCGCGGTGATCTACAAGCTGGTGTCGCAACCCGTTTCGGCCAAACAGGTGGTTGCGTCGTGGAAGGATTCATCCAAGGAACAGACGCTTAACCATCTGAAGAAGGAGTTGAAGCTGACTCCGGAGCAGGCGGCGGAAATCGAAACCGCCCTGGATGATTTCTCGCTGTACTACCAGATGCTCCATGCGCAAATGGAAGAGGTCATGGCCACCAGCAAGTCGCGCATCGACCAGGTCCTGAACGAGGATCAGCGGAAGAAATTCTCCCGCATCATGACCGATCTAAAAGACAAGCAGCCGCGCTAGGGCACGGCTGGGTAATCGTAGTAGCAGCGGAAGAAGTCCAGGTTATGCAGGGCCCGGGCTGCCAGCGCGTGGCGTCGATCTTGCAAAGTGGGGATCAGCGTGGGGCGTGCTGCAATCGCTTCTCTGACGGCCGCGGCAATCTCCTCACGGTCCATTTCCGTCAGCGATCCACACGGGCGCAGACCCAATTCCAGGCACAAGCCGGAGATCTTCGGAGAGCGGCCCAAATTCACCGGCACCGTCTCCGCCAGAACGCTCTGTACGCAATAGTGGTACCGCTGGCCCAGCGTCGCCGTGGCGTGGCGCAGAATCGCGATCGCCTCACCGGGCGCGAAGTAGAGATTGGGGATGAGCGTTGACGGCTGTTGCATGAAGGATTGAATGGTTTCCACCGCCGTCCGGTCGAACCCCGGATGGCGGACCTCATTGCAGAAGAAGGCAATCTGCAGCCCGTCGCGTTGGTGCAGTTGGTCGAGTGCGGCGGCGATATCGTTCCAGATCGGCAGGCTCAATCCCTGCCCCTGCCAGAAGACGTTGACGATGAGCAACGGTTCCCCCAGCCGGATGCCCAACGAGGTGAGATACTCCGCCGCCCACGGGCCGTAGTCGCAGGGCGATTGAAAGAGCCACGCCCAATCGGCGCCAACGGCTACGCGCTCCGGGGCGACACCGGCGTCAATCAATCCCTCTCTACCGGCCGCGTCTCGTACGGTCCAGGACCGCACCGTCAGGAAGTGGTCCGTGAACAGCTTCCGGCCCTCCGGGGTCACCAGGAAGTCGGCGCCGATACCTACCGCGTCGACGGGCAGGCCATGGTCGCTGAAATGCTGGATGCGCGGTGCCAGGAACGATAACGGCCAGCCCCAGCCCTCGGAATCGGTGATGACGGTAGCGCCCGCCAGCAGTCCGGGATGTTCGCCGACGTGATCGAGCTCAAATGTCGGCGGAGGGAGCTGGAGCGTTTCGGCGTGAAAGCGCGCCGGATACGGTTGCCGCTGCCCCGTATGATTTTCGTGCAGAAACATGTGCAGGGCAAAATCCGCAGGCAGCTGGCTGTCCAGACCATGCAGCATCAGTTCATCTCCAATATTGCCGGCGCCGGGGCCGTTGAAGATATGGATCGCTTTGCGGGGAGGCATGAGTAACCATGATACCGGACGATATAATGGGCACTTCCGGCCTTTCGACATGAAACCCACCATCCGTATTCAGGTGCACGACTCCGCACTGCTTCGCGAACGCCTTGTGGAACTCGGCAAGATCCTGCGTCCGGAGGTCGCCATCGAATGCGGCACCCATCGCGGCACGGGATCCACTCGCATCATGATCGAAGTGGCGGCGGCATGCGGCATCCCGCGCATCTATACGATGGAAATCTCCAGAAATCTATTTGAAGAATCGCGCCGCAATCTGGCCATTTTTCCGCAGGTGGAGTGCCTGTGGGGCCTGAGCGTGGATAAACACGAGGCCGCCGAGTTCATTCAATCGGATCCGCTTTTGCTGGAACGCGGGCCGGATCCGGACATCTTTATCGACTTCCTGCCCGATCCCGTTAGCGGGTATCTCCGCGAGCTCGAAGGGGCGCTGGGTGGGGATGAAGGGCTGGCGCCTCCGGACCGCCTGTTGCAGACCCTCGTGCCGTCGTTTGTCGATCGGCGTCCGTTGTTTTGCCTGGATTCGGCCGGCGGCGTTGGATTGCTGGAGTACCAGACGGTACGCGCGTTGATGGGCCGGAATCCATTCATCGTTTGGATCGACGATGTGAATCATGTGAAGCATTACCGGAGTCTGCTCGACTTACAGAACGACCCAGCGGCCTCCCACGTGAGCTTGAACTGGGCCGAAGGCTGGGGCGTCGCCCTGGTAAACGGATAACCGCCGTTTCCGCGTATACTGAAAACTCAACCGACAATTTGCTGGGAGTTCGCAAATGAGAGAACCGTTACTAATTGAGTTCGGGACCTATGTGTGCGCGCAGGGGCGGGATATCGACGAGACGGCGTCTCCGGCCTACGTGCTTTTTTCGGCGGAGATATTTGCTGAAATGCAACAGGAGTTGCAAGGTATCCTACGCCGCGACCGGGATACATTTACTCCGGAGGCTTTGCAAACCGAAGTGGCTGCCGGGATTCGCCACTTTCAGGGCTGCTGGTTTCAACGGATTGACTTCCCGGCGCAAAACTTGTCCACTGTGTCGGATCGCAATTGGGTTTTGTTTGATGAAGGTGGCGTGAATACGTTGGGGGGACGGTTGACGAGCGAGGATGCTTGTCTGCTGCGCCCTTGGCCGAAATGGCTGTATGTCCGTCCCTTGCTTCCGGATCTTTCTGACAAGACGATTATGGAAGTCGGGTGCGCCAATGGCTTTTTCCCCTTCCGTTTCGCCGAATTGGGCGCAAAACACGTTACAGGCGTTGAGTTTCAACGCCGGCGTCACGAATCTTCCGTTTGGGCCAATGAAATCCTGGGATGGAAAAACCTGGAGTTCAAACACGCCGATTTTCTGGTCGACTATACAATCGAGCCCCACGACATCATCTTCGTATCCGAAGTCGTGAACCATATGTTATGTCCCTTTTGGGGGCTGACCCGGCTTGTTGCTCTGGCCAAGGAAATGTTGATCCTGGATACCGGTGTTTTTGAGTCGCCGCAACATACCATGGAGTTGTCTACCGGGTGGATGCCCGACGGAAAGACATTCAGTTTCCTTAGTTTCCAGATTAGTGACGGGCTCATCTGTTCTTACTTGAAGTTACTCGGGCTGCGCGCGGACGAGATTGTGAAATTCGTGGAGCCGGGCGCTGGCCATATCCTCTATCGGATCAACACGAAGCAGCTCCACGAGCGGCGCGCCAACGGGGAGTTGCCGGAAAATCAGCGCCGGTCTCTGACCGTCAACCTTTCTCTGCCGCGATAAGGCGGTTGAAAAAGAAAAAGCCCCGCCGGAGAGATCCGGCGGGGCTTTTGGGTGTTTCGAGTCTAGAAGAACAGCTTCAACCCAAACTGCATGCGCCGCATGGGATTGCGGATGCTCCGGATTTCGCCGTCGCGGCTGCCGTTGGAGGTGAGTTGGTTGGCACTGGAGAAGCTGATGCCGGCCGGATCGCCGTACCACGGCGTGTTGGTGGCATTGAAGGCTTCCCAACGGAACTGCAGCTTCACTCGTTCGGTGATGACGAAGTTCTTGAACATGGAGAAGTCCATGCGCCGTTCGCCGGGGCCGCGCAGGGTGTTGTACCCGGTGCTGCCCAGATGGCAGAGGTCCGGACGGTTGGGGATCTGGCACGTCACCCGCTGGAAGGCCTGGGTGTTGAACCATAGCTTGCGTGTCGGATTGCTCAGCTCGGGATTGCCGATCACGTCCGGACGGACCGAGCCGTTCGGGAGCGACAGGTCACCCGCGCCTTGCCCGATGGTGAGCGGGAAGCCGGAGGCCAGGCTGAGAATGCCGTTCAGCTGCCAGCCGCCGATGACCCATTTGGAGGCATTGCGGATATTCTGGCCGGGGAGTTCGTAGACCCAGTTGCCAACCAGGCGGTGCGTCTGGTCGAAGCGGAAGAGGCCGCGCGAGCCTTTGCGGTCACGCGGATTCTGGAGCGATGCGCCTTCCTGGCCGCCGTTCTCGCCGTCGCCGTGGGCCTTGCTGTAGGTGTAGGCGATGCCGAACGTCAGCCCCTTGGCGCTGCGCTTATCCAGCTTCACCTGGAGGCCGTGATAGAACGATTCGCCGTAGGAGTCCAGATAGCGGATGCGGCCCATTGCCTGCACGCCGAGGTTGGGCGTGGCGGCGTCGTAGAACTCCGGATAGGGCCGGTTGGACTGCAGGAACGTGGTGGCGGGCCGCAGCGGGTCGTTCCAGTTGATCACGCTGTTGCCGATGTTGGTGCCCTTGCTGCCGGCGTAGCCGATCGAAAGCGCCATCGTATACGGCAGTTCGCGTTGCAGGTCGAGGCTCCACTTCCACACCGCGCCGTCCTTGTAGGTGTCGGGCAGGTAGAGCAGGTCGATCGGCCGCACGGTGCTGCTGCCGCCGCCGCGGGTGAGGAACGGATCGTCCAGCGTCAGCACGTTGGAACCCGGTATGTAGGTCTGGGACGTGATGGGGAAGTTGGCACCGTTGGCGCCGGTGACGTTAAAGGTCTGGGCGGGCCTCATCGAGGTCTGGTACACCTGGCTGCCCGCTTTGGGCGGCATCAGGTTCAGAATCGTAAACGTGTTCTGGTGCTGAATGTTGTCGAACCAGCCGGCGCCGGTGCGGATGACCCACTTTTCCGTCGGCCGGTAGGCGATGCCGACGCGAGGCATGAAGAAGCGGAACCGCTGCTGCTGTGCCACTTTGATGGCGCCGGGCTCGCCCAGCGATTCGGGGAAGATGGTGGGGATGATCGTGCCATCCGCCTTCTTGTAGCCCTGGCCGCGGCCGATTTCGGAGCCGAGACCGGGAATGCTCAGCGTCCGCTGCAAGCCCTTGCGATCCACCGGCCAGCCGTTGTAGTCGTACCGGAGGCCGAGGTTGACGGTCAGCTTGGAGGAGACCTTCCAGTCGTCGTTGACGTAGCCGCCGCCGCGTTGCGCTTTCGGGAACGTCAGGGGCAGGCCTTCCGGCGTCTGCGTCGTGGCCGGCCGGCCCAGCAGGAACGAGGCGAGCGCGTTGCCCGTTTGCGCCGCACTGAAGCCCAGCAGCCCTTCTTCCAAATTCGCCGCACCACGTTCGATGGTGAGTCCATAGTATTCAGCGCCGAACTTCAAGTTGTGTTTGCCCTTGAAGAAGGAGAGATGGTCGCCGAACTGGTAGGTGTTCATCCGGTCGTAGCCGTTGCCGTTGGTGAGTTCCTGGAGCGGGAAGGGAAGTCCAGTGAACTGTGGGATGCCGTGTTCGCGCGGTGTCAGTTTCCGATTGCCATCGGACGGCACGCGGAACAAACCAACACCGAGCGCGTCCATGCTGAAAGATGTATCGTCCGTGCGCGGGTTGGAGGTGAGGTCGTTCGAGATCTGGAACCCGAAGCGCAGTTCATTGATCATGCTCGGGCTGAACGTGTGGATCCACTGCGTGGCCAGGTTGGTGACCTGCGACCCGGTAAACACAGGCAGGTTCGGGTTGATGTTCGTGCGGATCAGGCTGGAGCGATCCCAGGCCAAGCGGGCAAAGACGCGGTCTTTGTCGGAGAAGTTGTGATCAACACGAGCGAAGTAGGTGTTGACGTTAATCGGCTGCGCGACGGCGGCTCGGGCCGTGAAGTCCGTCGGATCTTCCTGGATGAACTGCGCCTTCGGGACATACGTATTCAGGACGTTCAAAGCGCCCGGATGCAGGCGCGAACGGGGAATGACGTTGTTGGGGAAAAGATTGCCCGTGTCCGGATCCCAGATCAACGTCGGGGCAACAAAGCGGCCATTCGCCGTGTAGCCGCGCTGCAGGCGGCTGAAGTCGCCATTGCGGAAATCGTCGATCGGGAAGTTCGCGGTGCTGACGATGCCTTCGCGCGTCCGGCGCGCCTCGTAGTTGAACGCCCAGAAGGTTTTGTTCTTGCCGTTGTAGAGCTTTGGGAAAAGCACTGGGCCGCTGATGACAAAGCCGAACTGATTCTGGCGCAGCGGATTCTTTTTGAGCCGTTCCAGGCCGGCGGCGCGCTCGAAGTTCAGGAAGTAGTTTTCCGCGTCGAATTTGTCGTTGCGCAGGAAGTTGAAGAGCGTGCCGCGCAACTGATTCGTGCCGCTTTTCATGGTGATGGTCACCTGCGCGCCGCCGCCGAATCCGTACTCGGCGGTGTAGGCGTTGGTCTGAATCTTGAACTCTTCAATGGCCTCAATGGATGGGACGAAGTTCATGATGTGAATGCGCGGATCTTTGGCGTCGACGCCGTCGAGCGAGGCCACTTGATTGGTTTCCCGCTGGCCGTTGGCGCTTACTGAGAAGCCCTGTCCAGGGATCGGGAAGCCGCCCGAACCGTCGCCGCGTCCGGTACGTTCGCCGTACTGTACGCCGGGAACCAACACCGCCAGGCTCTGCATGTTGCGGCCGTTCAGCGGGAGTTCGATGATGCGGCGATTCTCGATCACGGCGCCCACCGTGGCGTTTTCTGTCTGCAGGGTCACCGCATTGGCGACGACTTCAATCGACTCTGTCACGTTGCCCACATCCAACCGGAAATCCTGGCGCACCTGCGCCGCGGTCTCCAGGCGTAAACTCTTCACCAGGCCGGCCTTGAATCCAGGCTTCTCACACCGGACCGAATAATCCCCTACTGGCAGTAACGGAAACGTGAAATTGCCGGTCTCGTTGGTGGTGACCGTCAATGAAATGTTGGTTCCCTGGTTTGTCGCGTGGATGGTGGCTCCGGCCACAAAAGAACCGGTGGAGTCCGTGACGAGCCCTTGAATCGACTGTGTCGTCGACTGGCCATACCCGGCTACGCCAATGGCCGCTAGCATCATCACGGAACGAAACGTGCTCAATTGCCTCATCTGCTTCCCTCTGTGATCGAGTGAATCGATCGTGCCAAAAACAGCGATTTGATGTACCGGCCCAAGGCATTGCAGTGCCGGTAAAGACGTGAACGGATTGTACGTCTTCCGAGAGCAGTGTGCGTGGCTGACGGAAGGTTAAAGTCTAATCACCTGCCAGAGGGGTTGTCAACCAAATTTCACAAACGAAAAGGCCGCCCCGAAGGGCGGCCTTTTCGTTTGTGTTGTCGACAGCGCCTACCAGAGCAACTTCAAGCCGAACTGGATCTGCCGCATGGGCGAAACCAGACCGGTGATTGCGCCCACGCCGCGGACCTGGTTGGCCTGGCTGGGGTAATCAATACCGCCCGAAGCGCTACGCGTCGGCAGGAAGCTGCCGCCGGTGTTCAAGCCGCCGTTCGGACGAGCGAACTGCGGCGTGTTGAACAGGTTGTACATTTCGCTGCGGAACTGCAGTTTCACGCGTTCGTGAATCTGGAAGTTCTTGAACAGCGAGAAGTCCACGATCTTGGCGCCGGGGCCTTCCAGAATGCCCATGCCCGAATTGCCGTAGCGGCAGAGTTCGGGAGTGGCAGTGCTCTGGCAGCTGACCAGGCGGAAATCGTTCGGGTTGAACCACTGGTTCACCGTCGGGTTGGAGACGCTGCCGATACCGATGCGGTCCGGACGAATCGTCACGTTGGCGGTGTTGGTGATGGCGCCCTGGGTGACCGTCAGCGGGAACCCGGTGCGCATCGTGACAACGCCGTTCGTCTGCCATCCACCGAGAACGTGCTTGGCAAACAGATTGCTGCTCTTGCCAAAGAACGGCAGTTCGTAGACGAAGTTGGACACCACGTTGTGGGTCACGTCGAAGCCGACGCGGCCTTTGTCCGCCGCGCGGTTGCGCGGGTTCTGGTAGGCGTTCGGGTTGTAACCGTCGCCTTCGTTACGGCCGTAGCCCTCCATCAGGGTCTTCGACCAGGTGTGCGCGATCGAGAACGACAGGCCGCTCTTGAACCGCTTCTGCAAGGTCGTCTGCAAGCCATGGTAGGAGGCGTTGGCGCCCGAATCCAGGAAGCGCAGGCGGGTCAGCGGACGCAGGACGCCGTTATCGTTGATGAACTGATACGGACGGCGGCTCTGCAAGCTGCTGGTTGGGGTGTTGAAGCCAGGGTCCGGCGAGTTGGCTTCCACCGTGTTGTCCAGGTGGGCCGTGCCGGAGCCGACGTAGCCAACGTTCAACGCCATGTCAAACGGCAGGCGGCGCTGAATGTCGAAGCTCCACTGATTCACCATCGGCTGGAAGTTGTCCTTGTTCAGCACGTTGGCGCTGACGGCGGAACTGCGGTTGATCACGCCAAACGGATTGGCGAACGTCAACGGATTGTTGGGGTTCACCAGCCGGTTGTTGGTGGCGTCGTTGTTGAAGTTCGCGCTGCCCGAGAGCGGCGGATTCAGGTTCAGAATCGTGTAGTTGTTCAGCTGGTGAACGTTGTAGTAAATCCCGTAGCCGGCGCGGATCACCCACGCGTCGCTGGCGCGGTACGCCAGGCCGATGCGCGGCATGAACATGTCTTTCTGCGGCGTGTAGAACTCATACTGCGTGCGGATGTCGCCGGGGACATAGGTGTAGGTACCGCTCTTCAGCTCAGCGCTGCGCCACAGGCCGCGAACGTCCTTGGCCATGGAGTTGTATTCCCAGCGCATGCCGATGTTCACGGTCAGCTTCTTGCTCACCTTCCAGTCGTCGTTTACGTAGAAGCCCGTGCGGTTCTGAAGCACGTCGGTCAACGGCAGGCCTTCCGGCGTGTCCGTCGAGCTTGGCAGGCCGAGCATGAACTGCGCGAAGCTGTGGCCGGTGATGTTGCCGGTGAAGGTGAAGGCGCCACGCGGAACGTTGGCCGCGCCGCGGAACAGCGTGATCCGGCGATACTCGCCGCCAACCTTTACATTGTGACGGCCAAAGCTCAGATTCAAGCTGGAGCTGATCTGGTGCAGCTTGTTGTCGTCGAAGCCATTGCCGCCGTCGCGCTCGCCCAGGCCCTGCAGGCCGTTGGAAAGACCAATTGAGGGCAGACCCGCTTCGCGCTTGGTCAGCGGACGGTTGCCGTCGTTCACAACGCGGAAGCCGTCCATGCCGATCGACGCCAGATTGAAATCGGTGTTGGCGCGCGGGTTGAAGCTGTCGTCTTTGGACCGGGTGTAGCCGTAGCGGGTTTCGAGCACGGCGGCAGGCGAGAAGACGTGAATCCACTGCGTGGCGACGTTATCGTTGCGGCCCAGAACCAGGTAGGAGAACTGCGGCGACGTGCCGGCATAGGTCAACCAGTCCACGCTGTTGGTGGCATAGCGGCCCATGATCTTGTCCTTCGTGGAGAAGTTATGGTCACCCTTCACGAAGTACTGGTTATCGGTAATGCGGTTCGGGCCCGTACCCGTATAGTTGAACCCAACCTGCGGGTTGGCCACAGCCACCTGCGGCTTTTCCCAGAAAGGCAGCAGCGCTTTGGCGGTGCTGGAGATGCGGGAGGCGGGCAGGATGTTTCCGGCGAACGGTGTGCCGTTCAACGGGTCCACCAACTGCACCGGCGTCGGAATGCGGAGCAACTGGCTGAAGTCGCCGTTGCGGAATTCGTCGGTCGGCACGAGCGCGGACGAAGCGGCGCCCGGCAGGCTGCGGCGGCGGCCTTCATAGTTGAACATGAAGAACGTCTTGTCCTTGCCGTTGTAGAGTTTCGGCAGGACGACGGGGCCGTTCACCACGAACCCGAACTGGTTCTGGCGGATGCCCTGTTTGGGCAGGCGCACCGAGGAGGTGTTGAAGTAGTTCTGGAAATAGTCTTCCGCGTCGAACTTGTCGTTGCGGAGGAATTCAAACAACGATCCGTGCAGGTCGTTGGTGCCCGAGCGCATCACCATGATCAGCTGCGCGCCGGAGTTAAAACCGTATTCGGCCGAGTAGGTGCCCGTGAACACTTTCACTTCTTCAATCGCTTCCGGAGAAGGAGAGAAGGGAACCGTGTTGACGCGCGCTTCGGTCGCCACAACGCCGTCAAGCGTCGCGTGCTGGCTCACTTCGCGCTGGCCGTTGGCCACGATCGCGATGGCCTGCCCGGGAATCGGGATGCCGCCGCCGCCGCCGCTCTGTCCGTCCAAACCGCCGCGGCTGCCGAACATGACGCCAGCCTGCAGGACTGCCAGGTTGCCGACGTTGCGGCCGTTGACGGGGAGTTCCACAATGCGCTTCTGCTCAATCACGTCGCCGATCGACGATTCGTCGGTCTTCAACGCCGTCGCCGAGCCGGTTACTTCCACGCGCTCCGAGACTTGGCCGACCTGCAGCGTAATGTCGGCGCGGAGTTTTTCGTTAATCTGAAGGACCAAGCCGGCCCGGTTGGCCGTCTTGAACCCAGGGGCTTCAACGGTGATCGAGTAGTCGCCAATGTCCAACAGCGGGAAGCTGTAGTCACCGGAGGAAGTCGATACGTCTTCGCGCTTGACCTGCGTGCGAATGTTGGTTGCGGTTACTTTAGCGCCTGCGACAGCTGCGCCAGATGGATCCGTGACGGTTCCCAAAATAGTCGTCGATGTGGTTTGGGAGAAACCAGTAGCGACAAATGCGAGGACAACGGCTGCCCCCAGGTAACACTTCTGCATTAATGCCTCCAAAGCAAGATCTGTCCTTAACTTTAACGCAACTGACACCAGTGCCATATCGGTCGGCACCGGCGAGTCCGCTCAAGGATTAACGATTTTTACTATTCTAGCTGAGATATCAGCGCGATGGTGGACAGCGCCGCCATCCCCGCCGTCTCCGCCCGCAACACGTTCGGCCCCACGTTCCACGGTTTCCAGCCTGACTCCACCAGCATCTCCCGCTCCCGCTCAGCCCAGCCGCCCTCCGGCCCCAGCAACAGCGCCACCGAATCCCCCGCCTGCATCGTCAACCGCGTCAACGGCGGTCCCTGCCGCATCTCGTCCAACAACACCTTGTGCGTTGCCAACATCCCCGCCGCCGCCGCCAATTTAACCGGATCGTCAATCACCGGCAGCGTCATCCGCCGGCACTGCTGGCTCGCCTCCAATAGAATCCGCTCCCACCGCTCCTTCCGCTTCGGCGCCGCCTGATCCAGCCCCCGCTCGCTCCGCTCGGCGATCACCGGCACAATCCGCGCCACGTTCAATTCCGTCGCCTTCTCCAGCAGCCATTCAAAATGGTCAAACTTGAACAGGCTCGCCAGCAATGTCACCTCCGGCACCGGCGCCTGATCGGGCAACCTCTCGGTCACCTTGAACACCACCGAACTCTTCCGCGCCGTCGTCACTGTCGCCAAATAAAGGTGCTGATTATCGGAGATCTCAAACACCTGCCCCTCTTCCACCCGGAGCACCCGAACCAGATGCTGCGCCGCGTCGCCGGTCAACTCGGCCTCCTCGCGCCGCACTTGGGGAACATAGAATAATCGCCGTGCCATGTAGAATGTGAGTTTACGATGATTGCCCATCTGCGCGGCGCCGTGCTGGAGAAACACCCGAACCTGGTCATCGTGGAAGCGAGCGGCGTGGGCTATGAAGTCCACATCCCCGTGTCCACCTTCACCCGCCTCCCCGACGTGGGAGTCGAAGCGAGACTGCGCATCCACATGCATGTGCGCGAAGACGCCATGCTGCTCTACGGCTTCCACACGCCGGAAGAAAAACTCCTCTTCGAAAAACTGATCACCGTCAGCGGCATCGGGCCCAAGGTCGCGCTCACCGCCCTCTCCGGCATCGCCCCGGCTGACCTCGTTCAGGCCATCCGCTCCGGCGACCTCGTCCAACTCACCCGCATCCCCGGAGTCGGCAAGAAGACCGCCGAACGCATGGTCGTCGAACTTCGTGACAAGCTCGACATCGCCATCGCCGGCTCTTCCACTCCCGTGTCTTTCAACACCGCCGGCATTCTCTCCGATCTCGATCTCGACCTGATCAGCGCCCTCGTCAACCTGGGCTCCCAGCGCCCCGCCGCCGAAACCGCCGTTCGCAAAGCCCACGCCGCCATCCCCGACGGCGACTTCGAAAAACTCTTCCGTAAGTCCATGGAGCTTGTCCGCTGATGCGTGACCGCGAACTCATCTCCGGCGCCGCCATGGACAGCGACCGCCAATACGAAACCGCCCTCCGCCCCAGCCGCCTCGCCGATTTCACCGGCCAGGCTCGCCTCAAAGAAAACCTCTCCATCGCCATCCAGGCCGCAAAGCAGCGCGGCGAAGCGCTCGATCACGTACTGCTCTACGGCCCCCCCGGCCTCGGCAAAACCACTCTTGCCAACTTGATCGCCGGCGAACTCGAAGTGGCCTTCGACCAGACCGCCGCGCCCATCATCCAGAAGAAGCTCGATCTCACCGGCGTCCTCACCAACCTCCGCGATAAACAGGTCTTTTTTATTGACGAGATTCATCGCCTCCTGCCCGACGTCGAAGAAATCCTCTACTCCGCCCTCGAAGATTTCCGTGTCGACATCATGATCGGCACCGGCGCCGGCGCCCGGACCCATTCCATGGACATCAACCGCTTCACCGCGGTCGGCGCCACCACGCGCCAGGGCCTCATCAGCGCCCCGCTCCGCGGCCGCTTCGGCCTCGTCCTCCGGCTCAACCCCTACGACATCGCCGACCTCACCTCCATCGTTCTCCGCAGTGCCGGCCTCCTTCAAATCAAAGTGGACGAACCCGGCGCCGCGGAAATCGCCCGCCGCGCCCGCGGCACACCCCGCATCGCCAACCGCCTCCTCCGCCGCGTCCGCGACTACGCCCAGGTCCGCGCCAACGGCCACATCACCCACCCCATCGCCATGACGGCGCTCGACATGCTCGAAGTCGATCGCTTCGGCCTCGACGAGATCGATCAGAAGATCATGATGACGATCCTCGAAAAGTACTCCGGCGGCCCCGTCGGCATCAAAACCATCGCTGCCTCCATCGACGAAGAAGAGGCCACCATCGAAGACGTCTACGAGCCCTATCTCATGCAGCTCGGCTTCCTCGATCGCACCCCTCGCGGCCGCGTCGCCACCCGCCGCGCGTTCGAATATTTCAAAATCCCTCCACCGCCCACACCGCAGCCAGGCCTCTTTTGACGACGATCTATCTCGGTCTCGGCTCCAACCTCGGCGACCGCGAAGCGCTGCTCAACGAAGCCATCGTCCGCCTCGAACACGAAGGCATCGAAACCATCCGCCGCAGTTCCATCATTGAAACCGCGCCCGCCTACGTCCTCGATCAGCCCCACTTTCTCAACATGGTGATCGAAGCCCAAACGCCGCACTTCGCCATCGAACTGCTCCGTCGCACCCAACGCGTCGAACGCGCCATGGGCCGCGTCAAGACGATCGACAAGGGCCCCCGCAATATCGATATCGATATCCTCTACTTCGGCAACCTCCGCCTGAAAACGCCCCACCTGACCATCCCGCACCCGCTCATCCACGAACGTCCTTTCGTTCTCATTCCGCTCAGCGAAATAACTTCTCGTCTCCCGATGACTTCTGCCCACGGCTTGGGATAAACTGTCGTCAGCGAAACTTTTTCGCGGCAATAGACAGCACGTACATCTAGAGGAAATAGGCAATGAAAGTTCAAATTAATGGGCTTGCGCCCGATTTTGAAGCTGAGACAACTGAGGGGCGCATCCGCTTCCATGAATGGCTGGGTGAATCGTGGGGAATCCTGTTCTCTCACCCGAAAGACTTCACGCCCGTCTGCACCACCGAATTGGGCTACATGGCCAAACTCCAGCCCGAGTTTGAAAAGCGCGGAGTCAAGGTCATCGGCCTCAGCGTCGACCCCGTCACCAATCACCACAAATGGGCCGAAGATATCGCGGAAACCCAAGGCTACGCGCCGAACTATCCCATGATTGGCGATACCGATCTCAGCGTCTCCAAGCTCTACGGCATGCTGCCCGCCGACGCCGGTGAGACCTGCGAAGGCCGCACTGCCGCCAACAACGCCGCCGTGCGAACCGTCTTCATCATCGGCCCGGACAAGCGCGTGAAACTCTTCATCGTGTATCCCATGACGACCGGTCGTAATTTCGACGAAATTCTCCGGGTCATCGATTCCCTGCAACTGACCGCCAGCCACCGCGTCGCGACGCCTGTGAATTGGACTCCGGGCAACGATGTCATCATCGCCGGTTCCGTCTCCGACGAAGAAGCGAAGGGGCTCTATCCCGGCGGATGGAAGGCGCCGCGGCCGTATCTTCGGATCGTGCCCCAGCCCGGCGGGAAAGGCTAACTTCGATGAAAACCCGCGTAGTGATTCTCGGTGCCGGGTTTGGCGGCCTCGAGCTATCCACCATGCTTTCCGAGGCCTTCGGCGACGCCATCGACGTGACCCTGATCGACAAAGGCGATTCGTTTGTATTCGGGTTCTCCAAGTTGGACGTCATGTTCGGGCGCAAGTTGCCCGACGCCGTCCGCAATCGATACAGCGACTTCGTCAAACCCGGAGTTCGTTTCCTGCGGACTACTGTCCGCTCGATTGACCCGGTCAACCGCCGGGCCGTTACCGACGATGGCACATTTGAGGGCGACGTGCTGGTTGTCGCCCTCGGTGCCGACTACGACGTAGCCGCCACTCTAGGGCTCGCCGAAGGCGGCAACGAGTTCTATTCGGTTCCTGGCGCCTTCGCGTTGCGGGACATTCTCCCCCGCTTCGAACGGGGCCCGGCGATCATTGGGGTCTGCGGGAAGTCGTTCAAGTGCCCGCCTGCCCCCAGTGAGACAGCGTTCCTACTGCACGACTACCTCACCGCCCGTGGCCGCCGCGAAGCGACCGAGATTTCGGTGGTCATGCCCTTCGGTGTGCCCATTCCGCCGTCGCCGGAGGCATCGCAAGCAATTCTTGGCGCCTTCGCCGATCGCGGCATCCGCTTCGTCAAGGACCAATTGGTGGCCTCCCTGGACCCGGCTCGAAAGGTCGCCATCCTCACCGATGGGACCGAGATGCCCTACGAGCTGTTTCTCGGCATCCCTGTTCATCGCGTGCCCCAGGTCGTCGTCGAGTCCGGCCTGTCCGCCGATCCCTACAACTGGGTCCCCGTGAACAAGCAAACGCTCGAAACGAACTTCCCGGGTGTTTACGCCGTCGGCGATGTCAACGGCGTCGGTACTCCGAAGGCCGGCGTCTTCGCCGAAAGCTCGGCCCGTGTCGTTGCCAAGGCCATCATCGCCAAGATTCGAGGAGAGGAAGGCCCCGCCCCCTTCCGCGCTTTGGGCTCCTGTTACCTCGAGTTCGGCGGTGGCCAGGTCGCCCGTGTCGACGTGGAATTCCTCGCCGGTCCCAAGCCAACGGGATCGTTCCTGGGCGCCTCCGAAGCGTTCATCGCTGAAAAGTCTGTCTTCGGCTCCAGTCGCCTCCAGCGCTGGTTCGGCTATCCGCCACCCCAATAAAACAACCCTGGGACGAGCACCCCTCGTCCCGGGCACAATCGGCTCGGCGGTACTATGAAGGAAGTGCAACAAATCGTCGCGATCCTCATTTTCGCTTCCGTCTTACTGGCCGCGCAGCCCGTCGACTTCGTCAAACAAGTCGAACCGATCCTCGCCGCCAAATGCTACGGCTGCCACGGTCCCTCCAAGCAAACCTCCGGCGTGCGTCTCGACGACGGCCCCTCCGCCCTCGCCGGCGGCTACGGCGGCAAAGTCATCCTCCCCGGCCAATCCGCCGACAGTCCTCTCATCCACCGCGTCACCGGCGCCAACGGCTTGAAAGCCATGCCCATGGGCTCCAAAGGTCTGCCTGCCGAACAAGTCGCCATCCTGAAAGCCTGGATCGACCAGGGTGCCCAATACCCCACCCGTGCCGCCGCCAAGGCCGCGTCCACCTCTTCGCACTGGGCCTTCCAACCGATTCGCAAACCCGCCGGTGCCATCGATACCTTCATCCGCGCCACCCTTGCCAAGCAATCGCTGACTCCCTCCAAAGAAGCCGACAAACCCACCCTCCTCCGCCGCCTCTCGCTCGACCTCACGGGCATTCCCCCCACGCCCGCCGAAATGCAGGCGTTCCTCGCCGACGCCTCTCCCAACGCCTACGACAAGCAAATCGATCGCCTCCTCGCCTCCCCTCAATTCGGTGAAAAATGGGCCCGTCACTGGCTCGATCAGGCCCGCTACGCCGATTCCGACGGCTACGAAAAGGATTGGGCCCGCCCGTGGTCCTGGCGCTGGCGCAACTGGGTCATCGATGCCATCAATCGCGACATGCCCTTCGATCAGTTCACCCGCGAACAACTCGCCGGCGACCTGCTCCCCAACGCCACCGTCGAGCAAAAGGTCGCCACCGGCTTCAGCCGCCACACCCTCACCAATCGCGAAGGTGGCATCGACAACAACCAGTTCCGATTCGAAAATGTAGCCGACCGATCCACCACCGTCGGCTCCGTCTGGCTCGGTCTCACCACCGGCTGCGCCCAGTGCCACGACCACAAGTACGACCCCTTCCGCCAGAAGGATTTCTACCAGATGTATGCCTTCTTCGATAACGCCGAAGAGGAGGACATCGACGCGCCACTTCCCGGCGAAACCGGCCTCTGGCTCCGCAAAGCCGCCGAATTCGAAAAGAAACGTGAAGCCCTCATCGCCGAATACAAAGTGCGCGAAAAGCAGCCGGCCTGGGAAGTCGACATGCTCGACGCCTTCAAGAACCCCGGCCGCCGCACCGATTGGGACCTCGCCTGGGACTGCCTCCTGAAGCTCACCGAAGGTGGCGATGGCGGCAAGATCATCAAGATCCCCGCCGCCCAACGCACTGCCCGCGAAAAGCGGATTCTCGAAACCCACTTCATTCGCAACTACCACTTCGCCATCGGTCAAAAGGCGTACAAGGACATCAAGTTCGACGAGCTCGACAAGAAACTGAAGGACCTCGAAGCCGCTTATCCGCAACTCACCCAGGCGTACACGCTCCTCGAAACGCCGAACCCCCAGCAGTCCCATCTCCGCATCCGCGGTGACTTTAAACAGCTTGGCATCCCCGTCGAACCCGACGCTCCCGCCTTCCTCCCGCCGCTGAAAAAACAAGGTGCCCGCGCCACCCGGCTCGATCTCGCCAACTGGCTCACCGCCCCCGAAAATCCGCTCACAGCCCGCGTTACCGTCAACAAAATCTGGCAGGAACTCTTCGGGCAGGGAATCGTCAAAACCGCCGAAGACTTCGGCATCATGGGCTCCCGCCCCAGCCACCCCGAACTGCTCGATTACCTCGCCGCCAAGTTCCGCGACGAAGGCTGGAGCCGCAAACAGATCATTCGCGAAATCGTCCAATCGGCCACCTACAAGCAGTCCTCCGACGCCCGCCCCGAACTCGCCGAAAAGGACCCGGAAAACAAGTACCTCGCCCGCCAGTCGCGCGTCCGCCTGAATGCCGAAACCATTCGCGACGCCGCCCTCTTCTCCGCCGGCCTGCTCGATCTCTCCAAGCTCGGCGGCCCGTCCATCAAGCCTCCGCAGCCCGATGGCGTCTCCTCGCTTGGCTACGGTCGCGGCACGAAATGGGAAGTCAGCCCTGGCACCGAACAGTACCGCCGCGGGCTCTACATCCACTTCCAGCGCACCACCCCGTACCCGCTGCTGATGAACTTCGACGCGCCTCGCTCCACCACCGCCGCCTGCCGCCGTGGCCACTCGAACACGTCTCTCCAGGCGCTCAATCTACTGAACGATCCCGTCTTCCTGGAAGCCGCCGAAACTCTCGCCCTCCGCCTCCTCCGCGAAGGCCCGGCCGTGAACAGGGACCGCATTCAGTACGCCGCGCAACTCGTTCTCAACCGCGACGCGCGCCCCGCAGAAGTCGAACGCCTGTCGAAATATCTCGATCAGCAGCGCACCCTCTTCGCCAATGAAAAGACGCTCCCCGTCCACCCCGTGCCCGGCATCGATGCCGCCGAACACGCCGCCTGGACCGGTCTTGCCAGCGTCCTCCTGAACCTCGACGAATTCGTCAACCGCGAGTAACCACCATGGACTTTTTCGCTATTCAAAAACGCCGCGAGTTCTTCCAGAAACTCACCGGTGGCCTTGGCACCATCGCCCTCGGCGACATGTTCGCCCGCACTGGCTACGGCGCCCCCGTCTCCGCCAATCCGCTCGCCCCCCGCAAGCCCCACTTCGCGCCCAAGGCCAAACGCGTCATCTTCCTGTTCCAGGAGGGCGCCCCCAGCCAGATGGATCTCTACGATCCCAAACCCCTGCTGAACGAATGGCACGGCAAGTCGCTCCCGCCCTCGCTCACCAAGGACATGAAGCTGGCGTTCATCAAGCCCACCGCCGCCGTCCTCGGCAGCCCGCGCAAGTTCAAAAAGTACGGCCAGGCCGGCATGGACCTGAGCGACCTGCTTCCTCACACCGCCTCCATCGCCGATGACATCTGCCTGGTCCGTTCCATGCAGAGCGATCAGTTCAACCACCACCCCGGCCAGCTCCAACTCTTCACCGGTCACAATCAAGTCGGCCGCCCCAGCATGGGCTCCTGGGCCCTCTACGGCCTCGGCAGCGAGTCGGAGAACCTCCCCGGCTTCGTCGTCCTCTCCAGCGGCGTCGGCACCTCTGGTGGCACCGATAACTTCTCCTCCGGCTTCCTGCCATCCACCTACGCCGGTACCCAGTTCCGCAACACCGGCGATCCGATTCTCTACCTCACCAACCCCGCGGGCATCAGCGATAAGACCCAGCGCGCCCGCCTCGACGCCATTCGCGACATGAACGGCTTCCATCAGGCCCAAACCGGCGACGAAGAGATCAACGCCCGCATCCACTCCTACGAACTGGCCTACAAGATGCAAGCCAGCTCCCCGGAACTCCTCGATTTCTCCAAGGAGTCCCAAGCCACGCTCGACATGTACGGCATCGGCAAGGAACCCAATGCCTATGCCACCAACTGCCTCCTCGCCCGCCGCATGGTCGAACGCGGTGTCCGCTTCGTCATGCTGATGCACGCCAGTTGGGATCACCACTCCGGCATCAATCAAAACCTGCCCAAACAAACCAAAACTACCGACCAGCCCTCCGCCGCCTTGATCAAGGATCTCAAGCAGCGCGGCCTGCTCGAAGACACCCTCGTCGTCTGGGCCGGCGAGTTCGGCCGCACGCCCATGTCAGAGATGCGCCGCCCCGAAGATGCCGACAACGCCGGCCGCGACCACAACCCCAACGGCTACTCCATCTGGCTCTCCGGCGGCGGTATCAAAACCGGCCAGGTTATCGGCAAAACCGACGATTTCAGCCTCAATATCCTCGAAGATAAGGTGCATATCAACGACCTCCAGGCCACGATCCTCCACCTCCTCGGCTTCGACCATTTGCGCCTCACATACCGCTTCATGGGCCGCGAATTCCGCCTCACCGACGTCCACGGCGAACTCGTCAAAAAACTGCTGGCCTGAAAATTGTTACGAATGGCTTAAAAAATAATTTGCCTTCCGCCGGACCTTCTGAGAAAATACTCCGAGCAAGAAGCCATCCGCATATTCCCCATTCGGCCGAAGGGTTTTACCTCTGACGGCGCTCATGGCGCGGCATGGTGTTTAGCATTAGGAGATCGGTAGTGAGAGAAAAAGGTGTCGTGAAATGGTTCAACGCTGCGAAGGGCTACGGCTTCATTCAGCGTGCCAGCGGTGAGGACGTCTTCGTCCATTTTTCCGCCATTCAAATGAATGGTTACAAGACCCTCGATGAGGGCACGGAGGTGGAGTTCGAGGTCAAGACTGGCCCGAAGGGCTTACAAGCCGAAAACGTCGGCCGTCCGTAACACCCTCTCGCAAGACGAGATTTAAGAAAGCCGCCCGCCTCCGCGAACCGAGGCCGGGCGGCTTTCGCCTTTTTCGCTATCATTTTCTGGTGCTCTCTCGCCGTCAATTCCTGGCCGCCGCCGCGCTCCAGTCCGCCCCCCGTCCCAACATCGTCTTCATCTGCTCCGACGATCATCACTACCAGTGCCTCGGCGCCGCCGGCAATCCCAACATCTCCACACCCAATCTCGACAAACTCGCCTCACGCGGCGTGAACTTCACCCACGGCATCGTCAGCACGCCCCAGTGCGGCCCTAGCCGCGGTATTCTCCTCTCCGGCATCGAGTCCTACCAGAACGGCCTTCGTTCCAACGGCGCCCTCGCCTTCAAACCCGGCCTCGGCCCCACCGTTGTCGAACAGCTTCGCCGCTCCGGCTACGCCACTCATCTGGTCGGCAAATGGCACATCACCGACACCCCCCAAGCTTGCGGCTTCTCCTCTGCCCCTCTCTGGCTCCGCGGCGGCGGCAGCAAGTACGTGGACCCGCTCCTCCGGCACGGCATCGACGGCAAGGACGAACCCACCCCCGGTCACATCACCGAACTGCTCTCCACTGCCGCTGTGGACGTTGTTCGCGCCGCCCGGGGTCCGTATTTGCTCTGGCTCACCTACAACGCGCCCCACACGCCCTGGACGGCCCTGGACGCCTATCGCCCGAAGAACCCCCTGCCGCCCTCTGCCCATCCCAAAGACGCCAAGCCTTTCGATTGGTCCACTTACTACGCCGTCATCTCCCACATGGATGCCCAGATCGGCCGCGTCCTCAACGCCATCGAAATTTCCGGCCAGTGGGCAAACACCCTCGTCGTCTTCCTCGGCGACAACGGCTACCTCTGCGGCACCAAAGGCCTCGACGGCAAAGTGCACCCCTGGGAAGAGTCCATCCGCGTTCCCTACATCGTCTCCGGCGGCCTCGTAAAGGCCCGTGGCAAAGATCCAGTCCCCGTCGCCAGCGTCGATCTCCCCTCCACCTTTCTCGACTACGCCGGCGTCAAACCCGCTCTCCCTCTCGCCGGCAATAGCCTGAAACCCATCCTCTCCGGTGGCCGCCCCGAAAGCGAACACGCCTACGCCTCCTGGACCGACGGCCGCCCCGAAGCACTCACCCCCGCCCGCGCCGTCGAGCCCTACCGCCTCGTCCGCACCCGCTACTACAAGTACATCGTATGGGAGTCCGGCCGCCAGGTGCTCTACGAATTCGATAAGGATCCCGGCGAGGTGAACAACCTCCTCGCCAAGCCCTCCGCCCTCCACAAACAGGTCGCCGACGAGATGCGCGGCGCCCTCATGGAGCGGGCCCAGGCAACCGCCGATCCCTTCGTGTTCCAATAGGCCCATGCGGTATTTACACTTTTTACTTCTTGCCCTTCCAGCACTCGCCCAGCCCGTCGTCCTCATCAACGGTTACCAGGTCCCGCCCTGCGAAGCTGTCACCGCCGAAAGCACCTTCGGCCAGCTGCCGCAGAAGCTCCGCGATCTCGGCCGCGAAGTCATTTTCTTCAACAACTGCGCCGTCGCCGCCCCCGCCGGCTCTACCCGCCCCTCCATCGAAAACATCGCCAGCGCCCTCGCTACCCGCATTGCCGCCGTCAACGCCCCGCAGGTCGACGTCGTCGTCCACTCCATGGGCGGCCTCATCCTCCGCTCTTACCTTGCTGGCAAGCAGGCCACCCCCGGCACCTTCCTCCCTCCCGCCAACCACAAAATCCGCAAAGCCGTCTTCCTCGCCACGCCTCACTTCGGCCCCGGCCTTGCCCCCACGCTCCTCGCCTTCGGCGGCTCCGATCCGCAGGTCCGCCAGATCCTCCCCGGCAGCCGCTTCATCTACGACCTGGCCACCTGGAACCAGGGCGGTGATGATCTCCGTGGTGTTGACGCCATCTCCGTTGCCGGCTCCGTCACCGGCGGGTCCGATGGCCTTGTCCCCGTCCCCTCCGCCTCCCTCTCCTTCGCCGGCGACCCTGCCCGCACCCGCACCGTCCCCTACTGCCACACCGATTCCGGCCTGCTCGCCCTGGCCGCCGCCAGCTGCGCCCGCCCGCCCTACATCGCCAACGTCAATAGCGACGACCACCTCTCCTGGCGCATCATCAAGAGCTTCATCTCCGGCACCGAAGAATGGCGCACTCTCGGCAGCTCTCTCGAAGCCGACGCCACCGGCTCCACCCGGGGCGGCCTCCTCGTCCTCGCCCGCGATAAGGACAACGCCATCCTGACTAACGTCAACAGCGTCACCGCCGGCTCCACGCAACTCGCCAAAGTCCTGGACTTCCACTACGCCGAATCCATCGCCACCGGTCCGCAAAACCTGACCGTCGCCCTCACCACCGGCAACGTCACGTCCAATCAATCGGTCACCGGCGGCCTCTATTCGGTCAGCGTTGTGAAGCCCGGCCCCGTCGCCGCCGCCGTCCTCCCAGCCTCCGGCCCCTTGTACACCCGCTCCCTCGCCCCCGGCATGTATGTCACCCTATGGGGCGCCTCTCTTACCACCGAAAGCGCTGCCGCCCAGTCGCTCCCTCTGCCCACCACGCTGGCCAGCACCCAGTTACTCGCTGGTGTCACCCCCCTCGGCCTCCAGTACGCCGGTCCCAACCAGATCAACGCCATTCTTCCGGAAGACGCCACCGGCCTCGTCACGCT
>CANIVU010000022.1 GCA_947470805.1 Acidobacteriota bacterium | reverse complement strand
CTGCGCGTATCAGCAAATGCAATCAACCGCTCGATCTGCGCCACCGTCAACGAGGGAAACCCTTCCTGCAAATCCGCGATACTCTCACCCAAATCGAAACTATTCACAACAGCATCGGGCAGAATCCGCGTCCCCCGGACAATCGGCCTCCCCGACACCTTCCCTGGAATCTATTCGCATTCCATCCAGTTAATCTCTTCCCGATCCATACAACGCGCTCCCTACCCAAAGTCTAACCAACTCTCTCCATTGGCAATCCTTGCTAACATGACTACAAGCATGCCCACCCGCAACGTCAACCTCACCGACGAGCTCGACCAATTCATCCTCGACAAAGTCAAAACCGGGCGCTACGAAAACGCGAGCGAAGTCGTCCGCGCCGCCCTCCGCAGCCTCGAACGCGACGAACGCGAATACGAAGAAAAACTCGCCGCCCTCCGCGCCGCCATCGACGAAGGCGACGCCAGCGGTATCGCAGAAGGCGACGTCTTTGCCCGCCTCCGCGCCGAGTTCAATATCCCTAAGAACATCTGACACTTGCCGACCATACGCTTTTCCAACAAAGCGGAGGCAGATCTCCGGAACATCTTCCTGTACACACGCGAAACGTGGGGAGAGCTACAAGCATTTCGATATATGAATAGATTGGACGATTGCTGCCGCATGCTCGCAGCCAGCCCTTCACTCGGTCGCGCGTGTGACCCCTTACGTCCCAGCCTTCGAAAATTCGAGCACAATCGGCACGTAGTTTACTACCGGGTAAATCGAAAACAAGTACTCATCACACGCATCCTGCATGCGCGCATGCACCCTGGAAACACCACGATTGATGAGAAACCTTCATAATCCACCCCCACCCGCGCTACCCTATTAATACCACCCGCATTAAGAAACCGAAAGAATGACACGACGATCCGTCCTCGCCTCCTCCTCCCTAGCCCTCGCCCAAACCGCAACCACCGCCCCTCCCAAACTCCCCCAATCCAAAATCGATAACCTCGACAAAGCCGTCGACTCCTACATCGCCAAACAAATCACCGACAAATCCCACAAATACTACGGTGCCTACCCCGGTGACGACGGCCTCTTCTACGGCGGCACCCCCATGGGAATCCTCGACGGCTTCCTCACCGCCTACCTCCACCCCCAGTCCCGCCACCACAACTCCGCCCGCGTCGCCGAACGCATGCAAATGGCCGCCCAGGCCTTCGGCAACACCCAAACAAAGGACGGCAACTGGAACCTCCCCATCACCAATTTCAACTCCCCGCCCGACACCGCTTTCATCATGCAAGGCGCCAGCGTCACCCTCATGAACGCCCGCCAGTACGGCTTCACCGATCTCGAAAAATGGCTCCTCCCCGCCGTCGAACGCGCCGGCAACGGCCTCGTCAAAGGCGGCATGCACACCCCCAACCACCGCTGGGTCGCCAGCTCCGCCCTCGCCGGCCTCTACAAGCTCTACAACGACCCCAAATATCTCAACCGCGCCGAACAATGGCTCGCCGAAGGCATCGACCAGGATGACGACGGCCAGTACACCGAACGCTCCACCATCGGCTACAACGGCATCTGCAACCGCGCCTTCGTCCTCATCGCCGACTGGCTCAACCGCCCCGAATACCTCGATCCCGTCCGAAAAAATCTCAACGCCTCCCTCTACCTCCTCCACGCCGACGGCGAGGTCGTCACCGAAATCTCCCGCCGCCAGGATCTCAACCAGCGCGGCACCCTCTCCAACCACTGGCCCCCCCTCGCCTACATGGCCTGGAAGGATCAAAACGGCCAATACGCCAACCTCGCCCGCCAGTTCGACGCCGTCTACGGCTCGGCGTCCTATCACATCCGCTGGCCCCAATTCCTAACGAATCTCCCCGAAAACCGCCCCCTCCCCGACAACTACGACCGTCTCTACAACACCATCGGCCTCGCCCGCATCCGCCGCGGCCCCAAGAGCATCAGCGTCCTCAAAAGCCGCGATCGCTTCTTCACCTTTCGCCACGGTGCCGTCGTCGTCAACGCCGTTCGCTTCTCCTCCGCCTTCTTCGGCAAGGGCCAGTTCTCCTCCAAAACCCTAACCCGGGAAGGCGCCAGCTACGTCCTCACCCAGGACCTCGACGCCGGCTACTACCAGCCCTTCACCCCCACCCGCAAAATCACAACAGAGACCTACGACAACACCCGCCACGAACGCCAGCGCACCGAAGTCTGCAACCTCCGCTACAAAGCCACCGTCACCGAAACCCCCACCGGCTGCAACCTCCGTATCGAAGCCAACGGCACCGATGAAGTCCCCCTCGCCATCGAAATCAACCTCCGCGAAGGCGTCCAAATCACCGGCGCCGAAAAACTCGGCCCCCCCAAAGACACCTGGCTCCTCCGCAAAGGCCAGGCCGAAATCTCCGCCGGCGGTGAGACCATCCAAATCGGCCCCGGCCGCGCCGACCACACCTATCTCGACGTCCGCGGCTCCCGCCCCCGCCTCGAAGGCCCCAGCATCTTCCTCACCGGCGTCACCCCCTTCGACCACACCATCTCCTTCACCGCCAGGAAATAGACGCGAAAGTAATAATGCATTCATCTAACTCGATATAATGGGTAGGATGTTGCCGCTCGCGCGCAAAATTCGGAACTTCGGGCTCAGCGCCATTGCGCTGCTGCTCGCCGCTTCCTTTGCGCTCACCGGCGCCAGCATCCAAACGCCGGACCGGCTCACCCGCCAGCAACAGCGTTCCCGTTCCCAACGCAGCCCGCGCCACCGCGCCTGCCCCGGCCACGCCCAAGGCCACTGCGTCTTCCAAACCAATTCCGTCAACGCCGGCAAGCCCTTCGGCCCCCTCCCGGTCGAAATCACTCCAGCCCCCAAGGCCAACCCAGCCTTCACCGCCGGCGAACTCCTCGCCGCCCGTGCCATCCCAGCCCCGGCGCAGGCACCCCGCTCCCCGCAGTCCCTTCCCCGCCCTCCCCCCGCTCGCGCATAGTCCCCGCTCCCCATTTCCAACGACAACCATAAACACCACAGGGTCCAGGAGTCTCTATGCGTAAACTCGTCTCCGGGTACAAAAAATTCCGTACGGAAGTGTACCCCTCTCATGAAGAAGATTTTCGTCGCCTCGCGTGCGGCCAACAGCCCCGCAGCCTGTTCATCACCTGTTCAGACAGCCGCATCGTCCCCGACATGCTCATGCAGTCCAGCCCCGGCGAACTCTTCATCTGCCGCAACGCCGGCAACATCATCCCCGCCCATGGCGATCACAACGGCGGCGTCTCGGCCACCATCGAATACGCCGTCCGCGTCCTCGAAGTCAAACACATCATCGTCTGCGGCCATTCCGATTGCGGCGTCATGCACGGCCTCCTCCACCCCGAACGTGTCGCCAAACTCCCCAACGTCTCCAACTGGCTCCAATACGGCGCCCGTGCCCGCGCCGTCGTCGACGAAATCTGCGAAGGCCAATCCGATACCGAAATGGTCATGGAACTCGCCCGCCAGAACGTCCTCGCCCAGATGGACAATCTGAAGACCCACCCCTCCGTCGCTGCCGCCATCGTCAAACGCGGTCTCCAGCTCCATAGCTGGATGTACCAGATCGAAGACGGCGAAATCCAATCCTGGTCGAGGGACCACAACGCCTTCGTCCCGCTCGACACCATGCCCATCGACGAACCGGCCCTCGCCTCCGTCTAGACCCGCACCCCAGGATCACCAACATGAAGACCCAGTTTATTGGGGAGGACCTCCTCGGTTCCGTCGTGGTATTTCTTGTCGCCCTCCCCCTCTGCATGGGCATCGCCATCGCCTCCGGCGTGCCCCCCGCGGCGGGTCTCGTCACCGGCATCATCGGCGGCCTCCTCGTCGGCGCTCTCTCCGGTTGCCCCCTCCAGGTCAGCGGCCCCGCCGCCGGCCTCTCCGTCATCGTCTTCCAAATCATCCAGGAACACGGGATCGCCATGCTCGGCCCCATCGTCCTCTTCGCCGGGCTCATCCAAGTCGCCGCAGGCCTGCTGAAAGCCGGCCAGCTCTTCCGCTCCATCTCCCCAGCCGTCATCCACGGCATGCTCGCCGGCATCGGCGCCCTCATCTTCGCCGCCCAGTTCCACGTCATGGTGGACCACACCCCCAAACCCAGCGGCCTCGCCAACTTCGCCGCCATCCCCGAATCGGTCTCCCTCCTCTTCCAGGATCTCGATCACGACCACCACATGGCCGCCATCGTCGGCTTCGTCACCCTCGGCGTCATGCTCACCTGGACCGCCCTCGCCCAAGGCCGCCTCAAAACCATCCCCGGCGCCCTCCTCGGCGTCATCGCCGGCACAACGCTCGCTCAATGGGGCCAGTGGCAGATCCACTACGTCAAACTCCCCGGCTCCCTCGCGGACTCCATGACCATCACCCACCCTTGGAACATCCTCGGCCTCTTCTCCATGGAGATCTTCTGGGAGTCCCTCGCCCTCGCCTTCATCGCCAGCGCCGAAACACTTCTCTCCGCCGCCGCCGTCGACCAAATGGCCAAAGGCCAACAAAAGACCAACTACGACCGCGAACTCTTCTCTCAAGGTGTCGGCAACACCCTCTGCGGCCTCCTCGGCGCCCTCCCCATGACCGGCGTCATCGTCCGCTCCGCCGCCAACGTCAACGCCGGCTCAAAAACCCGCATGGCCACCGTCTTCCACAGCGTCTGGCTGCTCATTCTCGTCGTCGCCTTCCCCGGCGTCCTGCAACTGGTCCCCACCGCCTCCCTCGCCGCCATCCTCGTCTTCACCGGCATCAAACTGCTCGATCTCCCCACCTTCCGCCATCTCAATAAATACGGCTGGGACGTCGCCGCCATCGCCGTACTCACAACCCTCACCATCGTCTGCGCAAGCCTCCTCGCCGGCATCGGCGTCGGCATCGCCCTGTCGATCATCAAGCTCCTCTGGGCCATCTCCAAACTCGAAGTGAAAGTGGACCAGGACCCCTTGAGCGACCGCATCGACGCCCAGTTCCTCGGCTCCGCCAGCTTCATCAACCTTCCCCGCTTCACCGACGCCCTCGAGGCCCTCCCCCAAACCGCCGACCTCCACGTCCACATGCGCGGCCTCAATTACATCGATCACGCCGCCATGGAAGCCCTCTCCAGCTGGGAAAAGAACCGCGCCGGCCAGGTCCACGTCGAATGGGATGAACTCATGTCCCTCTACCACCAGAAAGAGGCTCCCCCCGCCAGAACTCCGGTACACTGATGAGTTCGGAGCAACAACAACCATGCAGCGCCGCCTCTTCACCCTCTCCGCCCTGGCCTCCACCGGCCTCGCCGTCGCCCAGAAAAAGAAGTTCGACCTCCCCGCCCCCTACGCCACCCCCTCGGTGACCAACCGGGCCCAGGTCATCCCCCGCCCCGACGGCGCCCAGCTGAAACTCCCACAGGGCTTCGCCATCGAAGACTTCGCCACCGGCGACTTCCAGCGCCCCCGCTTCATGGTCCACGGCCCCTCCCAGGAAATCATCCTGTCCGATACCGTCGCCAATGGCGCCGTCTTCGTCCTCTCCAAAGACGGCAAGACGAAAAAGAAAATCATCGAAAACCTCGACCGCCCCTACGGCCTCGCCCTCCACAAAGGCATCCTCTACGTCGGCGAACCCACGTCCATCAAAACCTACCCCTACGACGCCAAAACCCAAACCGCCGGCAAAGGCACCGAGATCATCTCCTACGCCGGCCTCGGCAAAGGCCACAACACCCGCACCCTGTTAATAGACCCAAAGGCCAACCGCCTCTACGTCACCGTCGGCTCGGAGTCCAACTCCACCCCCGGCGAAGATCCCCGCCGTGCCGCCATTCACGCCTACAACCTCGACGGCTCCGCCCACGAAACCATCGCCACCGGCACCCGCAACCCCATCGGCCTCCGCTTCTACCCCGGAACCACCGCCCTCTGGGCCGCCATCCAGGAGCGCGACACCTTGGGCGACGACCTCGTCCCCGACTACTTCACCAAAATCCAAAAGGGCGCCTTCTACGGCTGGCCCTACGCCTACACCGGTCCCAACGAAGACCCTATGAACAAAGGCGCCAACCCCGAAATGGTGAAGAAAACAATCGAGCCCGACATGATCCTCGGCGCCCACGTCGCGGTGATCGATCACCTCTTCTACACCGGCAAAATGTTCCCCGCCAAGTACCGCAACGGCGCCTTTATCTGCCAACACGGTTCCTGGAACCGCTCCAAACGCACCGGCTACAACGTCGCGTTCGTCCCTTTCAAAAACGGCAAGATCGCCGGCCCCAAAGAAGACTTCCTCACCGGCTGGATGATTTCGCCCGACAAGCGCGAAGTCTGGGGCCGCCCCACCTGCCTTCTCCAACAGCCCGACGGCAGCCTGCTCCTCACCGACGACGGGGGAAACAAAGTGTGGCGTATCTCGTACAAAGCCTAGCCCTGGCGCTCGCCCTGGCCATCACCGCCGCCGCGCAGAACAAACCGTTCTCGCACCAGCAGCACCTGGCCATGAAGCTGGCGTGCACCACCTGCCACCAGACAATCAGTCAAAGCACCAAGGCCGAGGACAACAACCTGCCCACCGCCGAGGCCTGCAAATCCTGCCACACCGACGGCCGCGCCCCCGGCGCGCCCACGGCCCGAAAAGTAGACCGCTTCAACCACCAACTGCACACAAAAATGGGCAACCTCGCGCCCATGATCCGGGCCGCCATCACCGCCAACAAATACCTCGACACCAAGTCCCCGCAACACCTCGAGACAACAAACAGTTGCGCCGGCTGCCACCACGGCATCGAGCAATCACAAGACGTCAAAACCGCCAGCGTCTTCCCCCACATGGCCGACTGCCTGCTCTGCCACAACAAAATCGACCCGCCCTTCTCCTGCGAAAAGTGCCACGACAACGTACCGTCGCTAAAGCCCGCCACCCACGTCGCCAACTTCCTCGACGAGCACAACCGCAAGAAAGCCACCATGGACCGCACCACCTGCGCCAACTGCCACGGCAAAACCTTCACCTGCCTCGGCTGCCACTAGTTTCACCAGCTACACTAAACCATGCGCCTCCTGCTCCTCCTAGCCTCCTCCCTCGCCGCCTTCCCCCAAGGCGCCACCGTCGCCCAACTGCTAACCAAGGACCTCCCGGAATTCCAGGGCAAGGAGGCCACCATGATCACCGTCACCCTCCCCCCCGGCCACGCCTCCGCCCCCCACCGCCACCACGCCCACGTATTCGTCTACGTCCTCGAAGGCACGGTCATCATGCAGGTCGCCGGCGGTGAACAAAAACAACTCGGCCCCGGCGAGACGTTCTACGAAAAGCCCTCCGACATCCACTCCGTCTCAAAAAACGCCAGCCCCACCAAACCCGCCAAAATCCTCGTCGTCATGCTCAAGGACAAAGGCAAACCCGTCTCCGAACCCGCCAATCACAAGTAACATGCCGGACAACGTCTCCATCCTCCAGGCCCTCTCCGACGAACAGATCCTCCAAACCCGCGACGTCATGCGCCAACTCCGCCCCGCCATCGCCGCGGACGCCTATCTCCCCACTATCCGCCGCATGATGCAGTCCGACGGCTACCACCTCGCCGCCGTGCTCGAAAACGGCGAAGTCCGCGCCGTCGCCGGTTACCGATTCATGGAGATGCTCTACTGCGGCCGCATCCTCTACGTCGACGATCTCAATACCGATCAGCAGTCCCGCTCCGCCGGCTACGGTAAGCTCCTCCTCGACTGGCTCAAACAACAAGCCACCGCCCACCACTGCGGCGAGCTCCACCTCGACTCCGGTGTCCAACGCGAATCCGCGCACCGCTTCTACTTCCGCGAGCGCCTCACCGTCACCGCCTACCACTTCCGCGTCGCCCTGCCCCCTACAACTTCACCCGGTCATAATCAAACCGCTCATTCACCAGGTGAAACTCCGGCTCCCCCGGCTTCTGCAGATAATACGTCTTCAACATAGTCCGCGGAAAATCCGTCAACCGCCGCCGCACCGGCCCGTCATCGGTCCACTCATACACCTCCACCTCCCACGGATTGAAGGTGTCGCTCAGCCCCCGCTCCTTCGCAATCCGGTAAAAATGCACGTTCCCCGGCTCGTGCCCGCCCAGCCATAACCCCACCAGATCCAGCCGAAACGGGTCTTTCGCGAACATCACAAAATTCGGCAAATACTCCCGCACCGGGTCCGCCGGGTCTTCATTCTTCGCATAAATCGCCTCCACCATGTGCAGCCCAAACCGCAGCGTACTCAAGTGGTCGCAAGTCTTGTGCGCCCAGATCTCCTGCCGCTCCGGCCCCAAATCCGCCTCGCTCGCATACCGCCCATACCCCATCCGTTTATGACTCTCCAGATACCGCCCCACCCGCGCCACCACGTCTTTCTGAATGAACGGCTTCATGAAATCCGGCACGCCCGTCACCATCGCCCACCCCGGACAAAACCGCTGAAACGGCCACACCGCCAACCCCTGCGCGTTCTTGCACGCCTGCGTCAAACACATCCCGTGCGACCGCCATTTGGCGATGTTAAACAGCCACGTGTCCGGCTCGTGAATCGGCGGATAATGCGGCACCCGGCCATAGACCACCGCGTCATCCGGCTTCGCCCAATTCATCCCCTCTTCGCGCTTGTAATGCGCCGCCCGCCGCTGCGGCTCCAGCACGTCCACCCCCAGCCGCTCGTGGACATTGTCGTACTTCTCACTCCACCGCGACGACCGATAGTTGGCTTCAACATAGTGAAACCGCCGCAACCCCGTCTCGTGCAACGCCGTCAGCAACCCGTCATAAAAGTCGGCGTCCGTCCCCCAATTCACCTGCACGCCATTCTCCCGCACCGTCAGCACATTCGGCTTCAACACCACCCGGTGCGTCAACGGAATCCCGCCGTCCAACCGCGACTCAAAAATCCGCCGCCCCAGGTGCAGGCCCTCCCGCCGCATCCCCACAAAGTCCAACCGCCCCGCCACCTTCGTCCGGCGAATAAACACGGCTTTCGGATTCGCCCGGATAAACGGATGCAGATCAAAATACCGAGGCGTATCCGACCGCGCCATTCCAGCCGTCACCGCCGCCAACCCGGCGCCTAAGAATCCTCTGCGGGGCACGTCCATGGTCGAACCCTCCGTGCCCCAATCATTCCCTAAAATCAGCCCTGCTGCAACCCCGCCATCTCCACGCCCTTCGTCGACACATAATACTTCGCCACCATATTCGGCTTCTCCCAAGCCGGTAGCGACTTCGGGTCCGCCAAATACGCAAAAAACTGCCGAGTCACTTCCGCAAAATGCGCCTCGTGCCCCACGCGGTACATCTCCGGAATCGCCAACCGGAACTCCCCGCCCGCGTCCTCCACATCCACGCCCGCAAACCCATCCAACCCGCCCCGCAGCGCCGCAAAAACCTCTTCCACCAGCTCCGGCGAATTCGGCACCACATACACTTCCGGACGGAAGTTCTCCGCCTCTCCCTGCCGCACATCAATCCGCGACTTCGTCCCCTGGAACGACGCCACGTACGTATCGCTCACGCCCTCCAAATCCCAACGCACATCCATTGCCACATGCACCCCGCGCAGCGTATAGGACACAAAATTGTTCCCATAATAATCAAACGGACGATCCCGCTTCGCCCCCGTCACCCGCTCCCACTGCTCCGCGCTCAACGTCGTCGGCCAACGCCGCGCCGCCAGCATCTGAATATCGGTGCGATAGTCCAACGCCATGTCCGGAAACGCAATCCACTGCGCCAGGTCCACCAGGTGCGTGCCAACGTCGTTCAGCGCCTCGCCCTGCGCCAGAATGTCGAAGAACTCCACCGGCCGCATCATCGGCACGCCCGCAACGGTCTTCAACAACCGGTGCATGCTGTCCATATAAATCGCGGGCTTCTCCGCGCTCCCGGTCTCGAGCGTCCCAAACACCCCCGGCGTATTCACCAGCGCCCGGTGCAGCATGGAAGTAATCTCATACCGCTCGGTCATGATGTCGTAAGCAATCACGCCCCGCGCATCGGCATCGTCAAGCGCGGCCTCGACGCGCGGCAAATCCTCGGACTTCAAAATCCAAGGCTTATCCGCGAGCACATGAAACCCGCCCGCCACCGACCGTTGAATGCGCTCAATCTTCGCGTCATTCCGCCCGGAAAGGACAACCACGCTCCCCGGCTTCTGTTCCGCCAGCATCCGCCCCAGCGAATCCCCGCCGGTATGAATATCGAGTTCCCAAGCCGTCGGCTCCGCCGCGCGGATGTTAAACCGAGCCACCCGTGTCAAATGCTCGGTCAGATCTAACCCGAGCGGCGCATAAACCGCCACGCGCGGCGAAACGCCCGCATACATTTCCTTCTGCACAAGGGCCGCATGAAAATGCGCCGGATCAAGAGTAATCAACTGAACATCATTCACCCCCCAATTCTACAAAACCCGGGGACAGCCACCACGTTCACCCCATTTCCCCTACCCCCACCCCCCGTAAAACAAACGCCGCAAACCCGCCAGAGGCAGCGACAAGCCTGCACAACCGCCCACGATATAGAATAGAGACCGAAACGAACCACCCATGAACAACTGGACTCGCAGAGGTCTCATCAGCACCCTCCCCGCCGCGGCCGCCTCCCGCCTGCTCTCCCAAACCCTCCCCGCCTCCCGCCCCAAGATCAAAATTACCGATCTCAAATGCGCCATCATCGGCAAAAGCCCCGTGGTCCGCATCGTTACCGACCAGGGCATCTCCGGCTTCGGCCAGGCCGAGTCCTACAAGGACTACCTCAAGCCCATGGTCATGTTCTACAAGAAGTACCTCATCGGCCACGACCCGACGGACGTCGAAAACGTGATGATGCAAATCCGCCGCATGGGCGCCTTCAAGCCCTGGGGCGCCGCCGTCAGCGCCATTGAAATCGCCCTCTGGGACATCGCCGGCAAAGTCGCCGGCCAGCCCGTCTACAAAATGCTCGGCGGCAAAATCCGCGACCGCGTCCGCGTCTACAACGGCGGCTTCCGCCCCCCGATGAACGGCCAGATGCCCAAGGATTACGCCGAAAACGTCCAGCAGATGAAGGAAGCCAAGGAAGGCTACACACTCATCAAAATGGCCGTCGGGTTCCACAACGCCAACATGATGAAGGCCATCCCCGACATGTGGTATGACGAACCCCGCGGCGGCGCCTCCCACCCCAACAAAGGCATCCTCACCGAACGCGGCATGAACCACATCCTCGCCTGCGCCGAAGCCATGAAGAAGGTGCTCGGCGACCAGGTCGGCCTCGCCCTCGACTGCGGCCCCGGCTTCATGATCAAGGACGCCATCACCTTCGCCAAAGCCTGCGAACCCATGCGCCTCACCTGGCTCGAAGACCTGCTCACAGGCGACTACACCCCCTACCCCAACGCCGACCTCTACCGCGACCTCAAACAGGCCACCAGTGCCACCATCCACACCGGCGAGCAGATCTACAACCGCCAGAACTTCAAGGACCTCATCGAAAAACAAGCCGTCGACGTCCTCGGCCCCGACCCCGAAGACGTTGGTGGCATCGGCGAGTTCAAGTGGATCGCCGAATACGCCGATCTCCACAGCATCGCCGTCGCCCCCCACGGGATCTTTGATGGTCTAATCGGCCTCGCCGCCCACGTCCACCTGGCCGCCGCCCTCCCCCAAAACTTCATCGCGTTCGAGTATCCCTATGGGCAGCCCGAATGGTGGTACGACATCATCGAAGGCCTCCCCAACCCAATCGTGAAGAAGGGCTTCATCGACGTCTGGGACGCCCCCGGCCTCGGCGTGAACTTCCGCGTCAAAGCCGCCAAAGCCCGCCTCTCCCCCGAAGACTCCGGCTTCTTCGACTAGCAACAAAAACCAGTCCGCAAGCGCGTCTTACCGAGCGCGCTTGCGCGGCTTGGCAACAGTTTGCGCGGCTTCCGCCACAACCCTCAGTGCCCGATTGACAGCGGCGCTGTCCGGAAATACTTTCGCCAAATCTGGCTCGATCAGGACAAGGTTCGTTCCTACTTGAGCCTCTGCGTAGTACTTCCCCCGGACACCGCCTTTCAATTGCGATAGGTCATATTCCGGCAGCAATTCATCCTTACTCGGTGACGCCAATTCCTTCTTCATATTGTCGTTTCTCCGCCCGTGTACTGATGATTCGGATTCGCCCCCGTCGAAGGCAATGGGAAACAAATACGCACTGACCACTCATTGTACAGCCGATAGTGATCTCGCGATGCTCCGCGATCGAATGGGCAGGATCCGGAAACGTCAAGGCGAGAGGATCCATGAACACCGTCGACGGGTCCCCCTCAAACGTCATAAAACCGGGGACAGCCACCTCGTTCACCGATTATCTCCTACCCCTTCATTCCGATGCCCTCAGAAAAACCCGCCCTGTAAAATTAGGGACAGAAGTCACCGCAATTACCAATTTCTCCTTATCCCCATTCCCCGTAAAACGTACCACCACGCCGGGGACACTGCGGGCAAAACCACCAACAAAATTCGGCCCGTAACCCAAACACAGCAGTGTCCCCATAGACGCGACCCACCCCGCAGAAGGACAAAACCCACCCTGTGGAAAAGTCAGTCACAAGGGAAATGGATTTATTTTTCAACCGCTAACCCCAATCCCACCAACAACCTACAGCCACACCTCAAAAACCAATAACGTCGGTTACTAGCCAACCACCCCATAGCCTAAAACTATGAGATTGCAAAAACACTCCAACCGCCGCGCCGAATCCGCCCGGATCAACGGCGCCAAAAGCCAAGGCCCGAAAACGCCCGAAGGCCTCCTCAAAGCCAGAACCGCGACTTTCACCCACGGTCTCTACGCCACCGAAGAAACCCTCAAACAATCGGTCAGCCAGGAAGGCTTCCTCAAACTCAGAGAATCCTTCTACAAATACTGGCAACCCGAAGACGAATACATCGCCACCCGTGTCGATGAACTCACCTTCGCCCACTGGGAACTGGCGCGCCTAATGCTAGTAAGACGCTCCGAACTAGCCGAACTCCACGCCAACACCGGCGGAGTCCTCCAAGCCGAACTCGAAGCCTGCAAACCCGGCTCGCTAGTCTACCGCCTGGAAGTGCGCATCAACCGCCACCAGTCCACGATCTCAAGACTGGAACGCGACATCATGCGCCTAAAGAAATTCGCAGCCAATCAAGGACCCTCCCAAGAATCATTGAAAACAAACGAAGAGCCCGAAACGCCGCCGCCAACGGAGTCCGAAACAACCGAAATCCCGGCTCCGACCCCGGCCCAAACCATCGTCAACAGCCCGCCGGCAACCGAAATCCGGCCCGTAATGTAACCCAAAAAACGACGAGACACACCCGAAGTGTGTCCAAAATTACGCGGTCAACACCAACCGCCCCGTACTATCCCCGAACTTCTCCGCCTTCACCCCAGCCCGGTTCATCATGTCGACAAACAGGTTCGCCGCCGGCGTCTCCTTCGGCGCGGCCATATGGAAACCGCCCTTCTGTCCGCCCGCATGCCCCGCCACAACCAACGGCAGGTTGTGATTGGAGTGCTGATTCCCATCGCTGAGAGCCGCCCCGTACAGAATCGTCGAGTGGTCCAGCAACGTCCCATCCCCGTCCGCCGTCGCCTTGAGCCGTTCCACAAAATACGAGAACAACTGCACATGGAACGTATTAATCTTGATGACTTTCTCAATGAAATCCGGATGCCCGCGATGGTGCGTCAACGGATGATGCGGATCCGGCACGCCAATCTCGGGATACGTCCGCACACTCCCTTCCCGCCCCAACATCATCGTCGAAACCCGCGAAATATCGGACTGGAACGCCACCACCTGCAAATCAAACATCAACTTCACGTACTCGGTATAGGCAAACGGAATCCCCGACGGCTTTTCGCCCATCGGAATCTCCGGGTCACTCTCGGCCTTCTTAATCCGCGCCTCGACTTCCCGGATCGACGTCAAATACTCGTCCATCTTTCGCTTGTCCTGCGCGCCCAAGGAGCCAACCAACAACGCCGTCGTCTCCCGCGTCGCGTCCAAAATGCTCTTCTTATACAATGCCCGCCGCGCCCGCGTCGCCGCGTCCAGGCTCGGGTCAACCGTCCCAAACATCCGCTCAAACAGCGACCGCGGATTCACCTCCACCGCCATCGGCGTCTCGGCGTTCTTCCACGACAACGTATTCGTATACGCGCAGCTGGAACCGGTATCGCAGTTCCCCACCATCCGCGCGTCTTCACAGCCCAACTGCAACGACGGCACGCGCGTCTCAGCCGCAAACTGATTCGCCGCCACCTGGTCAAACGTCACGCCAGCCCGAACATCCGCGCCCGCCGTATACTTCGGCATCGCCGAAGATAGAAAACTCCCCGACGCCTTCGCGTGCGCCCCGCCCCGCGCGTTCGCCGCCGCCATGTTCGACAGCCCGCTGACGACAACCAGGTCCTCCCGGAACTTCTCCAACGGCTTCAAAATCCGCGTAAACTCGAAATCCCGCCCTGTCTTCTCCGGCAGCCATTCCTTCATCCAAATGCCGTTCGGAACGTAAACGACACCGATCCGCCGCGCCGCCATTCCAGCCTTGGAAGTCGCCGCCGCCATCGCCGGCCGCATCGCCTCCAGCAGCGGCAGCCCAATCGCCGCCCCCGCGCCCCGCAGCAACATCCGGCGGTCAATGTGTTTACCGGTTATAAAGCTCATTCCGATTTCGCTCCACTCAAATTCACGCCAGCCGCCCGCCGCTGTTGAAACGGCAAGCTGTCCACAATGTTCATCACGAGCGCCGAGAAGCGATAGTTACTCGCGGGCAACTTCCCGGCAATCGCGGCCACCACGGGCCGGTCCGCCCGCTCCAGGCCGCGGCCCAAAGCGTACGTAACCAGTTTATCCGTTAATCCCTTCACAAACGCGTCCCGGTTCGTCAACAGCCGGCTCTTCAACTCCACCGGCCCCGTAAACGTCTTCCCGTCCGGCAACACGCCCGTCGCGTCCACCGGGAACTTCCCGTCCGTCGTCCGCCATGCGCCAACGGCGTCAAAGTTCTCCAACCCAAACCCCAGCGGGTCCATCTTCGAATGGCACGTCGCGCATGCCGGGTTCTTCCGGTGCGCCTCCATCTGCTGCCGCAACGACGCTTCGCTGCCAACTTTACTGTCATCGAGCGACGGCACCGCCGGCGGCGGAGGAGGCGGCGGCGCGTTCAACAAATTCTCCAAAATCCACTTCCCGCGCAACACCGGCGACGTCCGCGTCGAATACGACGAAATGGTCAGCACGCTGCCATGCGCGAGTACCCCGCCCCCGCGCGGATTGGCCGACATATCCACCCGCTTGAACTCCGGCCCCGTGATCCCCGGAACCCCGTAGAACCGCGCCAGCCGCTCGTTCATGTAGGTGTACTTCGCGTCCAACACATCCAGCACGCTGCCGTCCTGCCGGATCATCTCTTCAAAGAAAAGTTCCGTCTCCCGCTTCATCGCAAACCGCAACGCGTCATCGAAATCCGGGAACTTCCCCGGATCCGGTTTCATCACGTCGATGTTCCGGAACTGCAACCACTGCCCGGCAAAGTTCTCGACCAACGCCCGTGATCGCGCATCCCGCAACATCCGCTTCACCTGCGCCTGCAACACCGCCGGCTGCCGCAACCGTCCCTGCCCGGCCACGCGCAACAGCTCCTCATCCGGCATCGAGCTCCACAGGAAATACGACAACCGCGACGCCAGCTCATACTGACTAATTTGCGCAAACTGCTTGGTCGGCTCCCGCTCCACGCGGAACAGGAAATGCGGCGAAACCAGCACGCCCTGCAGCGCCGTCGCAACGCCCTCCTGGAACGAATCGCCCTGCTGCCGCGCCAGCGCGTACAGCTTCACAAACCCCGCCGTCTCCTCGGTCCGAACGGCTCGCCGAAACGCCCGCCGCGTGAACGTGCCGATAATCTTCTCCGCGCAAGCCGCCGTCTGCTGCGCGCAAACAAACAAGCGCGCCGTGCTCTCTTTCGACAGCCCCTCGGCCTGCGTAAACGGCCCGCCCACGTCGATCGACTCGAAGCGGTTATCCACACGCGTCTCAATCCGGTCGGTCTTAATCTTCGTCCCGTACTTCCGCAGAACCTCGATGTCTTTCTCGGTCAACTTCCCCTTCACGGTGATCATCGGATCCGCCGGCCGCGTCGACGGCGCCGGCCCGTTATACTTCGCGGGCAGCCCGTGATAGTTCTTCAAATACGAGGTCGACAGCAGATGCTCGCCCGCCGTCACGTTCAACCGGACTTCGACAATCTGGCCTTCCAGATCGGTCGCGTCCACCTCCCAGCTCTTGATCAGCTTGCCGTCCATCCAGAACGTCGGCGATACCGGCTCCGACCCGTTCGGCCGGTGCCCGTTCAACACCACGCGGATGTTGTATTCCCCGTCCACCGGAAACCGGTGCATCACGTGGAACGAGTGCTTCGTGCTCAAGCCCGATTCGTCGTAATGGAACAGATCCTTCGGCAACGACGGCTTATCGACTGTATCGTTCACCCGCACCGGCGCCGAATAATGAATCGCCGCCGGCTTCAACTTCTCCGGCCCAAACACCGCCGTCCGCACCGCCCGCTCCGCCGCGTACAAATACTTTTCCAGCAGCACCGGCGACAGCGACAGCGCGTCGCCAATGTTGTCAAACCCATACGCCGCCTCATCGTTCGGGAAGTTATCGGCCGGGCGAATGTCCACGCCCAGCAGCTCGCGAACCGTGTTGTTGTACTCGGTCTTGTTCAGCCGCCGCGCCGTCACCCGGCCCGGATCGGGCTTGGCGTTCCGGTCCTGCCGCGCGAATTCGTTTTGCAGAAACTGCGTCACCGCCGCGACGTCAGCCGCGGCTGGCTTCTTCATCGAGGGCGGCGGCATCTCGCCCGACTTCATCTTCGTGAGAGCCTTTTCCCAAATCTCCCGCCCCTCGTCGAATCCGGAGGCGGTCTCGTAGATCGCCAGATTCACATCGCCCGAAGCGACCGTCTGGTTGTGACACGCCACACAGTTCTTCTTCACGAACGAAAGAACATCGGCCGAATCATACGCCGATAGAACGCTGGCGCACGCAAAGATGAGGAATTTTCTAGAAACCACTTCCCTCACGCTATCAAATCGCCGCCGGGGTCCGCAGCAGTTCGGCCATCCGCGCCGGCACCGCCACGCTCGCCAGCGCGCCAGTGGCCGGGTCCTTCCGCACACACGCCACAACCAGCTTCCCGCGCGCACAGGCCTCCCCGCTCAGATTCTCCACCCGGAATGCGTACGCCAAACTGCGCGACCGCACCTCCTCCACCTCCACCACCACGTCGAACTCTTCCTCAAACCGCAGCGGCTTCCGGAAGTCGAACTCGGCGTGCACGCGCGGGAACGTGATGTCGCCCTGCGTCACCGAAATGCCCAGCTCGCGATACATCGCCGTCTCCGCCGCCTCGGCGTAACGGAAGAAGTTACTGAAGTGCACGATGCCCACCATATCGGTTTCGGAAAACTCCACTCGACGGCGGTGCCGGAAGACGTAGCCCATCTGTTCAGCTTGACATGCGGTCTGCCCGAATAAGAGACTTACCGTCGATGTCCAAATTCTTTCTGGCCTTTGTATTGAGCCTCGCCGCCTTCGCCGCCGGCGAAAACTACAACATCCCTCTCTGGGAACCGGGCAAGGTCCCGCTCGCCGCCGGCGACGGCCCGCTCGACGCGCCTTTCCTCACCGTCTTTGAACCCCCGCCCGGCAAGAGCAACGGCACCGCCGTCATCATCGCCCCCGGCGGCTCCAACATCATGTTGATGTATGGCCTCGAAGGCATCGAAGTGGCCGAGCGCATGAACGACTGGGGCACCACCGCCTTCGTCCTCACCTACCGCCTCAACCCACGCTATGGAGAGGCGGCCCGCGTGCTCGATGGCAACCGCGCCATGCGCCTGGTCCGCGCCCGCGCCAAGGACTTCAAGATTGATCCGAATAAAGTCATCTTCGCCGGCTTCTCGGCCGGCTCGTCGATGGCGCGCTCCGTCGCCGCCGCCGCCGGCCCAGGGGACCCCACCGCCGCCGACCCCATCGACCGGCTCGACTCCAAACCCAACTACCTGCTGATGGTCTACAGCGCCGGCCGGCCCACGCCGGGCGAGAAGCTGAAAGAGTTCCCGCCGACGTTCCTGCTGGCCGCCGCGCACGACGCCGGCGCCGCAAACGCCAGCGCGCAGTTGTTCCTGGACATGAACCGCGCCGGCACGGTCGTTGAGATTCACCTGTATCAGAAGGGCCGCCACGGCTTCGGCGCCGCCTCGACCAGTCCGGAGTTCTCGCCCTGGATGGACGCCTTTAAGCACTTCCTCAAAGTCGGCGGCTTCTTCGGAGGTGCAAAGTAATGCGCGCCGCTCTTCTCTTATTCGCCGCCGCTACGCTGTTCGCGGCTGACGCTTCCAAGGTCATCAACGAAGGCTACGGCGATTTCGTGATTGTCCCCGGTGGCGCCTTCAAAATGGGCGACAACTTCGGTGACGGCGAGCCGCGCGAACGGCCCGTACATCAAGTCCACGTCGACACGTTCTACATCGGCAAGTTCGAAGTGACCAACGCCGACTGGAAGAAGTTCCAGAATGACCCGCTCTACGACGACGTGAAGCTCTGGCCTACCGGCCGCGTCGTGCCGAAGGATCAGAGCCCTTACTGGACGCAGGCCGTCAACCACGGTGGCGCCACGCCGGGCAGCGACAACTATCCGGTGCTGGGCGTCAATTGGGACGCCGCCACCGCCTACTGCAACTGGCTGAGCATCAAGACCGGCAAAAAGTACCGCCTGCCCACCGAAGCCGAATGGGAGAAGGCCGCGCGCGGCACCGACCAGCGCCGGTTCCCCTGGGGCAACACGATCGACTACGACCACGCCAACTACGCCGGCAAGCAGAAGTTCGACACCGGCATGACCGTGGGCAGCTTCCCCAAAGGCGTTTCGCCGTACGGCGCCATGGACATGGGCGGCAACGTGATGGAGTGGTGCTCGGACTGGTACAGCCGGAGCTACTACGAAGTCTCGCCGAAGAAGAATCCGAAGGGTCCGGAGAAGGGCGCCTACCGCGTGTTACGCGGCGGCTCGTTCTTCTTTGAGGGCCAGGACCTGCGCAGCTACGCGCGCTCCGGCGGCTGGCCGTCGCTGCAGGCGTGGCGCATGATCGGCTTCCGCCCGGCACGCAGCGCGGAGTAAATGATCAAGTAAAGCTCCTTGTTCCGCACTGTGGGGACAAGGAGCTTTACTTTGATGAAACACATACTCGTTTTCGCCGCGCTGTGCGCGCACCCGATGTTCGCCCTCACCTGCGGGCAGGTGGTGTCTGGCGTGGTAACGCTGACCGAGGACCTGCACTGCAACTCGCAGACCGCACTGCGCGTGGGCGCCGATAACACGACGATCAACCTGAACGGGTTCACGATCGACTGCACGGGCGCGGGCTATCTGGGAAGCTGCCAGGACCTCGCCGGCGTGCGGGGGATCGAGGTCGTCTCGAAGAAGGGTGTCTCCATCTACGGGCCTGGCGTAATCACTGGATTTTCGACGGGCGTACTGCTGTCGAACGCCAATGTGGCCGCGGTGAAGAACGTCACCATCGGCGGGCCGTCGAACCCGCTCACGAAGGATACGCGGCAGTTCGCCATCGGCATCTACGCGGCCGGCGTGCCGTGCCCGATCGTGCTGCCGGGGCAGAGCGGACCGCTGACCGCCGATCTGCAGTACAACTACATCTCCAGCCAGACGCAGGGCATTCACCTGGAGAACCAGGGCTGCGCGCGGATCAGCGGGAATCAGATCCACAACATCCAATCCACCAACGCGGCGTTCGGCGTGTTGCTGTACAGCGCGGGTGACACGGCGATTACGAGCAACGCGATCTTCGCCGTGGGCGGCGGCCAGTCGATGGACGCCGGGCTGACGATGCTGCAGGGTTCGTCGCGGAACACGGTGACGGGCAATTCGATCAGCCACAATTCCGGCAACGGGATCACGGTGTTCAATAAGTCGTCGCAGAACAAGGTGGCGATGAACACGGTGCGCTTCAACGTGACCGACCTGACCGACGTCTCCGATGGCTCGGGCAATACCTGGAACGTCAACAACATTTGCAAGACCGAAGCGGGCAGCGTGCCGGCCGGGGTCTGCAACCCGTTGGAGTAGGCGGCATCAACTTCTCCCGCAGGAGCAACCGCGGATTCCGCGACTCCCAGTTGGGCGGGGGCTTTTCGATGACGGCGTTCAACTGCGCCGGATCGGAGAGCACTCGCCCAGTTTGTGGAGCCATCGTCTTTGGCGCTGGCGCGCCATTCGGCGTTGCCGACGAGCAACGTGCGGGCCTGGCGGAGGTCGGCGAAGGGAAGACTGTCGGCATGCTTTGGCCGTTGCGGACGGGGATGATATCGGTGGCATCGAGTTGCTTGGAGGCGACGTCGATGGGGCGTTGCGCGGGCGTTGTTTGCGGCCCGAGACGTTCGTCGGTCAGTTGGTGGGCGCGGGCGGAGACGGGGTAGACGATGGGGTGGCTGATGCCGACGAGGAGCGGATCGTTTGCGGCGAAGACAGGGGCCCAGAATTGTTCGAAGGGTGTGGGCGCGGATGGCGCCACGGCGGACGGCGCACGGAACTCGGGGAAGTAGAAGCCTGCGGGCAGATCGATGACCGCCGCCGCGTTGCGCGCCTCCGGCGAGGCGTAGCGTTTGCAGACTTCCCGGGCGCCGACGCGGACGATGGTGTCGTCACTCATGTCGGAAGAGGCGGCGCGGCCGAAGACGTCGATGGCGAGGGAGCGTTCTTTGAGCGCACCCGGGTCACCGTCGAGGGTGTGCCGGCAGACGTGCTCCAGGAACTGGCGCGACCGCTTGCGGCCCTGGAACGCGGGGCTGGCGCAGATTCGCTCGATTGCCGCCACCACCTCCTTGGGGGTGTCAGCGCCAGCGAGTTGGGGCGGGGCAAGTTGTGAATTCTAAAGGCTCTACACGGTGAAATCATGGTGTAACCCTTCCGTACCCCCTCCCGGTTTCGCATATGCTTACTGGGATTCAGGAGGCTTCTGTCCATGTACCGACTTATATTCCTTGCGGCGCTCTGTGGCGCGACCGCTATCGCCCAGACGGCGACCGGCGTCTTAAATGGCCGCGTGAGCGACCCATCGGGCGCTTCCATTCCCGGTGCGAAGGTCACCATTCAAAACGAAGCGACCGGCGTGAAGCAGGAGGGGCCGACGAATTCGGAGGGCCGCTTCTTTAATGGCTTCGTGCTGCCCGGCGCGTATCGCGTGACGGTGGAGAAGGCCGGGTTCGGCAAATACGTGCAGAGCAAACTGACGATCAACGTCCAGCAGACGGTGACGCTGGAGATTGAATTGAAGATCGGCGATACGGCGACGACCGTGGAAGTATCGGCGAACGCGGCGCAACTGGCGACGGAGACCTCTTCGATTTCAACCGTCGTGACGAGCAAGCAGATTCTCGACCTGCCGCTGAACGGGCGGAACCCGTTTTCGCTGGCGACGTTGACGCCGGGCGTGACGCCGGGCGGCGGTGGATCGACGCCGTGGATTTCCGGCGGGCGGAACGCCACGAACGAAATTACGATCGACGGCACGTCGGTGATTTTGCCGGAGAATAATGTCTCCAACCTTTCTACGGGCTACACGCCGATTCAGGATTCGGTGGCGGAGTTCTCGGTGATCACGAACGCCTTGGCGGCCGAGTACGGGCGCACGGGTGGCGGCGTGATCAACGTGGCGACGCGGGGCGGGTCGAACACCTTTCATTTTTCCGCCTATGACTTTTTGCGGAATACGAAGCTGGATACCAACACGTGGCTGAACAACCGGAACGGTGTGAAGCTGGCGGCGTTCCAGCGCAATCAGTATGGTTTTACGGTGGGCGGACCGGTGACGATTCCGAAAGTCTACGACGGCAAGAACCGGACGTTCTTTTTCTTTAGCGAACAGAGCACGCGGTCGCGAACGGCGTCGCAGAGCCAGGCATCGGTACCGCTGCCGGAGTGGATGGCGGGCGACTTTTCGAATTTGCGGAACGGCAACGGCGCGGCGATCACGCTGTTTGATCCGTTGACGGTGGCGGCGGACAATACGCGCACGGCGTTCCCGGGGAATCGGATTCCGTCGACGCGGTTCGACCCGGTGATGGTGAATTTGCTGAAGTATTATCCGAAGCCGAATTCTGTGCCGACGAACGCGTTTACCCAGCAGAACAACTTCTTTGCTTCCGGCAAGGCGGCGAGCGAGGACGATAAGTTCGACTCGCGCATTGATCACAACTTTTCGGCGAAGTGGCGCGTGTTTGCGCGTGGTTCCTACGGCAGAGGCATCAGCGTGCCGCTGAACGGATTTGGCACGCAGGGCACGTCGATTGGCGACGGGCAGAACGTGAGCAACCAGTACAATGTGACGTTTAACAGCGTCTACACTTTTTCGCCGACGACGATTTTCAGCTTCAACTACGGCTTTGCGCGGACGACGGGGGTGCGGTATCCGTTCTCCGAGGGGATCGACATGGCGGCACTGGGGTTCCCGTCCTACTACAACAACCTGGTGAACGTGCAGAACCGGGAGTTTCCGAACATCAGCTTTGGCGGGAACACGAACCTTTCGAACCTGGGGCAGGCGACGTTTACGACGCTGCTGAACCGGCCGATGTCGCATATTCTGCGCGGTGATCTAACGAAAGTTCTGGCCAAGCACACGTTGAAGTTTGGCGGCCAGTGGCGGAAGAACTTTTTGAACTTCACGCAGTTGGGGCAGCCGGCGGGACAGTACAGTTTTGCGGCGAACTACACGCAGCGGGTGGTTGGCGCGGCGGGCGTGGTGACGGAGGGCAATGGGTTGGCGACGGCGCTGTTGGGCATACCGGGCGGTGGATCGATCAGTCACAGTTTTGACGCGGCGACGGCGTCGGCCGATACGGGGTTCTACTTCCAGGATGACTGGAAGGTGACGCGGAAGCTGACTTTCAACATCGGGCTGCGCTACGACGTGGACATTCCGCGCACCGAACGCTACAACCGGCTGAGCTATTTTGACCTGGACGCGCCGTCGCCGATTGCCGGGAAGGTGCCGGGGTACGAGAAGCTTGTCGGCGCGATGAAGTTTACGGGGCCGGGGAACCGGCACCAGGTGCCGACCGATTTAAACAACTGGGGCCCGCGGTTTGGCTGGGCGTACCATGTGCTGCCGAAGACGGTGGTGCGTGGAGCGTATGGCATTCTGTATTCGCCGTCGGTGATGCAGGCGGCGGGGACGTCGGGATCGGGCGGCGTGGCTGGATTCCAGAGCACGTCGAACATGATCGTCTCCATCGACAACGGGCGGACGGTGCAGAACTATCTGCGCAACCCGTTCCCGGCCGGGTTCAACCTGCCGTTGGGCTCGGTGGAGGGGTTGCAATCGGGCACGCGGACGGACCTGGGATTGGGCATTGGGGACAGCTTCTTCATTGACTCGCGGAACCCGGTGGTACAGCAGTGGAACCTGAACATCCAGCAGGAGCTGAAGGGCGGCTGGGTGGTGACGACAGGGTATCTGGGTAGCAAGGGGCAGCACCTGATTGACGGGGAGAGCAACATGACGTACAACCAGTTGCCGGCGAGCTTTTTCGCGCTGGGCGGGCAGTTGACGCAATCGGTACCGAATCCGTTTTTCGGGGTGGTGACGAATCCGACGTCGACGCTGAGCCAGCCGACGGTATTGCGGCGGCAACTGCTTTCGCCGTATCCGCAGTACACGAGTTTGAACGGGTTCCGGAAGCCGCAGGGCAATTCGGTGTACCACTCGTTCACGCTGGAGGCGGAGAAGCGGTTTGACTCGCAGGGGCTGTTGATGTTGATCAGCTTTACGGGGTCGAAACTGCTGGACGATGTGTCGCAGGTGGTGACGTTCCTGGGCAACGCGGGGACCAAGCAGGACTTTTATAACCGGAAGGCGGAGAAGGCTGTTTCGGCGCAGGATTCGTCGCGGCGGCTGGTGATCAGCGCGAACTATCAGCTGCCGTTTGGCAAGGGCCGGAAGTATTTCCTGAACATGGCCAAGCCCGCGGAACTGGTGCTGGGCGGGTGGCAGATGAATGGGATTGCGACGTTTGCCAAGGGGTTGCCGCTGCAGATTTCCAACGGCGGGAACAACACGAATCTGAATTCGCCGGGGCAGAGGCCGAATAACAACGGGCAGAGCGGCGCGAAGACGGGGGCAATTTCGGACCGGCTGAATGCGTACTTTGATCCGACGGTGTTCACCCAGGCGCCGATTTACACGTTTGGGAACACGGGCCGGACGTCGCCGAATCTGCGTGGGCCGGGGACGCACGGGATTGATTTCTCGTTGTTCAAGGACTTCCGGGCGACGGAGCGGTTCAACATTCAGCTCCGGGCGGAGGCGTTTAACTTCACGAATTCGCCGACGTGGAATGGGCCGGGGACGACGGTGAATGCTCCGGGGTCGTTCGGCGTGATCACGGCGGCGAGCGGGCAACGACAGGTGCAGTTGGCGCTGAAGCTCAGCTACTAACCGCCGCTAACCGCGGGGCTGTCCGCGGAGTGGTTGTGCGGGTCTTTTCGATGTCGTGCTCGCGGAGGGCTGTCCAGGTGGACGGCCCTTCCGCTTTTGCGGTGATTACGGTGTTGCCGGTGACCGCGATACCTTCGGGTTGGCGGGACTTTGCCCCAGTTACAACCGGTTAGTTATTGGAGCCGGGTTGGACGAGTTCCAGGTAAGAGGGGCGGTCGGCGATACTGCGGTGACGGAAGCTCTTGGTGAGTTCGCCTTGCTCGATGTAGAAGACGCCGGGCATTTGGCGCATGGATTCGGTGGGGAACCAGACACCGTGGCCGCAGAGGAAGCCGGCGACGAGGACTCGCCACCAGGCTTTGGGGCCGAAGAGTTGCCAGAGTTTTCCGTTTTTCAGGCCGAAGGAGGCGTAGAGGCGGCGGTCGAGATCGCAGATGCGATCGACGGTGGAGAGGCCGTAGCGGTCGATGAGTTCGCGCATCTCCTTGCGGTCACCCATGTGGACGAGGACGATGCGGGTGCCGGACCGTTCGATTTCGGCGCGGTTGCGGGCGATGTCACTGAGGGACTCACGGCAGAATGTACACCCGGCGTGGCGGAGGAATACCAGAAGAACAGCGGATTTCTCGACCAGAGAGAGGAAGTCGACGCCCTGCTCGGTCTTGCTGGACTCGAGAATGTCGGCTACCTCGTTACAGATTTCGTTTCGCACAGGGTATGGTGTCCTGATGCGCGGCGGTTCCGCGGTGGCTTCAAAATTTCTTTTGGGGTGGTATTCTGCGCCAGGAGGGATGATAACAGATGGTTGAACTGCGCGACGAGATCAATCGGGTTTTTGAAGAGTGGCGGAATATCTACTTTTCAGCGGCGGAGAAGGTGGCGATTGGGGACGGGGAGGTGTTGGCTGGGGTGATGGCTGTTTATGATGCGCTGATGGACGTGGGGGCGAGGCCGCAGGGGGTGGATGAATCGTTACGACGGTTTGATGCGATTGTGGGACAGGAGTATCCGTGGCTTTCCGCGAAGGCGCGGTCGAAGCTGGCCCATGCGTTCGTTATGAATTGGAAATAGGAGGGATACATCGCTGGGCGCGGTGAGCCGCTTCAACTTCAGAACTTCAACTTCAGGCCGAGGGTGATGATGCGGCCGAGGCTGGAGCCGGTGGCCTGGCCAAAGGTGGGGGTATTGAGATTGGCCACGAAATCGGTGAAGCGGTGGCGGTTGAAGGCGTTGATGAAGGCGGCGGTGAATTCGAGATTAGCGCGTTCGGCGAGGCGGGTGTTTTTGACGAGGGAGAAGTCCTCGGTGAAGACGCGGAAGTTGCGGAGATCGCCGTAGGAAGCGGCGGCGTTGCCGAAGGTGAAGGGGGCCGGGGCGCGGAAGGCGGCGGCGTTGATGCGGCGATCGGAGTTGGCCTGGAAGTTGCCGAGTTCGATTTCGTTGGTGCGGCTGGCGCCGGAGACGGCATCGGGCCGGAGGGTGCGGTTGAAGATGGGGAGCGTGTTATTGGCCGTTACGAAGAGCGGCGTGCCGGATTGATAGCGGTGGATGCCGTTGATGTTCCAGCCACCGGTGAGGGCGCGGAGGCGGGCGGTGCCCGGGATTTCGTAGGTGTACTGGAGGACGAGCGAATGGGGGATGTCGTAGTTCAGATACGTCCATTCGGCGCCGCGTTTGAAGTGATCCTGCGTGGTGTCGGAGGTGCCGAGGAGTTTCGAGTACGAGTAGTGGGTATCGAGGGTGACACCGGAGGAGTAGCGCTTGCGAATGCGGGCGACGAAGCTTTGGAAGAATGACGCGCCGGCCTTGGCGGACTGTTCGGTGACCGTGAGGTACTGCGGGTAGGGGCGGAGAGCCTGAGCGACGGTGCCGGTGAAGGTGGGCCAGGGGCGGGTGACACCGGCGGCGACGGCGGCGGCGGAGGTGACCTGCTGGGTGAGGACGGAGCCCAGGGAGAGATAGCGCGGGTCGACCTGGTTGTCATTGATCATGGCGGCGGAGGCGAGGCGGGTGGCCTTATTGGCAACGTAGCTAAGTTCGGCGGTCCAGTTGGCGGTGAGTTCGCGCTGGAGGCTCATGCTCCAGTTCTGGGTGCGGGGGTTGCGGGCGGCGGAGCTGCTGAGCGCGGTGACGTTTTGGCCGTTCAGGAGGCCCGGGGCGAGAGTGGGAGTGGCGGAGAACGTACCGGGGAAACCATTTTGGAGGACGAAGGCGGGCGTGACTCCCTGGTCCAGCGTTTGGAAGCCGGCAACGGTGCGGAAGCCGTTGGTGACGGGGGCGAGATCGTTATCGCCATAGAAGAGGCCGTAGCCGCCGCGGGCGACCATTTTGCGGCCGAAGCTGTAGGCGAAGCCGAAGCGGGGGCCGATGGCGGAATAGTCCGCGCTATTGAGACGGCGGCGGGAGGAGCTGGCGAAGACGGAGGAGCCGGGGCGATTGCCGACGGTGGGATTGGGGACGGAGAGATCGACGAGGCTGTACTGATCCTTGGTTTCGACGGGGGCGCCCATGAACTCATAGCGCAGGCCGAGGTTAAGGGTGAGGCGGGAGGTGATGCGGTAATCGTCCTGGAGGAAGAAGCCCCAGTAGGGCTTGCGGTTGGCGGATTCGAAGGGGAGGCTTAAGCTGGCGGTGCCGGTTTGGCCGAGGAGGAAGCTGGCGAAGGAGTCACCGGTGTTGTTGAGGCTGGTGGGGAGGGCGGTGCCCTGGTTGCTGAACGTGTAGTTGCCGGCGGAGGTGGATTGATCGACAGACCAGCCGCGGAACTGGCGGAACTCGACGCCAAATTTGAGGAGCTGTTTGCCGCGGGTCCAACTGAGGATGTTCTTGGCGACGATGGAGGATTCGGTGGAATCAGAGAGCGAATTGCGGCCGAGGGGGGAGTAGCTATCGCCGAAGGTGAAGGTGGGGAAGGCGTCGCCGACTACGTTTTTGATGCCGAATTTGGCGGCGTAGCCCTGGTTGGCGTAGTAGCCCTGGAAGGGGTTGCGGAAGCGATTGAAGCCGTAGGTGGCGGAGTTGAGGACGTTGGGGGAGACGATCCAATCGTGGTTGACGCGGACCATGTGGGAGGTGATGTTTTGGAGGGTGCGATCGTTCCAGGGGTCGGCCATGGCGGCAGTCTGGTTCTGGCGGGGGATGAAGGTGAAGTTGTAGGTGCCGAAGACGCGGTGGGCGGTGGAGAAAGAGTGGTCGAAGCGGCCGAGGTAGACATCGGGATCGAGGAGGCGTTCGCCGATGTAGTCCTGGTAATTGAGCAGGCCGGCGCCGGTGAGATTGGCGGCGGGGAGGAGGGCGGTGATTTTAGAGGCGACGCTATCGAAACGGGCGGTGGGGATGCGGTTGCCGGGGAAGGGCTGGCGGGTGAAGGTGGCGCCGGTGGAGAGGGTGGTGGCGGGGTCGTAGACGACGCGGGGGTTGGCCGAGTAGTCACCCTGACGTTCGGCGGCGGTGGGGACGCGGAGGCGCTGGGTTTGATCGAGGCCGCGTTTGCGGGAGCCGGTGTAGGAGAAGAAGAAGAACGTTCGGTTTTTGCCGTTGTAGATTTTGGGGATGAGGACGGGGCCGCCGAAGGTGCCGCCGAACTCGTTTTGGCGGAGGGTGGAGCGGGTGGGGGAGAGGAAGCTGCGGGCATCGAGCTTTTCGTTGCGGAAGATGTTGAAGAGCAGGCCGTGGAAGCCGTTGGTGCCGGACTTGATGGAGAAGGTGACGACGGCGGAGCCGGTGTTGCCGTATTCGGCGGAGAGCTGGTTGGCCTGGAGTTTGAATTCGTTGATGGCGTCGACGGGCGGGGCGGTTTCGTTGAAGTTGGTACGGCCGGGGATGCCGTCCATGTAGAGTTCGTTGGAGGTGGAGCGGCTGCCGTTGATGCGGATATTGTTGCTGGCGGCGACGGTTTCACGGCCGTTGGTGCCGACGTTGCCGTGGACGCCGGGGCTTAGGTAGATAAAGTTGGCGGGGCTGCGCATGCGATTGTACTGGATTTGCGGCAGCTTGGCGTATTCGCGGGAGGAGACGGTGGTGGAGACTTCGGCGGAATCGAGTTGGAGTTGGGAGGCGTCGGCGGTGACGTTGACGGTGTCGGTAACGGAGCCGAGTTCAAGTTGGAAATCGACGCGGCGGCGGTCGGCAGAGGCGATGGTGATGCCGGTGCGTTCGACGGTTTTGAAGCCTTGGCTGGCAACGGAGATGCGGTAAAGGCCGGGCTGGACGCGGGGGAAGAAGTAGTAGCCGGAATCGTTACTTTTGGTTTCGAGGGCGAGGAGGGTGGATTGCTGGGTGAGGCGGATGGAGGCGCCGGGGACGAGCTGGCCGGAGGGGTCTGTGACGCGGCCGGTGAGTTCGGTACTTTGGGCGAAGACGGCGAGGGAGGCGAGGGCCAGGAGCGTAACGATGCGCATGAGTTTTCAGGGTAGGGCGGGCGGGTTAACGTTCGATAACTGGACGGCGAAGAGTGTGTGACGATGGACAGGAAATGACGATTGCGATTTTGCGGGCAGAGTTGGGAGCGGAGGCGGAGGCGGGGTTTCCGTTGCTGCGGCGGACGCCTTGTACGGGGACGGTGGCGTTGATCGATTATTTTGAAGACTTGGATGCGGCGGGGCGGGTGGCGTTGTTGGATGGGCTTGCCGAAGTAGGGGCGGGGCGGATAGGGAGGTATGCGGTGGAGAACGTGGCGGTGGCGGCGTTTCATGCGGCGCGGCAGACGCCACGGTATGCGGGCGGGTACCGGTATACGAGCGTGAAGATGATTGCGATGATGCGGCGGGATCCGCAGTCGTGGGCGATGTTTCAGCGATCGATTGGGCGGGGGGCGAGTGTGGAGTTGATTCCGGATATTGAGGCGATGGTGCCGGCTAAGGCGCCGTTGTTACGGAAGCTTTGTAAGGGGATGGATTTGAAGATTGATTTTGGGTCGACCTTGGGGCAGTTGCGGTATGAGTTCGGGGGCTTGGCGTATGAGGCGTTGTGGGGGGCGTATTTGGGTTGGGATGTGTTGACGGAGGAGAATGCGGAGCGGTCTATTGGGGTGTTAAGGGAGCATGTGGAGCGGTTGCGCGGGTTGCTTGGGTGATGGCGGCGCGGATGGCCTGTTCGGCGCTGGCGGAGTGGCCGACTTCGTAGGCGATGATTTTGCCGGTTTTGTCGATGACGATGAGGGTGGGGATGGTATCGACGCGGAACTTCTTGCGGAGGGCGCCGAGCTTGCCGTCGTGGAGCATGGGCCAGGTGTAGCCGTTTTCCTGCATGTATTGGGTGGCCTTTTCGGCGGATTCGTCGTCGTTGATTCCGATTAGGACAGCGTCTTGTGGGTTGAGTTCTGCGTGGAGTTTGGCGAGGGCGGGCATTTGGGTGCGGCAGGGTTTGCACCAGGTGGCCCAGAAATCGAGGACGATGACTTTGCCTTTGTGTTGGGGGAGGCCGAGGTCGGGGGCGGGTTGTCCGATGAGATCGAGGGCGGGGCGGGGGTAGGCGCGTTCGAGGCGATCGACTTCGCGGTAGTTGGGGGGCGGGGTGAATTGGAAGAGAGTGTCGGGGAGGGGTTCGTTGATTTTGGCGACGGTGTAGCGGGTGAGGCGGCGGGAGGTAGTTTGTACGTGGGGCTGGTTGGGGAATTGGTGGCCACGGGAGAGGGTTTCGGATTTGAGGACGAGTTTGGTTTGCGGGTGGAGCCAGAAGGTTTGGGTCCAGGCGTCGATGCCGGGGGCGGCGCCGTGGGGGGTGTAGTCGGCGCGGACGACGAGGCATTCGACGGGGTGGCCGGCGAGTTCGACGGTTTCGTTGGGGAGTTGTTCGGCGTGTTTGAGGTTGTTGGTTAAACGGGAGGCTTGGAAGTTGAGGGCGAGGGGGACGCGGCGGATGGCCATTTCGGCGATGGGGCCGCCGCCTTTGGTTTCGAGGACGGGGCCGGTGACGGAGCCGCGGATGAATTCACGGGTGTCGGGGGCGGCGCGCCAGAGAGTTTTGCCGTCGGTGGCGATTAGGAGGGAGCCGGAGCCATCGATGACTTCGTAGCGGAGACGGGTGGGGGAGGATTTGGCGATGACTTCGATGGACTTGGACCAGGAGCGGTGGAGGTCGCTGGTTAGTTCGGTTTCGATCGTGGATTCGAGGTGGAGGGTGGTGGCGGTGCGGAGAGCGTCGGCGGCTTGGTGGAGGAGGGTTTCGGCGGGCTGGGATTGGAGTTGGAGGGCTAGGAGGAGGATGGCGGGGTACTGCATTTGGGAAATATGCAGTGGTTTCGGGGCGGCGTCAATCTATGAAAAATGGAAGAAAGGGGACAAGGGTGGCTGTCCCCTTATAAGGGATGCTTATTTTATAGGAAGAAGCGGATGCCTAGTTGGATGAGGCGGGAGAAGTTGGCCTGGCTGCTGATCAGGCCGAACTGGGGATTGGTGAAAGTCGTGTTGGGGCCGTTGAACATCGGGGTGTTGGTGAAGTTCAGGGCTTCGGCACGGAATTGGGCTTTGATGCGTTCGGTGATGTTGACGGTCTTGAACATCGAGACGTCCCAGTTGATTTGGCCGGGGCCGCGGAGGGAGTTCAGACGCGTCGTGTTGCCGAAGGTGAATTGCGGGGCCTGGCTGAAGGCCGCCGGGTTGATCCAGCCGTCGAGACGGTTGGCGAAGGGTTTGTCCACGGTTGCGGATTGGCCGGTGCCGTTGGGGCGCATGTAGGTGGCGCCGATGACGCTGTTGTCGTTGGGCTGGGTGATGGCCAGCGGGTAACCGGACTGCATCACCGATACCGCGTTGAGGGACCAGCCGCCGGCGATGAATTGGGACCATTTGGGGAAACTCTTGGCAAATGGGATTTCGTAGGTGGCGGCTAGGGAGAGGCGGTTGGGGGAATGGACCGCGGAGAGGCTGTATTCGCCGTCCGGGTTGTAGGCGTTTTGCGGGCCGGCGGGGGCGGCGCTGAAGGTGTTGCCGGTGGTGCCGTAGGCCTGGTCCATGTTTTGCGAACGGGTGTAGGTGGCGATGACCGTCATGCCTTGCGCGAAGCGGCGCTGGGCTTTGAGGTAGACCGAGTGGTAGACGGCTTTGTTGGTGTCACTGTTGTTTAGGGTGACCGCGGTGAACTGCGGGAAGGGGCGGAGGAGCTGGGAGCGGGAGATGGTGGCTCCGGCTACGTTGAGCACGCCGCCGCGGTTGAACATGGGGTTGGGGACGGATTGATTCAGCGCGGCGCCGAGGCTCAAGAATTCGGGGGCGAGCTGGTTGATGTTGCGGCCGTCCTGGGCGAGTTGCAGACTCTTCGAGCCGACGTAGCCGGCGGAGATGACGAACGAACCCGGGAGCTGGCGCTGGATATCGAACGAGTACTGCTGGACGTAGCCGGAGCGGGCCGTGCCATCGGGGAGAGTGAGCGCCTGACCGATGCCGGTGGCGAGGCCGCCGGCGTTCCCGACGGGCGGGATGAGGCCGTTGGGATACGGGTTATCGAGCGTGGCGGCGGGGGTGAAGTTGTTATCGATGCTGGAGACGATGGGCGTGGCGTTGGAGTAGCCGATCGTGGATTGGAAGCTGAAGGGGAGCGGGGCCCAGAAGATGCCGTAGCCGCCGCGGATGGCGGTTTTGGAATCCTTCGAATACGCGAAGCCGATGCGGGGGGAGAACTTGTTTTTGTTGGGATTGCCGGCGTGGATACCGTTGCCGTTGACGCCGGCGAAGAGGACGCCGCCGACGATTTTGGGATCGGGGACGGTGGCCTGCAATGGGCTGGCGACTTTGGCATCGAAGCCGGTGATGAAGTTGTTGTTGCGGTCGGCCGGGCCGGTTTCGTATTCGTAGCGGAGGCCCATGTTGAGGGTTAGTTTGGAGCTTAGGCGCCAGTCGTCTTGCACGAAGCCGGCGTAGTATTTGACGTAGTTGTAGAAGTTCGTGGCGACGGTCATGGAGCCGGAATTCGGATAGCCCAGGAGGAGGCCGGCCATGGCGGCGCCGGTGCCGGCGACGGTGCGGGCGGGGGTTTGGCGGGTGAAGACGTCGGTGAAGCCGAAGGAGCTGGGGCCGACGCCGGGAGCACCGTCGTTATTGAGGCTGCGCCAATCGAAGCCGGTTTTCAGGCTGTGTTTGCCCATGAATTTGCTGACGGTGGTGTTGAAACTTTTTGAGTGCAGGACGCTTTGGCTGGTGGTGCCGCCGCCGAAGGAACCCACGTCAGACATGGTGATGGCGGGGAAGGCGGTGTACTTGGTTATCGCCGCGAGGGAGGATGGCAAGCCGAGTTCGGTTTGGGAGAAGCCGAGGCTGGTGGGCGCGGAGAAGTTAGGGAAGCGGTTGAAGCCGTAGCGAACGGCGATGACCATGGTTGGCGTGGGGGTGAGGGTGGAGTTGACTTGCGTGGCGTCCACTTTGCGGAAGAGGATGGCCTGGTTGGGAGACGCGAGGGTCCCCCACCAGGCGTTCCCGGGTTCGCGGCTTCCATAGTGCAGGTAGGAGGCTGAGGCGCGCCACCAGGAAAGGAGCTGGTGATCGGCTTTCCAGGTGGTCTGGTCGGCACGATTGTAGGCGGCGACGGTGGCGTCGTAATTCAGGTCCGCGTAGAAGCGGGTGGCGGCGTTGGGGAGCGGGTAATAAGACGCGATGCGGCGGCCGGGGGTGGAGATGCGACCTTGCGGGATGACGTTGCCGGCGAAGGGGGCGCGGGAGCCGTCGGCTTTGGTGGTTAGGGGATCGTAGACGAGTTGGAGGCCGCCGGTGCGGGCTTGGGTTTGGGAGAAGTCGCCGAGGCGTTCGGCGGCTGTGGGAACGGAGAGGCGGGTGCCGGCGGATTCGGTTTGGCGGTAGGCTTCGCCGGTGATCCAGAAGAAGGTTTTGTTGGTGCCGTTGTAGACCTTGGGGATGCGGACGGGGCCACCGATGGAGCCGCCGTAGTTGCGGAAGGGCTGATCGATGATTGGCGTGCCGGCGCGGTTGGAGAAGAAGTTGTTGGCGAGCATGCCGGTTTCACGGACGTAGCCGAAGGCGGAGCCGTGGAACTGGTTGGTGCCGGAGCGGAGGAAGGTGTTGAACGTACCGCCGCCGGTGCGGCCCATTTCGGCGTCGTAGGTGTTGGCTTGGACCTTCACTTCCTGGACGGCTTCGACGCTTGGAATGATTACCGCGCGGTTGGTGGAGTCGGTGATGGAGATGCCGTCGAGGGTGTAGTTATTGCCGCGGACGGGGCCGCCGGCGATGGAGATCTGGGAGGAGCCAGATTGGTCCTGCATGCGGTTGAATTTGGGGTTGCCGACCTGGACGACGTTTTCGGCGAGCTTGGAGAGCATGAAGGGGTTTCGGCCGAGGTTGGGGAGGTCGATCAGTTTTTGGCGATCGATGACCTGGCCGGTGGAGGCGTTGGCGGTTTCGAGGGCGGGGACCTCTTCGGTGACGTTGACCTGTTCGGAGACCTGGCCGATTTCGAGTTTGAAATCGATGGTGACGGCGGCTTGTGTGGAGACGGTGATATTGCGCCGTTCGGAGCGTTTAAATCCGGGGGCTTCGGCGATGATTTGATAGGTGGACGGGGTGACGGAGGCGAAGGTGAATTCGCCCTGGTCGGAGGTGATTGTCGCGCGTTGGACGGAGGTACCTTCGTCGATGAGCGTGACTTTGGCGATGGGAACGGCGTGGCCGCCGGGGTCCAAGATCTGGCCCCGGAGGCTACCGTGAAACGACTGCGCAGCGGCAGTCAGCGCGCAAACGAGCGCGAGGAAATAGAAACGCATGAACTGTTCTCCCCAATACGTGCAGTTAAGCGACGGAGCGGTGAAGGAGAACCGACAGGGGTTGTGAGGGCCGCGCTATGCCATGACTTTGGCGAGCGCGGCGGTAAATTTATTCATTTCTTCCTGCGTGCCAACGGAGACACGGACTTTCGTGGGCCAGATGGGCCAAACGCGGCCGATGTAGATTTTGTGTTCGGTCATGGCGCGGGCGACTTCGGCGCCGGGGCGACCGACTTCCATCATGAAGAAGTTGCCTTCGGAGGGGATGTAGGTAATCTTCGATTTCTCGAGGAATTCGAACGTGTTGTCGCGGATGCGCTTGTTGATGGCGCGGCGCTCGGTGATGAGATTCTTGGCCAGCATCGAAGCCGTGGCGCAGGCGACACCGGTGATGGGGAGGAAGCCGGAGGTCTGGAATGGTCGCATTTTGGCCAATAGATCCGGGCGTCCGAGGGCGAACCCGGCGCGGATGCCGGCCATGCCGTAGGCCTTGGAGAAGGTGCGGAGAACGATGACGTCTTTGTCGGCGGCGACGAGATCGTTGCAGGGCTGAGCGGTGGAGGAGAAGTGAATGTAGGCTTCGTCGACGACGACGACGGCGTCCTTCTTTTTGTTGGCGAGGAGGAACTCGATATCGGCGCGGGTGGTGATGGTGCCGGTGGGGTTATTGGGGTTGCAGACGTAGTAGACGCCGGCATCGGGATCGGCCTTGATCATGGCCTGGACATCGTGGGAGTAATCGGCACGGAGTGGGACGCGGGTGACTTTGGAGCCAATGAAACTGGGGGCGCCGCCGCCGTAGCCGGGGTTGGCCATGCACCAGGAGCGGGTGGGGGAGGTGAAGGCGCAGGTGGTGCGGTGGAGCGGGTCGGAGGAGCCGGCCGTGGGCATGATGTAGTCTTCTTTGACGCCTTCGAGCATGGCGACGGCTTTGGTGAAGGCCTGGGTTTCGCCGGTGGGGGAGTAGCGGCCGCCGAGCGGGGCGACCTTCATCATGGCTTCGAGGCCTTCCTTGCAGGGGCCGAGCGGGTTTTCATTCGATGAGATGCGGACGGCGTCGGCGGGCATGGGGCCGCGGCCGCGCATGGTCTGGCGCTCGGCTTCCTGCGCCATGGCGAATTCATTGTAGAAAGGCATCGCCGCACCAGCGGCGAGAAATTGCGCGACACGACGGCGCGAGAAGGCGGCGTTTTTGAGGTCCATAAATTCCCTTGGTTCTGAAAAAAGTCAGTGGTGAACAGCGGAAGTTCAGACCGGGAAGGGGAACGCGTGTCTTCACAGGGAGGCGCGCGTTGCTGTTGGTTGAAGTTAACCGATTTTCGTTCCTTCGTCAAGAGTAATTGTGGTGGAATAAACTTCATGAATCGACGCATGTTTTTGGGATCACTGGCAGTGGCGGCGGAGGATTGGCCGCAGTTTCGGGGGCCGGGCGGGCAGGGCGTTTCGGCGGAACGGGGGTTGCCGCTGGAGTGGAGTGAGACCAGGAATGTGAAGTGGAAGGCGCCGGTGCCGGGGTCGGGGTGGTCGAGCCCGTCGATTGTGGATGGGCGAATTTGGCTGACGACGGCGACGGAGGGCGGGGCTTCGTTGCGGCTGTTGGCTATGGATGTTGTTAGTGGGAAGGTTGTTTTAGATACGGAAGTTTTTCGGGTGAAGGACAAGGGTCCGGGGATTCATAAGAAGAACAGTTTTGCTTCGCCAACGGCGATCGTTCGCGGGGATAAAGTTTGGGTGCATTTCGGGTTTTATGGGACGGCGTGTTTGAACACGAAGGGCGAGGTGCTATGGAAGCAGGTGTTGAAGTATGAGCCGCAGCATGGGCCGGGCGGGTCTCCGACGCTGTTTGAGGATTTGTTGATTATTGCGTGCGATGGGTTGGAGACGCAGTTTGTGGTGGCGCTGGATGCGAATACGGGGAAGCAGAAGTGGCGGACGGCTCGGGGGAAGGGGAACCAGGCGTATACGACGCCGTTGGTGATTGATACGCCGGGGGGCAAGCAGGTTGTGAGTCCGGGGGCGCACCATGCGTATGCGTATGATCCGAAGACGGGGAAAGAGCTTTGGTATATCGAGTATGGGGATGGGTTTTCGAATGTTCCGCGGGCGGTGTATGCTCACGGATTAGTGTATATTTGCTCGGGTTTTTTCAATCCGATCATTTTTGCCGTGCGGCCGGATGGGAAGGGGAATGTTACCAAGTCGCACGTCAGTTGGCAGTATCCGCGGGCGGTGCCGTTGACGCCTTCGCCGGTGGTGGTGGGGGATGAGTTGTACATGATTTCGGACACGGGCGTGGCGACTTGCTTGGATGCGAAGGACGGGACGATGCGGTGGCAGAAGCGGGTGGGCGGGAACCATTCGGCGTCGCCGACGGCGGCGGATGGGCGGATCTATTTCCTGAGTGAAGAGGGCGAGTGCACGGTGATTGCGCCGGGGAAAGAGTATAAAGAGCTGGCGCGGAATACGGTGAGTGAGCGGACGCTGGCGTCGTTTGCGATATCGGGGAAGGCGATGTATTTGCGAGGGGATCAGAGTTTGTACCGGATTGAGGTGTAGGGGGAGGTTTGGTCGCGTCTGGGGACACCCGCCCTGCGGGACGCGGGTGTCCCCGTGGGTTGATCCGCTGGCGTGGGGGTGGGTTGTTCGCTGGCGTGGGAGTGGGTTGGGTTGCTGCGTGGGGGGGGTGGGGGCGCCCGAGATCGCCACATTGCGTTGCGGAGGGGTTTGGGGGACGTGCATAATTGTGGCACTCCCTATGCGACTTGTATTGGCTTGTGCTTTTGCTGGCGGGCTGTTTGCGGCTCCGGATGTGTTTGAGGCGATTCGGGCGGGCGATGTGTCCGTTGTGAAGAGTCTGCGTGTGGCCGCTCGCGCGGATGGCACCACGCCGCTGATGCACGCGGTGGTGACGGCGGACGCTGCGATGGTGAAGTTGTTGTTGGAGAACAAAGCCGATGTGCGGGCAGTGAATTCCGGCGGGTATACGGCGCTGCACTATGCGGTGTCGGACTTGGAGAAGACGCGATTGTTGTTGGCCGCGGGGGCGGATGCGAATGCGGCGGCGAAGAATGGGTTGACGCCGTTGCGGATTGCGGCGAGCCGGAAGGGGTCGGTTCCGTTTATTGCCGCGCTGTTGGCCGCGGGGGCGAAGGCGGACGGGCGGGCGTTGGAGGCGGCAGCCGACGCCGGGGAACCGGCGGCGATGTTGGCACTCATGAAGGCCGGGGCGACGTTGCCGGCGGGGTCCTTTGCGCTGTCGAATGCGGCGGTGGTGAATTGCATGGCTTGTGCACCATTGCTGGTGAGCGCGGGGGCGAATGTGAACCAGATCGCGGTTCGCGGGCAGACGGCGCTGCAGAATGCGGCTGCGTATCAGAATTTGGAGTTCGTGCGGTTCCTGTTGGACCAGGGGGCGGAGGTGAATCCGCAGTGCCCGCGCGGGTATTCGGCGTTGATGCGGGCGGCGATTTCTTACGACCGGAATCCCGCGGTGGTGCAGTTGCTGTTGGCGCGGGGGGCGCGGACGGATTTGAAGGAAGAGAACGGGTTGACGGCGTTGACGCTGGCGTACCGGTTTGGGGAGAACGATCCGATTGTGCGGGCGCTGCGCGCCGCCAAAGCCCCGGGGGCGGCGGAGAAGATTCCGGTGACGACGGCTCCGGCGAAGACGGCGCGGGAGGCGGTGGCGCGGGCGTTGCCGATTCTGCAGGGGACGGCTCCGGCGATTTGGAAGACGCGTGGCTGTGTTTCCTGCCACAGCAATTCGGTGCCGGATATGGTGACGACGCTGGCGAAGAAGCAGGGGTTGGCGGTGGACGAGGCGGCGGCGAAGCGGGAGCGGAAGGTGGCGATTTCGACGAGTTCGGGGAATATGCCGGGGTTGTTGACGGGGTTGGGCGTGATGGGCGGGCCGGTGTATTTGCTGAATGAATTTGGGTTTGATTCCGAGCCGGCGAGCAAGTTGACCGATGCGACGGCGCACAAGGTGATGTTCCGGCAGGACCCAGATGGGAAGTGGGATTTCCGGATTTACCGGCCGCCGAGTGAGTACTCTTATGTCAGTGCGACGGCGATGGCGGTGATGGGGCTGAAGCAGTATCATGCGCCGGGACGGGCGGCGGAGGTTCGGGAGCGGATTGCTCGGGGCGGGGCGTATTTATTGGCCTCGCGGGCGGTGGGCGTGGAGGAGCAGGCGATGCGGCTGATGGGGTTGGCGGCTTGCGATTTGCCGGTGGATGAGGCTGTTGGTGAGTTGATGGCTGCGCAGCGGCGGGATGGGGCGTGGGCGCAGTTGCCGGGGATGGCGCCGGATGCTTATGCGACCGGGTTGGCGCTTTATGCGCTGCATACGGCGGGCGGGATGAAGCCTTCGTTCGGCGGGTACCAGGCTGGGGTGAATTGGTTGCTGCGAACGCAGTTTCCGGATGGGAGCTGGTATGTGCAGACGCATACGCATCCGTTGCAGCCTTATTTTGAGAGCGGATTCCCGTATGGGCATCACCAGTGGATTTCGGCGGCGGGGACTAGCTGGGCGTCGCTGGCGTTGTTGTTTGCCAATGGGGAAGACAAACCGGTGGCGGCGGAGTAACTTGCGACCGCAACCATTGATCGCGGTGACCGATGTGGAGGCGAGCAGCCGCTGGTACCAGCGCTTGCTTGGCTGCGCGAGCAATCACGGCGGGGCGGCGTATGAGCAGCTTGTTGCCAATGGGCAACTGATTCTGCAGCTGCACAGTTTTCAGCATGAGCACGACCATGGGCCGATTGGGAATCGGGAAGACCGGCCCTATGGGAACGGGGTGTTGCTGTGGTTCGAGGTGGATGATTTTGACGCGGTGATGCGGCGGGCGGCGGAGATGGATGTGGCGATTGTCAGGCCGCGGCATCGCAACCCGATGGATGGGGATGGCGGGCCGAATCACTGGGAGTGCTGGATGCGGGATCCGGATGGGTATGTTGTTGTGGTTTCGAGTCCGTATGGGACGGCCGATGGCGGATGGCAGCCGGAGGGCAATCCGTTCAGAGGAGGATCTCTTTGACGACGCGGCCGGCGACGTCGGTGAGGCGGTAGTCGCGGCCGGTGTAGCGGTAGGTTAGCTTTTCGTGGTCGATGCCCAGTTGGTGCAGCATCGTCGCGTGGAGGTCGTGGATGTGGACCTTGCCTTCGACGGCGTGCCAGCCGAATTCGTCGGTTTGGCCGTACGAGACGCCGGGCTTGGTGCCGCCGCCGGCCATGAACATGGTGAAGCCTTTGGGGTTGTGTTCGCGGCCGCGCTCGTTCATTGGCCCTTTGCCTTGGGAGAGGTCCTGGTCGAAGGGCGTGCGGCCGAATTCCCCGCCCCAGAGGACCAATGTGTCGTCGAGGAGGCCGCGCTGTTTGAGGTCTGTGATCAGGGCGGCGACGGGTTTGTCGACGGCTTTGCAACGGACGGGGAGCGACTGGCGGAGCTTGCCGTGGTGGTCCCAGCCGCCATCGGTGATCTGGACGAAGCGGACGCCGGATTCGGCGAGGCGACGGGCCATTAGGCACTGGCGGCCGAAGTCGTCGGTTTCCTTTTCGCCAATGCCGTAGGCGGCTTTGGTGGCTTCGGATTCGGTGGTTAGGTCCAGGACTTTGGGGGCTTCCATTTGCATGCGGAAGGCGAGTTCGAAGCTGGAAATGCGGCCTTCGAGATCGCTGTCGGCACCGGACTGGGCGAGGTGGTCGCGGTTGAGTTTTTGGAGGAAATCGAGCTGTTTGCGCTGGGCTTCGGTCGAGGTGGTGGCGTCTTTGAGGTAATCGATGCGGGCGTTTTTGGCGTCGCCGGATTTGCCGATTGGGGTGCCTTGGTAGATGGCCGGCAGGAAGGCGCTGCCGAAGAGTTGGGGGGTGCCGCCGTCGCCGGAGAGGGCGGGGCAGATCGTCACGAAGCCGGGGAGATTTTGGTTTTCGGTGCCGAGGCCGTAGAGGGTCCAGGCGCCCATGGAGGGGCGGACCTGGATGGAGTGGCCGGTGTGGAGTTGGCGGATGGCGGGGGCGTGGGCTTCGGAATCGGCGTGCATGCCGTGGAGGAATGTCAGGTCATCGACGATGCGGCCGAGGTTGGGCAGCATGTCGGTCATCAATTTGCCGGACTGGCCGTAGCGGACGAATTTGCCCATGGGGCCGAAGAGGCGGGAGTCGCGGATGCCGGGGGCTTCGTAGTTGGCGGGGAGTTTGAGGGCGGAGGCGAGGGGTTGGCCGTTGCGTTTTTCGAGTTCGGGTTTGTACTCGAACATGTCCATGTGGGAGGGGCCGCCTTGCATGAATAAGAAGATTACGCGCTTCGCTTTCGCGGCGTGGTGGGGGGCGGCGTGGGCAAGGGCACCGAGGGCGGCGAGGGAGAGGAATTGGCGGCGGCTTTGCATGGGGTTAGTTTCGGTAGAGGAACTCGTTGGAGATGAGGAGCGAATGGCAGAGGCGCTTCCAGGCTTCGGTTTCCGGGAAGGTTTCGAGGAATGCTTGGAGTTGGGCGATTTCGTTGGGGTTTGGTTCGCGGGCGTAGACGCGGCGGATTAGTTGGTGGAGCTTTTGCGGGGTGGTTGTTTGGGTGGACTGGAGGCGCTCGGCTAGGGCGGCGGCTTGCTCCTGGACCCAGGGGGCGTTCATTAGGTAGAGGGCCTGGGTGGGGATGGTGGTGGACTGGCGGGCGCCGGTGATTTGGTTTGCGTCGGGGAAATTGAACAGGTTCAAAATGTCGAGTTCGGGGGCTTGGGATTTCCTTAGGACGGGGAGGAAGATGGAGCGGCGGAGGCGGGTGGCGGGGTCGAGCTTGACGTCTTCGATGAAGGATTCGGGTTCGCCTAGTGACAGGTTGCCTTTGATTTGGAAGGGGAGGGCGGGGCCGTTGGCTTTGGGGTCGAGATTGCCGGTGACCGAGAGGATAGAGTCGCGGATGGTTTCGCCTTCGAGGCGGCGGCGGGACATGCGCCATTGGAGGCGATTTTCGGGGTCGATTTCCTGGGCTTTTTTGTTGGGTTGGGAGGACTGGGCGTAGGTTCTTGAGAGTACGATTTGTTTGATGATTTGTTTGAGGGAGCCGTTGTTGGTGGTGAATTCGGTGGCGAGATAGTCGAGCAGTTCGGGGTGGCTGGGGGGGAGGCCGCGGGTGCCGAAGTTGTCGATGGTGGGGGCGATGCCGGTGCCGAATAAATGGTGCCAGGCGCGGTTGACGGCGACGCGGGCGGTTAACGGGTTTTCTTTGGCGGTGATCCAGGCGGCGAGTTCTTTGCGGCCGGAGGTGAAATCGGGGATGTCGAGCTGGGCGATTTTGCCGGTTAGGGCGACGCCGGAGCGCGGGGTTTCGGTGCCGAGCTGGTGGGCGTTGCCGCGGAGGTTGATGCGGATATCGGCGGGGGTTTCGGCGTCTTGCACGGCGTGGACAGTGGGGGGCGTTGGGGGAAGATATTCAAGGAGTTTGACGGCGTTGGTGGCGGCGGTGACTTCTTTGGGGTCGGGCTTTTCGGTCTTTTTGAGGGCTTCGAGGGCTTTGCGGGCTTTGTCGAGTTCGCGCCAGTATTCCGTGGTTTCGGTGGCGCGGGCTTTGAGTTCTTCGGGGAGTTCGGGGAGGGTGACGGTGTTGACGTTGGAGAAGACGCCGAGGCCGAGGCGGCCGTTGATGGTTCGGGTGGAGGCGAAGATGCCGGCCATGCCGTAATAGTCCTTGAGGCTTATCGGGTCGAACTTGTGATCGTGGCAGCGGGCGCAGCCCATGGTGAGGCCCAAGAAGCTGCGGCCGACCATGTCGACTTGGAGATCGACTACGTCCATTTGGAGTTGGACTTTGTCGGCGTTGACTAATGGCCAGGGGCCGAGGGCTAGGAAGCCGAGGGCTGTCAGGTTGCGGCGTCGTTCTTCGGGGGTGCGCCAGGGGAGATGGTCACCGGCGAGTTGCTGCTGGATGAATTCGTTGTAGGGGATGTCGCGGTTGATGGCGTCGATGACCCAATCGCGGTAGCGCCAGGCGTGGCGGGCGGGGACGCGGCGGCCGATTTCGATGGAGTCGGCGTAGTAGGTTTGGTCGAGCCAGTGGCGGGCCCAGCGGTGGCCGTAGGCTTCGGATTTGAGGAGGCGATCGACGACTTGTTCGGGGTTCTTGTTGGTGGCGAAGTCATCCTGTTCGGCGGGGGTTGGCGGGAGGCCGGTGAGGTCGAGGGTGACGCGGCGGAGCCAGGTGGCGGGGTTGGCGTCTGGATTGGGTTGGAGATTTTGGGCTTCGAGTTTGGCGAGGAGGAAGTGATCGATTTTATTACGGGGCCAGGAGGTGTTGCGGACTGCGGGGATGGCGGGATTGGTTATTGGTTTCCAGGCCCAGTGGGTGGTGGTTTGGATGGCTAGTTCCGTGGCGGGCCAAGGGGCGCCGTCGGCAATCCATTTGCGGAAGTTTTCGAGGGTTTCCGGGGGGAGTTTGCCCGTGGGCGGCATCTTGGTGGGGCCGGTGTAGAGGAGGGCTTTGTAGAGGCGGGAGTCTTCGGGTTTGTTGGGGGTGATGACGGATTCGCGGGAGGCTTTGTTGTCTAGTTTGAGATTGGCGTGGACGAGCTTGGCACCGGTGGAATGGCAGGACCAGCACTTGTCGGCGAGGACGGGGCGGATGTTCTTTTCGAAGAACGTATCGTCGGCGTGGGCGATGGTGATGGCGGCGGCCAGGAGGACTAGGCGCATGCGATTTCACTGATGAGTATACAGGGGCTACTTGCCGGCCAGGGGGAGGAGGGCGAGGGCGGCCCAGTTGGTGGCGGCGACGGAGATGTATTGGTCGCGGCCGTGGGGGAAACCGGATTCGAAGTAGGGCTGGAAGGGCACGGTGGTGCGGCTGCGGACGTACCAGGAGCCGTCCTCATATTGCGTCTTGCGGAGATGTTCGGCGCCGCGTTGGTAGGCGGGCTGGGTGGGCTTGATTGCGCCTGCTTTGCGAGCGGCGAAGAGGGCCTGGCCGGTGGCGTAGGCGTCGCTTGCGAGGGTTGGCGTTTGGGACCAGCCGCCGTCGGGGCGTTGTTGTTGCAGGAGGGGTTTGGCGGCGGTTTTGGCGCCGGGTTGATCGCCGGCCCAGAGGAGGCCGAGGATTTGGAACGTATAGTCTTCGGTGGTGACGGGTTTGGCGTTTTTGAGCCATTGAATGGCATTTTGGATGGAGGTGTTGTATTCGGCGGTTTGTGTTTTGGGCTTGTAGGCCATGACGGCGCGGAGGGCGGTGGCGGTGCCCTGGATGGCGCTGGTTTCGAGGGGCGCGCGGCCGGCGGCGGCGGGCCAGGAGCCGTCTTCGCGCTGCTTGTTTTTGAGGTAGCGGGCCATGGCGTGGGTGGCCGGGGTGGCGGGGGCGTTTTCGGCGGCGAGGCCCAGGAGGATGTAGGCAGTGGTGTCGGTCCCGCCGGGGATGGCGAGGCCTTGGAGATAACGCTCGCGCCAGACTTCGATGAAGGCTTCAATTGCGGTCCGCTGGCTGCGGGCGGTCTTTTCGTCGATGGGCCATTTTAGTTGGCGGGCTTCGGCGACGACCATGGCGGTGAGGTTGTTGCTGTGGCAGGAGACGCAGCCGGCTTTGCGGAGGAAGGCGACATCGCTATTTTGGAGCAGGGGGAGGGTGCGGATGAGAGCGGCGCGGATGTTGGCGGCGGGTTGGATGCGGCCGGTGGGGATTGGTGCGGGCTGGGAGGGCGGGGCGTTGGCGGATTGGAGAAGACCGATGATTTCGGTGGCTCCCTGGCGGTGGGCGAAGTCGGTGACGGTGGCGCCGAGGGTGGTTTTTGGGGTGGTTTTGGCGCCTTTGTCGAGGAGGGTTTTGACGAGGGCGGGGTTGGGTATTTCCCGGCTGGCGGCGAGCATGAGGGCGGTGGTTTGGAGGGAGGGCTCGGCGGCGTTGGGATCGGCTCCGGCGGCGAGGAGGCGGTTGACGTGGGCGGTGTTGCCCTGGCTGATGGCGGCGAGGAGGGCGTTGTTGAGGACAGGTTTCGGGGCGGCGGGGAGGAGGGTATCGATGCAGGGCTGGCAGGTGTTGGCGTCGATGGCGGCGGGGAGATTGGGCGCTAGGGATTTGGCATCCTGGCCGTTTTTGAGGAGGACTTTGAGGACGGCCTCGTGGGTGGCTCCGGCGGGTGTGGGCTTCGCTCCGGTTGCGAGCAGGAGTTCCAGGGCGGGGGCGCGGCGGTCGGCCGCGGCGATGGCGGCGGGGGTGCGGCCTTCGAGGGTTTTGGCGGTGGTGTTGGCTTTGTTGGTTAGGAGAAGGCGGGTGATTTCGAGGTCGTCGAGGGCCCAGTGGAGAGGGGTGGCGCCGGCGTCGTTGGCGGCGTTGGGATTGGCGCCTTGGGCGAGGAGTTGGGTTGCGGCTTGGCGGTTGCCGTGGAGGGCGGCGAAGTGGAGGGGCGTGGAGCCGCCGGGGCCTTTGCGGTGGATGGCTTCGGGGTCGGCTTTGAGGGCGTTTTGGAAGGCTTTGGTGTCGCCGGTTTGGAGGGGGGCGATGAGGCGGAGGGCGCGGGGGTCGGGGGGCGGGAGGGGTTGATCGCCGGAGAGCGCGTCGGGCCAATCGGCACCCTGGTCGATCCAGGTGCGGATGAGTTCGATTTCGGCGGGTTTTAGCGGGGTGCCGGAGAGGGGCATTTGCGGGCCGTATTTGGTGCCGACGGTGCGGAGGTAGACCATGCTGGCGGCGGCGTTGCCGGGGCCGAGGCGAACGCTGCCGCGGCCTTCCATGGCGGAGCTGCGCTGGTCGAGGCGGAGGCCGCGACTTTGCTGGGCGGGGCCGTGGCAGGAGATGCAGTGTTTTTGGAAGAGGGGTTGGATGTCGCGCGCGAAATCGACCTTTGGTGATTGGGCTAGGAGGGTGGGGAGGAAGAGGAGGGCGAGGCGCATGCGTTTAGTTCGAGGAGTAGTTTAGCAAGGGGCCATATCTATATACTGATTGCACATTATGTACGAGAAACTTTTTGATCTGACTGGGCGCGTGGCGCTCGTTACGGGCGGAAGCCGGGGCCTGGGAAAATCGATGGCGCGGGCGTATGCCGAGCATGGCGCGAATGTGATGATTTGCAGCCGGAATGAGGCGGAGGTTTCGGCGGCGGCGAAGGAGATTGGCGAGGGACTGTCGGTCCGGGTGGAGTGGATGACCGCGGACCTGAGCAAGGCTTCGGAGGCGCAGCGGTTGGCCGATGAGACGATTGCGCGGTTGGGGCGCGTGGATGTGTTGGTGAACAACGCCGGCGGGAATATTCCGCAGCGCGCCGATCAGATTACCGATGAGGCGTGGGATCAGATTATTGAGCTGAACCTGTCGGGGATTATGCGGCTGACTCGGGCTTGCTTGCCGGGGATGATGGAGCGGAAGTGGGGGCGGGTGATTCATATTTCCTCTGTCCTCGGGCTGGGCGGGAAGTTGGGGCGGAATGTTTATAGCGCTACGAAGGCGGCGCTGATTGGGATGGCGCGGTCGAGCGCGTTGGATTTGGGGCCGTATGGGGTGACGGTGAATTGTATTTCGCCGGGGCCGTTTTTGACGGAGCTGCCGTTGGGGTTGTTGAACGATGAACAGAAGTTGGAGTTTACGAACCGGACGGCGTTGAAGCGGTGGGGGAAGCCGGAGGAGATGGCGGGCGTGGCGTTGCTGTTGGGGACGGACGCGGGGAGCTATATTACGGGCACTACGGTTTTGATTGATGGGGGGGTGTTGGCGAACGTGTTGTAGGGTTTGATTGGCCCCCGGCTTGCAGGGTGTAAGCCGGGGGTTGTTGTATGACCGTGTTGGTTTTGGCATTGGTGTTGACGGGGTTGGAAGGGCTGCGGGATGCGGGTTGGGACGCGGCTTATCGGACGGATTATGCCGCGGCGCGGGCGCGGTTCACGGAGTTGGCACGGGTGTTTCCACGGCACCCGGCGGGGGATTTGGCGCTGGCGTCGGTGACTTGGCAGGAGTATCTGTTCAAGCAGCGGCGGTTGAGTTCGAGTGTGTATTCGAAAGACTCGAAGTTTTATGCGGGGGCGACGCGGACCAAGGAGGGTTCGGAGGGGGAGGCGGTGGAGGCCGCCGTTGACGCCGAGTTTCAGGGGCATTTGGGGCGGGCGATGGAGAAGGCGCAGGCGATGGTGGACGCGCGGCCGGAGTCGGTGGAGGGGCTGTATTATTTGGGCGCGGTGTATGGGGTGCGGGCGGCGTATGAGATGTCGGCACAGAGGAAGTTTTGGGCGGCGTTGAAGGATGGGGTGCGGAGTGTGAAGTTGCATCAGAGGGTGGTTAGTTTGGACCCTTCGTTTGTGGATGCGTATTTGACGTTGGGCACGTATCACTACGCGGTGGGGTGCATTCCGCAGCCGTTCCGGATGATTGCGGTGATGGCGGGGGTGCGGGGTGGGAAGGCGAAGGGGATGGGGGAGTTGGAGTTGGTGGTTCGGAAAGGGGGTTTTAACAGGGAGGATGCGCGGGCGGTGCTGATTGCGTTGTACCGGTATGAGGGGAGGCCGGGGGCGGCGTTGGCGGAGTTGGAGACGTATTCGGCGAAGTATCCGGAGAATGTGTTGTTGCGGGTGGAGATGGGGGCGACTTTGGCGCAGATGCGGCGGGCGGGGGCGGCGGCGTTGGTGTTTGAGGAGATGCTGCGGGGGAAGGATCAGCGGGTCAGGGATTTGGTGTTAATGCAGTATGGGGAGGCGTTGGCGGTGGAGGGGTCGTATTTGCTGGCGGGGGAGCGGTTTGGGTGTGTTGAGGCGGGATCGCCGTTGGCGGGGCAGGCGTATGTTCGGGCGGGGCAGTGTTTTGATTTGGCGGGGAAGAGGGCGGAGGCGGTGCGGTTTTATCGGGCATATTTGGGGATGGCGGGGAGTGACGAGGGGAGGAAGAGTGTGGAGGAGTGGGTGCGGAAGGGGTATTCCGGGAAGTGAGTCGGAGCTTTCCCATATTTAGGTTTTTTGGGGTCTCGGCGTTTTCCGGTAGCACGGCTCCCAGGGGAATCTGGGGGAAGGGGGAATCTGGGGATTCGGGGAAGTCTTAGGTGCGGGGGAGGGTGGGGGTGATGCGGCGCATGATGGGGGCCGTCATGTAGGTCGTGGTGATGGCCATGAAGACGAGCATGAAGAAGACGGTTCGCGGGATGATGCCGAGCTCAAAGCCGATGTTGATTACGATTAGTTCCATCAGCGCTCGGGTGTTCATCATGATTCCGATCATGGAGGCGTCGCGCCAGGTGAAGCCGTTCCACTTCGCGGCCAGGGTGCAGCCACCTAGTTTGCCTGCGGTGGCCGCCAATAGGACGAGGCCGCAGAGGAACCAGAGTTCGCCGCCGGTCATGCTGCCGATGTCCGTGCGCAGGCCGGTGTAGGTGAAGAAGATGGGCAGGAAAAACACTGTTACGAAGTCGCTCAGGCGGGCGCGGATGGCGGTGACCAGTTCGGCTTGATCGTAGAGGATGGCGCCGAATAGGAACGCTCCGAAGATGGAGAAGATGCCGATGATGTTGGTGCAGATGGCGCAAAGGAAGACTACGATCAGCAGGACGGCCAGAGCATTGAGAGACAGGGCTCCGCCGTTGCGTTTCAGCGATGTCGTGATCCAGCGGATGGCGATGGGGCGAACGACGAAGAACATGAAGGCTCCGAAGGCCAGAACGCTGCCGATCATGGTCGCAAATTTCATGGGGTCGAATTTCGACTGGGTGATGGCGGTGACGATGGCGAGCAGGATCCAGCCGATGGCGTCGTCCATGGCGGCGGAAGTGATTGTCAGGGAACCGAGGACAGTTCGGTTGAGCTGGAGTTCCACCATGATGCGGCCGAGAATGGGGATGGCGGTGATGGACATGGCTGTTGCCATGAAGAGGGCGAAGTGGAGGGGGTTACTCTCCAGATGCAGCACGCCGTGCATGTAGTAGCCGAGCCAGAGCCCTAGAGTGAATGGCAGCACGACGCCCGCGAGCGAGACGCTGATGGCGGCGCGGCGGTTCTTTTTCAGATGGCCGAATTCGAACTCCATCCCGATCAGGAACATGAGCAGGACGAGGCCGACCTGGCTCATGATGCTGAAGATGGGGTTCACGGTGGGACTGAAGATCTTCGTGGAAATTTCGGGGAAGAAGCGGCCGAAGAGGGAGGGGCCGAGGATGAGGCCGGCGGCGATTTCGCCGCAGACTTGCGGCTGGCCGAAGCGGCGGAAGAGCATGCCGAAGACGCGGGCGGCTCCGATGATGACAGCCAATTGTGTGAGTACGACTAGGAGGACGTTTTCGACGGTGTGGGCGTTCATGGCGCTATAAACGGACCCAGCGGCGGGCCTTCATTTCGAATCTGGGGAGCGTGCCGGGTTCGACGATTTCGGTGGGAATGCGGAGACCGAGGGCGTCGCGAAGGCCGGATTCGAGGCGATGGGTGAGGTCTTCGGCGGTAGGGGTCTCGGGCTCGATTTTGAGGGAGATTTCGGTCATGGCGCGGACGGTGGTGATTTCGGCGCGGTACTCGGCGACGCCGCCGCAGGCGCGGATGACGTCTTCGATGGCGCTGGGGTAGACGTTGACACCGCGGATGACCACCATATCATCGCGGCGGGCGAGGATGCCGCCGACTAACGCGAGTTCTTTGCTGCCACAGGAGCAGGGGTTGGTATCGGGCTGGACGATGTCGCCGGTGCGGTAGCGGATGACGGGGGCGGCGGTGCGGCCGAGGTTGGTTAGCACCAGTTCGCCGCGGGCTCCCGGGGGGAGCGGGGCGCCGGTGTGGGGGTCGACGATTTCGGCGTAGAAGAACTCCTCTAATACGTGGAGGACGCCTTTGCGCTGGGGGCACTCGTAGCTGACGGGGCCGGTTTCGGTCATGCCGTGGTGGTCCACGATGCGGGTGCCGGGCCAGAGGCGTTCCAATAGCGCACGCGTTCCGGGGACGCTGCCGCCGGGTTCGCCGGCGACGATGATGGTTTTGAGATTCGGCGTTTCGTGGGGCGCGGCTTCGGCGAGGCGGACGGCGTACGTCGGCGTGCAGCAGAGGACTTCGGCTTCGGAATCGATCAACGTTCGCAGGCGGGCGGTTGACGACATGCCGCCGCCGGGGATGGCGAGGCAACCCATGCGGGTGGCGGCGTCGAAGGCGGTCCAGAAGCCGAGGAAGGGACCGAAGGAGAAGGCGAAGAAGATGCGAGTTCCGGGTTTTACACCGGCCGATTCGTAGACGCGCTGCCAGCAGTTGCACATCCAGTTCCAGCTTGCGGGCGTATCGAGCCAGCGGAGGGGGTTGCCGGTGGTGGAGCTGGTTTGGCAGAAGCGGGTGTAGTTGGCGATGGGTTCGGTGTGCCAGGTGCCGAAGGGGGGGTGGGCGAGCTGGTCGGCGACGAGTTCCTGTTTTGTGGTGAAGGGGACGTGCTGGGCGAATTCGTCGAGGGACTGGAAATCGTGGGCCAGGCGGGGGGCGTAGAACTGGTTGGCCGGGAGGAGGGCTTGGCGGAGCTGGCGGAGCGCGGCGAGGGACATCAGGCCAGAAGCTCCGGGGGGGCTTGTTCAATGAGGTCGGCGATTTCGGCGGGGATGGGGGTGGAAGACATTGCGCCGGTTTGCGGATCCTTGCGGATGCAGGCGACGGCGAGGTGGCCGCGGGCGACTTCGTGGACGGGGTCCGCGTTGAGTTTGCGGAGGATGAAGAGATAGACGAGGGAGCGCTCGCGCTTTTCTTTGACGAGGAGTTCGACTTCTACCGTGTCTTCGAAGCGGAGGGGTTTACGGAAGTCGCAATCGGCGTGGACGCGGGGCCAGCCTACCGCTTCTTTGCCGCCGGGAGCGATGCTGAGGCCCAGGGAACGGAAGAAGGCGTGCTCGGCCGATTCCATGTAGCGGAAGAAGTTCGAGTAGTGGACGATGCCGGCCATGTCGGTTTCGGGGAATTCGACGCGGCGGGTGATTTTGAAGCTGTGAGCCAATCAACGCTCCGTGAGTTGGGGCGTGAGGAGCGGCGCGCCGTGGGCGAGAGGTGCCGGGAGTTTCGCGAAGTCCTTGAGCGCACAGAAGAGGGGGCCGAAGTCGTGGGTGAGGTTGCCGATCAGGCAGTCCGTGAGGTCGCCCTTCATTGTGGGGTTGGCCATGAGGAAGTCTTTGAAGCTGAAGGCGTCGTCGTAGAAGGCGTAGACGAGTTTGCGCATGGCTTCGATGCCTTCGCAGACCTGTTCGCCGTAGGGGGCGAACTGGGCGGCGGAGAAGTCACCGGCGGCGAGGGCGGCGTCGGCTGCTTCGGCGGCCAGTTCGCCTGTTCGGAGAGCGAGGAATACGCCGGAGGAGAAGACGGGATCGAGGAAGGCAAAGGCGTCGCCGGCGAGGATGAGGCCATCGGCGGCGCAGTGCTGGGAGCGGTAGGAATATTCGCCGGTGACCCAGTATTTGCCGAACTGTTCGCCGGGGGCGAGGTGTTCCTTGATCCAGGGATTGGCTTCGATTTCGCGGGCGAAGATTTCGGCGGGCTCGCGGGTGTCGCGGTAGAGGTAGTCTTTTTCGGCGACGATGCCGACGGAGATGATGTTGTCCGGGAGGGGGATGTACCAGAACCAGCCGCGTTCGGGGAGGTAGGCGACGGTGGTGGCGCCTTCGTCGAGACCGGCGTCGCGGGCGGCGCCTTTGTAGTACGTCCAGATGGCGATTTTGTTGAGGTAGGGATCGCGGACTTTCCAGCCGGAGCGGGTGACGGCGAGGGCGTCGCGGCCGGTGGCGTCGATGGTGATGGGGGCGTGGAATTCGCCCTTGTCGGTGCGGACGCCGACGACGGCGCCATTGTCCCAGATGAGTTCGCGGACGTTGGTCTCCTCGTGGATTTCGGCACCGTTGGAGCGGGCCTTGTCGAGGATCATTTGATCGAATTCGCTGCGGACGACTTGCCAGGTGGTGGAGGCGGCGTGATCGAAGTGCTGGAAGAAGTAGAAGGGCTGGGAGAGCTTGCCCATGGTGTTGACGAACTGGACGGAGTACTTCTTGGGGAAGTGGGACTCCTTCATCTTTTCGGCGAGGCCGAGGCGTTCCAGCGGGAAATAGCAGTAGGGCATCAGCGATTCGCCGACGTGGTAGCGGGGGAATTTTTCGCGTTCGAGGACGACGACACGGCGGCCTTTTTCGGCAAGTACGGCGGCGGCTGTGGCGCCGGCGGGTCCGCCGCCGACGACGATGGCATCAAAACTGGTTTGGCTCATTCGAAATTCCCTCTTTCTGACCGATTCCTATGCGCGCGATTGGTTTTATTTTTTGGCGCTTCAGGCGTAGCGAGCGTTACGGTGTTCGGGCAGGAAAAACTGGTGGAGCAGGCGATCGACCTGGAGGAGGCCGGCGCGGGAGAGCTGGATGATTTCGGGGTGGACTTCGAGGAAGCCCTGGGATTGGAGGCTGGCCAGTTCGGCGGCGAAGTGGACGGCGGGGTCGACCGCGTATTTGTTGGTGAAGTAGTCGCGGCGGAGCTGGCCGAGTTTGAGTTTCAGGATGAACTCGCGGACGAAGCGCTCGGTGGCGGTGGGGGTGAGGGCACGGAGGAGCGGGAGTTCGTTGCGGGTGAGGCGATCGATGTAGGTTTCGTACTGATGCTCGTTCTGGTAGTGCGTACCGCCGACGTGGGAGAAGCTGGCGACGCCGGCGCCGATCATGTCGGCCCCAGCCCAGAGCAGATTTCGGTAGACGAAGGATTCCTTGCTGGGGTCTTTGACGGCGGTGTAGGCGCTGGTGACGGTGTAGCCGGCTTTGGTGAATTCATCCCAGGCGTAGCTGGTCCAGGCGCGTTTGATGTCCCAGGAGGCGACGGGGGCAACGGCTTCGCCGCGGATGCGCATTTCCTTGGAGAGGGTCGTATTGAAGGGCACTTCCATCTGGTAGATGGTCACGGAGTCCGGGGCGAGTTCGATGCCGCGGCGGACGGTTTCGCGCCAGTTCTCTTCGGTTTCGCCGACCATGCCGGCGATTAGATCGATGTTGATTTGGGGGAAGCCGACGGAACGGGCGAAGTTGTAGGCGCGGTCGATTTCCTTGGAGACGTGGGCGCGGCCGTTGGCTTTGAGGATTTCGTCGTCGAAATTTTCGATGCCGAGGCTCAAGCGGGTGACGCCGATTTTGCGGAGGACTTCGAGTTTGCCTTCGGTGAGGGTGCCGGGTTCACATTCGAACGTCACCTCTTCCACTTCGTCCCAGGGGAGGACGCGCTTCATTTCGTCGACGAGGCCGCCGAGCTGTTTGGTGGAGAGATAGGACGGTGTGCCGCCGCCGAAGTAGATGAAGCGGGGTTTGCGGCCGCCGATGATGGGTTTGGCGGCGTAGAGGGCGAGTTCTTTGCGGACGGCGTCGAGGTAGGCTTCGATTTCGCCGGAGTCCTTATCGGTATAGACCTTGAAGTAGCAGAAGTGGCAACGTTTGCGACAGAAGGGGATGTGGACGTAGATGCCGAGGGGGGTGCCGGCGACGGGGGGACGTTCGAGGGCGGCTTCGGCTTCGTTGAGCTTTTCGGGGCGCCAGAAGGAGAAGGGCGGGTAGTTGGAGACAAAGTAGTTCCCTTCCCGGGTTTCCTCCGGCGGGGGGACGTCGGTACGGTTGCCGATATTCACGACTTGCATTGCCTTTTAGTTTGTCATGATTTGGGCGGTTGGCGCGGGATGTCAACCCGCAATTGGTAAGATGTTTTCGTGGCGGTAGAACAGGTCCTTCGCCGGGTTTTGAGAAGCGCGTGAAGCCGCATAGTCCGGGCAGTCATTCTGGTGGCAAATGACCAAATACGAAGTGATTATTTACTGGAGCAAGGAAGACGACGCTTACGTGGCAGAGGTTCCTCAATTCGCCGGATGCGCGGCCCATGGTGAGTCCCAAGAGGAGGCTTTGCGCAACGCCCAAGATGCAATTGCATTGTGGATCGAAACCGCTAGCGAATTTGGCGATCCGATTCCGGAGCCTGTTGGCCGCCGTCTGGTGTTTGCCTAAGACCTTGGGCCTTCGCTGGGGAGCATTCGCCCCGGTTACAATACAGGCCTATCGATGGAAAAGCGATTTCATTATGGGTGGGTGAACCTGGTGCTGGCGGCGCTGGCGATGGTGGCGACGCTGCCGGGGCGGACGCAGGGGTTGGGGTTGGTGACCGAGCCGCTGCTGGCCGATTGGGGAATGAGCCGGGTGGTGTTTGCGCAGGTGAATTTGTGGGCGACTCTGTTCGGGGCGGTGCTGTGTTTGCCGGTGGGGCGGTTTACGGACCGGTGGGGGCCGCGGGTGGTGATGAGCGGGGTGGCGCTGGGGCTGGGGGTGGCGGTGTTGGGGATGACGTTTGCGCGATCGATTGGGGTGTTGTTTGTGTTGTTGACGTTGACTAGGGCGTTGGGGCAGAGTGCGCTGTCGGTGGTGAGTTTGGCGCTGGTGGGGAAGTGGTTTGCGCGGCGGTTGAATTTGGCGATGGGGATCTTTGCGTTGCTGGTGGCGATAGGGTTTATTGCGGCGTTTCCGGCGGTGGGGGCGGTGGTGTTGGCGTCGGGCTGGCGGGCGGCTTGGACGGGGGTGGGCGTTGGGGTTTTGGTGCTGGCGGTGTTGGCGTTTTTGTTGGTGCGGGATGCGCCTTCGTTGGCCGATGGGGATGTGGAGGCGCTGGCGTTGCAGCCGGGGGATTTGACGTTGGAAGAGGCGTTGCGGACCTGGGCTTTTTGGTTGTTTGCGTTGGCTAGCGCCGCGTTTGGGCTGGTTTATTCGGGAATTGCTTTGTTCAACCAGTCCATCTTGGAGTTGCGGGGGTTCCCGGCGGAGACGTATCACCGGACGCTGGTGGTGAGCACGATGGTGGGTTTGGTCTGTAATTTTCTGGCCGGTTGGGCGGGGCAGAAGTGGCCGATGCAGCGGCTGATCGGGGTGGGGATGTTGATGCTGGGGTTGTCGTTAGTGGGGTTGCCGCTGGTGCGGACGGCGGTGCAGGTGGACTTGTATGCGGCGACGATGGGGGCGGCTGGGGGGATTGTGACTGTCGTTTTCTTTAGTGTTTGGGGGCAGGTGTTTGGGCGGACGCATTTGGGGCGGATCCAGGGATGCGCGCAGGCGACGACGGTGGTGGCGAGCGCGGTGGGACCGTTGTTGCTGGCCGAGACGCTGGCGCGGACGGGGTCGTACGATTTGTTGTTCTGGGGGTTAGCGGTGGTGGTGGCGGGGCTGGGGGTGGCGTCGTGGGTGGTGCCTATGCCTACGCGAAGGGGCCTGCTATCCTGAACATCGTATGTCGAAAATGTTGGAAGAGATCCGTCAGCAACCCTCGGCTCTCGAACGTACGTTTCGCTCTGAACTGAAGGGCGTAGAGAAACTTCGGGCCCTGTTTGCCAAGAATCGGCCGAAATTTATCATTTTGGCGGCGCGGGGCACGTCGGACAACGCCGCGCAGTTCGGCCGGTACCTGCTGGAGATTGCGACGGGGATTCCGGTGTCGCTGGCGGCGCCGTCGATCTTCACGCTGTATGGGGCGCGGGTCGACTACAAGGACGCGCTGGTGGTGGCGATTTCGCAATCGGGCGAATCCACCGACACCAATCTGGTTTTGGAGCGGGCGCGGGAGTGCGGGGCGTTCACGGTGGGCGTGACGAACGAGGCTTCGAGCACGCTGGCCAAGATTGCCGAGCATGTGATTTTAGTCCGTGCCGGGCGCGAGAAGAGCGTGGCGGCGACGAAGACCTATACGGGGCAGTTGCTGGCAATGTACATGCTGGCCTATGCGCTGGGCGCGCCGGTTTCGCTGGACGAACTGCGGGCGATGCCGGAGGCGGTGGCGGGCGCGTTGACGTTGGAAAGCGAAATTCGCGAGAAGGCCGGGCGGTACCGGTTCATGGAAAACGCGGTGGTGGTGGGGCGCGGGTTGAACTACGCCAATGCGTTTGAGTGCGCGTTGAAGCTGATGGAGACATGCTACGTGGTGGCGGAGCGGTTTTCGTCGGCCGACTTCCTGCACGGTCCGATTGCGATGGTGGAGCGGTCGTTCCCGGTGTTCTTGTTTGCTCCGGCTGGGGTGACGTGGCCGTCGATTCACGAGATGATCGACCGGGTGCACGGACTGGGCGCGGAGACGCTGGTTATCACCGATCAGAGCAATAAAGAGGCTGTGGCGCTGAAGGGGACACGGTCGATCGTGTTGCCGGGGTCGCTGCACCGGAAGAACGCGGTGCCGGAGGAGTTGTATACGCCGTTGCCGTATATTGTGCCGGCGCAGATTCTGGCGGCTTGTTTGGCGGAGGAGAAGGGTTTGAATCCGGATCAGCCGCGGGCGTTGTCGAAGGTGACGCGGACGCTGTAGTTATTGGCCCTGGGCGCGCATGCGATCTGTCCACTCGAGGAAGCGGAACAGATCGCGGCGCTGGGCCCAGACGAACGACCAGAACTGTTTGAAGCCAATCTGGTCGGCGTGGAGGCCCCAGTAGGTTTCGATGCGCCAGAGGATGTAAGGGCTGCGCCACGGGGTGAGGCGGTAGCCGCGGCTGGCTTGCCAGAGGAAGCCGATCACTTCTTTTCGTCGCCCTTGGCGTAGTAGCCGGTGCGGGTGCGGACGGTGAGGCCGTTGCCTTTAACGGTTACTTTAATCTGCCGGTAGGCGCCGTCGTCGGGTTTGGTGGGCGAGTAGGCGATGATGTACTGGCTGCGAATTTCCTTCGCAATCTGGAGAGCCACGTCTTCCACGCTTTCGACGTCCTTGGGGAAGTGGGCGATTCCGCCGGACTGCTTGGTCAGCAGTTCGAGGGCGCGCTGGGCGCGCTTGGCGAGGCGCCGGTCCTCTTCGTTCAAGATGCCGATGGCGAAGATGAGGACTTCGCTGCGTTGGGCTTTCGAGAGGAGCTTCTCCAGGGTGTTGGTATCGCTGGAGGCGGTGTCGTCGCCATCGGTAACGATGAGGAGAACTTTCTTCGCCTTCTTGCCCTTCTCCTTGATGTAGTCCATCGACAGGGTGAGGGCGTCGCGCATGGCGGTGCCGCCTTTAGAGTCGATACGGGAGAGGCCTTCTTCGAGTTTCTTGACGTCGCTGGTGAGGTCGGCATCGCGGTAGGCGACATCGTTGAAGTTGACGATGAAGATTTCGTCCTGGCGGTTGGAGGCTTTGACGAGCGCCATGGCGGAGTCCTCGACCTTTTTGCGCTTGCGGCGCATGGAGCCGGAGTTATCGACGACGAGACCCATGGAGACGGGGACATCTTCACGGCGGAAGACCTTCAACTTCTGTTCGACGCCGTCTTCGAAGACTTTGAAGGCATCGCGAGGGAGGTCTGTTACGAACGCACCTTTGCGGTCGACGACGGTGGCGTGGAGGAGGACTTCGCGGGTGTCGGACCGGAAGGTTAATCCCGTGTCCTCCTGAGCGGGCGCGAGTGCGGAGCCGGCGATGGCAAGTCCGAAGACGCGTCTACTGAGCTGGGGCATAGTATCCTTGGCGCCAGAAGGGGCGCAGGGGGGGAAGACCGCGGGGCTGATTGATCTTCACCTGCACGCGGCGGTATTTGCCGTCGCGATTGCCGTTATTGGGCACATACCCTATGACGTATTGGTTGCGCAGCTCGATACCGATTTTCGCGGCAACGTCGGGCAGATCGTTCAGATTTTCCACGGGGAAATGGCGGCCGCCGGTCTGTTCGGCAATTTCGTTCAACAGTCCGGGGCCGGCGAGTTCTTCGGCCGAGCGGGAGCGGGCCGAGACGGGTTCGAAGATGCCGATGGCGTAGATCTGCACGTCGGCTTCGCGAACCAGATTCTTGATTTCCGATTCGGTGTAGCGGCTGGAGTTATCGCCGCCATCGGAGAGAACGAGGATGGCCTTGCGCGTGTTGCGCGCCTTCTTCATGTGATTCAGCGCCATGTAGATGCCATCGAGGAGGGCGGTGCGGCCCTTGGCCTGGGTGAAGGTCAGGCGGTTCTGGATCTCTTCCGTGTTGGTCGTAAAGGGCTGGACCATCTCCGGCTTGTCATTGAACTGGACGAGGAAGAATTCGTCGTCGGGGTTGGCGGTTTTGAAGAACTGGGCAGCGGCGAGGCGCGCCTTTTGCAGCTTGGCGCCCATGGAGCCGGAGGCGTCGAAGACGAGGCCGACGGAGAGGGGTGCGTCTTCACTGGCGAAGGTGGCGATCTTCTGTTCAGCTTTGTCCTCGAAGAGTTTGAAGTGTTCGGCTTCGAGGCCGGTGACAAAGCGGTTGAGCGGATCGGTGACGGTAACGTTGATGAGAACGAGATTGGTGTCGACGCGAATGCTGGCGGGCCGGGAGGCGAGAGGGTCGGGCTCATCGGCCGGGCCGGTTTTACGGCGCGGCGCGGCGGTGGTGTTGCTCTTGGTGGCGGGGCCTTGTGAAGACGAGCCAGCCTTGGCGTCCGCGGGGCGCTGTTGGGGCGTTTTTTCGTCGGCGGCCAGTGCGGTGGATAGCAACAAGACACCGATGCCGACGAAGAGGATTTTTTTTCTCATGGCCAGAGTGGACCTCTCTCGGCTGAAATCTAACCAAATGATATCACGCCTATGAATTTTCATAGCCCATTTTGCCCCGTTCCTGAGTGATGTAACGAACCTCTCGTGGTACCATCAAACGTGCCACAGCAAGTACTCGGAGTTATTCCGGCACGACTCGCCTCCACCCGTTTTCCGGCTAAAGCACTCGCCCCCCTACACGGCAAACCGATTCTCCAACATGTGTGGGAGCGAGCGAATCAGGCGAGGTATCTGCAGCATCTCCTTATCGCTACAGATGACGATACGATCGCAACTGTTGCTCGAAAGTTTGGGGCGCAGGTTCGGATGACATCTCCGTCGCACCCGTCGGGGACCGATCGGGTGGCGGAAGCTGCATCAGCCTATCCGCACTCGTTGGTGGTGAATATTCAGGGTGATGAGCCGTTGATTGATCCGGCGGCGATTGACGCCGCGGTGCTGGCGCTTTTGGAAGACGACGATGCGCTGATGGGCACGCTGGCCAAGCGCATTGAAGACGTCTCGGAGATTATGAACCCGAATGTCGTGAAGGTTGTGATGGGGCGGGATGGACGCGCGCTGTATTTTTCGCGATCCCCGATTCCGTACGACCGCGGCGGCGGGGCGGTTTACTTCAAACATATTGGCCTGTATGTGTACCGGCGGGAGTTCCTGTTGGAATACCCGCAACTTCCGGTGGGGCCGTTGGAACAAGTGGAAAAACTGGAGCAGTTGCGCGCTCTGGAAAACGGGTACAAGATCCGGGTCGCGGAGACCGAATACGAATCACTAGGCGTGGATACGCCGGAAGACCTGGCAAGGGTCGAACAGCTTTTTGGAACCAGAGGGGTATGGCCAAGTACATCTTCGTAACAGGCGGCGTGGTCAGTTCGTTAGGAAAAGGAATCGCGGCAGCGTCGATCGGGTGCCTACTCGAGAGCCGCGGGCTGCGGGTGACGCTGCAGAAATTCGATCCGTATCTGAACGTGGATCCGGGGACGATGAGTCCGTTTCAGCACGGGGAGGTTTTCGTCACCGATGACGGGGCGGAGACCGATCTGGATCTGGGGCACTACGAGCGGTTCACGTACGCGCCGTTGACGCAGAGCAACAACGTCACCAGCGGGCGAATCTACGAGACCATTATTTCGCGGGAACGGCGCGGAGATTATCTGGGCAAGACGGTCCAGGTGATTCCGCACGTGACCAATGAGATCAAAGCCAATATCGAGAAAGTCTCGGCGGGCGTGGACGTGGTGCTGGTGGAGATTGGCGGCACGGTGGGCGACATTGAATCGCTGCCGTTTTTGGAAGCCATCCGCCAGGTGCGGCACGAAAAGGGCCGGGAAAACTGCATTTTCGTGCACGTGACGCTGGTGCCGTGGATTGCGGCAGCGGGCGAGTTGAAGACCAAGCCGACGCAGCATTCGGTGAAAGAACTGCGGGCGATTGGTATTCAGCCGGACATGCTGATTTGCCGGTGTGAGAAGCCTCTCATCGGCGACATCAAAGAGAAGATCGCGCTGTTCTGCGACGTGAAGGCAGAGGCGGTGATTGAGGCCTGCGACGCGAAATCTGTGTATGAGGTGCCGCTGGGGTTCGCCTCGCAGAATGTTGACGACTACATTTTGCGGCAGTTCAAGATTGAATCGGCGCCGCGGAATCTGGCGCGGTGGGAAGAGATGTTGGACCGGCTGCACAACCCGGTGGACGAGGTGGATATCGCGCTCGTCGGCAAGTATGTGGAGTACGAGGATTCCTATAAGAGCTTGAAAGAAGCTCTGCTGCACGGCGGGTTTGCGCACCGGCTGAAGGTGAACACGCACTGGATTGAGGCGCAGGACCTGGTGTGGCCGGAGTGTGCGCAGTTGTTGTCCCGGTTCGACGGCATTCTGGTGCCGGGCGGGTTCGGCAAGCGCGGCGTGGAAGGGATGCTGCAGGCGATCCGGTATGCGCGCGAGGAGAAAGTGCCGTATTTCGGCATTTGCCTGGGCATGCAGACGATGGTGATTGAGTACGCCCGGAACGTGTGCGGGATGCCGCAGGCGGATTCGGCGGAGTTCGACAATGCGACGCCGAACCGTGTCATTTACAAACTTCGCGAGTTGAAGGGCGTGGATGAACTGGGCGGGACGATGCGGTTGGGCGCGTATCCGTGCGCGCTGTCGGAAGGCTCGACGGCGCGTTCGGCGTATGGGAAGCCGGAGATCAGCGAGCGACACCGGCACCGGTTTGAGTTCAATCGCGACTACGAGAAGGTCCTGACCGAGGGCGGGTTGCGCATCACCGGGCAGACGCCGGACGGGGTGTATGTGGAGATCTGCGAGATTGAAGATCACCCGTGGTATCTGGGCTGCCAGTTCCATCCGGAGTTCAAGTCGAAACCGTTGGAACCGCATCCGCTGTTCGCGGCGTTTGTGGGCGCGACGTATAAAGAGCGGCTGCGGCGGACCGGCACTTCGGCCGAGTTGCTGAGCCATGCCACATAGTTCGAAACTGGCGCTGATTGCCGGGCCTTGCGTCATTGAGAGCGAGGCCCACGTGCACTTCCTGGCAGGGCAGATCCGCGCGGTGGCGGGGCCGGACTTTGTGTTCAAGGCTTCGTTCGACAAGGCCAACCGGTCGAGCGGGAGTTCGTACCGGGGACCTGGGATTCGCGAGGGATTGCGGATTCTGCAGGGGTTGAAGGCGGAGGGGTATCGGGTGTTGACCGATATTCACGAGCCTTGGCAGGCCGAAGCGGTGGGCGAAGTCTGCGACGTTTTGCAGATCCCGGCGTTCCTTTGCCGGCAGACCGATCTGCTGGAGGCGGCGGCGCGGACGGGGCGGATTGTGAATATCAAGAAGGGCCAGTTTGTGTCGCCCTGGGATATCCGGCACGCGGCGGACAAGGTTGTGGCCGCGGGGAATCCGCATGTGTTTTTGACCGAGCGCGGGACGTCGTTCGGGTATAACAATTTGGTGGTGGACATGCGGGGGCTGGCCATCATGCGGAGCTTTGGATGGCCGGTGGTGTTCGACGCCACGCACAGCGTGCAGATGCCGGGCGCGGGCGGGACGCAGAGCGGCGGGCAACCGCAGTTCATCGAGCCGCTGGCGCGGGCGGCGGTGGCGGTGGGCGTGGACGCGTTGTTCGTGGAGGTACACGAAAACCCGGCCGCCGCGCTGTCGGACGGCGCGAATGCGCTGCCTTTAGCGGAGCTGGCCGGGCTTTGGGAACGGCTGCTGGAGCTGGACGCCGTGACACGCCGGCATCTGCCGGCGGCCACGGAGTAGGTTCTTCGAGTTACTGGACTTGGATACCGCGGTCTTGCAGGAGATCACCGGTCACGCGGAGCAGGTTGATCTGGTTGCGGCGGTACTGGATGGTGGTGTTGACCAGCTGCGCTTCGGCGTTGACGAGGCGTGTCTGCGCGTCGAGCACGAAGAAGATGACCGAGGTGCCGAGGTCGTACTTCTTCTGTTCGGCGTCGAGCTGCTTCTGGGCGAGGTCGCGGGCGACGGCGGCGAGTTTGACGGAGGCCTTGGAGGACTCGACTTGGCTGACGGCGTTGAGGACCTGCTGACGGATGGTCTGTTCCACGCTGCGGCGATTGAGCACGTCCTGGCGCTTGGCGAGAACGGCGTCGGCATAGTTGGCGGCGGCGCCGCGGTCCCGGATCGGGAGGCGGAGAGTGAGGCCGAACTGATAGATGGGGAAGTTGAAGCCGAAGACCTGATCGAGAGCGTCGGGGAAGCCACCGCGGACGACGGTGACGTTGTTGCCGACGCGATTGAAGAAGTCACCACCGCGGCCGGTGGAGGTGTAGCTGCCACGGAGGCCGAGATCGGGGCGGAGAGCGTTAGAGGCCTGTTTGAGCGAGAGGTCGTCGGTCTTGATCTCTTCGACGAGAGCTTTCAGGTCGGGCCGCAGACCGAGCGCCTTGGAGACGGAAGATTCGCGGTCGATCTCCATCGTGCTGTTGGGAGGCAGCGGCGTTTCGGTGAGCGTGATGGGCATATTGCGATACTTGGCATCCAAGTCGGCACCCATCTGGCGGCGAAGCGAATCTTCAAACTGCTGGAGGCGGTAGCGGGCCTGAAGCACCTGAATTTCGGCGGTAGCGTAGTTGGCTTCCGGCTGGTAGATATCGAGCGGGCTAATGGCTCCGAGTTCGAGTTCCTTCTTCGAGCGCTTCAGCGCTTCGGCGGAGAGCTCGAGCGCCTTCTCCTGCACGCGCAAAGTTTCGCGGCCACCGAGGAGATCCCAGTAGGCGTTTTCGGCGTTGGAGATGAGCGTGAGGAGGGTGTTGAGGAAGTTCTGGCTGCTGATTTCCAGGCGGCTGCGCGCGATGGTAATCGGCAGGCGGTTCACTTCCCGGCCCCGGTTGCGAAGCAGCGGCATGACGAAGCTGGCCGACATCTGCGCGTTGAGGGCGGGATTGAAGAAGCTGAACGAGTTGTTCGTGGAGGTCTTATTGGCGTTGAAGCCGGCGGTGTACTGCAAGCCGTTGTCGAGCGTCTGGGTGTAGGCGAAGTTCATCGGCTGCACCAATTGGTTCAGCGTCTGGGCGCCTTCGAGAGAGCTGGTGGACTGCGTCTTGGTGCGGGTGGAGGTGAAGCTGCCGGTGAAGAACGGATCGAAGGGAGCGTAGGCGCGTGTGATGGCGTTGCGCGTGATTTCGACGTTCAGGCGCTGGACGTCGATGTCGACGTTATTGGCGAGGACGAGTTGGAGATAACTGCGGAGAGATAGTTCCAGCTTGCCGTCGACGACGTAATCATCGAACTTGGTGACGCCGCGCAGATCGACCTTGGGCATCGGTTCGGCAAAGTGGCGTTTGAACCAGCTCTGCTTGGGGAAGAAGGGGGAATCGAGAAGATCGGGATCCTTCTTATTGGTATGGGTGAAGGCCCGCTCCTGGGCAGGGATGACGCCGACGGGGGCGCTGGCCGGGGCCGGCGAGGGCGCTGGCGCCTGCCATGCGAAGGAAGACTGGCACACGAAGAGGGAGAGTGCCATTGAGAGCAATTGGCGTTGCGATTTCATTGTGGAGATTCTTCTCGTTGTTATTCGTAACGGATCGCTTCGATCGGATCGAGGCGGGCGGCTTGCATGGCGGGATAGATACCGAATACCAGCCCGATGCCGCAGGAGACACCGAAGGCGACGGCGATAGACCCGGTGGTCACAACGGTGGACCAGCCAGCGGCCGAGGCGATGATGTGCGCCAAAGTGACGCCAAAGATAATGCCGAGCAGTCCGCCCATGATGGAGATCAGAACGGCTTCGGTAAGGAACTGCCGGATGATGTCCTTCTGCTTGGCGCCGATGGCGCGGCGGATACCGATTTCCCGAGTACGTTCGAGAACGGTAGCGAGCATGATGTTCATGATGCCGATGCCGCCGACGAGCAGCGAAATGCCGGCGATACAGATCATGACGATGTTGAAAATAAACCCGGTGCGGCGGCGCTGTTCCAGCAGGCCGGCGGGGACGGTGATGGCGAAATCGCCGGCGTCCTTGTGGGTGGCGGTGAGGATGGCGTTGATGATGTTGGACGTTTCGATCGAGTCCGTGCCGTTCTTCACGCGGATGTACATGCCGTCGATTTCGTCTTTGAGGTAGGAGTTTGAATCCTCGAAGCGGCGCATGACGGTGTTGAGCGGGGCGATGACGAGGTTATTACCACTGGCAACTTCTAGACCTTCGACTGAATCGGCGGTGGCCTGGGGGGCGAGGACGCCGACGACCTGCAGCCAGGTGTCGTTGATCTTGACGAACTTACCGACTGCCGGATCGAACCCGAGCAGGTTTACCTTGGCGGCTTCGCCGAGGACGCAGACGGGGTTGGACCGATCATTATCTTCGTCGTTGAAGAAGCGGCCTTCCATGACCCGGAGGCTGTTGATAGCCATGTAGTTGGGCAGAACACCAATGAGGATGGGTGGTTCGGCGCCGGTCTTTGGAAGTACCTTTTGCGGCTTGAAACGCTTCCGGGGGGTGAGGTGCTCGATGCCCTGAACGTTTTCCGTAATGGAGCGGAAGTCGCGGAAGGACATGCCGGGCGAGATGGCGCGGCGGGCCTGGAGTTCGTTGCGGTCAACGGCCTCCTTGGCTTCGATGATGATATTGTTCACACCGAGGAGATCGATGTAGCTCATCATTTCCTTCTGCGCGCCTTCGGTGATGGACAACATCGCCACCACGGCGCCGACGCCGAAGATCATACCCAACATGGTCAGCAAACTACGCAGCTTGTGTACTAACAAGCTGCTCAACCCCATTTTTATCTCAGGGATGATGTCGGCAAGCATCGACATTTCTGTTCAGGCTCCTCAGATCTTCTTCTTAAATTACGACTTCCCGCCAGGCAGGGCGTTCATGGGGCTGCTGGAGCCGCCCTTGTCTTCGCTCTTCTGCTTGGTGCCGGGCTTGGCTTCGGGGTTGGCCATGGCGATGATTTCGCCGGATTTCAGGCCTTCGGCGACGACCAGAGTGGATTCGCTGCGGCGCCCGATTTTGATGGGACGGGCAACAAACTTCTCGCCTTCCTTCACATAGACGACCAGCTTGCCTTCCTTCTCAAAGACGGCCTGGGCGGGGATGTGAACGGCGTTGGGAATTTTTTCGACGATGATTTCGACGTCAGCCAGCAGGCCGGGCCGGAGCAGGACATCGAGGTTGGAGTCCTGATCGGGCGGGGGAGGCAGTTTGGCGTTCTTCATGTCGGCTTCGGTAAAGCGACCGGTGCCGCCACCCATGCCGAACATGGCGCCCATACCGCCGGGCGCGCCGCCACCGGGACCGCCGCCACCTTCACCGCGACGGCGCCGTGGGGCACCTTCGCCGCCGGCGGCGACTTCGGGCTTGGCCGCGTCGGGTTTCGAGGGATCGGGTTTCGCGCCGGCCGGACGGCCCGCGCCAGGAGTACGGCCCATCTTGGCCATCACGTCCTGCATAATCTTAGTGCGTTCTTCGGCGGAGAGGTCCTGCATGCTGCGGCCCTTGAGCGCAGCTTGCATGGCTTCCCGCATCTTGGTGCGATCGACATCGGACATGCCGGACATTGCGGCGCCACCCATACCACCACGGGCTCCGCCGCCACGCTGTCCGCCGCCGGCCGCGGCGGCATCACCGCCACCGGGCATGCCACCACCCATTGCGCCACCCATGGCGCCACCACCCATACCGCCGGGCATCCCGCCGCCCATTGCACCGCCACCCATTGCACCGCCACCCATTGCACCGCCGCCCATTGCACCCATTCCGGGCAGGCCGGGCATTCCGCCGCCGAAAGCCATTGAGGCAACCGGGGGCTTCTTGCGGTTGGCTTCGGCGGTGGCCATGATGCGTTGAATCTGATCGGGCTTGGCGCCGAGTTTGGCCAGAAGTTCCTTCATGTCGATGGTGAAGACCACGTCAAACTTCTTGGCGGGATCCGACGACATGACGCTGGCGCTGGCGGTAGACGACATCGTCTTGATGTGGCCGCGGAACCGTTCGTTGGGCACGGCGTCGAGACCCAGGATGACTTCCTGGTTTTCGCTGAGGTTGGCGCGGTCGAGTTCACCGACGCGGGCGACGACTTCCAGTTCGGAGAGATCGAGCACGTCGGCGATCGGCATACCGGGTTGAACCTGGTCACCTTCGCGAATATCGGGAACGTCGAAACCGAAACCCATGCGGCTGGAGGAGTTCTGGCGAACGGCGACGAGACCGCTCATCGGCGCGAGGACCTTCACCTGATTGAGGCGGCTCTTAGCACGCGCCATTTCGAGCAGTGCTTTTTGCTTCCGTTCCCGGAGGACGGCGAGTTCTGCTTCAGCCTGTTCCTGGCGGGACTTGATGTCGCTCTGCAACTGGCTCAGGCGGCGTTTGGCTTCTTCGAGGTTCAGCTGGTTCTTCTTCTGATCGATGGGCGAGAGCAGTTCGTTGCGCTTAACTTCCAGTTCCGAACGGCGCACCGAATAACGGGCGCGGAGGAGTTCCACCTGATCCTGATTGTTGCGGATGGCGAGATCAGCTTCGGACTTCTTGTACTGCTCGTCGATCTGATCGATTTCGAGCTGCTTTTCTTCGACGCTCGAGACCAGTTCGGCATCGTCGAATTCGATGACCAGATCTTTTTCCCGGGCGAACGAACCGATTTCGGCGAGCTTGGTGACCTGCACGGTGCCGAAGAGGTTCGGCGCGGTGAGCGTGGCCGAACGGACGGCGCGCAGTTCCCCGCGGGCGAAGGTGCGAACGACGACCTCACCCTGTTGGACTTTGGCGGTGGCGATGGACTGCTGGCGCTCCGCGGTGATTTGCGGAATGTACTTGTAGGCGCCGTAGGCAGCACCCAGAACGATGCTGAGAATGACCAGGCGGATAATGACTTTTTTCATGCGGATTCCTACAGCTTCTTAGCGCGTTTGGCGACTTCGTTGGGATCTTCCATCGCGATCACTTCGCCGGCCTTGAGCCCGCGGGTGACGACGATGTCGGCATCGTTGCGTTTGCCCACTTCGATCTGGCGAATTTCAAAGCCCTCGCCCTTCTGCACCCAAACGGCGGGCTTGCCTTTGTTCATAAAGCTGGCGCGCGCGGGGATGAGCAGCGAGTTGGGCTCGCTTTCGATGATAATTTCCGAGCTGCAGCTCATGCCCGGACGGAGACGGGGATCGACCTTGGCGAGCGTGGCGCGCGCGGGGAAGGTCTTTTCGGTAAGGCCCATGCCTTTGAAGATCACGGCGGCGATGGGGGAGATCCAGTCAAGCGTCGCTGTGAATTCCACTTCCGGAATGGCATCGACGCGGACGCGGAGCGCCTGGCCGAGTTGGAGCTTTCCGCGGTCGACTTCGTCGAGCTTCAGTTCGACGCGCATCTGGGAGAGATCGGGGATTTCGGCGATGGCGGCGCCGGTCCAGGCGCGGTCACCTTCCTTAAACGGCGGCGGGGTGGAACCGAACGAACCCTGCGTGCGGGTGTTGGGCAGCACGTTGACGATTCCGTCCATGGGGGCGACGATCTTCATGCGCGAGAGGTAGCCTTTGGCGCGTTCGACGTCGCGGACGGTCTTATCCTTTTTGTTGTCGAGACGGTCGAGATCGGCCTGCTGCGTGGTCTTGTGCGCCTTGACGGTGACGTTGACCTGATCGAGATCGCCTTCGGCGGTACCAACGTCGATGCGGTTCTTTTTGCCTTCGATGTCGGAGAGGATTTCAGCTTTGGACGCTTCCAGCTTGGCACGGTCGACATTGTAGCCGGCCGTCATCTGGTTCATCGCGTCCATTTCCTTGGTGATGCGGTGGGAGGCCTGCATCTGGACAATTTCCTTGTCCACGGTACGGACGGAGGTGGCGCGATCGAGGTAGTACTGTTCCTGCTGGGCGGCGTCGAACTCAATCACCGTTTCGCCCTTCCGGATCGGCTTGCCGGATTCGGCGAGCATGACGATACGGGGGTCGGGGATTTGCGGCGCGGAGAGAATCACGGACCGGGAACTGCGTACCTCCCCGCGAGTCCGGACCGAGATGACGAATTCACTCTGGCGGACGCGTGCAACCGGGACTTCGACTTTCGTCTGGCCGGTGTAACGATAAGCGGAGTAGCCGCCGGCGGCGAGCGCGGCAATGGTCAGCACCATGAAGATGGCGCGTTTGCGATTGCCGGATGCCGACTGGCCCAGACGGACCTTGGGTTTTAGATCTTTCGACATACACCTTCCAAAGAGGTTTTTCAGACGGAGGCGGGAGAACGGGAACGTCAGCTCGATTTCGCTGGCGATTTATCGCTATCGGGTGCGGCGACGTTGGGCGGCTCCAAGGCCACCACTTCGCCCGGCTTGAGGCCGTCCCGGATCGCGGCATGGGTGTTGCTGACGAGGCCCACCTGCACATCACGACGGACCCAGGCGCCATTGGCGCCTCGGACCATCACGTAGGGTTTCGGTTGTGCGCCGGCGACAGAAGCGTCGGACATAATGGCTTCGGCGGGGACCACCGTAGCCGAGTCGGCTTCGTCCAGGACGATGTCGGCGCTGACACTGAGATCGGGAATGATTCGCGGATCGAGCTTATCGAGTCGCAAACGAACGGCAACTTCTTTCTTAAAGGCGCCACGTGTTCCGGCGGATTTGGTAATCGCGCCGATGGTGACGACGTGCCCGGGCAGTTCAAGGCCCGGGAAGGCATCGAAACGGATCTTCGCCCTCTGGCCCAGACGCATATTCTGTACGTCAACCTGGTTGACGGAGGCGTTGATGACCATCGAGGACTGGTCGACAACCTGCATGAACATCATGCCGGGGAGGATCTGATCACCCTGCTGAATGGCACCGAAATCGCCACCGCGGAAAGTATTCTGCACGACAACCAAACCGTCCATGGGCGCCTTCATAACCATACGGTCGGCGTTGGCCTGGGCGCGCCGCAGTTCCAGTTTCGTGGCCTGCAGTTCCAGGTCTGTCCCCTTGAGGGTGGCGCGTTCGCCGATGTCGACGTAGCGGGCGGCTTCCTGCAGTTGCTTCAGGTTTGCCTTCGCCTCTTCGAGAGCGAGGCGGAGGCGTTCCGATTCAATCGCACTGCGGACGGGGAGCGTTCGCATGTCGAGTTCAGATTTCTCAACCAGGTTTTTCGCGGCGCGAATTTGTTGTTCGTAGGACTTGCGGGTCACTTCCAACGTGGCGATGCTCGCCTTCATGGAGTTTTCCGACTGCTCGACGCTCGCTTTGTAGTCGTCCAAGCGAAGCAACATGTACTGGCGGTCAAACTCGGCAACCTCTGCCCCTTTGGTAACGCGGGATCCATTGGGCGCCAACATCTGCAGCTGCATCATGAAATCGCCGCCGCGGCCACCGGTCATGCCGCCACCGCCACCGCCGCCTCCGCCACCGCCACCGCCACCCGGAATGGAACTGGAAGTGGAACCGAGGCCGTCCGAACCGAGTGTGGAGGACCCGGAAGCGGTCGTGCGGGAAGACCGCGCAGCCGTTGTCGTGGCACGGCCAGAGGAACCTGTAGAGGCGGAACGCGCCGAGCGAAGAGTAGCGCCGCCACCCGCGCCGGCCGAAGAGGCTAACGTATCGCCGGAACCGCCTGCACTGGCGCCACCGCCGGAGGCTGCGCCGGAGGTGCTGGCCAAAGCCGCGCCCGCCGAAGCCAGCGTGCTGCTGGCGGAACTTGTGGAGCTGCCGGAGGAGCTGCCTCCAGTGGAGTTGCCGCCACCGCTGGTAGAAGCCGTAGCGGTTCTGCCGCCACCGCCACCCGTCGTGCCGCCGCCACCGCCGGTGCCACCGCCGCCAGTGCGCCCGCCACGAAGAGAAGGCGCGATAAGGGAAACATATTTTTCAGCCGCCGTCACGCCGGTGACCCGGAGAGTCTTGGCAAGGGCGGCCGTTTGGGCGGGAGCGGTCCGAACAGCGACAACAGTCGCCTGTGCGGCCTGCTCCTGGCGTTTCTGCCAAGTCCAGTAGCCCGCGCCGGCCGCGACGACGAGCGCCAACAGCCACACCCAGCCATACGACCGATTCCGTGGAAGTTCTGGAGGCGCAACGACTTGCGGGCCAGCGCCCGGCTGGCCTGGAGCCGAAGGCTGCGGGTTCGGCAGCGTCGCGCCGGACATTTGCATGGGAGTAATCGCCATGCCGGAATTAATGTCGGATTGTGGGGTGAACATCAGTTGACACTCCTCGCCATCGAGCTCAAGGCCCAACGGACAGGGTTACTTAAAAGCTATGACGACATCTTAACGAAAAAGGTTATGGGGGAGTGCCGATTAGTATTACGCTTTGTAGCGTGTTCCGCAACCGGAAAACGTACCATTATCCGTTCATGGATGCCAGGAACTCGGCATTCGAACGAGTTTTTGCGAGTTTATCCAGCAAAAGTTCCATGGATTCGACCGGCGAAAGGGGGTTCAACACCTTCCGCAGAATCCAAACCCGGGTCAACTCTTCCTTCGGCATGAGCAGTTCTTCCTTACGAGTGCCCGACTTGTTGATGTCGATGCCAGGGAAGACACGCTTGTCGACCAGTTTACGATCCAAGTGCACTTCCATGTTGCCGGTGCCCTTGAATTCTTCAAAAATGACGTCATCCATGCGGCTGCCGGTATCGATTAGAGCGGTCGCGATGATGGTGAGCGAACCACCCTCCTCAATATTTCGGGCGGCGCCAAAGAAGCGCTTCGGCCGCTGAAGAGCGTTCGAATCCACGCCGCCAGAGAGCACTTTGCCGGAAGGCGGTACCACCGTGTTGTAGGCGCGGGCCAGACGGGTGATGGAATCGAGGAGAATGACGACGTCGCGCTTGTGTTCGACGAGGCGTTTCGCTTTCTCGATCACCATTTCGGCAACCTGGACGTGGCGGGAGGCGGGTTCGTCGAACGTCGAGCTGATGACTTCGCCCTTGACCGAGCGCTGCATGTCGGTGACTTCTTCGGGACGTTCGTCAATCAGCAGGACAATCAGGGTGACATCCGGATGATTGGTGGTGACCGAATTGGCGATGGCCTGGAGCAACATCGTCTTACCGGTGCGGGGCGGAGCGACGATGAGACCGCGCTGCCCCTTACCGATCGGGGTCAACAGGTCCATTACGCGTCCGGAGAAGTTGTCCTTGGCGATTTCGAGCTTGATGCGTTCCTGCGGATAGAGAGGCGTCAGGTTGTCGAAGAAGATCTTATTGCGCGCCTCTTCCGGTGGTTCGAAGTTGATCGCGTCCACTTTGATGAGGGCGAAATAGCGTTCGCCTTCCTTGGGCGGGCGGATCTGGCCGGAGATGGTGTCGCCAGTGCGGAGATCGAAACGGCGGATCTGGGAGGGGGAGACGTAGACGTCGTCGGGACCCGGAAGATAGTTGTACTCTGGCGCGCGGAGGAAGCCGAAGCCATCGGGCAGACATTCGAGGACGCCTTCGGAGAAGATGAGACCCGACTTTTCGGCCTGCGTCTGGAGGATTTTGAAGATCAGTTCCTGTTTGCGGAGGCCAGCAACGCCGAGGACGCCAAGTTCTTTGGCGATCGTGTTCAGTTTCACGATCGACATGTCTTTGAGTTCAACCAGATCGAGCGTGCCATCGCGGCGGGCGCTGGTGAGGTCGGCTGGTTCCGTGGTGCCACTCGGGGGGGCGGTATCGCCAGCCGGTTTCGGCCGGGCGATGCGAGGCCGGGATTCGGCGATCGGCCGCGAGGCGGGCGCCTCCGCGGCAACGGGGGCAGATATGGGCGAATCGTTGCCGCCGGTGGGGGCGGACTCCGGATTCAACGGGTCTTTGATGTCTTGATCGCTTGCCAAATTTCCCTCGCTCCCTGGCCGGTGATGGCCGAGAACGGCACTGGATCCGCTCCATCGTTCGTTCGACGGATGGCGGCCAGGCCGCGGTGCAATTCCGATTGATTGAGTTTGTCGATTTTGGTGGCTACTACTAGGAACGGCCTGTCCTGGTGAACAAGCCAATCGCGGAGTTCCAGGTCCTTATCCATCCAGCCGCGGCGAGCGTCGAGCAGGATGAAACTGAGCACGAGTTGTTCACGCTCAGACAGATAAGCCTCGATGAGGCTTTTCCAGGAATCTTTGACATGGAGTGGAACTTTTGCGAAGCCGTAGCCAGGCAGGTCAGCGAACGTAACAGACTCGCTGATGGTGAAGAAGTTGATTGCTTGCGTCCGGCCGGGCTGAGCGCTGACCTTGGCCAATTTCTTGACGCCGGCCAACACGTTCAGCAGACTGGATTTTCCAACATTACTGCGACCCAGGAACGCAAACTCCGGAAGTTGGAGGTTTGGGAATTGCGCTGGGCTTGTAGCACTTAGTATAAACCGAGCGTCCGCTTTGAGGGTGGACATATAAACAGGGAGGATCCGGCGCGGGGGCCAGGGCCCCCTAGTGAGTCATGTCGTCAACGGGACGCGTCTCGGACGGAACAGCGGCGGCAGGACTCAGCGGTAACGGAGTCACTTCGCGCTCCAGGGCAATTTTCAGCACCTCGTCCATCGACTCGACGAAGTTCAGTTTCATTTCCTTCTTAATGATCTCCGGAATGTCGTAGAGATCCTTTTCATTTTCCTTGGGCAGAACCAGCTCGTGGATGCCGTTGCGGTGGGCGGCGAGCATCTTTTCCTTGAGACCGCCGATGGGCAGCACCTTACCGCGCACGGTGATTTCGCCGGTCATGGCGATGTCACCACGGACCGGGATATTGGTCAACGCGCTGGTGATGGAGGTGGCGATGGTGATACCGGCCGAGGGGCCGTCTTTCGGAATCGCGCCTTCGGGTACGTGCAAGTGGATGTCGAGGTGGCGGTAGAAATCGCGCGCCAACCCGAGCGAGTGGGAGCGGGTGCGGAGGTAGCTCATCGCCGCCTGCGCCGATTCCTGCATGACGTCGCCCAGTTTCCCAGTGAGCGTCAGCTTCCCGCGGCCTTCCATAACGGCGGCTTCGGTGGTGAGAATCGACCCGCCTACTTCGGTCCAGGCGAGGCCGACGGTGGCGCCGACTTCGTTCTTGTGATCGGCCACGGTATCGCGGAAGCGGGGCGGTCCGAGGAGTTCGGTGAGCGTCGACAGGTTGACGGTTACAGCCGGCAGCTTGCTTTCGATCTTCTCCATCTCGGGCGCGGCTTCTTCAACCGGCTTGTCGTCCTTCTTCTTCGCCTTTTTCTTCTTGGCGGCGACGGGCGCATCCTCAAAGACTTCGCCGGCTTTAGCGAGCGCCTCGGGCGTATCCGTGGTGGACACTTCGACGACTTTGCGGGCGATCTTGCGGCAGACGTTGCCGATCTCCCGTTCCAGGTTACGAACGCCGGATTCGCGGGTGTAGCCCTGAATCAGTGCAGCGAGCCCTTCGGGAGTAAACTCCACCTGGGTATCACCGAGGCCGGTGGCGGTCTTCTGCTTCGGAATGAGGAAGGTCTTGGCGATCTCCGATTTTTCCAGTTCCGTGTAGCCGGAGAGGCGGATAACTTCCATACGATCCTGCAGCGGACCGGGGATGGTGTGCAGGACGTTGGCGGTGGCGATGAAGAACACTTCGCTGAGATCGTATTCGACGTCCAGGTAGTGATCCTGGAACATGAAGTTCTGGGCCGGGTCGAGCACTTCGAGCAACGCCGCCGACGGGTCGCCCCGGAAGTCGGTCGACATCTTGTCGATTTCGTCCAGCATGAACACCGGGTTCTTGGTGCCGGCCTTCTTCATGCTCTGGATGATCTGGCCGGGCAGGGCGCCGATGTAGGTACGGCGGTGGCCGCGGATTTCGGCTTCGTCACGCACGCCGCCGAGCGACAGGCGAACGAATTTGCGGCCGGTAGCCTTGGCAACCGACATGCCGAGCGAGGTCTTGCCGACGCCGGGAGGTCCGACGAAGCAGAGAATGGAGCCCTTCGGATTCTTCACCAGGCGGCGGACGGCCAGGAATTCCAGGATGCGTTCCTTGATCTTTTCCAGGCCGTAGTGGTCGGAATCGAGAACGCCGTGGGCGAACTTCAGATCGCGGATTTCGTGGGTTTTCTTCTTCCACGGTACAGCGAGCAACCATTCGAGGTAGTTGCGCGACACGGTGGATTCAGCCGACATGGGCGGCATCTGTTCCAGACGCTTCAGTTCGGCGTGGGCCTTTTCCTGGGCGTCCTTCGACATCCCGGCGGCGTCGATTTTCTTCTTGAAATCGTCGAACTCGCTCTTCTCGCCGCGGCCGAGTTCCTTCTGGATGGCCTTGATCTTCTCGTTGAGGTAATACTCTTTTTGCGCACGTTCCATTTGGCGCTTGACGCGGCCTTGGATGGAGCGGTCGACCGATAGCTTCTCGATCTCGATGTCGAGCATCTCGGCGACGCGGGTCAGCCGGTCGATCGGGTCGAAGATTTCGAGCAGTTCCTGCTTCTCTTCGATCGTCAATTGCAGGTTGGCGCCCACGGTGTCGGCGAGTTTGCCGGGATCGTCCACCTTGATGGCGGCGATCATCGTTTCGTAGTTCAGGTTCTGGCTGAGCTTGACGTACTGCTCAAACAGCGTGGTGACGCGGTTGGTGAGCGCTTCCAGGTGCGAACCGGCTTCGACCCGCGAAGCAAACGTACGAACGGTGGCGCGGAAGAAGCCTTCGTCGCTGGCGACGGAAACGACTTTGGCGCGCTCGACACCTTCGACCAGCACTTTGATGTTGCCGTCGGAGAGTTTGAGGCTCTGGACAATGTTGGCAATCGTGCCGACCGAGTAGATTTCGTCGGGGCGGGGATCATCAACCGAGGCGTCGTGTTGGGTGGCGAGGAAGATTTTCTTGTCAGCTGCGAGCGCTTCTTCCAGCGCGCGCACACTCGAATCCCGGCCGACGACGAATGGGGTCATCATGTGCGGGAAGATGACCACGTCCCGGATCGGCATCATCGGAAGGCGCTTGGCGTCTATACGTTCTCGTGTGCTCATGCGTGCGTTGACCTAAATAGATTGAAGACGGTACTGCTTTTTAGTTTGATTCGAAACCCTGGAAAGGGATTCCCAAACCTCGTGAAATTACGAGGGGGCAATTGGGCGTGTTCGGAAATGAATGTTGGGGGAAGTGTGGGAGAGAGGCCGGCGGCGGTTCCTAGCCGGCCTTCTCCAGAAGGGCCAGATTGATCTTCTGCGAGAGGACCATCTCTTTAGTGACCAGGAATTCGCGAATTTTCTTGTGGGACGGAAGGAAGTACATCAGGTCGAGCATCAGGTCTTCCAGAATCATCCGCAAACCGCGGGCTCCGACCTTCCGCTCCATGGCGAGCGACGCGATGGCTTCCAAAGCGTCGTCACTGAATTTCAGTCTAACATTCTCAAATTCAAAGAGCCGCTGGTACTGTTTGATCACGGCGTTCTTCGGTTTGGAGAGAATCTGGATGAGCGCTTCGCGGTCCAGATCTTCCAGCACACCAACCACCGGAAGGCGGCCGATGAACTCTGGAATGAAGCCGTAGCGGATCAGGTCGACCGGCTGAATGAGGCTGATCAACTGCTCATCCTTGCGCGGCGCGGTCTTGCGCGGACGGCCCGCCGTTTCCTTCTCTTCGGTTTCGTTGAAGCCGATGGTCCGGCGGCCAACGCGGCGTTCGACAATTTTGTCGAGCCCGACAAAGGCGCCGCCACAGATGAAAAGAATATTAGCGGTATCGACCGGCGTGAACTCCTGGTGGGGGTGCTTGCGGCCGCCCTGCGGGGGCACGTTGGCGATGGTCCCTTCCAGGATCTTGAGCAATGCCTGCTGCACACCTTCCCCGGAAACGTCGCGGGTGATGGACGGGTTTTCGTCCTTGCGGCAGATCTTGTCGATTTCGTCGATGTAGATGATGCCCTGCTGGCAGCGTTGGACATCCCAATCGGAGTTCTGCAAAAGACGGAGAATGATATTCTCGACATCCTCACCGACATAGCCGGCTTCGGTGAGCGTGGTGGCGTCGACGATGGCGAACGGCACATCGAGGATGCGCGCCAGGGTTTGCGCCAGCAACGTTTTGCCGGTCCCGGTGGGACCGATCAGAAGAATATTCGATTTGCCCAGCTCGACATCGCTGCCGCGCTGCTTGTTCATCTGGATCCGTTTGTAGTGGTTATAAACGGCAACCGCGAGCTTCTTCTTGGTGCCATCCTGACCGATGACGTACTGGTCAAGATACTCCTTGAGCTCGAGCGGTTTGGGCAGCTTGTGCGGGGCCGAGTAGGTCTGCTCATTCCGGTCATCTTCCAGAATGGAGTTGCATACGGCGATGCATTCGTCGCAGATGTAGGAGCGCGGATAATCGCTGAGCGGGGAGGAGATCAGCTTACCGACGACATCCTGGCTCTTGTGACAGAACGAACAGCGCAGAGATTCGTCCGACGAGGAACGCTTCACGCGGGATCTCCTAAAATAGTGAACTTTCGAAACGGACACGCCACGTATGTGACGACTTCATTATAGCCATTCCAGCGTTGTTGCAAATGCATTCTTCCTACTTAGAACTTTCGGACTGTAACGTTACGGGCGCGGCGGGGAGGTAACGCGAGAGCACCTCGCGCAGGCGGTCCAGCCGGATGGGCTTGGAGACGTAATCGTTCATACCGGCCGCCAGGCAGAGTTCGCGATCCCCTTTCATGGCGTTGGCGGTCATGGCGATCACCGGCAACTCCCTGGTTTCCGGGATCTGGCGCAGACGGCGGGTGGCTTCGTAGCCATCCAGACACGGCATCTGGCAGTCCATCAGAACGAGGAGAAATTTCCCGGTGGCAAGCGCCTCGATGGCGGCGTTGCCGTTGGGAACGACCTCAGCAGTGAGTCCTAAGGCGGCCAGCAGGCGCTGCGCCAGCATCTGATTAACGGCGTTATCTTCGGCGATGAGTACGTGGCCGGAGAGTCGCGCGGCGGGCTGTGTGGGCGAGGGCACGGTCGCGCGGGGGAGGCAGTCGGCCGCCACCAGCGCCTCGGCGATTTGCGAAGAACGCACGGGCCGGTAGATGGAGCGGGCGCGGGGGAAGTCAGGTTCGATGGCGTCGCCGCGGTTGTAGATCAGGCAGATGGGGATGGCGGGATCGGGCAGCAGTTCCCGCAGGCGGCTCCGTAATTCCGCGGGTGAAAGGGATGGGGAGGTCCCCGCGAAGACAGCGCGCAACGGCGTGGAGCCTAGTTCGCGAGCGGCTTCTTCGAGGGTTTCGGCGAGCAATGGCGTGACCCCGAACCGTCTTAAAAGGGCACCAACGGTTGCGCGCGACAGTGGCGCTGGCTCGATGACCAGGATCGGGGCATCGGAGACGGGCGCAACGGTGGATCGCGTGCGGGTGGAGGCCGTGAGCGTGATGTTAAAGGTAAATTGGGCGCCCCGGTGTTCGACGCTTTCGGCCGCGATTGTCCCCCCCATGGCCTCGACGAGTTGGCGGGAGATCGCCAAACCAAGTCCGGTTCCGCCAAAGCGGCGGCTGGTGGAGGTGTCGGCCTGCATGAACGGTTCAAAGAGCTTCGCCAGCGTTTCCGGGCTCATTCCCTGGCCCCGGTCGGTCACGGCGAAAGCAATTTGAACGGTGTCATCATCGCGCGACAGCAGGCGTGCCTCAACGAGGACACTGCCCGCACCCGGCCATTCTCCGCTGTGACTGAACTTGATGGCGTTACTGACCAGGTTCATCAACACCTGCCGAAGACGGCCTTCGTCACCGCGGACCCAGTCCGGCACTTCGGGGTCAATGTGGTAGCCGAGATCGATTCCCTTTTCCAGGGCGCGCGGGCCCAGCAGATCGTAAACGTCCTCGATGGCGTCGCGCGGCTGAAAGTCGAGATGAACGAACTCCAGCTTCCCGGCACTCATCTTCGAGAAATCAAGAATATCGTTCAGAATATCGAGCAGAGATTCCGCCGAACGGTGACTGGTCCGGGCCAGTAGCTTCTGTTCCCGGTCCAGATCGCTTTGCAGCAGCAGTTCCAACATCCCCATCACGCCGTTCATCGGCGTCCGGAGTTCATGACTCATGTTGGCCAGGAATTCGCTTTTCACCCGGGCGGCCACCTCGGCCTCTTTCCGGGAGCGCTCTAGCAGGAGAGACTCGACGGTGGAACGAATGAACCAGTCGTTGATTTCGAAAACCTGGAACGAGATGGCGACCAAAAACAGTAGCATCATGCAGAGGAGGACCAACGCCTCGCCATTCCAGGCGTGGATCAGCCCCCCGAGCGTCGGCACCATCACGCAGGCCAGGAAACCGAAGGTCATTCTCCGTTCTCCGGCGAAGGCGCCCAGCGCGAAACAGCCGATGCCGGCGGTGATCAGGAGAATCGCAAACTGCAGGAAAGCGCCCTGGTAGGCAATCTGCATGTAGCAGGCGAACCCGCCCCAAACGAGCGCGGATAGTTTCGTATGGTTGCCGAAGGATCGGAGCCACCGGCCCGCCCCATCCGGGTCGGCGGGCGGTTGGCCGATGTGTAACTGTCGCCAGCGCACGATGCCGCTGAGGGTAAAAAACGCCAGCGTCGACCCGTAGATCCACGGGTGATCCGCTGCAAGAGTAGTCCCAAAGCCAAGGGGCGCGAACACCAGAACGTATAGAAATACGGCCCAGCGGCTGCGCCGCCAAATCTGACCGACTCTCGCCACACGGACTTGCGGCTCGAGAACAGGATCGACGCTAATCACCTACTAAGAGACTACTAGGATTCAGACTCCGCCGGGGAATCAGCAGCCGGAGCTTCCGAAGGAGGCGGCGGTTCTACCTTATTGGCCTGTTCAAACAGGAAGTTCAAGACCTTTTGCGTGCGGATGTGACCGGCGATGCGGCCGATGGTGCCATCCTGCTCCAGGCGGCGGCGCACACTGGCGACTGCTTCCCGCTCCTGACGGGCGATGCGCTGCACTTCGCCGTCCACTTCTTCCTGCGTGGCGTGAATGGCTTCGCGGTCGGCGACCTTTTCCAAAAGCAGCGAAGCACGAACGTCCTTGGCGGCGCGCGGCATCTGGCTTTCCTTGACCTTCGACCAATCGATGTTCAGCTTGCGCGGATCGACGCCCTGCTCGGCGAGGCTGCGCAGGCGGCTCTCGATGAGCGATTCCACCTGCTGGTCGACATAGGCTTGCGGGATCGGGAAATCGTAGAGATCGACGAGACCGTCAAGCAGAGCGGTGTGCGCTTCCTGGCGCGCGGTCATGTCACGCTCGGCATAGATCGACTTCTTCGCCGCGTCGCGCAACTCGTCCAGGCTCTTGAAATCGCCCAGATCCTGAGCAAATTCGTCGTTCAACTCCGGTAGTTCCTTGCGGCGAATCGTCTTCAGCGTGCAGGAGAAATTGACGGTCTTCCCGGCCAGGCGCTCAGCGCCGTAGTCGTCCGGATAGGAGATTTCGAACTCTTTCACGTCACCTGGTTCCATGCCGGTGATGTTGTCGGTGAAGGCGGCCATCGTATCGGCGTGGCCGAGTTCCAAGGCCACTTCGTTCTCGTTCAGTTCGCCGCCTTCGAGGGCCGACAGGCTGCGCAAGGCGATCAGCACATGATCGGTCCCGGTGGCCGGGCGCGGATCTTCGTTGATGTATTCGGCCTTCTGTTCCCGCAAGCCCTGCAGGCGAGCGGCGACCTCTTCGTCGGTCACCACCGGCTCACGGTAGGGGACAGTCAGCCCGCGGTAGTCGTCGCGCAGATCGAACGCAGGAGCCACTTCAAACTGAGCTTTGAACTTCAGCGGCTCACCGGCGTGATAGTGCATATCGACGACCGACGGCGTGCCCACGACTTCCAGCTTTTCGCCATCGGCGTACTTGCGGAAGGCTTTCGGAATGATCCGTTCCAGAACGTCCTGGCGCACTTCGCTGGCGAACTTCGTCCGGATCAGCGAGGCCGGAACCTTGCCGGGACGGAAGCCCGGGAGGGCCGCCTTCTTGCGGATGTCTTCGACAACGAGTGCCGTTTCCTTGTCGATCTCCTCAACGGGGACGACCAGTTCAATTTCGTGCTTGCAGCCTTCGAGGAGTGCCATTGGGAAAAGGGTATTTAGAAAGAAGAGATTTTATGAGGAAGGCGCGGAGGGATTGGCTCCGCGCCTCGAGTGCGGTTTGTTGCGTTACCTAGGCTTACCCGCGAGCAGCGGCAGCGAGGCCAGCGCCGGCGCGGAGCGCCTCCGCCTTGTCGGTGGCTTCCCACGTGAAGGTCGGCTCGTTGCGGCCAAAGTGGCCGAACGCGGCGGTCTTGCGGTAGATCGGGCGACGCAGTTGGAGATGGTCGATGATCGCTTTCGGCGTCAGGCCGAAGTTCTCACGAACCAGTTCCGTCAAGCGCGCGCCGTCCACAAGGCCGGTGCCGAAGGTGTCGACCATGACCGAGACGGGCTCAGCCACGCCGATGGCGTAGGCCAACTGGACTTCGCAGCGATCGGCAAGGCCGGCGGCAACGATGTTCTTGGCAATGTAGCGGGCCATGTAGCAGGCCGAACGGTCAACCTTCGTCGGATCTTTTCCGGAGAAAGCGCCGCCGCCGTGACGGCCCATGCCGCCGTAGGTGTCGACGATGATCTTGCGGCCGGTGAGGCCGGTGTCGCCGTGCGGGCCACCGATGACGAACAATCCGGTCGGGTTGATGTGGTACTTGGTGTTCGAGTCCACCATGCTGGCGGGGACGATCGGGTCGATCACCAGTTCCTTCACCTTGGCGCGCAACTCTTCGGTGCTCACTTCGGGGGCGTGCTGGGTGGAGACAACAACCGCGTCGATGCGGGTCGGCTTACCGTTGACGTACTCAACCGACACCTGGCTCTTACCGTCGGGACGGAGCCAGTTCACGGTACCGGCCTTGCGGACCGCCGACAGCTGGGCAACCAACTGGTGCGCCAGCATGATCGGCAGCGGCATCAGTTCCGGGGTTTCGTTGCAGGCGTAGCCAAACATCAGGCCCTGATCGCCGGCGCCGCCCGTGTCTACACCCATAGCGATATGGGGAGACTGGGTCTGGATGGCATTCAGGATACCGACGGTCTTGGCGTCGTAACCCATGGCGGCATCGGTGAAGCCGATTTCGGCAACCACTTCGCGCACCAGGTCCGGCACGTTGAAAATCGATTTGGTGGTGATTTCACCAGCAACTACCGCAAGACCCGTCGTTACAAGGACTTCGCAGGCCACGCGGCCCGTCGGGTCATCCTTCAAAACGGCATCGAGAACGGCGTCGGAAATCTGATCCGCCATCTTATCGGGATGGCCTTCGGTGACCGATTCCGAAGTAAATATGTGACGCAAACCTTCAGCCACGTATTGCTCCTTGGAGTTAAGTTGAACGATTCGGCAAAGAACACGCCTGCGCCGCGGTAAGCGTCACCCAAAACCCAGGATGTGCAGAGTGAACAGCCGAGAGGGTATTTCGGGGCGGGGATGCCAACCTCTAAGTTTATCATGGCTGGCCCGCCACGCGTGGAATTCTGCTATTCAGGGTCGCGATGAACCGTCCCAGGCGCAAAAGCGGGCAGACAAATGGCAATGTATTCGGCGCCCTCGGCGCCCGGCGTCGAATACCGGATCCATTCACCGGCGTGCGTCAACACGGCCTGCCCGGCGGCCACGGTCATCACACCATCCCGGTGCTCAATCTGCACCGCGCCCTTCAGCACTACCGTGTATTCATCGAATTCCGGCGTCTGACCGGGCTCCACCCAGCCGCCCGGGCTGCGCATGTGCGCCACGCTGAGATTCTCTGTCCCGGTATTTACACGGCCCACGTATTCATCAATCAATTTCGGCTTGGTGCCGGCGGCTTCAATCCGCGTCGGCCCGGCAATCAGGGTTGGCATCGCTCCCTATTTTGGCAAAAAATGAGCCGCCAAAAAAATGAGCCGGAAGACGGCTCCCGGCTCGCTATCGGAGGATTTTCTCTGTTCAGGGACGAGCGGCTTGCACCCCGCTACCACCTGAACAACTTCAGGGTATTGCACTCATTCAGACGTGTATAGCCCGACCTTGGTTCTATGGAAGACAGTACCGTTCTAGGCCACCGGACCCAGCAGGCCCGCAAAGGGCTGTTTTGTCAACGACTTATACGCATGCAAATTTTTCATCCTGATTACACATCGGCTAAAAAAGCCGTTGTTTTAATCCCAGAAACATCAAAAGTTTTTCGGCAGCGCGGATTTCCGCATCGCGTACGGTCGTCGAGAAGGACCATGTAGCTTTGGCATTTGGGGAATCGGGCGCGATCCCGCTCGTCGCCCCCCGGGGGCAGGCGGTCTTTTTTCCGGCGGATCAACCAGCGCAACTCCAATTGCTGGCTGGTGCGGCAGTACGGGCAGATCAGTTGCGCCGGGCGCGTCGCCGGAGACTCGGTGTAATAGGCCCGTTCGTCCATGCGCCTATTGTTTCAGTTTTTCCAGGTCGAATTGGCGGACGCCCGGTAAATCGGCGTACCGTTCGGGATGGCAGGTGAGAATCAGGATCTGCAACGTTTCGGCCGATTCGGCGAGCAACTCCAGAATCCGGGCGGCGCGGTGGGGGTCGGTAGCCAGAAAGGCATCGTCGAAGACGGCCAGTTGCGGGCCGGCCTGGGCGAGCCGCGTGGCCAGTGCGAGGCGCGTGGCAAAGGCCACCTGTTCGGCCTCGCCGCCAGAGAGTTCGTCGAGCCGGGCATCGGCGCCGGGCACGACGAGGCCGGCCGGCGTCCAGCTGTCATCGACACGGATCGCATGGGCCGCAGGTCCGGCGATGCGGCGCCAGTTGGCGGTGGCGAACTCGGCAATCCGATCCGGCAGCGAGGCCGACATTGTTCGCTTCGAAGTGGCCAGCGTTTCTTTCAATAGCTTCAGCGCCTCCGCCCGGCGGCGCTCGCGGTCCAGATCGCCGGTGCACACGGCCAGCCGCTCTTCGGTTTCCGCCAGCCGCGAATAGAGATTCTGATTTTGCAGCACGGCGAGTTCGCCATCCAGGCGCGCGGCGGCTTCGCGATCAACGTCGAGCGCGGCCTGCAGCGAATTCGCCGACTGTTCTAGAACGACCGGATCGGCGGTGCCAGCGTTCTTGACGGCAGTGAACCGTGCGCTGGCCGACGCGTGGCGGGAAGCGGCATCGGTGCGTTGCGATTCCAACTCGTCCAGCGCGCCGGCCGCGGCGTGTTGCGCCAACCGGACGTTCACCTGTGCCAATTGCGTCTCGCCGGAGGCAACCGCGGCGTTGGCCGTCGCGGCCGCCGCCGCCAGAGCCGGCAGATCGAACTGCGACTTCAAGAACTCCAACTCGCGCCGGCAATCGCGGAAACGGGCGCGAATCGCGTCGATATCGGGAGGATTCGCAACCCAGTCCAAACGGCGCGCCGCCAGTTCCTCCAGCTCCCCGCGGCGCGCCGCCAGCGGGCGCAACTCGGCTTCCCGTGCGTCCAGGTCCCGTTGCAACTGATCCCGCCGGGCAAAGCGCTCTTCCAGCAGAGGCAGCGTGTCGCCATCCAACAATCGCACCAGCTTTTCCCGCAACCGGGAGACTTCCGCTTCCAGCCCGGCGGCTTGCGCGTTGGCACTGGAGGCAGTGAATCGAGCAACATTGGGAATCCGCAGAGAGATCGCTTGCGCCCCGGTCAACTCCAGCGAATCTCCCGCGAAAACGCTCCGCGTCGCGCCATCGGTTTCGATGACCAGCGCCGCTTCCGCCTCAATCGTCAGCTTCAGACTGGCCGCGTCCAGCGCCGCTTCCTTCACCTGCAACCGCTGATGCAGTTCGCGCAGTTCGGCCATCCCGGCCGAGGCCGGCGCGCGCAGCGCGTCCCGTTGCGCCCGAAGCGCCACGGCCGCTGCCGACAACTCCCGATACCGCAACAACTCACCCCAGGCCTTCGCATCCACCCCGCTCTGCTGCAGCAGTTCCAATTCCCGCTCCAGCGCCGCGATCTTCGGCCCGGCCGCCTGCCCGGCTTCCAGCGCCCGCCGCGCCGCGTCGTGGGTGGCACGCACCGTTTGCAACTGCGTCTCCCATTGAACACGGGTCGCCAGATCGGCACGCCATTGCCGCACTCGTCCCTCAAGCCCATCGAACAACTGCCGAGCAATTAACTCCGCCGATGTCGCCTCGGCCAGCTCGCGCTGCCGCGCCTTGGCCTGCTCCAGCGTGGGCCGCAACGCAGCCAGCTGCGCCTCATTCCCGGCTATACGCTCCCGCAAACGAACCAACGACTCCCGGTTCACCCCGGCCGTCTGCCACTGGCTCTTCAGTGTTTCAGCCTCGGCACGCAGCCGGCTCTCCTCCAGCTGCAACGCGTTCACAGGCGAAGATTTTTTCACCATCCCCGTCTCTGTGAAATAGGCCGCCGCGCGGGCGTCTACAAGGTCCGACAAATCGTCGGCCGCCCGCGAGCTCAGCGCCGCACCGAAGGCCTCCTGCAGCGTGGTGCGGACGCCCGCGCTCCATTCCGGTAACAGCGGCGCGCCTTGCGGGGTCCACAAAACCTGCAGTAGCCCCATATGAACATCTTTCGCGATTCCCTTCGCCGCCCCTTCGGCCAGCAGCATTTCGCGAATCCGCTGGTCGGCCTCTTTGCCATCCGCCACCGGCCTAAACACGCCCGCTTCCAGCTTTTCCAGCTTCGCCGAAGGTGTTCCCAAGAACCGCTTTTCAATCCGCCATTCTGCGCCACCATGCGAAAATACCGCGCAAATCCGCGGGCTCAGCGCCCGGCCCCACGGCGACATCGCCTGCTTCACCGCCGCCCCGGACAGCGAATAGGAATCCACCATCACATGCTGCAGCGCGCGCAACAGCGTCGACTTCCCCGCCCCGTTCGGCCCGTGCAGCACGTTCAAGCCGGGCGCAAAATCGGCAACTCGCAGCAGCCGGTCAAAACACCGGAAACCTTCCACCTCAATGGACCGCAGGATCATGCGCCCACCTGCGCCGCCAGCGCCTGTAGCTCCAACAGCGCCTCAGCAGCCACCGCGTCTCCCTGCGACGCCCGCTCCCGCAACTGCCGCGCCGCCAGCCGCACTGCGCCCGCCGGCAGCAACTCTTCCCAACCATCCTCCGCCACCGGCCGCAACCCGTTCGCATCCATGGCAAAGTGCAGGAATCGCGCCCGCATGTCCGTCAACTGCCGAAGCAGATCCGCTTCCGCCGCATGTAGCAGCCCACGAACTTCCAACCGCACCAGTGCCCGCTCCGGCAGCACCGCCACACGATCCCGCAGCCGGGCCATATCCCCAACGGCCTTCACTTCCTCCTCCATCGACACCCACGACAACACGCCCGTATGAATGCGTTCGATCGCCGGCACGCCATCCGCCAACCGCACCAGCAGCGCGTTCCCGCTGTCCCGCTCGCCAAACTTTGTGGTTTCCTGCGTACCGCAATAGGCCATGCGCACCACGCCGGCCGCGTCGGGATAGAGTGAGGTCGAATGCCAATGCCCCAAGGCCAGATACTGCGCCCCGGCGCGCACGCAGGCGTCGCGCGAAATCGGGTGATGCTCCGTATCCGCGTCGATCCCCTCCACCGTCCCGTGGCTCATCGCTACTACAGGGCCCTCGGGCCGTGGAATATCCACCAGTTTCAGCGTTGGGTCCCGCCGCGAATGCGTCTCGCACAGCGGCGCCGCGATCAGCGTCCCGCCCGGCACCGCGTACGCTTGCGGTTCCCGGACCACATGCAGATTGCCATACTGCTTCCACACCGGGTGCTCCCACACGCTACCCGGCTGTAGCGGATCATGGTTGCCCGGCAACAAATACACCGGGCCGCGAAAGCGCGAAAGGATCTCTCCGGTCTGCTGCACCAGTGCCCGGTCGACGGCGTTGTCTTCAAACGTATCGCCGGCCACCAGCAGAAAGTCGGCACTGATGGCCACCACGCGCGCGGCCGCCTCCAGCCGCGCCGCGCGCACGGCCGCGGCGGCGCCCCCGGTGGCGGCAGCCTTCATGCCGATCTGCCAGTCGGCTGTCTGGAGAAATTGCATCAGCGGCTAACTACTATTTTGCCGCGTATGTCTTCGTGTGTTTGTTGCGGGAGTTGAACACCGTCATCGCGCCGGTTTTCGTGGCGCTCACTTTGATGTAGTTCCCCTCGCCTGTATCGTTCAAATCGGCCAGAAACGCGTTGGCCACGTTGTGTTCCTGCCCGCCCGCATTGGCGAAGTGCAACTGCCACATATCTTCCAAGCCGGGCGAGGACTTCACAATCTTCCACGCCGCCGGCGTGCCGCCCTTGCGCGAGCCGTTGTTCATAATGGCCACGCGCGGCCGCAGCGCATGCACCAGCGCCTCCGGGCCGCTCACGTCCATGCCGTGGTGCGTGGTCACATACAGATCCACGGGGCCCACCTTGTTGGCCGGGCACGCCAGTTCCAATTCCTTGTTCCACGTCAGGTCGCCGATATCGATGAACTTGAAGCTGCCAAACGTCACCAGCACGCCCAGGCTTCGCGCGTTCTCCGTCGGATCGTCGTCCTTCTTCTGCGCCTTCGCGCACAACGGATTGGCTTGTCCGCCACCGGCCACGGCCTTGTCGATAACGTTCCCATCCGCCGTCAGCACCGTCACATCGGCGCCCTTCAGCGTCACCTTATCGCCCGGCTTCACGCTCTGCCGTTGCCCGCTCGACGAGGCTTTCGTATAGGCTTCCATCAACTGATCGGCCGCCGCCCCGGTCTCCCGGTTCGGCCCGTGGTCAACGAAGGTCCCCACGGACATTTTGCTCAGCAACTGCGTAATCCCGCCGACATGATCCCGGTGGTAGTGCGTGATCAGCAGGTTGTCGATCTTCTTCAACCCCGCCTTCTTCGCCACCTTCACAATCCGGTCGGCGTCCCGGTCGCCGAACCCCGGCCATCCCGTATCCACCAGCATCGACTGCTTGTCCGGCGTTACCAGCAACGTCGCCTGGCCGCCCTCCACGTCAATGAAATAGATATCCAGCGTCTTATCCGCGGCCGGCAACGATAGTGCGGCGCCCAGCATCCCTAAAGCGAGAACAATCGGTTTCATGCGCACTCATGCTACTGAACTCCAACGGAACACCGCAACCCGAAGTTGCGTATCCTAATCAGAACGGAGACGCCAATGCCCTTCTGTACCCAATGCGGAACCCAGGTCGAAACATCGGCCGCTTTCTGTGCCAAGTGTGGCGCGAGCCAACCCGGCGCTGCCGCCGCCGCGCCGCCGCCGTCATCGCAACAGCAACAGAAAGCCGCGTCCGGCGAAGAGTGGCTGCGCAATATGACGCCGTCCACCGCCGCCACGCTCAGCTATGTTCCCTTCATCGGCTGGGCCTTCGCCTTGTTCATCCTCGCCTCCCAACGGTTCCGTAACGACAATCTCGTCCGCTTCCACGCCTTCCAGGGGCTCTACCTAGCCGTCGTCTGGCTGCTGATCGACATGGCCATCGGCTCCTTCTTCGGCTTCGCCGGCATCGCGGCCCGCCGCGCCGTCATCGGTTCGCTCAAACTCTCCGTCATCTGCGGCTGGAGCTACATGCTCTGGAAGACCTCCCAGGGCGAAGCGATCCGCCTCCCGTTCCTCGGCGAACTGGCAGACCGCTCCGTTGCCGAGCACTCCGCCCCCCGGCCGTAATCGCCGCAACGCTCCCGCCCTCCACCGCATCTGTTTATTTACGCGGGTGTGTTATATTTATTCACAGTACTGAATAAATACTCACCTCGTACTGTGAACACGAAATGATCAAAGCGGGCATCGTCGGTTTCCGCGGCTACAGCGGCGCCGAACTCATCCAAATTCTCACCCACCACGGCAACGCGACCGTCT
>CANIVU010000021.1 GCA_947470805.1 Acidobacteriota bacterium | reverse complement strand
GGCCCCGTAGGCCCGGTCGGTCCCGTAGGTCCAGTCAACCCAATCGGCCCGGTCGGTCCCGTAGGTCCAGTCAAGCCAATCGGCCCCGTTGGCCCGGTCGGTCCCGTAGGTCCAGTCAAGCCAATCGGCCCCGTCGGCCCGCTCGGTCCCGTAGGCCCAGTCAAGCCAATCGGCCCTGCTGGCCCCGAAGGCCCAGTGGGACCAGTAAGTCCAATCGGTCCCGTCGGCCCCGAAGGCCCGGTGGGACCCGTAAGACCAATCGGCCCCGTCGGCCCGGTCGGCCCAACAACGCCTGGGCCAATCGGGTCATTGCTGTTAAACACAGCCAGTACTTCTGTATCCGTGAGCGCGCGATCAAAAACCTGAATCTCATCAAGGGCGCCGACGAAAGGAAGTGGACCGTTGGCTTCACTTCCTAAGGTTACGCTTTGCCCTGCCGAGACGAATTGATCAGCCGCAGTCGAACTGTTAGCCAGTACACCATTGAAATAGATACGCAGAGTCGTACCATCGTAAGACCCGGCAATGTGGCACCATGTTTGGGCGCTGCACACTTGCGGCGAGGCTGCCCAGTAGTGGAACCCAAAGTTGACATCACCGATGTAGAACATGATCACTGCCGCATTCGGAGGCAAAATCGGTGTAGGAAATGACGATGGATACGGAGCCGATCCCGCTAGAAACAGTGAATAGTTAAGTGAACCGGGGGACGTCTTCTGGATCACGGTCTGACTACTCGCGGAGAGACTGTCTGGCTTCACCCACGCCGCAACGGTAAAGCGGCGGACATCGAGCGATGACCCGACGACCGCAACCGGGATCCGGCTGCCAGACCCATTCATTCTGTACGCATAACCCGCGCTATTCCGATCCGGAATAAACGTAGCCCCTGGCGGGAGGATCCCTGTATTCCCACCCTGTGAATCCAGGGCATTATTCTCCATCCTCCAAATCGCTAACCGCCCAGGCGCTGGCGCCTGGCCAAAAACACTCAATTGGAGGAAGCATAAGCAGCAAATCGATAGTAGTGTTCGTCGCATACCGTGTTCCTGTTTGGCGTCAACCGCGAACACCGCAATCATTAAAAAACAGAAATGAACGCCGCTCGGCGCCCACCGCTCCAATCCCACGCCCGCCGTAGGCCTCGCCGTTGGCGCCCCAAGCCACGCTCCGCCCCGACGATTGGACAACCATGCGCCCGTCCGTCCCAAAGGAGTTGATCTACCCTGGCGGCCATCCTCGCCTGCAGTGATCCGCAGTCTCTAACAGGCAATCGGCCGAAGACGCGTGTCGCGAGGGAAGCGAATCCCCCACCCGCCAAATCCAAGCTTCGCGTCGCAACAATGCAAACAGCCCGCGCCACCCTGCGCAACAACACGCATGGACGGACACGCCGGCCCCCAGTTGTCTACCCAGGCAAGACGGGAACCCGCATCGCACGCCGCCCTCAAATCCCGTCATCACCTCCATTCCAGCCGCGGCGCTGGTCCGGGTCAAGGAGGGGGAGTTTTCCGAACTGAATCAAGGATCGAGGCCATCCCATCCCGCCGGCCCGTTGACTTTATCCTTACGCGCTGCTTACTTTTTCATGACTACTTCGAAAGGCTTCCTGCCTCATTGTAGTTTCCTCAACAACGCAGCACACACAACACACAACCCCGGCCAAGCAAACAATTGCCAAAGGCCTCCCCATCCGCACCGCCATCAAGGCCGACCGCATTATCCCCGTCGATCCGGCTGGCAAGTAACCCGTCAAACTCCCAAACTCATAGGAACAATCAAAATGAATAACACCATCACCCTCACTCCGGCCAAGCTGACCCTCGCCAAAGCCCTCCCTGTCCGCACCGCCGTCAAAGCCGGCCGAGCCATCGACCCGCTCGTCAAGAAACCCCTCAACGACCAGAACCCAGATCTCAATCCCGCCCATTCCCGTCTTCCCATCAAACTGCTCCCCGTAACGTTCAAACGCCGGGCTATCCGTCGCGCACAGACCGGCATCAGCCAAGCCGGTCTCCCAGACGGCTCTCCATCCACGTCCCGCCCACCGCCGAAACGTGCCCGCGATGTCCAAAAACTGCATAGGTCCGCGGTGGAATGCGAAGCCGCGCAAACGCAGCAGGCGTAGCCGGGAAACTCGACACCTCCACCTCGCAAACATCTTCGTAGTTCCCCAAGTCGTCCGAATTGCAGATCACCCTGTAAGCAACGTTCCCCATCTGCCCCGGAATGTATTCAAATATGCGGCGCAACCCGGTTCCACAAACCGGGAAGCCCCGGGTCGCCCGCCGCCGGGCACGGTTGCCCCATACCGAAGGTCAGCCTTGCCGCTCCTCCAACAACCCGCGGCGACTCCAGCGCCGCATGACTGCTCGAATCCATTAAAAATGGCTCCTGTAGTTTAATGATGAACTTGCCAAACTCGCCGCCGCCATCACCCCGGAATTGCTCCGGCGTCACCCCGAAGTGCTGGCGAAAGGCCCGCGTAAACGCCTCATGCGATCCATACCCGGCGCCAACAAGTGCGACAGCCAGAATATCCGGCGCCCCGCTCATCAGCACCTTGGCCACCTCACTCAGCCGCCGCGCCAGTGCGTATCAGGTCAGCGATTTGCGCGTCGCCAGCGTGAAGGCCCGCGACAAGTGATACCGCGAAACAGCCGCCGATTCGGCCACCGCCTCCAAACGGACGTCGTCATCCAGGTGGCTTTCGATATACCAAAGGGCTTTGGTTGTGACGCTCAGTGGCTAGAAGAATAATCGGTTCCCGCCGCGCGCGCTTGACAGTTGTCGCGCACCCTGCTCCAACCACCCGCGAAAAATCACGAATACCTAGTTGTCTATGCCTAGACGGCTATGCTTAGATGTCTAGGTATGGCGAAACTCAAAACCGACGCCCTCCAGGGCACCCTCACCCTCCTCGTCCTCCAATCCATCGCCCAAACCCCCCGCCACGGCTACGGCATCACCTCCTTCGTCCAACAAGCCAGCGCCGAACTCCTCCACATCGAAGAGGGCTCCCTCTACCCCGCCCTCCACCGCATGGAGGAACAAGGCTGGATCAAAGCCGAATGGGGCATGACCGAATCCAACCGAAAAGCCCGTTTCTACTCCCTAACCGAAAACGGCCACAAACAACTCGAAGCCGAACTCGCAAATTGGCGCCGCGTCACCGACGGCGTCATCAACGTCCTGAGGTTCGCCTAATGTCCATCTGGTCCCGCATCCGCCAATCGATTCTCCCCAACCGCAAGTCGTCCGACATCGACGAAGAGCTCGCCCTCCACCTCGAACTCCGCTCCGAAGAGCTGGAAAAACAAGGACTTACAAAGGAGCAGGCCCGCCGCGAAGCCGCCAAAATGTTCGGCCCCCGCGCTCGCATCGTCGAGGAAACCCGCGAAGCCCACTCCCTCCAGTGGCTCGACAACTGGCGCCGCGATTCGGCCTACTCCATCCGCGGCCTCCTCCGCCGCCCGGCTTTCCTCACAACCGGCCTCGCCACCCTCGCCCTCGGCATCGGTGTCAACGTCGCCATCTTCTCCCTCCTCGACGGCCTGCTCCTGAAACCCCTCCCCGTGCCAGACGCTGATCGGCTTATGGCCTTCGTCGAAACGCGCAACGGCGATCCAACCGGCGGTAACCCATTGCGTTTAAAGGACTACGCCGACGCCATGCGCTCTCTCGCCACCACCGGCGGCTTCTACTCCGAGGGCATGGTCGTCCGCACGGCCGAAGGCGCCCAGTCGCTCCGCACCCTCCGCACCGTCGGCGATGTCGCCACAACGCTCGGCTACCGCCCCGTCCTCGGCCGACTCCCCGGCCCCACCGAAGACAACGTCGCCCTGCTCGGTCATCGCTACTGGGAACAGGCCTACGGCGCCAGTCGCGACGTGCTCGGCAAAACCCTCCGAACTCCCTCCGGAACCATTGAAATCATTGGAGTTATGCCGCCAGAAGCGGCGCTCATCGAAGAATACGAAGTCTGGACCCCGATGACCCAGGAGATGCAGAAGACCCCCCGCACGGCCGGCTTCCTGCAGATGATCGGACGCCTCAAACCGGCCGTCGACCTAGCCCGCGCCAACGCCGAACTGGCCACCGTCAACGCCGCCATGCGCGCCGCCCATCCAGAAGAAGATAAAGGACTTACCGCCCGCCTCACGCCCTTCCAGAACGTGCTCACCACCGAAGCCTCCCGCCCCGTCCTGCTACTGGCCGGCGTCGTCTTCACCGTCCTGCTCATCGCCTGCGCCAACCTCGCCCGCGAGGCCGCCATCCGCCTCGCCATAGGCGCCAGCCGCGGTGACCTCATTCGCCTCTATCTCCTTGAATCCGTGTGGCTTGCCATTCCCGGCGGTGCCCTCGGGCTGCTCGCCGGCGCCTGGTCGCTGGCCTATCTGAAGAGCCTCCTCCCCGCCAACCTCCCCCTCCTGAACGCCGTGGCTATCGATGGGCGCGTGGCGCTCTTCGCCTTGGGCCTGACCCTGTTCTGCGCCCTCGCCATCGGCCTTCTCCCGGCCTGGCAGGTGGCCCGGTTGAAGCAGAAACCCAGCCCCCTCCGCTCCCTCCTCGTGGTCGCGCAAGTTGCTGTATCCATGGTACTTCTCATGACTGCCGGCCTCCTGGTGCACAGCCTTTTGGACGCCAAAAAACGCCCGCTCGGCTTCAATCAGGACCACGTCCTCGCCCTCCAATTCGCCTTCACCTGGGATACCGATAACGCCAAATTGCAGCAGTTTTACCACGATGTCGAACAAGCCGTCCGCGATGTGCCCGGCGTGCGGTCAGCGGGTTTAATCGATCGCCTCCCGCTCGAAGGCGGCTCCCAGGGCCGTGGATATTTGCGGATTCGTGGCCGAAACCTCGAAGAATCGCTCGCCCGGCAGAGCTACGGTTACCGCGCCATGACGAAGGGCTACATCACCGCGCTCCGGGTCCCGATCCTCCGCGGCGGGTTGCCCGATGACAAGCAACCCCAGACGCTGATCAACGAGACGTTCGCCAAGAAGTATTTCGGGGACACCGACCCGGTCGGCCAGCAGGTGTCCTTCTCCGACGCCAATCGCGAACCGGCGTGGTACACCATCGCGGGGGTGGTTGCGAATGTGGCGCAAAATGGCGTCGAAAACGGTACATTTAGCGAGGTTTTTGTGCCGATTTCGCGCACTTTTTGGCCACACGCCGCACTGGTGGTAAATACCGAAGGCGATGCGGCCCCGGTCATCGCCGCCGCCCGCCGTGTCGACCCCTTCGCCGTCATCCGCTACGCCGGACCACTGGAGTCCCGCCTCGCCACCGCCTGGTCGGAACCGCAACTCATCGCCACGCTCCTCGGCGGCTTCGCGCTCGCTGCGCTCGCCCTGGTGTGTGTGGGAATTTACGGGATGCTGGCCGGCTTCGTGCGGGGCCGGACGCGCGAGTTTGGCATCCGCCTGGCCCTTGGCGCCACACCGGTGTCGCTCACGCAACTCTCCTTAAATCATGGACTTAGGCTGACTGCTATCGGGCTCGGCCTGGGCCTTGCCGGCACCTGGCCGGTGGCCCGGTTCCTCGACAAATCGCCCGACCCGGTGGCGCTCGCCGTGGCCGCCGCGCTGATGATGTTGGCCGCCGGCGTGGCCTGCTACGGCCCGGCGCGACGTGCGGCAAAGCTCGATCCCGCTCTGGTTTTGCGCCACGACTAGTGCTACACTTTGGCCTTAGGCGAAGATGAGGCGAATCGCGTAATGTCGAATCTCCATGACCAGCTCGCCCACCTGCGCCAACGGATGGCGGCTGTCACAGAAGCTGTTGAAACGACAGTAGTTAGCCGTGGGGACGTGACGGACTGGCTGGAAGGTGCCGAGGTTCAGACCGAGAAGGGCGCGCACTTCGAATCCCGCCGCCTGTGGCGCAATCACCAGCGCCACGGTAGCGTCTATATCTCTGATTTGCAAGAACTTCCGGGCGATCTGCTGGAGGCCATCAGCGAAGGCCAGCTAAAGGGCGTCGACCCGCGCAAGGTCGCCTACCTCGATACTGAGACAACTGGGCTTGCCGGTGGGTCGGGCACCTACGCGTTCCTGATCGGGGTGGGGGCGCTGACCGAAGAGGGCTTCGAGTTGCGGCACTTCTTCATGCGCGACTACTCCGAAGAGTCCAGTCAGTTGCACGCCTTAACCGAGCATTTACAACAGTTTGACGTGCTGGTGACCTATAACGGCCGGTCCTACGACCAGCCGCTGTTGGAGACCCGCTACCGGATGAGCCGGATGAAACCGCCCTTCGGGCGGATGGAGCATTTCGATCTTCTGTACGGCGCCCGGCGGCTGTACCGGTTGGCGTTTGAGAGTTGCCGGCTGGTGGAACTGGAGAACCAGATCCTGGGGGTGGAGCGGATTGATGACGTACCGGGCTCGATGATTCCGTACCTCTATTTCGAGTTTTTGCGCACCCGTTCAGCCCACCGGATGATGGGGATCTTCGAGCATAACGCCTTTGATATCTTAACGTTGGCGTGTTTGACCGGGATCATCCCGCGCGCCTTCCATGCGCCGTTAGAAGTACCGCTGCATCGGGGGGCGGAGATGGTCGGACTGGCCCGTTGGCTGCGAACGGCAGGCCGGACCGATGAGGCGGTGGTGTTGCTGCGCCGGGCACTGGACAAGGGGCTACCGGACTCGCTGGTATGGCGGACGACCTGGGATTGCGCGTTGCTCGAGAAGAAACGGGGCAACGAAGCCGGGGCGGTGGCGCTGTTCACGGAATTGACCACGGCGCGTAACCCTCATCAGGCCAATGCTTTCGAGGAGTTGGCCAAGTATTTCGAGCATACCGAGAAGAACCATGCTCTGGCTCTCGATATGACCGAGGAGGCACAGCGGTTGGCGCCCTCTCCGGAGCTGGCCAAACGGAGAGAGCGGCTGCAGTCGCGAATGGCATCGCGCCGGACGGCGCGATTGCTGTAGCCTCCGCGCCGTCGCGATGATTACTTACGCGGCCGGTAGGGATAGCGCTTGCTGAGATAGTCGACGAGTAAGTCCTTGTTATCGGGAGTTACTCGGGCGCCCCAGCGTTGCATCTTCTCCACTTCGCGTTCCCACTGGGTGCGATTCAGACGCTGTTGTTCGATTCCTTCGACGCCATGGCAGCCTAAGCACGTTTGCTTGAAGACGGCGGGCACTTCCTGGGTAGGCTCGGCGGCGGGGGCGGAAGGCGGCTTGGGCGTGGCGGTGGCGTTCAGATGAAGCTGTTGGACGACGTTGTGGCCGTAGCCGGAGGGGTTCCACTCTTGCGCCATGGGCTGGTTGTCGCCGGCGACGTTCTTGGCGCGGACCATCACGTTGTAGAACGCGGCTTGCGGGGGCGTCCAATCGTATTCCCACTGGCGCCAGCCGAAGCGGGCGGCGTCCTTGCCAAGCCGGGCCTGGCGCCAGGTGCGGCCGCCGTCGGTGGAGACTTCGACAATCGACACGGGGGATTCGTGGGACCAGGCGACGCCGCGGAGTTTCGTCGGCGCGATGGCGATGTCCTGTCCATCGACGTGGCTGGCAATCAAGCTCTTGATGGCGAGCGTCGTCACCGGCTTCATTTGCGCGGGGTCGACGCCGGAGAGCGGGGCGACGGGTTTGCCCGGGTGGCGGTAGCCGGTCTTCATGAAGAAGCCGTCGAATTCGGTGTCGCGGACTTCGATGCGGGTGACCCATTTGACCCAGCAATCGCCGGCCCAGCCGGGGACGATGACGCGGATCGGCGCGCCGTGTTCCTTGGTGAGCGGTTCGCCGTTCATTTCGTAGGCGAGGAGGGTGTTGGGGTCCATGGCCTTGTTGAACGGGATGCCGCGTTGGAATTCGGGTTGCTTGCCGACGGGGACGTCGGCGCCGTCGAACAGGACTTCGATGGCTCCGGGCTGGAGGCCCGCCTTTTTCAGGACGTCGGCGAGGCGGACGCCGGCCCACTTGGCGTTGCCGACGGAGCCGTAGGTCCACTGGAGGCCGGGCATGGAGGGTTCATAGAGGCCGCGGCCGTTGCCGGCGCATTCGAGGACCGATATCAGCTCGACGCGGGGGAGCTTTTTGAGTTCGTCGAGCGAGAGGGTGAGCGGGGTTGTGACCTTGCCGTTGACGGTGAGGCGGTAGGCCGCCATGTCGATCGAGGGGAGGAAGTGGTGGGAGCGGACGAAGAAGCGGTCGATGGGGGTGAGGTAGTTTTCGAGGAAGCCTTCGAGGGGCATTTCGAGGTCCTCGGCGCGGGAGGAGCGGATGATCATGCCGCGCTTGGGGGCGGCGGTGATGGTGGTGGCGGCGGCGAGGTGAAAGAGGTGGCGGCGGGAGAAACGCATTTCTATAGTCTGCATTAAATTGGTGCCTGGCACCAATTATTGGGACGACGCCCAGTTTAGGACGACTGTCATGGGGCGGTCCGTCGTTTGGCCGCCTTCCGGTTCTTGCACGAGAAAGCGCTTGCCGTCGCGGGCGGGCTGGAAGCTGACCGACGACATTCGGAACAGCGGCACGGCCGGCCCAACTCGGACGCCGGTAGCTTGCAGGTCCACAGCCGCGGCCATCAAAGTTTGATCCGCAGTTGCCGACCAGAACAACTCCTTCCCGTCGGCGCGCCAGTGGGGCCGGCCCGCTCCCGACGACGAAACCTGCCACTTTCCCCGCCGCTCCGGGAAGCCCTGGATATAAATCTCCCCTTTGCCCGATTCGTTCGATCGATAGGCTACCCAACGGCCGTCGGGCGAGAAGGCCGCGTCAGACTCCTGGAATGTAGACTGCAAGTAAGGCTCCGGTTTCGGCTCCCCGGCGAGAGGCAAGGAAAGAATGTCGGTGTCCCCAAACAGCAGATGCTTGCCGTCTGGCGATATGCTTTGCAGGGCGCTCTGTCCTGTCCCTTTCCGCACCAATTCTTCCTCTCCAGAACCATCGGCCGCTTTTCGGTAGATGCCGGCTTCATTGCGGTAGTAAATCTGTTTCCCGTCGGGCGACCAAATGGGCACCGCCGAGTTGCTGAAGGTGAGGCGGGTGCTTAGGTTGCGCACGAGATCCAGCACCCAGACGTCGGGCTGGGGAGTTCCGACCGAAATGGCAACCCGCGAGCCATCCGGCGAGAGCCGGAATGTCGGACCCATCTCCGCTGGCTGTCCAACGGTTTCCAGTAGTTTTCCGGTGCGGTCCCGCCAGGCGAAACGCAGCCTGACGGGACCGTTGCCCCTGGCATAAAAGAACGTGCCCGTGGAGGACACTGAAAAGTCGGCGAAGCCGTTCGCATTCGCGACTCCTACCTGATTCGCGACGACAAGAGGATCGCCGGTCAGGCGCGGCGGGTTTAGCTCCAGATGGCGCGCCATCATAGTTCCGGCCCCTTGGATGTAGAGAAGCCTGCCCGACGCGGCGTCATAGACGACCTTGTAATCGGACTGCATGAGCCTGGTTGCCGGTTTCCTGTCGAGGGAGCCAACCTTCACTGCCCTCTTTTCCGAGTTCGAGTGGCGGACGAGGTAGAGGAATTCTTTGCCGCCGGGCAGGAACTGCGGATAGTAATGAGCTGTCTCGCCGTCTTCTTTGTTTAACTGGGTGACGGGGGAGGGAACTCCCCCGAGGCGGAGATGCTCTGCAATCCCGACGCCTGGTCACCGAAGAGAATCAAGCCGTTCTCACTCCAAGTTCCTCCCCTGGGGAAGCGAGCGTCGCACAGGGTGATGGGAGACCCGCCAGCGACGTCGATTCGCTTCAGTTTCCCGCCGGCGACGAAGGCGAGCGACTTGCTGTCCGGCGACCAGAAGGGCCGGCCGCCATCCTCGGTTCCCGGCAGGGGACGCGCCTCCAGCGATTCCAGGGAACGAAGGTGGATGAGTCTTTCTCCCTTGGCATTGGTTGCGACGAAAGCCAGGGTTCGGCCGTCGGGCGAGATGGCGGATCCGCCGCCACCGCTCAGCAAGGGGAATCGGCCGCCTTCGGGGGGATCGATATCGAACTTCGCCGACTGGATAGGCTTGCTGGGCTTGCGGAGGAGGGTGCCCCAGCCGGCGATGGCGGCGAGCAGGCAGGCGGCGGCGATGGCGGGCCATAGCCAGCGGTTGGATTGGGCGGGGGCAGGGGCGGCTTTTTGCGGGTTGGCGAGGTAGTTCTCGATGGCGATGCGGGCTTCGCCGATGTGCTGGAGACGGGTTTTCTGATTGCGGTCGAGGCAACGGCGGACCAGATCGCGGATGGGGCCGGCGGGGATGGGGGGGAAGTCGATCTCGGTTTTGAGGACTTCGGCGAGCGTGTGCGAGACGGTCTCGCCGTCGAAGAGACGCTTGCCGGTGAGGAGTTCGTGGAGGACGACGCCGAAACTCCAAATGTCGGCGCGGCGATCGACCGGTTTACCGGCCGCCTGTTCGGGGGACATGTAGCCCGCGGTGCCGAGGATGAGGCCGGCTTCGGTGGCGCGGAGGGTGAGGGTGGGGGAGTCGGCGGCGGTGGTGTTTGACTGTTTTTCGACCGTTTTGGCGAGGCCGAAGTCGAGGACTTTGACGGTACCTTCCGGGGTGACGATGATGTTGCCGGGTTTCAGATCGCGGTGGATGATGCCTTTGTCGTGGGCGGCTTCGAGCGCTTCGGCGATCTGGCGGGCGAGGGGGAGGGCTTCGTTGACCGGCAGCGGACCTTGCAGCGTTTTGCCTTCCACTAGTTCCATGACGATGGCGTTTTGTTCCAGGCCGAAGATGGTGGCGATGTTGGGATGGTGGAGGGCGGCTAAGGCCTGCGCTTCGCGCTGGAAGCGGGCGAGGTAATCGGCGTCATTGACGAGGCTGGCGGGGAGGACCTTGATGGCGACGTCGCGGTTGAGTTTGTTGTCGCGGGCTTTGTAGACTTCGCCCATGCCGCCGGCGCCGATGGCCGAGAGTATCTCATATGGGCCGAGTTTTTCGCCGGGAGAGAGGGGCATACGGATGAGTCTGATTAGTTTAACGGATCCGTGGGGGGCAGGTGGGGCGTTAGGGTGGGTGGTTCCGGGAAATCCTAAATTACGGGGTTTCCCGGTAGCCCGGCTCCCAGGGAAATCTGGGGTGTTAGTTGCGGTAGACGGCGCAGGCGGCTTCGTCGGCGCAGTGGAGGACGACGAAGAGTTCTGAGCGGATCTGCCAACCGGCGGGTGTCTGCCGCCACATGGCGAGATAGGTGCCGGTGAAGGCCTTGGTGCCGTCGGGGCGGGTGCCGATCCAGTGGCCGTGTTCGGCGGCGAGCGGGGCGGCTTTGGAGATCTCGATTTTGTCGGGGATGCGTTCGAACGCGATGGCGGCGGGGTTGGCGAAGTCCTTGGTGAACAGCTCGATATAGGCTTGGCGGGAGGGGATGGGGTTTCCGTTGCCCCTTGTACCGGTGAAGTCGGGGGCGAGGGTGGCGGCGAAGGCCTGGATGTCCCGGTGCTGGAGGGCCTGGTTGGAGGACTGGCGTGCGGCGCGGATGGCGGAATCGGGATCCGTGGCCAGGGCGAGGAGAAGGAGTGGGATGATCATTTATTTGGCGAAGGGTTTGTCGTTGCGGCCGGCTCGTGGGGTGTCTTGCGGCATGCTGCCGGTTTGCCAGTTCTGGGCGATGCGGAGGTCGTCCTGCATGCGGGCGGTGAGGCCGTGCATGTCGACGAAGCCGACCCGTTTGTAGAGATGCGGGGAGGTGTTCTGGCTGGTGTAGAGCTTGGCGTAGGCGCGCCAGGTGGTGACGGCTTCGGTGAGGAGGTCGATGGCGGCCTTTTGTTCGGCTGGGTTGGTGGTGCGGTCGTAGATGGCGAGCGATGTGGCGGCGCGGATTTTTAGCGAGTAGTAGTGGGCCAGTTGGGCCATGGCTTCGATGTCGGTCAACGTGGCGGCCAGTTCGCCTTCGGGTTTGTTAGCGCGGAGGGCGGGGAGGGCTTTCAGGGCGTCGGCGCTGGCCTGTTCAAGGGCGGTGGCGATTTCGATGGGCGTGGTGCCGGACATGGCCTCGTTCGCCAGCTTGGCCTTGCGCCAGGGGAGGATGGGTATGACGTTGCTGCCGGGCATGGGGGAGCCCTCCATGAAGTCGCGGACGGTGTAGAACCCTTTGTATCTGGGGTGGCTGAGGCAGGCTTCGGGGAACCAGCGGAGATCGATATCGCCCCACATGAAACGGGTGATTAGCGGGAAGACCTGCGAGGCGCTGGCCCAGGCGGTTGAGAGTAACTGGGCGTTTGCCGCGGGGAAGCGGTTGGCGAGGATGGATTGTAAGTGGGAATCCGGGAGGTTGGGATCGTAACTTAGGCGGCCCCAGAGGAGGAAGGAATACCACTGTTTCGAGATTACTAAGGGGCGGGGGGTGACGGTGGTTTTGGATAAGTAGTCGCGGCCCCAGGTGAAGCCGTCCGGGCCCATGTAGAAGCCGGCGATCTTGTCCGGCGGAGGGATGTTCTTGATGTATTCGCGGGCGTACTGCGGGTTGCCCCAACGGAAGCTGTATATATCGTCGTTGCGCACGGTGAGCCAGGTGCGTTTGCCCGGCGGGAGTTGGGTGAGCACCTCCTGGATATACGGCGGGTTGGGGATGGAATACATGTGGGCGATGGAGTATTTGAAGCTCAGGTCGAACGTTCCGGGGTAGTCTTTGAACTCGTTGAAGATCTCGCCTTGGGCGGTTTGGTGGTAGCGGTGGATGAAGTCGACTTTTCGGCCGGGTTGGATTTTGAGGGCGTCACGGACGCCTTCGCCGTAGGTTTTCCAGAGCCACTTTTCCTTGGAGAATTCGTCGTTGCGGTTGCGCATCTCTTCGCCGGCGGTGACGCCGATGCCGGCTAAGAGCGGGTAAGTCAGGATTAACTCGCGCACGCTGGCGCGGAAGTATTCGATGGTTTTCAGATTGTCCTGCGCGGGAGTTATTCCGTATTTGCCATCCGTTCCGAAGGTGAAGATATTCCAGGTGATGATGTAAGTGGCGATCCCGCGATCCTTGGCGTACTGCATGACATCCTGCCAGAAGCGGATCTTTTCTTCGATGGACAGGGTGCGGACTATCTCCACGTTCTTGAGCAGTTCGGGGCGGACCATGTCGGTGCCGTTGTGAGAGTACGTTTCGTCCATGGGGACGCGGGTGCGTTGGACGTCGCGGAGGGCGATATCGGGGAACTCGGGGACCTTCACGAGGGAGGGGAAGGGGTGGAGATTCCAGAGGGAGAGGGTGTTGTAGCGGTGGCGGGCGAGTTCGTCGATAAATTCGCGCCAGAAATCGAAGGACCACATTTCGGGGATGTTGGCCTGGGCGGCGTCGGCATTGTCGGAATAGCTGGGGGTGCGGACGTCGAGGGGGATGTTGAACTTGATGCCGCGGCGGGCGATGTGGGGTGTGTGTTTGCTGTTTTTGAGCTGATCGAGCTGGTTGAGTTTGACGGCTTCGGCGACGTCGAGGCCGCCGTACATGAGGCCGTTGGCGTCGGGGGCCTGAACGGTAATGACGTTATTGGCGCGGGTGATTTGATAGGACTGCGGGGCGGCCGGGGAGGGCGCGAGCTTCAGCACGACGCAGGGGGCGCAGTTGGCTGGGGTGGTGTTGGGCGGGAACTGGGGAATGGCGGCGCCGGCGGCGGCGACGATTTCGTTGGCCGCGAAGGCCGACTGGGGGATGGCCGGGTCGTAGACCAGGGCGGTGACGGACGAGGCGGCGTAGGCGGTGAGGGACAGCGCAAACAGGGCGAATCTACGGACCATTGGGGCACGCTCCAGCAGGTATCGTATCGCGTGGGCAGATCAAATGGGGGGTGATGGCTGGTGCGGGTTGGCTCCCCCTTCGCCGTTACCGGGAAATCCTAAATCACGGAGTTTTCCGGTAGCACGGCTCCCAGGGAAATCTGGGGTGGAACAAATGGGGGGCGGGGCGCGTAGGATTGCTCTATGAGACTCCGCGTGGGTGTGGCGATTGTTGTGTTGCAGTGGCTGGTTCGCTTTGGCGTGCCGCGGGTGGCGCCGGACCAGATGGCGGTGGGCGTGCTGGGCGGGTTGGCGGGCGGGTTGCTGGTTCTGATTTGGTGGACGTTCTTTAGCGGGTTTTCGTGGCGGGAGCGGGTGGCGGGCGTGGGGCTGGTGGTGGCTGGGCTGGCGGGGGCGCGGGGGCTGGTGGATGTCTCCATTGCGACGGGGGCGATGGGGATGCTGTTCCCGATTTTGGCGGTTCCGACGGTGAGTTTGGCGCTCGTGTTGTGGGCTGTTTTTGGGCGGGGGCGGATGGCGGTGTTGGCTGGTGCGGTGGTGGTGGGGGGCGGAATGTGGACGGTGGTTAGGACCGAGGGGTTTACGAGTAATTTTGACAACAAGCTGTTGTGGCGGTGGGAGAAGACGGCGGAGGAGCGGTTGGTGGCGGCTCCGGTGGTGGCGGAGGAAGTTGTGGCTCCCGTGGTGCCGTCGGCAGCGCCAGTGGCTCCGGTGGTGGCGCCGGTCACCTATTCGACGGGTTCCGGGTGGGCTGGGTTTCGCGGGGCGGAACGGGATGGGGTGGTGCGGGGCGGTGTGAAGGATTGGGCTCCGACGGCGTTGTGGCGGAAGCCGGTGGGGCCGGGTTGGTCGTCGTTCGCGGTGGCGGGGGACGTGTTCTACACGCAGGAGCAGCGGGGGGAGGAAGAGATGGTTTCCTGCTACCGGGTCGCCACGGGTGGGCTGGTTTGGCGGCACGCCGATCGAGCGCGGTTTTGGGAATCGAACGCGGGGCCGGGGCCAAGGGGGACGCCTGCTTTGTCAGGCGGGCGGGTCTATACGTTCGGCGGGACAGGGATCGTGAATGCGTTGGACGCGGGGACGGGGAAGGTGATTTGGACACGCAATGCCGCCGCCGATTCGGGGGCGGAGCGGCCGGAGTGGGGCTTTGCGAGTTCGCCGCTGGTGGCGGGTGTGACGGTGGTGGTGGCGGCGTCGGGGACGTTGGTGGGGTATGACATTACGACGGGTGCGGTGCGGTGGGTGGGTAAGGCGGGCGGGGCGAGTTATAGTTCGGCGCGGCTGGTTACGTTGGGCGGGGTGGAGCAGATTCTGCTCGTGAGTGGGGTGGGCGTGCGGGGCTTCGCGGTTGCCGATGGGGCGATGCTGTGGGAGCACGCCTGGAAGGGCTATCCGATTGTGCAGCCGGGCATGACGGAGGATGGGGATTTACTGGTTTCGGTGAGCGATAGGAGCGGGGTGCGGCGGCTGGCGGTGGGGCATTCCGAGAGCGGATGGACGGTGACGGAGAAGTGGACGTCGACGGGGTTGAAGCCGTATTTCAATGACTTTGTGGTGCACAAAGGCCATGCGTATGGGTTTGACGGGAGTATTTTGTCCTGTATCGATTTGACGGATGGGAAGCGGAAGTGGAAGGGTGGGCGGTACGGGCAGGGGCAGATGGTGCTGCTGGCCGATCAGGATTTGTTGTTGGTGCTGGCGGAGAGCGGGGAGTTGGCGATGGTGCGGGCGACGCCGGAGGGGTATGCCGAGACCGTCCGGCGGCCGGGCGTGGAGGGGAAGACGTGGAACCACCCGGTGGTGGCGGGGGAGATTTTGCTGGTCCGGAATGGGGAGGAGATGGCGGCGTTCCGGCTATTGAAATAGGGCCATGAGCGCGTCGGCGAAGAGGCGCATGCCGTGGGCGTTGGGGTGATTGATGGCGTTGAGCAGGAGCGTGTTGTGGGGGATGGCCTGACGCCAGAGGCGGCCCCAGCGGCGGGAGGCGTCGGCAAGGGCGACGTCGTGGGTGGCGGCGAACTGGCGCACGGCTTTGACGTAGGGGCGGGGATCGTCGTCGATGTCGCGTTCGCGGGTGAGGTCCATCCAATCGGGGCGGGTGTAGTGGGGGGTGAGGATGATCCATTCGGCTTGAATCGCTTTGAAATCGGCCTCGAGTTTTGCGTAGCGCTTGGCGATGACTTCGGGCTTGGAACCGGCGTCGTTGACGAATTCGGAGATGACGACGTCGGGCTTCAGGGCGAGGACGGTTTCCTGGTAGTTGTGGGGGCTGCCGGGGGGCTCGGCGAGGTAGGTGGCGGTGTTGCGGCCGCCCCAGGCCTGGGTGAGGAGGTCGATGGTTGCTTTGGGGTATTGTTTGCGTAGGCGGGCGACGAACTGGTCCTGCCAGCGATCGGCGGGTTTGTTGGGGAGGTAGGAGGCGTCGGTGACGCTGTCGCCCCAGGCTAGGATTCTGATTTTCTCCGCGTTTTCGAGGCGTTTTTTGAGGCGGGTGATGGTGGGCGTTGGCTGGATGGGCGTCTCGGGGTAGGCGGTTTCGAGGACCGGGAAGAGGTGTTCGGGTGTGAGCTTTTTGAGATAGACGGGGATGTAGATGTTGCCGAGGTGACGTTCGCCCGGCTGGATGGCTGGCTGGGCGGGGGCGGCGGCGCGGGGTTCTCCGGTGCGGATGACGATGGTGCCGTTAGCAGTTTGGACAACGGCGTCGAGGCGCATCTGGGCGTGGCGGTAGGTGGCGTAGACGGTTTGGTTGGGCTGGATGCGGCTGTTGGGAAGGCGGCCGAAGGTGCCCCATTCGAGATCGATTTCGTAATCGGTGCCGGGAGTGAGGAGTTGGGTGCCGTCGGAGAGGGAGAAGCTGGTGGGATCGAGCAGGTGGCGGCTGGTGGTTTCTTGGGCTTTGAGGGGGTTCAACTGGGCGCCGCGGACCCAGCCGCCGGCTTTGGGGTTGAAGAGAGGGAGATTGGTGTAGGGTTCGCCAGCGACCTGGAGCAGGGGGGAGGGGAAGACGGAGAGGGTTTCGGCGGGGCGGCCGGGGAGGGCGACGCGGACGAGCCAATCGCCGGCGAGCGAGAGCGAGGCGGGTTCCTGGGCGATGGCGGTGGCGACGGCGGCGAGGACGGGGACAACGCGGGAGAGGAGCATCTCCCTCAAGTGTAGTGTTTAGTTGGCCCAGCTAGGTTGGAGGCTGATGGTGGCTTCCGAGCGCATTTCGAAGGTCTGCGAGTAGGGCGTTTTACCGGGCAGGGAGACGACCACGGTGTGTTTGCCGATGACCAGCGGGATCATGACGGGCGTCTTTTGCGGGTACTCGGCGCCATCGATGGTGACTGTCGCGCCGGGCGGAGTCGAGTTGACTTCGAGGGTGCCTTTGCGCTTTTCGAGATTGACGTTGACGGCCGAATCGTTGGGCACATAGAAGATGCGCATTTCGGTCTTATACGGGTCGAGCGTCATGGTGGCGGTGTGGCGGCCGTTGGGGAGTTCGACCAGGCAGGGGCTGGTGCAGGGGGGGAGCTTGCCTTCGTCGATGATGACCTTGGCGCCTTCGGGGGTGGTGCGGATGGCGACGGCCATGAGCCCGTTGGTGGATGGCGTGGTGGAGGGCTTGGAATCCGTTGACGGTTTGGTAACCGGGTCCGCCGGTTTGGTGTCGGCCTTGGTGGCGGGCGGGGGCTTGGGCGGGTCCGCCGGTTTGGTATCGGTGGGGGTGACGGGCGGGGCGTCGGGGGTGGCGGGTTGGTTCTGCGGGGCCTGGTTGCGTTTGTCGCTGGAGAGTTTGTAGCCGATGCCGATGGCGCCGATGAGTGCCGCGCCGACGGCGACGGCGACGATGGCCGTCATGTTGATGGCCGGCTTGGGCGGGGCGGGCTGAATGGGTTTGGGTTGGGCGGGTTGGGGCTGTGGCTGTTGCGGCTGTTGTTGCTGAACGGGAGCGACTGGTGCGGGTTGTGGCGCGGGCGCGGGCTTTGCCGCGACTGTTTCCTGGTGCGGGAGGACGACCTGTTTCGGCGCCGGTTGCGGGGCCGGGACGGCGGCGTGGGTTGGCTGGGTGAGTCCGCCGCCGCGGATCTGGGTGGTCCAGCCGGGAGCGGCCTGGCAGGCTTGTTCCAGGGTGCGCATGAAATCGAGACAGGTTGGAAACCGGTCGTCGGGGTTCTTGGCGAGCGCGCGCTGGAGGACTTCGTCGATGGTGGTGCTGAGCGTGGGGTTGAGCCGGGGGGCCGGCTGCGGCATTTCGCTGACGACGCGGAAGAGGAGCGTGGGCAGGGAATCGGCCACGAACGGTTTTTCGCCGGTGAGGACTTCGTAGAGCATCACGGCGAGGGAGTATTGATCGGCCCGGCCGTCGACGGGTTTGCCGGAGATCTGCTCCGGCGACATGTAGTTCGGGGTGCCCAGGATCTGCCCGGTTTGGGTGAGCGAATGGGACTGCATGCGGGCGATGCCGAAATCGGCGATCTTGGCGACGCCGTCCTTGCGGACCATGATATTGGCCGGTTTGACGTCGCGGTGGATGATGCCGCGCTGGTGGGCGTAGTCGAGCGCTTCGGCGGCCTGGTGGAGAATGCGGAGAATGACCTGCTTGTCGATGGGCGATTCCGTCAACAGCATCTTTTCGAGCGTATCGCCGTCGACGAACTCCATGAAGATGAAGGCCGTGCCCTCGTCGTGCTGGATGTCGTAGATGGTGACGATGTTGTTGTGCGAGAGGATGCCGGCCGCTTGCGCTTCGCGCATCATGCGGTCCTGCACGTGCTTGATCTCGCGCTCGTCGTTGAACTGGCCGATGCGGATCGTCTTTACCGCTACGGTGCGTCCAATAGCGGGATCCTGGGCTCGATAGACGATGCCCATCGCGCCGCGCCCCAGTTCTCCCTGGACCACGTAACGCCCAATTTTCCCTTGCGGGGTTGTATCCATCGTGACCATCTGATTGTAACGCGTGAATCATATCGGCGAGTCCATCAATTCATTGAGCGGAAAAATTCGCTTGGTATTATGGGAACCGGAATGATTTCTTCCATATTTGGCTCAGGCGAGGGCGGCGGCAGCCTGTTGGACCGGCTGAAGCAGGGGATCGAAAAGACCCGTGCCGGGCTGGTGAACCGCATTGAAGACGTAGTGCATGGCAAAAAGCAGATCGATGCCGATCTGCTGGATGAGCTGGAATATGCGCTGATTACCGCCGATGTCGGCGTACGGACGGCGACCGATGTGCTGGAGACGATCCGGCAGCGGGTGGACCGGAACCTGGTGGCCGACGCCGGGGAGCTACGCACGCTGATTCGGCAGCATCTGCTGGAAGTACTGCAGGCCAGCGAGCGGCCGGAGGCGCGTGTGGCCGAGGCGCCGCTGGTGATCATGATGGTGGGCGTCAACGGGGCGGGGAAGACGACGACCACCGGCAAACTGGCGCGGCGGCTGCAGGAGAACGGCAAGACCGTGATCATGGCGGCGGCCGATACGTTCCGGGCGGCGGCGATTGAGCAGTTGGCCGTATGGGCCGAGCGGGCCGATACCGATATCATCCGGCAGAACCAGGGGGCCGACCCGAGCGCGGTGATCTTCGACGCGCTGCAGGCGGCGCGGGCGCGGAAGGCCGATTACGTCATCATCGACACGGCCGGGCGGCTGCACAACAAAGAAAACCTGATGCTGGAGCTGGACAAGATGCACCGGACGGCCGGGCGCGTGATCGATGGCGCGCCGCACGAGGTGTACCTGGTGCTGGACGCGACGACGGGACAGAATGGGCTGGAACAGGCGCGGAAGTTCACCGAGTCCGGCGGGGTGACGGGGATTGTGTTGACCAAGCTGGACGGGACGGCCAAGGGCGGGATTGCCATTGCGATTTCGCGCGAGCTGAACGTGCCGATCCGGTATGTGGGCGTGGGCGAGAAAGTCACCGATCTGCTGCCGTTTGACCCCGAGCAGTATATTGCTTCGCTTTTCGACTAATTTATGACATCCGATTACATGGCCCAGGCACTGGCCGAGGCGCGCAAGGGGCTTGGCCAGACCAGCCCGAATCCGGCCGTTGGCGCGTTGGTGGTGAAGGACGGCGTGGTGGTGGGTCGTGGGTATCACACCTACGCCAACCGCAAGCATGCCGAGGTGGTGGCGCTGGAGGAGGCCGGAGAGCGGGCGCGCGGGGCGACGGTGTATGTCACGCTCGAGCCGTGCGCGCATGAGGGGCGAACGGGACCTTGCGCGGAGGCTCTCATTGCCGCTGGCGTGGGTGCGGTGGTGGTAGCCATGGAAGACCAGAATCCGCTTGTGAGCGGCCAGGGGTTGGCGCGGTTGCAAGCGGCTGGAATCACCGTTTCGGTGGACGGGGCGTTTACGGCCGAGGCCGAGGCGATGAATGAGCCGTTCTGCTTCTACATGCGCGAACGGCGGCCGCTGGTGACGTTGAAGAGCGCGCTGACGCTGGACGGCAAGATCGCGGCGCCGGATGATAACGAAGGCTGGATTACCTCCGAGCAGGCTCGGCTGCATGTACAGCAGTTGCGGCATATGACGGACGCCATTGTGACCGGTGTGGGCACGGTGGAGGCCGACGACTGCGCGTTGACTGACCGCACGGGCATGCCGCGCAGCCGGCCGTTGTTGCGCATTGTGCTCGATTCGCAACTGCGCGTGCGGCCCGATTCGCAGATGGTGCGGCAGGGGGCGGCGGATCTGCTGATTGCGACGACCTCGGCGGCCAATGCCGATCGGCGGCGGGCGCTGGAGCGGGAGGGCGTGGAGATTGCGGTGCTCGACGGGCCGGATGGGCGGACGAATCTGCGGGCGCTGGTGGAGTTGCTGGCGGGGCGGCAGTATCAGTCGCTGATGATTGAGGCCGGCAGTAAGGTGAATGGCGCAGCGCTTGATTCGGGGATCGTCGACAAGATTTTCTTCTATTACGCGCCGAAGATTTTCGGCGGTTTGCAATCGCTGCCGGTGGCCGGCGGACGCGGGCGGCGCCGGAGGGCGGACGCGATGCTGTTCCGCGACGTGCGGCTGCACCCGATGAGCCGGGATGAGTTCGCGGTGGAGGCCTGGGTGGCGCGGGGGGCGCGCGGCTGATGTTTACGGGAATTGTGGAGGAGCAGGGGACGGTGGTTGCGATCGAGCGGCGGGGCGAGGGCGCGCGGCTGCGGATTGGTTGTTCGACCGTGATGGGCGATGCGTTTGCCGGGGCCAGTATCGCGGTGAACGGGGTTTGTTTAACGGCTGTTGACCCGCAGTCTTCGGGCTTTTCGGCCGACGTGGCGCCGGAGACGATGAAGCGCACCAATATCGGGGATCTGCGGCCCGGGCGGCGTGTGAATCTGGAGCGGCCGATGTCGCCGGGTGGGCGGCTGGGCGGGCATATCGTGCAGGGGCACGTGGATGGAACGGGCGAGTTCCTGGGCCTGACATCGATCGGGAATAACAACTGGTGGCTGCGCATCGGCGTGCCGCAGGAGTTGGACCGGTATCTGGTGTGGAAGGGGTCGGTGGCGATTGATGGGATCAGTTTGACGATCGCCTCGATGGAGAACTGCGTACTGGCGGTGACGATTATTCCGCATACCTATGAGCACACGACACTGGGGGCGTATCAGCCGGGGGACCGGGTGAACCTGGAGACCGATGTGCTGGCCAAGTACGTGGAAAAGCTGTTGCGTGTGGGCGGGACGGCGCCGTTGAACGTGGAGCGATTGAAGGAGCAGGGCTACTAGGTTCGTCTTAGTGCTTGGCCGGGGCTGGGGGCATGGCGGAGGGTTTAGTGCGCTCCGGCGGGGCTTCCTTTTTCGGGGGCGCGGCTTTGGGCGGTTCGGCTTTGGGTGGTTCGGCCTTGGCTGTTTGCTTGGGCGCGGGCTTTTCCTGCTTGGCGTCTTTTGCGGGCTCTTTTGCAGGGGCGGCGGGCTTCTCTTCCTTGGACTTGGAGGGCGGGATGACGACCTTGGGGAAGGGCAGCACGCGGGAGCGGCCGATGGCGTGGGTGTGTCTTGCGGTGGGTTGGGACTTGGGGCGGGGCTTGTACTTGGGGAAGGTGGGGGGGGCGGGGCGTTCGACCGTGGGCGGGGCGATGCCGCGCGGGCTGGGCGCTTCGATGATCTGTACTTGCGGGCGGAACTCGACTGGGGCGGGGAGGACGGTTAAGGGCGTGAGAATGGTTTGGGGAGAGTCGATGCGGAGCTTAAATTCGAGTTCCGGGGTGTTGACGCCTTCCCAGGTGTGGACGCGCAGACGGGCGCTGTAGGCGCCGGGGGCGAGCTTGGTGGGGTCGACGGTGAGGCGCAGGGTATCGGCTTCGAGTGCCGAGCCTTCGGTGGGAATGCGGCCGTCGCGCATGGCGGCGCGGAGCCACTGGCCGTCGAGAATGTCTACGCTATAGGCGCGCCCGGGCGCGGAGCCCGAAACCCGCACGATCCCACCGGAAAACGGGGGCGCGCCATGGACGCAGTGATACTCAAGCGTTTCCGCTTCGGCCAGCAGAATCGGCGCCGGCATGACGCGGATCCGCCGCTGTTCGACACGGCGGGCGCAGCCGTCGGAAACTTCGACGGCAAAGGTGAAATCGCCCGGTTCCGTGGGAACTCCCTCCACTTCGCCGCGCCCGGACATTTGCAGCCCGGGTGGGAGGGAGCCCCCTACGACCCGGGTTGTTGGAATGGGCATGGCGCAGCGCGTGGACACCTTTTCCCACCTTGCCTCCGGCACATACGGACGGTTTAGCAAGGCATCGGGTAAGGCTAAGGCGAGGGCCAGGAGTAGCACACTGATCTTATCGGGGGGAGGGGAGGAAATATTAAGGGAAGATGCGAGTGCGTCGATAAGACCTGCATGAGGACACTCTTAGCTATTGTCTTTGCGTTTGGCTGTATGGCGGCGGAGCCGGAAACAATCCCGCTGCCGCGGCATATTTTGACCAATGATGGTCTGGTGGTTTTGTCGCGCGCCGGATTGGGCGATGGGCTGTTGGTGGATCTGATCCGCAATAAACGCACGCAGTTCGATACCAGTGCCGACGCGCTGGCGCTGTTGGCGCGGCACGGGCTGTCGGAGAACGTCTTGCGCGCCGTGGTGGAAAAACAGGAGCAGGTGCTGCTGCGCAAGCCGCGGCTGTCGGTGACGCCGGTGGGCCAGGGGCCCGCGGTGGAGACGGCGGCATCGGTGGAGATGGAGCCGGGCGAAGTGGTGCTGATGCCGGGCGGCGGCGGCCGGCGATTCCTGCGCTCGTCACCGGACCGCTGGTACAAAGTGACGATGCGCTAGGTGTGCAGTTCGGCGACGATCTCGGCGGCCGCTTTGCGAGCTTCGTCGACGGCGCCAATCGGAAAACTGATAGCCCCGACCTTCGGGTGCCCGCCCCCGCCATAGCGTTCGCAGATGGTGGCGAGGTTGTGCGTTACGCGGTCGGCCTGCCACGGGTTGGAACCTACGCTCACCTTCGTGCGGAAGGTGGAGGTGGAGACCGAAACGGTGTAGATGTTTTCCGGGAACAAGTAGTAGGGGATGAACTTGTTGTAGCCTTCGATGCCGTCGGCGACCAGGTCGAAGAAGACCACTTTGCCATCGGCGTGGGAGCGCTGGCGGATCAAGTCGATGTTGCGCAAATGGCGTTCGTGAAGCGGACGGAAGATGGCTTCAATTTCCGGGAGCGCGATGATCTCGTCCAGACGCATGTGACGCATGCAGCCGATGATTTTCTGCACCGTCTCGGACCCTTTGCTGGATTCGATGACGAGGGTGAGTTTCATGGCCGCCGCGCCGAGGGCGACGGCTTCATCGGCATCCTTGTACTGGGCGCCGTCGATGATGTCGGCCCAGTGGATCAGTTCATCGAGCGCTGGATTGTGATAGCCGAACTTCTCCTTCGCCACGGTGGCGATGAAGAGGGTGCAAGACTTGAAGGTCGGGTCGAAGAAGTAGTTGCCGTGGCGCTGGGTGCGGAAGTGTTCGGCGTCGGCCGGGCTTAGGAATGCACTCTGGTGATGGTCGAACCACCAGGTGAGGTTGGGGTTGGGCGAGTACTTGAAATCGACGATGGCGTTCTCGTCGCCATCGAACAAACTGTCCTGGAAAAGCTGGTCGGCGGTGTGCGCCATACCGGTGTAGCGGAAGGTGGCGGTGGGGTCGATGTGGTCCTGATAGAACTGGCTGAAGATGGCCGCCGAGGCGGAGCCGTCGAAGCAATGGTCATGATAAAGTACGCGAACGCATTTAGGCGGCATTTTGTAGGCAGGAAAACTTATCAGACTGCCACAGCCGGGGTGGTATTTGCAACTCTGCCATTTTGCTGTCACAAACTGGACCTACAATATCTTCATGAGTTTTCGGTTCTTTTTCCTGTTCTCGGCGGTATTGCTGGCTCAAACTACGGAGCGCCCGGCGCGCGCGGTGACCGATCCGGGGGTGGTGACGACGCGGCAGATGGTGACGCCGGCGGGTGTGCCGACGGTGTTCAACGGGCGCGTCTATGGCGTGCAGTTCCGCTCGGCCGACGAGGTGCAGGTGCTGACCGGGGTGGGCGTGTATCGGATGGATTGGCGGCAGAACAAGGTGCTGCGGCACACCGTGGCCAAGGGCCGCGGCGGGATTCAGGCCATCGATGGGGCCGACCCGGTGTGGCTGTTCCAGCGGGAGAACAAAGTTTGGCTGCACCGCGGCGAGGATACGCGCGGGGTGGAGTTGGGGAAGAACCAGGCGGGGGCGGTGCGGGAACGCGGCGGCAAGGTGTTTGCCGCGCTCGCGTTTGAGAATAAGCTGGCCGTGGTGGGGGGCGATGGGAGCGTGGCGAAGATCGATACGGGCATCGCGCCGGTGGGGCTGGCGGTGGATGCTAAGGGCACGGTGGCCTATGTGGGCAATTGGGGCGGGCGTGTGCCGCGGAAGGGTGAGGTGACGGCGCCGACGGGCCTGGCGCCCACAGCCGATCAGGTCTTGGTCGACGCGCGCGGCGTGGCCGCGAGCGGGACGGTTTCGCGGGTCGATGTGGCGTCGGGCAAGGTGACGCATTCGATTGCCGTTGGCCTGCATCCGACGGCGCTGGCCTGGGACGAGACGCGCGGGCGGCTCTATGTGGCCAATACGAATTCCGATTCGATCAGCGTTGTGGATACGAAGACGCAGGCGGTGGTGGCGACGTGGGCGCTGCAGCCCTTCGCCCGCAAGGCCTTTGGCGTGGCGCCGACGGCGCTTGCCGTGTCGACCGATGGCGCGCGGCTCTATGTGGCCTGCGGCGGGATTAACGCGGTGATGGTGCTGAAGACGGCGACGGGCGCGAGCGAAGGCGCCATTCCTACCTACTGGTACCCCAGCAGCCTGGCGTTGAGCCCGGACGGCAAGCGGTTGGCGGTGGGTGCGATTCTAGGCGTCGGGTCGGGCTGGAGCGAGAAGCCGGACCGGCGGTTTGTGCATTCCAATCGCGGCTCGGTGCAGGTGATCGATCTGCCGGGCGCGCCGCAATTGGCGTCCTGGACCACGGCCGTGATTGAGAACAACCACATGGCCGGGGCTGGGGTGGCGGTGGCGCCATCGTCGCGGGCGACAGCGGTGCCGGCGCGCAGCGGCGACCCGTCGTTGATTGAGCACGTGGTCTACATCATCAAGGAAAACCGCACCTACGATCAGGTGTTCGGCGATATCGGCAAGGGCAATAGCGAGCCGTCGCTTACGATGTTCGGCCGCGATGTGACCCCGAATCAGCATAAGTTGGCGGAACAGTTTGTCCTGCTCGATAACTTCTACGCCACGGGCGGTAACTCCGCCGATGGGCACCAGTGGGCGACGCAGGCCAACGAGACGTCCTACTGTTTATGGCCCGGTTACGATGGCCGCAGCTATCCCTACGACGGCACCGATCCGCTGGCGTATTCTTCAAGTGGATTCCTGTGGGACTACGCCCTGGCGCGCGGCCGGACGGTGCGCGTGTATGGCGAATATGCGGGGCATTTGGCGGATGATCACGCCGTTCGTAAGGAACTGCTGCAGGGCTGGCAGCGCGGGGAGAAGTACCGCGGCCGTTGGAATGTGAAGGCGCCGATCGCCAAATTGAACACGATCCTGGCTCCCTATTTCCCGAGTTATTCGCACGGGATTCCTGACGTCGTGCGGGCGCAGATTTTCCTGGAGGATGTGGAACAGTGGAACAAGGACGGCAAGATGCCGAACCTGACGATCATGCTGTTGCCGAGCGATCACACGGCGGGGACGCGGCCCGGTTCGTCGACGCCGAAATCGATGGTGGCCGATAACGACCTGGCGGTGGGCCAGATTGTCGAAGGGCTGACAAAATCGAAATTCTGGCCGAAAATGGCGATTTTTGTTGTGGAAGACGATGCGCAGAACGGCGTCGACCACGTGGACGGCCATCGCACGACGGCGCTGGCGGTGAGCCCCTATACCCGGCGCGGCCACATCGATTCCACCTTCTATTCGCACCAGAGCATGTTGAAGACGATGGAACTGATGCTGGGGCTGCCGACGATGTCGCTGTTCGATCTGATCGCCACCGAAATGCGCGAATCGTTCACGGATACGGCGGATTTGACGGGCTTTACGGCGGAGATGCCGAAGCAGTCGCTGTTCGACGTGAACCCGCCGCTCACGGCGCTGAAGGGCAAGGCGCGGGAGGCTGCACGAGCGTCGATGAAGATGCGGTTTGAGGTGCCGGACGCGGTGCCTTCTGAAAAACTGAACCGGATTTTATGGGGCGAGGCGAGAGGGTGGAACACACCGTATCCTGCGCCGCCCCGCGCCGTCTTCGCGCCGATCACGGTAGAGACCGACGACGAAGACGAGGCGGAAGAGAAGAAGAAACGCTAGTTGCGCGTGGCTTCAATATCGAGCGTGATGCTGATCTCGTCCCCGACGACGGCGCCGCCGGTATCCATCAGTTTGTTCCAAACCAGGCCGAATTCCTTGCGATTGATCTTTGTGGAGGCGCTGGCGCCGATGGTGACGCCGCCGGGGCCTTTCACTTCCGGAGCCGGACCGTCCACGTCGAGCGTGACGGATTTCGTCACGCCGTGGATAGTGAGGTCGCCGGTGATCTTCAGTTTGCCGTTGACCTGCGCCCACTTGGTGGAACGGAAGGTCAGGGTAGGGTACTTGGCGACGTCGAAGAAGTCGGGTGACTTCAAGTGGGCGTCGCGCTTGGCCTGCTGCGTGTCAACGGTGGAAGCGTCTATGGTGGCTTCGACCTTGGCCGCGGCCAGATTCTTCGGGTCGTAGCTGATCTTGCCGGTGACGTTGGAGAAGCGGCCGCGGACGTTGGTCACCATCATGTGTTTGGCGCCAAAGCCGGCGGCGCTGTGGGCCGTGTCGATCGTGTAATCGGCGCCCCAGGCGGAGGCGGAGAGCAGTAAAAGTCCAATCGTGCGCATGTTAGTTTCCCTTGTTGTAGTAGAAGCGTTCGCGGACAACCTGGCCATCTTTCCAGGTGCGCACGGCAACCTGGGCGAGCTTAAAGCGCGCGCCACCTTTGAAGGTCACGTCCATCTCCCATTCGCTGAAGCTGGTGTCGCCGCTGGTGGCCGAGGCGAGCACCGCGGCGCCGTGGAACTCGGCGATGGAGTTGACGAACTGCAACTCGCGCTCGCGGTTGAACGCTTTGCCCACGAAGGGTTCGGCTGAGTTTTCCTGCATCACGATGTCCTCGGCGTAGTACTTCTCAAAAGCGCCCATGATGTCGCCTCCCAGGATCTGCTGGTTCAGTGCCTGGTCCAATTCTTGCGTGTTCATTGTGGTTTCCTTAAGGTTTTTCGTCGGGGTAGCGGACACGGTCGAGCAGGTCGAGCAAAGTGTCGATCTGCGCGGCGGTGAGGCCCCGGAAGAACTGTTGATTTTGCCGCCGGGAGGGTTCGTCAAGCTCGTTGACGATCGCCGCGCCGGCGGCGGTGATTGTGCAGAAGACCTGGCGCCGGTCCGTTTCGCAGCGGGCGCGCCTGACCAGTTCCTTGGCTTCCAATTTGTCGATCAACCGCGTGATGCCGGGGTTCTTCTCCAGCAAGCGGGCGGCAATTTCCAAAGTGGGCAGGCCCTTTTCTCCGGCGCCGCGAAGGATACGCAGCACGTTGTACTGTTCGATCGAAACGCCATGCGGCGTGACGAGCGATTCGAACGTGCGGCGGCCCTCATCGGCGGTTCGCACCAGAGCGATTCCGGCGGCATGCGCGCGATCGTGAAACGGCTTGGTTTGTTGGATCTCTTCGCGCAACCGGCGGACGGAGGGGCGTTCCATGTCTTTACTCTACACGTGAATAGATGACGCATCAACTAATTGTGATGCAGCTATTTCTCACACATCGATGGCGGCGGTGGAGCGGACCCGCTGGCGCAGGACGAACTTCTGAATCTTGCCGGTGGAGGTGCGGGGAACGGGGCCGAACACCACGCGTTTGGGGCATTTGAAGTGGGCCATGTGTTCGCGGCAATGCAGGATCAACTCTTCCTCGGTCACGCTGGTGCCGTCCTTCAGTTCCACAAATGCCACGGGCGTTTCGCCCCATTTTTCATCGGGCTGGGCGACGACGGCACAGGCCATGACCTTCTCGTGCCGGTGGATAGTGTCCTCAACTTCGAGCGATGATATGTTCTCGCCACCGGAGATGATGATGTCCTTGGAGCGGTCCTTGATCTTGATGTAGCCATCGGCTTGGAGCACGGCGAGGTCGCCGGTGTGGAACCAACCGCCGGCAAAAGCGGCTTCGGTGGACTTGGGGTTTTTGAGATATCCCTTCATCGTCATGTTGCCGCGGTACATGACTTCGCCGATCGTCTCGCCATCGGCGGGGACTTCGCGCATCGTCTCCGGATCGATGACGGTCATGCCCTCTTGCAGCTGAAACCGCACGCCCTGGCGGCCATTGAGGCGGGCGCGTTCGTGGAGTTCGAACTCGTCCCATTCGGGCTTCTTCGCGCAGATAGTGGCGGGGCCGTAGGTTTCCGTGAGGCCGTAGATGTGGGTGAGCCGGAAGCCCCGGCGCTCGGTGGCTTCGATGACGGAGGCGGGCGGCGCGGCGCCGCCGGTGAAGCAGTGGACGGTGTGGTTGATGCCTTCGTAGAGCTCGTCCGGCGCGTTGACCAGGAAACTGTAGACGATGGGCGCGCCGCCGAAGTGGGTGACGCGGTGCTCCCGAATCAGGCGCAGCATCACAGCCGGATCGACCTTGCGTAAATAGATGTTCGTCCCGGCCTTGGCGGCAACAGACCAGCCGTGGCACCAGCCGTTGCAGTGGAACATAGGCACGCTCCACAGGTAGACGGGGAAGGACGGCATATCCCACGCCACGATGTCGCCGAGAGCCGATAAATAGGCGCCGCGGTGATGGGTAACGACACCCTTGGGATCGCCCGTGGTGCCGCTGGTGTAGGAGAGCGCGATGGCGTCCCACTCGTCGCTCGGCGGGGCCCATTGGAAGGCTGGATCGCCGGTTCTCAGAAGGTCTTCGTACTCGATGGAGCCGAGCCGCTCGCCGGGGCCGTCATACTCGCTGTCGTCCACGTCGATGACGATCGGGTTCGTTCCACAACGCGCCAGCGCATCGCGCATCACCTCGGAGTACATGCGATCGGTAATGAGGATCTTCGCGTCGCCGTGGCGAAGCATGAAGGCGATCGCGTCGGCATCCAGACGCGTGTTGAGCGTGTTAATCACGCCGCCTGCCATGGGGATGCCGAAGTGCGCCTCATACATTTCCGGCGTGTTGGCCAGCATGGCGGCGACGGTGGTGTTGCGCGTGACGCCGAGTTTCGCGAGGGCGGAGGCGAGCCGGCGGCAGCGCGCGTACGTCTCGCGCCACGTGAAGGTGCGTGTGCCGTGAATGCCGGAGAGGCGATCGGGATAGACTTCGGCGGCCCAGGTCAGGAAGCTCGTCGGCGTGAGCGCGGCGTAGTTGGCGGGGTTGCGGTCGAGACCGGTATCGTAGGGCATTAGCGTTTCTTGAGGTTGGCGGCGTCGAGCACCCAGCGGCGGAAAATCTGGTAGCCGCGGTCTTCCGGGTTGAAGCGGCGGCCGCCTTGATGGCCGTCCTCCTTGCCCGTCTGCACGTTGAGCGGTTTGCGCAGGAGCTTGGAGTTTTCCACGTCGGCGTCGTTGACGCGTTCGAGCAGGATCTTGTAGTTCGCCCAGAGATCGGCGGCCTTCAGGTAGCCGCGGCCATCGGCGGGTTTGAACTCCATCGAAGGCACGCGGCCGGCCAGACCGTGGCAGGTCATGCAGGCGAACTCGTCGTCGCGATTGGGGCGGAGCAACTCGGGCGTCACCCAGTCGCGGAAGTACTCGAAATTCTTGCGCCACTCGGGAGTGAGCGCCTTAGCATCGGGCACGTCGTCTTCGTAGAGGTCGGGCTGAATCGGCTGCAGCGCGGCCTTGACGATGGGGTGTATGCGGACGATGGTGTTCGACGCGGCTAGGCTGATGGCACCGCCACGCAGACGTCCGTCCACCTTGCGCGTCAACTGCGCGGCAACCAGCGAGGCGGCGCGGTCCCGGGCCTGCTTGTGCGGGTCGGCAGCGGGCGCCGCACCGCGAACTTCGGGAATCGGCGTCTGCCAGCTAAGCAGCCAGCGGGCGCTATCGAGCCATAGGATCTCCTCCATCGGCGTCTTGTAGCTGGCGGGCATGCGCTTCACCAGCGCTTCGATCTGCAGGTCGGGGTTGGAGTGGATGACGCGGCCCATGCTGCGGGCCAGGAACCAGTCGGCGGAGTCCTTATCCATCTGCAGCAACGCCCTCGTGTTTTCGGGCAGTTTGCCGCGTTCTTCGGCGAATTCGGGCAGCAGGAGTTTGTAGAAGATGTTCTGCTGCTCGTCGGTCTTCGGCATGTTCCAGCGGGCGCGGGAGAAGAGCTTCAAAATGGGGTTGACCAACTCCGCGCGCCGCTCCGGTTCGTTGGCGCCGCGGGTGACCTGTTCCATAAGCGGCTCGACAAACTCCTGCGCGGCGTTCAGCGTGATGACACGCGGATCGGCGAGCGACGTGGCGGCCAGCGTGCGGTACTCCTGCGGGCCGGTGGTGGAGTAGTCGAGCAGTTTTTTCTGCAGCGGCTCGTAGGTGATGTTGGCCGCCGATTCGAGCGCCAGCTTCAGCCAATCCTTCGGCGACTCCGGCGTGAGGCCGTTCCAATACGCGTACACCGCCTTGCCCAGCGCATCGCTCGACTTGGGGGTGACGTAACCCATCTGCCCCGGCCCGCCATCGCCGCCGGCCTGATTATAGAAGGTCGCGGCGATGTTGACGACGCGATTCACCAACACTGGATTCGGCCGATCAAGCCGCCTGCTCAACTCCTCGAAGAGCGTCGTCAACTCCGGATACTGATGCTCCTTGCTGCCATTGGCGCGCTGGCCGTTGGCGATGAACAGCGCCTCCGTCTGGTATCGCTTGGCGTTCTCCGCCAGCGCCGAAGGCTCCGGCCGTTCCAGCATCGTAAGGAACGTGTCGTTCAAATCCATGCGCACGGGCGGATTCCAAATCCACCAGTTCCAGGCCGCGCGAGAGGCCCAGGCGCGGACGGCCGGGTGCGGATCGTCGATCATCATTTTGCGGAAGGCGGCAGTCAAGCGCGGCCAACCCACGGCGGAGTGCGGCATCACGGCGTCAGCTCGCATGACCAGCGCGCCCGCGGCCCACTCGCGCGTCAGGTCATCGGCGGTGGCCAGGGCAGGGAAGAGGTGGTCCCATCCTTTGTCGTCGAGCAGCGTTTGGCGCATGCCCCAGCGGGCTGCTTCGCGCACCATCTTTACCGGGTCGCCGAGCCCGCCAATCTGCTGGGGCACGGCGCGCTCATCGTGCATGGCGCCCAGGGCGATGTAGGCCCAATAGCGGACCTGCGGACTCACATGTTTCGCGCCCGCGATGGCGATATCGGCGAACTGCTTATCGTCTTGCTGAGCAAGCGCGCGAAGCCGCCCGATCGTGTCCGCCATCGATTCGCCAGGGCGCTCAGCGAAGTCGGCGCGTACCGGCTTGGCATCGTTGACTGGATACAGCCGCGCCAGCGCCTGCAGCGTATACGCCGTGGTCACGAAGCCCGTCAGCGCGTGCTCATTCCAGCGGCCGAACGGGTCCTGTTTCTTGAGAAGAGCCTGGACGGCTCTCGAAACTTGCGGATCGTCCTTCGACGCGCCCATCGCGTGCAACGCCATAATCGCGAGCGCCGTGGGCGCGGGGTCCTGATCCTTATCATCGATCTTCGGCGACCACTGCCCATTGCTCTGCGCGCCCGGATCAAACTGCCACATGCCATTGGGGCGCTGCGTTTGGCGGAGCCGCTGCTCGTCCTCTTTGAGTTGGGCTGCGATCTGTTTCTGCCAGGCCTTCTCCTCATCGGAGTCGGCGGGCTTGGAGATGTAGACTTCCTTGAACAAAAGAATCCGGTTCGACATGTCGTCGGAAAAACGCGGACGCACTTTCATCGCCAGCCGCGCCTTCTCTTCCAGCGCATCGAGATACTTCGGATTCCGCGTATTCAACCACGCGCGCTTCAAGATCTCACCCGCAAAGCGATACACCAGGGCCTGCCCGATATTGGACCCAGGCCCGGCGGCGTTGATACCGCTGGGGTCGCTCGATTGCAAAACGAAATTGGCCGCGCGAATCTGTTGCGTGGAGTGCAACCGGCGCGGAGGAACCAACGCCTCCAGCGTCGTCACGTTGAACCCGGCCACGCGCGTGCCAGCCGGCCCGTCGCCCAAGTCCAACGGCGCAAGCGACGTATTATTCGCGGCCTCCGCCAACTCATTCGTCGGTCGCATGGACTCATACGCCAGGTTCGCCAGGTGGCGATAGTTGACGATGTTCTCAATCCGATACCCATATTTCAAGGGCCCCGAGGGCCCCCACACTCCCGACTGCGTATGGCAGCTCATGCAGTGCGAGCCGAGCAGCGACCCCGTGTCGCGAATGCGCCGATCAATGGCCGCGCCGCGCGGACGATTCATCAGCCACGCGTCCACCTGGCCCAGATGGTCGTACATCGCCTGGCGAATCGCGGTGGGCACGTCGGTGTACGGCGCGGGCCTGCGGATGCGCAACTCCACCTCATACCCCGGCGAGTTCGATTCCACTTTCAGGAAATACACACCACCTGGCTGCAGCGTGCGCGTCATCGCCGTGCGGTGCCCTTCCAGCTGTTGATGCACTCGTTCGTTGGGATTCGCGCCGTCGCGAAACTCCTTGCCATCGGCCGTGTAGAACAGCAACTGCGCCACAACGAACGGATCCGGCAACGCCAGATTCGCCGTGAACAGGCGTGGCTCCTTACCCTTGTATTCAATGCGGAACCAGTCCATGCCGCTGGTGCCAACGGCGCCATTGTCGAAGTATTCGGCATCGTCAGCGCCGCCCGTGATGTGCAGATTCTCATCGTTGCCCGACGCGCCAATTTCAACGGGCTGCGCCTCGGCGATCGAATCATTCGGCTCCGCCTCGACAATCATCCCGCGCGCGGATTTGCCGGGGGTCACCGGCTTGATCCACGTCCGCAGCTTCACCGATTTCCCGGCCGGCCACGGCGTCAATTTCGGGAACGGCGTGATCTTCTCAATCGTCCCGGTCTCGCGCCAGCGGGGATTGTTGAACAGCGGCTCCTCGTTCTCCACCTTAGTGAGCTTCAGCGAATAGCTGCCGGCCTTCGGCGCGCGATAGACGATGAAAAAGTCCGGGTCGAACGCGTGCAGCACCTTGCGATACTTGCCCCATTCCACGGCAATTCGCCCATTGGCGGGCAGTTCCGACGGTGCCGGCAGGCCCGCGTACACTTCCACCATCTGCCCGGCCCGCAGTTGAATCGACTGTGTGTGCGCCCCCGAAAACGCAACGGTCTGTCCGGCCGCGACGGCCGCGGCAAAAAGAAACAAGGAACCCAGTATCCGCATGATGCTTGGAAAATCGTATCAAATGGACTCAACGTTCCGGCGGCAATCCGCGTATACACTGCAGCAGCGAAAAGGAGCGTCTCGCAAATCGCAATCCGGCTCCCGGAGGTGCGGATGGCAGACCGCGGCCTCATCGCGCGCGCCAAATCCGGTGATGAGCGGGCGTTTGAAGAGTTGATGCGGCAGTATGAACGAGCGGTGATCGGGCTTTGCACGCGGCTTCTGGGCGCGGGAGGGGAAGCAGAGGAGGCGGCGCCGGATGTCTTCTTTCGCTTCTACCAATCGCTCGGGCAGTTCGATGAGGAACGGGCCATCGAACCGTGGCTGTTCCGCATCGCCTGGAACGCCTGCCGGGACCGGTTGCGCCGGCGTAGGCCGCTGGAAGAGTTGACCGACAACAGCGCCAGCGTGCCGGCTCGCGGCGAAGCTGGGCTCATCCGCGCCGAGTTGCGCGCCGCCATCGAACGTCTGCCGGACAAGGAGCGCGCCGCTTTGCTGCTACGCGAGGTGGAAGGGCTCGAGACCGAAGAGGTGGCGGCGCGAATGGGAAGCTCCGCGGTCACCGTCCGCTCCCATATCTCTAGGGCGCGCGCCAAACTCCGCGAATGGTTAGGAGGCGGGAAATGACCGATTGGATAAACGCGCCGGTAGCCGAAGAATCCGCCGCCCGAGTCCGCGGCGGCGTGCTGATTCGCATTCGCCGCCGCCGTCAGACGCGGCGCGCCAGCGGCACCGTAGCGGTATTGGGCGCGTTGGCACTCGTCTTTTTGCCCGCGCCCGCGTCGCTTGAAACGCTCACTCTGAACTTGCCAAAACCCCCAGTCGCGCCCGCGTGGAAACCCCTCCCAACGAAACCGCCCGTCATCATGGCGCAGCCCCAATCCCGGCCCGCCGAACGAATCACGATCTATACCAGCGATCCGGACGTCGTCATCGTCCTGGTCGCCGATGGAGGAGAAGAATGAAATCGCTATTGTTAACCCTGATTTGCGCCGTGGCGCTGTTCGCGCAGGAGTCGGTCTCGCGCATGGTGAAGTTGAAACACGTCAATCCCGACAGCCTCTTCACCGTACTCAATGTTCTGGCGGGAAAGCAGGTCCGCTGGCAGCCCGACGCCCAATTGCTGAACGGACCCGCGAGTCTGCTGGACCCTCTGGAAGATGCTATTCACAAATTGGATGTCCCACAGCCCGCTATCCGCAACGTCGAACTCACCTTTCAAATGCTCTTGGCGGCGCCACAAGGCGAGTCGCAGGCTGTTCCTGCGGATCTGAACAGTGTGGTGACCCAACTGCGCAGCGTGTTCGGATTCCGTTCATTCCGGTTGATGGAATCCACCGTAGTTCGAGCGCGAGAGGGGAAGCGGGTGGAGACGAAGGGGATCATGGCGTCGGTGACGAAAGCCGATATGAACGCGCTCTATGGAATCACCGTCTCCAATATCGCGATTACGCCATCAGAGAAGGGATCGAGCATCCGATTGGATGGACTCCACTTCAGCGCCAGACTTCCCAATGCCAGCGGTACGGTCCTGCAGGACGCAGGAATCGCCACCGAGATCGACGTTCGTGAGGGCCAAAAGGTTGTCGTTGGCAAAACCAGTATCGACAACGCCTCCCAATCCATCTTCCTCGTCGTCACCGCCAAAGTCGTCGACTAACTCGAAAACTTCGCGCAAACCTTCCGCAGATGCTCCAAGTGGCCGGGAATCGCCTTCGCCGCATTCTCGGCCGCCTCATACTCCAACGCCAAATAACCGCGATACTTATTCGCCACCAAGATCTTCGCCACGCGATCCCAATCGGAAATCCCCGTTTTCCCGTCCTCGGTAATCTCCACCTTCACCTGCACGTTAATCGCATGCGGCGCGATCGTCTCAATCTGCGGATAGATCTTCGTCTTAAAGTTCCCCGTGTCTAGATTAATCCCCACCCAAGGCGAATTCACGCGCTTCACGATATCGACAATTGTCTCCGCCTTATCCGTGATCCCACCATGATTCTCCAGGCCCAGCATGACGCCTTTGCTACCCGCATATTCAGCCGCCTTGCCCAACACCTGCACCACCCACCCAGCCGCCTCGGCGTCACTCGAATCCTTCGGCACTTTCCCGCCAAACACGCGAATATGCCCCGCGCCCAGTTTCGCCGCCACGTCTACCCACTTGCGCAGTTCGGCCAACTCTTTATCCGCCTCCGGCCCCGGCTTCTTGCACATATCCGTGCGAATGGAAATCGAATAGATCTCCACGCCGAGCTTGTAGGCCAACTGCTTCAACCCGTACAAAAACTTGTCTTCCGTCGACGGGAACCAGTACACCGTCAAGTCCACGCCGTCCAGCTTGTGCTCGGCCGCGTAGCGAATGATGTCCTCGTAGGACATCTTCTTGCTCTGCAGGTCGGTGCGGAATGAATAAGCGCACAGCGCCGGTCGCAACCGCGGACCCGCGTCACTGGCCAGAAGCGTCGAAGCAGGAATCAGAGAGAGGAAATGGCGGCGTTGCATAGCTGCCGCCATCATACCTCAGGGGCCCTTGCGTTCCAACAGCCGCGCCGTCGCCGCCGCGTACTCCGCCCGCGCCTTGTGATAATCGGCCAACGATTTGATCTCCCGGAACGCCGCATCAGCCGTCGCCAACTCGCGCTGATTCACGAAAAACTGCGTCGAATCACCGAGGTCGAACCGCGCCCGCTCGGCCTCCTCCAACTGCTTGGCCGCCTTCAACTCCTCGCGCACCACGCCAACAACCTGATACGCCGCCCGCACCGCGCTCGCCGCGTCCTGCACGTCCAGCAGCACCCGGTCCCGCGCGAACCGCAACTCGGCGTCGATCATCGTCAACTTCGCGTCCGTCTGCGTCACCTTGCCCAACGCCTTGCGCCGCTGTGCCGGCAGTTCAAACGTCAGCCCACCCTCAATTTCACTGCCCTTCCGCGACGTTTTTCCAACGCCCACATCGCGCGAATAGTTGAAGAAAACGTCCAACTGCGGCTGCACGTTGTTCTTGGCCAACCGCGCCTCCACCGTCTGCTGCTGCCGCTTAATCAGCAGGCTTTGAATCTCCGGCCGCGCCGTCATCGCCGCCGCCAAATCGGTCGCCTCCTGCTCCGGCGTCAATCCTTGCGGCTCCGGAAATGTGGTCAGCATGCGCTCCGTCCCCGGCTGCTGCGGATCCCCCGCGGCATTCCGAAAAAACAACGACAACTCAATCCCCGCCCCCTGCAAATAGCGTTCCGCATTCACCACCGCCGACCGCCGCTGCAAAATCGCCCGCAAATTATCAGTCACCTCCACCGGAGCCAACTGCCCCAGTTTCACCGTATCCTCCAACTGCTGGTTCCGCTGCTCGGCCAACTGCAGCAAATCCTTCGCCACATGGATCTGCCGTCCTGCCGCCACCCAGTCCCAATACTGTTTCAACGCGGTCTTATAGATCTTCAACCGCTCCTTGGAAATGGTGAACTCCGCGCCCTGCTGCCCCAGTTTCGTGGTCTGCAATCCCGCCCGCCGCTCATCGATCTTTCGGTCCTGCAACAGCGGCGTCCGGAACCCGCCGGACCATTCGCCGCCCGACAACGTCAGCGCCTTCTCATCGTACGGTCCAAACGTGCCGCGCCCCACCCGATAGCCGCCGTAAACCGTCGTGCCCCACAGCGTTGTGTTCTGTTCCAACAGGCCTTTTGCGTATTCGTTCCGGTAGAAACCCACCTGCTGGGACTTGGCCTCACCCTTCAACTTCAAATCGAATTCGCCGCGCGCCGACATCGCCGCGCCCTCGGCCAACTGCCGCTCCGCCACCACCGCTTCAATCAACGGAAACGCCCGGTCCACCGAGGCCAAAAGTTCGTCAATCGACAACGGTTCGGCGGCCCACGCAGCCGCGCTCACTAGCAGAATCAGTCTCTTCATTTCTTCTCTTTGGCTTCCGGTTCCGACTTCGCCACCACCGGCGGGAACCCGTTAAACTGCCGCCACAGTTCATAACCCAGCGGCACCTGATTCAACAACACCCACCCGTTCGCCCGCACGCCCTGCCGCAGATAGTTCTGCCCCGGCCACGGCGTCGTGTCTTTCGGATCCGCCTCCACCAGCACGCGGAACTTGCCCTGCCCGTTATCGGTCGAATCCACCAGCAACACCTTTCCGCCAAACGTACCCACCGCCACCGACGGCCACCCGCTGAACTGCAGTGCCGGCCAGCCTTCAAACTGCAGCCGCACATTACGCCCTTGCGAAATCAGCGGCACGTCGTTGCCGTCCATCAGTAACTCCACAACGTTGTTCACCGTCTGTGGCACCAGCACGCCGATCAAGTCGCCGGACTTCAGCAATTCGCCGCTCTGCCGCGCCACCACCCGGAAGATCGTCCCGTCCATTGGCGCCGTCACGCGCTGCGTCGATTGCCGTGCCAACCGCACCTCCACCTTCGTCATCTCGGCCACGGCCTTGGCCACGTCCGACATCGCCGACGCATGAGAACCCCAGGCCTCGTCAATCCGGCTCTGCGAATCGGCGTCGACACGCAACAACTCCGAATCCAGCGACAGCCGTTCATTCTTCGCCGCGCTCAACGTCGCGGTCGCCCGCTCCACATCGGCCGTCTTCTGTTGAATATCCAACTCGGCCAGTTCCACGTTCCGCGTCGACGTTAGCCCTTTGGCTGCCAACCCCCGCTGCCGCTCCACCTGCAGTTTTGCCGTCACCAGTGCCGATTTCGCGGCCTCCAATGACTGCTCCGCCGCCGCCACCCGGTCCACCGCCATCTGCACCCGCGCCTTTGCCGCGGAGACACCCGTCTTCAACGTCGTTTCCAATCCACGAATCCGGTCTTCAATCGTCTGCACCCGCTTCTGCGCCGCGGAAATCGTCCCCCCGGTCGCCGTCCGTTCCTGCCCCAATCGCTGCAGAATATCCGGGTCGTTGTCGCTCAGATCGACAATCGGGTCACCCTTCTTCACCTTCGAACCTTCCACCACATACCACTTAGCAATCCGGCCTTCGACGAGCGCCTCAATATTCTGCGGCCGCTCCTCGGGATGGAACGCGATCACCCGTCCGCTCCCGGTCACGTTCTGCTGCCACGGCGTCACCGTCAGCGCCACGGCGGTGGTCAGCATCAACGCCACCATCACCCGCGCCAGAATCTTCTGCGCCTTCGGCACGGCCAGCGAATGCAGCGCCAGCCGCGAAGGGTAGTTACTGATATGCGTCGCGCTCATCCCCGCACCTCGTTCAGTTCTCCGTTTTCCAACATCACCACCCGGTTGCAACGCGCCAGCAGGTCCGGCCGCTCCGTGATGCACAAGAGTGTCCACGGCGCATCGGAGGCGAACAACATCTCGCACAACGGCTCCCGTTCCGTCACCCGGTCCACCGGGTCCAGCGCGTCGTCCAGAACCAGCAACCGCGGCTTCGCCACGATGGCCCGCGCAATCATCAACCGGCTCGCCTGGCTCGCCGACAGCGGCCGCCCGCCCGGATGCAACACCGTGTCCAACCCTTCCGGCAGGCTCTGAATCTCGTCCAAAATCCCCGTCTTCCGCAGCGCCTCTGTCACATCGGCGTGCGTCAGCGCTTCTCTACCCAATCGCACGTTGTCCAGGATCGTGCCCGTGAACAGTTCAATCCCGCGCACCAGCGACACGTGGCTCCGGATCGACGCCAGCGGCAGCGACCGGTAGTCGATCCCGTCCAGCAGCAGGGATCCCCGCTGCGGCTGCCGTAACCCGAATAGCGCGTCGGCCATCGTGCTCTTGCCGCAGCCGTAACGGCCCACCAGCCCCATCCGCTCCCCCGCTTTCAGTTCCCAGTCGGTCACATCCAGCACCGGTTCACCTTCCTTATACCCCACCGCCAGTTTCGACATTCCCACCGACGCCGGTCCCCCCGCCGTCAGCACGGCCTCGCCACCGGTGCGCTCCAACGGCAGATCCACCAGCCCGCCGAGTTTGTCGATGGCCGCCTGTAAGTCATAAAATACTTCCAGGTGCTTTCCGAACTTAGTAAACCCACTCACCATCAAAGTAACAATCAGTTCGCTGGCCACTAACTGACCCAGCGTCAGCTGCCGGCCAATCACCAGCCACCCGCCAATGCCCAGCAGCAACGAACTCGCCACCGCCTGCAGGACAAAGCTCGCCGCAATCTGCCGCAGCAGGATCTGAAAGTGCTTCGACCGGTAGTGCAGATAATCTTCCATCAGCCCTTCGGCCCGCGCCGAGGCCAGCTCCATCCCGCCGGCCGACTTGAACGTCACCAGGTGCGTGGCGATCTGCTCCAGCCAGGCCTGGAACGCGTACTTCGCCTTGGACTCCTTGATGCTCGTATACACCGCGCCCCGGCCCATCACCAGGACAATAAACAACATCGAAGCAACCAGAAAAATATCGAACGCCAGCAGCAACGGATGATACAGCGCCACTAACAAAAGTCCGATCCCCGTCTGCATCAAAATGCCCAGTCCATCGATAAGCAGCGTCGCCGCCGACTTCTGCACCGTCACCACATCGAAGAACCGGTTCACCAGCTCCGGCCCGTGGTACTTGTCAAACGCTTCCGGCCGCACCCGCAGCAGCCGCCACGTCAGGTCCGTACCCACCCGCGCGAAGATCGACCGCTGCAAAATCTCCACCACCCACGCCCGCAGCGAATTGATAAGCGCGGAAAACCCCAAGGCGACAAACACGAACAGCGTCAACACCACCAGCGGTTGCAACACGCTCCCAAACGCAATCGTATTCACCAGGGACTGCACCGCCACCGGCACCACCAGCGACAACAGCCCAATCACCACCGAATAGATCACCGCCACCCACAGCGTAGACCGCTCCGCCGCCAGCAGCGCCTTCAACCGGTTCCACGGCGGCAGCGGCGCATCTTCGTTCGGAGATCGCATCGCCGCCAACGGCGCTACCGCCTCCGGTACCAGCCACTCCGTTTCCTTCTCCACCGAACCGGCTCCCAACCATCCCAACAACTCTTGCTGCCCCATCCATTGCGGCTTGCTCTGCCGCGCCACATCAAAACACAGCGCCTTCCCGTTCCTGCCTTCCAGTAAAAAAAGGACCTCCGCCTCTCCGCCCGCGCCCGTCCGCAGCGCGATCCATGGGCACTCGGGGTGAACCTGTCGCATCGCTTCAGCCACGCGCAGTTGAACCAGCGTTAGCCGGATTCCCACGTCATCGGCCGATCGAATCAACAACTGCCGCGCCGAAATCGGTTCATTTCGAAGCCGCCGTTGCGACTGCTGCATCAGTTCCCGGTCGGGTACCGCTCCCTGTTGTTCCAAAAGGAACTCCAGGATCCGTGGCATCTGGGACACAGAAGAAGAGGAGGAGGTTGAAGGAGTAGTCACGAGAAAAAAGGGGGTTCAGACATGCAAACATCTGAACATGTATTGATTAAAACATTCAGAAAAATGTCTGTCAAGTATTGACACCAAGGATTCACCCTCTTAGAATCAAAAAGTTACCGAATGTACGAACATGTGCATACATTCATATCGCCATGCCTGCACGCCACATAATCGCAAAAGAACTCGCTGAACTCTTCGGAGTCTTCTCCCATCCCGACCGCGTCCGCATCGTGGAAGAACTCCGCGACGGCGAACGGGATGTCAACGCGCTGCAGGCAATGCTCGGCGTCAGCCACTCCCGTACCTCTCAAAACCTCTCTGTCCTGCGCATGCACCGCGTTGTGGCCGAACGCCGCGAAGGCCGTCACGTCTTCTACCGCCTTGTCCAGCCCGATATGGCCGCCTGGATCCTCACCGGCATTCAATTTCTGGAAGTCGAAGCGGTCAATGCCCAGGCTCGTCAGTCGGCCATTGAAGAGGTTCGCCAGATCTGGCGAACGGCGGAATAGCCGGAAACATTTCGATCCATTTCCGTTTCGTGATACAACAGCGGTTAGGCAAAGTTTACCTGCCATGCACAGAAGACCGCTGCTTCTCCGCGGTGCCCGCCAACTGCTCACGTTGCGCGGCGCTGAGGGACCCCGCCGCGGCGCGGCCTGTCTCGATTTAGGAATCATCTCCGACGGTTCGGTTCTCATCCGCGACGGCCGCATCGTCTGTGTCGGCCAGTCCCGGCGTATCGATAATCTCACCGAATCGCGCAACGCTGTCGTCGTCGAAGTCCACGGCGCCGTCGTCATGCCCGCTTTTGTCGATCCCGCCATCACCACTCCCGCCAACGCCACCCTCGCCCGCCGGATTCTCCAACTCGCCTTCTCCCACGGCACCGCCACCATCGGCGTCATCGGTTCCTATCCTGCTCTCCGCGCCCTCGCCGCGGCCGATCCCGCCTCCGCCGCCACCGTCTGTTCGCTCGAAGTCGAGCCCGGCTTCGACCCCGCGCAACTCCAACGCGCCGCCCGCCGCAATCTCGCCTCCGCTCTCCGCTTCGACCTTCTCGCGCACAACCGCGAAGCTCTCCATCTTTTTCGTTCTCTCGGCCTCGGCTTCCGCGTCTGGTGTGGGGAGCCTGACAAACAGGACTGGATCGGCCTCGCCCTGGCCTACGGCGCCTCCGTCCTCGATCTCCAACATCCTCTCTCCCCCCCGCAGGTCCGCCTCCTGGCCGATTCGCCGTCCGTCGCCGTCGTCCCACCGTCGGCCGCCGGCATTGCCCGCGCCCTCATCAATGGCGATGCCGCCGTAGCCCTCAGTTCCGGCTTCTCCATGACCGCCAACGCCACCTGCAGCATGCAAGCAGCCGCCCTGCTGGCCGTCCGCGACGGCGGTGTCCAACTCGCCGAAGCCATCACTCTTTCCACCATCAACGCCGCCCACGCCCTCGGCCTGTCCTCCCAGTGCGGCTCGCTCGAAGCGGGAAAGCAGGCCAATATTTTGATCCTCCACGTCCCCGACTACCACGACATTGTCAACTTTATGGGAGTAAACCTCGTGTCAAAAATCGTCCATGCTGGTACCTTGGTGTCATGAGCGGCAACGGACCCCTCGTCGAATGCGCGGCCAACTATTCCGAAGGCCGCCGCCCGGAAGTCATCGCGGCCATCGCGCAATCCCTTCGCGACGTCGAAGGCATCGCTGTCCTGGATATCGATAGCGACCCGGATCACAATCGCTGTGTCATCACCTTCGCCGGTGCGCCCGAACAGGTCGGCGAAGCCGCCGTGCGCTCGGTCGGTGTCGCCGCCCAACTCATCAATCTGAATGATCAGGACGGCGTGCACCCACGCATCGGGGCGGCCGACGTGATCCCGTTCGTGCCCCTCCACCGCATCACGATCATTGAATGCGGCTGGATTGCCCACGCCGTTGGCGCTGAAATCTGGAATCGCTTCCAGATCCCGGTCTATCTGTACGGGGAAGCCGCCATACTTCCGGAACGCCGGGCCCTGCCGAATGTGCGCCAAATCGGCTTTGAAAAGTTGAAGGTCGCCGTCCATACCGACGTGCACCGCTTCCCGGACTTCGGCCAAACCGAACTGCATCCCACCGCCGGAGCCGTCGCCGTAGGCGCCCGCAAAGTCCTCATCGCCTGGAACATTGAACTGGAGACGGACAATCTCGATCTCGCCAAGTCCATCGCCAAGGCCATTCGCGAATCCGACGGCGGCTTCCCCTGCGTCCGCGCTCTGGGCCTGACGCTGGCTTCCAAGGGCATCACGCAGGTGTCCATCAACCTGACCGATTACGAGACCACCCCGCCCCACTTCGTCCTCCCCCGCGTCGAACAACTCGCCGGCGAACACGGCGTCGGCGTCCGCGGCACGGAGTTGATCGGGCTCATCCCCCAGAAGGCGCTCGACATGGCCGTCGAAGCCGGCGTCGATCTGCGCATCATGAACCTGCAACCCGACAGCACCATCGAAGCCCGCCTCGCCGCCGCCGGCCTCTAGATGAAATTGGTGCCAGGCACCAATTTAATGTTTCGTCCCCACCGCGGGCGTAGAATAAAAGAAGTGCTCGTCAGCATCCAAACCAAGCCCGATCGCCCCAAGTGGCTCAAAGCCCCCGCCCCGGTCGGCGCCAACTATCGCGACCTGAAAGCCCTCGTCCAGGAGTTGAAACTCCACACGGTCTGCGAATCGGCCGCCTGCCCCAACATCGGTGAATGCTGGAACCAGCGCACGGCCACGTTCATGATCCTAGGCAACATGTGCACCCGCCGCTGCGGCTTCTGCGCCGTCCAAAAAGGTGCCCCGCTCGAAGTCGATATGGACGAACCCCGCCGCGTCGCCGAAGCCGTCTCGCTCATGGGCTTGAAACACGCCGTCATCACCAGCGTCAACCGCGATGACCGCAAAGACGGCGGATCCGAACTTTTCGCGATGACCATCCGCGCCATCCACGATCGCGTCCCCGATTGCCACGTCGAAGTCCTCGTCCCCGATTTCCAGGGCAACTACGACAACATGCAAACCGTCATGGATGCCGGCCCGGAAGTCCTCAATCACAACACCGAAACCGTCCCGCGCCTCTACCGCACTGTTCGTCTAGGCGCCGATTACCCGCGGTCGCTCGAAATGCTGGCCTACGCCAAAAGCCTTCGTCCGCAAACGCCCACCAAGTCCGGCCTCATGCTCGGTCTCGGCGAAACCATCGACGAAGTCCTCCGCGTCATGCAGGATCTCCGCGCCCACCGCGTCGATATCCTCACCCTCGGGCAGTACCTCCAGCCGTCAAAAAAGCATCTGCCCATCGTCCGCTACGCCACCCTCGAAGAGTTCGCCGAACTCAAAAAGGCAGGCTACGAAATGGGCTTCAGCCACGTCGAATCGGGCCCGCTAGTTCGGTCGAGTTACCACGCCTCGGACGCCGTTGACGCGACTCATGCTTGACGGCGGCCCCTCCAGGGCCTTCAAAATCACTTCCACAAACTTCGCCGGCTCGGCGTAGTCCGAATTCGTCAACACCGTCACCGTCAGCTTCAACTCCGGAAACATCGCCAGAATCGTCTTGCACCCCTGCTGGCTCCCGCTGTGGCTAACGGCGTTCTTCCCCGCCACCGGCGACACATTCCACCCCAGCCCATACCCGGTCCGCGACCCATCCAGCAGCCTCTGCTTCTCCGTCTGTATCCGCATCGTCGCCGGCCGCAGCAGCCGTTCCTGCTCCCAAGCCGCCGCGAAGCGCAGCAGATCCTCCGCCGTCGTCACCAGTCCGCCGCCCGGAATCTTGTTCGAAGTATCCGCCAGATGCGCGTTAATCACGTGCCCATCTTTCGCCTTCGAATACCACCGCGTCCGGTTCAACACAATCTCCCGCGAGTTATCCTCCCGCGTCGAATCCATCCGCGCCACCGCCAGGACATTCTCCCGTAAATAATCGAGGAAGGGAACTCCCGCCGCCGCCTCCACCGCCGCCCCCGCCAGGTTGTACCCATAGGAGGAATACAAATACTTCGTCCGCGGCTCGTGCGCCAGCGCGTCCCCGCTGAAAATCCGCAGCGGCTCCACCAGATCCCGATAATGCCGCGTGCTGTCCAACTCTTCCCCGCGATAATGCCGAATCCCGCCAATGTGCCCCAACAGCATTCGCACCGATACGCCCCACTGCTTCTCCGGGAACGTCGGCACATACCTCTGCACCGGCGCGTCCAGGTCCAGCCGTCCCCGCTCCCACAGTTGCAACGCCGCCACCGCCGTCATCGGTTTCGCCAGTGACCCGGTCCGGAACACCGTCGCCGGCTTCACCGCCACGTCGTTTTCCAAGTCCGCTTTCCCAAACGCGCCCACCCACCGCGTCGTCCCCCGCGATGCAAACGCCGCCGTCAGCCCCACAACCCCTTGCCGAACCCGTTCCGCTTCAACAGCCGCCTCCACCCGCCGCAGCTTTTCCGCCGAAAACTCAGCCGTCCGCGGCTGCGCCAACGCCGCCAACGCGCTAAAAAGAACAAAAATACCGGACAACCGCATTCCGACATTCTACAGGGAACATCCACCCCTCCGTTGACGTATGTGTACAGTGAAGGAGCCGCAAAGCAATGATGAAGTTCATTTTGTGGTGCATCTTGTTGTTCCTCTGCTGGCCGTTGGCGTTAATCGCCTTAATCGCCTACCCTATCGTCTGGGTCATTCTCATCCCCTTTCGCATCGTCGGCATCGCCGTCGGGGGCGTGCTGGATCTAATCGCCTCCATCATCACCCTCCCGGCCCGCCTCCTCCGCGGATAAGGCGGGCCGGTCGCGGGACCTGCGAAAATATCGGAGGACCCCCCGTCGCCCTCCAATGCTCACGGACAACTTCCGCATCGCCCGCCACGTCTTCCTCGTCGCCGCCCCCGCCGGCGTCCTCGTCGGCGCCGCCATCGCGGCCTACGACTACACCGTCAACGTCCTCCTCTGGGAACGCTTCACCCAAACTCTCCCCCCGCCCGTCCTCTGCCTCCTCCCCATCGCCGGCCTCTTCCTCACCGGCCTCATCCTCACCCTCTTCCGCGTCGCCACCTCCTCCATGGCCGACGAAGTCGTCCTCGCCTACCACCAGCCCGGGAAGGGAATCGATTACAACACCGCCATCCCCAAACTCGCCGCGTCCGTCGCCACCATGGGTTTCGGCGCCAGCGCCGGCATGGAAGGCGCCAGCAAATGGCTCGGCGCCACCCTCGCCTCCTTCCTCCAGCGCCAACTCAACCGCCAACCCGCCCTCGCCTGGCTCCACGGCTCCGTCGAAACCGCCCTAATCACCGGCGCCGCCGCCGGAATTAGTGCCATCTTCCGCGCCCCCCTCACCGGCGCCATCATGGGCATCGAGTCGCCCTATAAACACGACCTCGCCCACGAATCTCTCATCCACGGCCTCATCGCCGCCGCCACCAGCTACGCCACGTTCGCCTTCTTCCGCCCCGCCACCCCGTACTTCCCCATCCACTTCCAATACCAGCTCAACCTCCGCGATCTCCTCATCTGCGTCCCCCTCGGCCTCGCCGGCGGTCTGCTCAGCCACGTCTTCCTCGGCCTCCTCGCCCGCATCAAACGCCTCTGGGCCCAGTGGCCAGTGCCGCGCTTAATCAAAACCACCACCGGCGGAGCAATTGTCAGCGCCATCGCCTTCGCCGCCTATCAAATCCTCGGCGCCCCAGTCACCCTCCACGCCGGTCTGCCCGTAGCCAATCAACTGCTCAACGGCCAACACGCCCTCGGCGCCATCGCCATCATCCTGGCGGCAAAACTCCTGGCCACCTGCTTCACCTTCGGCACCGGCGGCGTCGGCGGCCTCTTCGTCCCCTCGGCCACCATCGGCGCCGCCCTCGGCGCGGCCTTCGACGCCGTGTTCAATCCCAGCCACCCCGGCGTCTTCACCCTCATCGGCATCGCGGCCTTCACCGGAGCCAGTTACAACAGCCTCCTCTTCGCCGCCGTCTTCGTCGCCGAAGCCACCGGTACCCCCGCCCTCGTCGTGCCTTCGTTGATCGCCTCCTGCACCGCCTTCCTCGCCTCCGCCGGAATTTCCAACTCCGAATCCCAGCGCCACCGCCGCGCCTGAGATACTAATCAACTGTGACTCTTCTCCTGCTCGGCGCCATGGCCGCGGGCGCCCTTGTGGGCTGGCTCTTCCCCGGCATCGCCCCCATCGCCGAACCCATCGCCCGCTCGTTCCTCCGCCTCATCCAATCGGTGATCGCCCCGGTCATCCTCACCACCCTCATCGCCTCCTTCGCCCGCGGCGGCAAGCTGTCCGATCTAGGCCGCATCGGTATCAAAACACTGATGTGGTTCGAAGGGTCAACAACGTTCGCCCTCCTCCTCGGCTGGGGCATGGTCACCTGGTTCCGCCCCGGCGATGGCGTTGGTCTCAGAGGAACGGTGCAAGCCGCCACGCCACCCGACTTCGGCCAGGTCCTCGAAAACATGTTCCCCTCCAGCCTCTTCGAAGCCATGGCCCGAGGCAACGTCCTGCAAATCGTGCTCTTCGCCATCGCCATCGGCGTTGCCTGCGCCGCCATTGGCGCCAAAGCCGAACCCTTCGTCCGCTTCTGCGAATCGGTCTCCGCGGTCGCCTTCCAATACACCCGCTACGTCATGAGTCTCGCCGCCATCGGCGTCTCAGCCGCCATCGCCGCGACGGTTGCCCAAAGCGGCATCGACGTTCTTCTCGGCCTCGGCAAATTCGTCGCCCTCGCCTGGGCCACCCAGGCGCTGTTCCTCCTCCTCGGCGTCATCGTCCCCCTGCTCCTCTTCCGCGTCTCCCTGCCGGAATTCTGGCGCCACGCCCGCGAGCCCTTTCTCATCGCCTTCGGCACCACCTCCAGCGCCGCCGCCCTCCCCTCTGCCATGGCCCAGCTCGAAACCTTCGGCCTCCCGAAGACGCTCATCGGTCTCACTCTCCCCCTCGGCCTGAGCTTTAATCTCTGCGGTTCCACCATCCATCTGGTAATGGCCACCTTCTTCGTCGCCCAGGCCGCGAACATCCAACTTACTATCTCCCAACAGCTGATGATACTCCTCACACTCAAACTGACAAGTAAAGGTGTCGCCGGAATTCCCCGCGCAAACTTTGTCATTCTCGCCAGTTTGTTTCCCTCCTATGCGCTTCCACTGGAAGGACTTGCCGCCCTCCTCGGCATTGATGCCGCCATCGATCCCGTTCGCACCGGAGTCAATGTTCTCGCTAACTGCGCCGGCCCCGTCGCCATCGCTCGCTGGACCGGCTGGCGCCGCACAGAGTAAGTCACTCACGTCGAAGTAACTGGCCACTCTGATAAAAAGGGTGAATCACCCCGATCAGAAAAATTGATTCGTATTCCGCACAATTTACCGGAATACTACGTCTGGTCACGTCCCCATCTCGTCAAGTCGACGAGTCTTTTCTCCTCTGGCCACGTTTGGGCCACAAAACTAGTCTCCCGCCATAGACACGACCGAATCGTCCATTCAACCCCGGCCCCGCCGCTACGGAGCCGCGCATGTAGAGGAGATTGCTGATGGCTTTCGCTTTCCGGAAGCGCGCGGGCCTGTGCCTGTTCGCCGCCTCACTGTTCCTGTACCAACTCGCCGCGCAGACCGTCGGCGGCACCATTCTCGGCGTCGTCCGTGACCCCCAGGGCGCCGTTATCGCCACGGCGAAAGTCACCCTCCGCAACATCGACACCGGCATCACCCGGTCCCTTCTGTGCAATGAAACCGGTGCCTATCGCGCCACCAACCTCCAGCCCGGCCCCTACGAAGCCACCTTCGAATCCCCCGGCTTCTCCCGCGGTCTCCGCAAGGACATCGTCTTGAACGTCGGCGCCGAAGTCACCATCGATTTCGCCCTCACCATCGGCAACATCGCCGAAACCGTCGAAGTCAACGCCGCCGTCGGCACCGTCGATCTCGCCTCCGCCACCGTCAACCGCACCGTCGAAGGCCTCACCATCCGCGAACTCCCCCTCAACGGCCGCGATTGGACCCAACTCGCCACCCTCCAACCCGGCATCGCCTCGATGGGCCGAAACGGCGGCATCCGCGCCGGCAACGGCGTTAAGCTTACCGTCTCCGGCGCACGCCCCTCGGAAAACAACTACCGCCTCGACGGCATCTCCCTCAACGACAACGCCAACAACACCCCCGGCTCCATCCTCGGCACCAACCTCGGCGTCGAAGCCATCCGCGAATTCTCCGTCGTGTCGAACAACTACTCCGCCGAATACGGCCGCGCCTCCGGCGGCGTCCTCAACGCCGTCACCCGCTCCGGCACCAACGACCTCCACGGCACCCTCTTCTACTTCCACCGCAACTCCGCCCTCGACGCCCGCAACTTCTTCGACCCCTCCACCCGCCCCCTCTTCCGCCGCCACCAGTTCGGCGCCGCCGCCGGCGGACCCGTCGTCAAAAACAAAACCTTCTGGTTCGCCAACTACGAAAGCGTCCGCGAATTCCTCGCCACCACCTCCATCGTCAACACCCTCTCCTCCAACGCCCGCCTCGGCCGCCTCGGCGCCGGCAGCGTCAATGTCGATCCCGCCGTCTCCAAAGTCCTCCCCCTCATGCCCCTGCCCAACGGCCCTCTCCTCGGCAATGGCGACACCGGCCAGTACATCTCCCAAATCGACAAAATCGCCTCCGGCTACTATTTGCTCGGAAAAATCGATCACCGCGCCTCCGACAAGGACTCCCTCACCGGCTCCTTCTTCCTCGATCGCGGCAACGCCAACGCCCCCGATGCCTCCCGCACCAAACGCACCCGCGACGAATCCAAACGCTCCGCCGCCATCCTCGAATGGACCCGCACCATCAACCCCTCCATCCTCAACGTCGCCCGCTTCGGCTTCTCCCGCAACGTCACCAATAGCGGCAACATCATCGACATTCTCAACCCCCTCCTCAAGGACCCCAGCCTCGGCTTCCTCCCCGGCTACAACATCGGCGCCATCTCCGTCCCCGGCATCACCTTCCCCGGCGGCGGCCCCGGCTCGCTCGACGTGACTCGCATCGCCTTCAACTCCTTCCAGTTCCACGAAAACCTCTTCATCAACAAAGGCCTCCACTCCATCAAACTCGGCTTCACCTCCGAGCGCATGCAGTACAACTACGACCTTCCCAACCTCACCGGCGGCTCCTTCTCCTTCGGCACCATCAGCGTTTCCTCACCAATCGTCCCGTCAGCTTCGGCTCCCTCTACCCCGGTAGCGACACCATCCGCGGCCTCCGCCAAACCCTCCTCGCCGGCTACGCCCAGGACGATATTCGCCTCCGCAAGAACCTGACCATCAACATCGGACTCCGCTACGAATTCCTGACGATTCCCACCGAAGTGAACGGTAAAATCGCCCTCCTCCACAACCTCACCGACACGCAGGTAAAAGTCGGCGGCCCCGTTCACGACACCAACCCCACGCGCTACAACTTCTCCCCCCGCGTCGGCATCGTCTGGGATCCCTTCGGCACCGGCAAAACCTCCATCCGCGCCAGCGGTGGCATCTTCGATTCGCTCCCCCTGCTCTGGATCTACGACACCCCGCTCAGCCGCTCTCTGCCGTATTTCCTGCAAGGCGTGACCACCGCCCCACCCGCCGGCAGCTTCCCCACAAGCGCCTACCCGCTGCTGAAAGTCACGAACCTCCGCACCGCCTTCGTCGACGTCACCCCCAAACGCGCCTACAGCCCCAAGTGGAACTTCAGCATCCAACGCGAACTCCGCGGCTGGCTCGGCGAAGTCGGCTACACCGGCTCCCGCGGCATCCATCTGCCGCTCGTCGAACGCAACATGAACACCGTCCAGCCCGTCAAAACCGCCACCGGCTGGATCATCCCCGCCAACACGCCCGTTCTCAATCCCAACTTCTCCACCATCAACACAACCAACACCTGGAACGCCGATAGCTCCTATCACGCCCTCCAGTCCAGCCTCAAACGCACCCTCGGCAAGGGCGCCCAGGTCAACGTCTCCTACACCTGGAGCAAGTCCATCGACGATGGCTCCTCCACCGCCTCCACCGCCGCCACCTCCGGCTACTCCACCGCCGTCGGCGTCATCAGTCCGCTCTACCCCGGCCTCAACCGCGGCCTCTCGGATTTCGATATCCGGCACAACTTCGTCTTCAACTTCATCTGGGAAACCCCGGCCCTGAAGGCCCTCCCCGCGCTCCCCCGCGCCGTCCTCGCCAAATGGCAGTTCGGCTCCATCTTCCGCGCCCAAACCGGCACGCCCTTCTCCGCCGTTCTCAACAACGATCAGGCCGGCAGCCGCACCGATACCACCGGCGCCTCCCTCGGCCAGCGGCCCAATCTCATCGCCGGCCCCGGCTGCGAAACCCTCACCCGCTCGGACCCGCGCAACTACATCAAAACCGAATGTATGGGCTTCCCCGCGCCCGGCGTCTTTGGCAACCTCGGCCGCAACACCCTCACCGGCCCCGGCACCCAGAACGTCGATTTCTCTCTCTTCCGCAACCTCCGCTTCACCGAGCGGATTGGAGGCCAGTTCCGCCTCGAACTCTTCAACGCGCTGAATCACACCAACTTCAGCGCGCCCAACTTCATCATCTTCGATCGCCAGGGCAAGGTCACCGCCGCCACCGGCATCATCACCTCCACTTCCACCGAATCCCGCCGTATCCAACTCGGCATGAAACTCAACTTCTAACCCCACAACCCCCTCTAAGGAGACTCCGCAATGAGAGCATTTCCGTACAACTCGCTTGTACGTGGCGCCAGCCTGGTCTGCTTCCTCTTGGCCACGCGGCCATTGCCCGCGGCCGAATTCAACGTGGTCGAAGCCACCGTTGAAGACGTCCACAAGGCGTTCAAATCCGGCAAGCTCACCGCGCGCCAACTCACCCAGATGTACCTCGATCGCATCGACGCCTACGACCAGAAAGGCCCCCGCCTCAACGTCGTCATCACCGTCAATCCCAAGGCGCTCGAAGATGCCGCCGCACTCGACGCGGCCTACAAAAAGGGCGGTCCCGTCGGCCCCCTCCACGGCATCCCCGTCGTGCTGAAGGATCAGATGGACGTCGCCGGCGTCCGCACCACCATCGGCTCTCTCGTCTTCAAAGATTACGTCCCCACCCGCGACGCCACCATCACCGAAAAGCTCAAAAAAGCGGGCGCCATCGTCCTCGCCAAAGTCACCCTCGGCGAAATGGGCGGCGGCGATTCCTTCGGCTCCCTCTACGGTGAATCCCGCAACCCCTACGATCCCGAACGCACCGTCGGCGGCTCCTCCGGCGGCACCGGCGGCGCCGTCGCGGCCAACTTCGCCACCCTCGGCATCGGCCAGGAAGGCTTCGCCTCCATCCGCCGCCCCTCCGCCTGGAATTCCATCGTCGGCATGCGCCCCACCCCCGGTCTCGTCAGCCGCGCCGGCGTCTACGCCGGTTGGCCCGGTAAAACCGGTTCCCTCGGCCCCATGACCCGCACCGTCACCGATCTCGCCAAACTCCTCGACGTCATGGTCGGCTACGACAAGGAAGATCCCATGACCTCCTACGGCGTTGGCAAAATCCCGCCGACGTACACCAAATTCCTCGTAAAAGACGGCCTCAAAGGAGCCCGCATCGGCATCCTCCGTACCCCCATGGGCTACACCACCGAACCCGATTCGGAAGACTTCAAAACCGTAACCACCGTCTTCGACAAGGCCATCTCCGAACTCAAAGCCGCCGGCGCCGAAGTCGTCGATTCCGTCGAAATTCCCAACTTGAACGAACTCCTCGCCAAACGCGCCTCCAGCCCCAGCGAGTCCGGTGAATCCACCGCCCTCTGGCTCGCCCGCAATCCCAACTCCCCCTACAAAACCGCCGACGACATCAAGGCCCACCCCGACGCCGCCAAAAACGTTCGCCTCCGCGGCGGCGGCACCACCGCCTATCGCAGCGGCGAAAAGGCCTACTACGAATACCTCGAAGCTCGAGAACAGCTGATGCTCAACGTCATGAAGGTCATGGCGGATTACAAGCTCGATGCCATCGTCCACAAAACCGTCGAACACACACCGACTCTGATCAAGGACGGCATCGGCCCGCCCTACGTCAACCAGAAGGGTGCGCCCCATCTCAACACGTTCCTCATCTTCGCCGCGTCCCTCACCGTGCCCGCCGGCTTCACCCCGCAGGGCCTGCCCGTAGGCATCACCTTCTTCGGCCGGCCGTATAGCGAGCCCGACATGATCAAGTTCGCCTTCGCCTATGAACAGGCAACCCACCACCGCGTGCCGCCCAAAACCGTGCCCGCCCTGCCCGCCAAAATGGCCGCCAAGTAAATAGGAAACCAATTCATGAGATCCTCACTCGCCCCGCTCCTCGGCTGCCTGCTCGCCCCGGCTTTCCTCTCCGCCCAACCCGGTTCTTTCCAGGTGGAAGAAGCCTCCATCAAGGACATCCAAAACGCCATTCGCTCCGGCCGCACCAGCTGCCAGCGCGTGGTCCAGTCCTACATCGCGCGTGCCAAAGCATACAATGGCCCTTGCACCGCGCTCGTCACTGCCGATGGCGCGCCCATCCCTGCCGCAACGGGGATGGTGCGCGCCGGCGCTCCCATCAACTACCCCACAAAAACCGTCGCCGCCAGCAGCGTCTTCCCCAGCTACGAAGAATACACCGGCCCCAAATTCGAGCTCGGCAAGATGATCACCTCGGCCTCCGACCCAAGCGTGCAACTCCAATACGGCCTCCGCGTCGGCATCCCCGAAGCCGGCCAGTTGAACGCCCTCGAAGCGCTCAACATCCGCGGCGAACGGTCCATCACCTGTAAAGGCGATTTCGACAAGCACCCCTCCGCCGGGCCCCTCCCCTCCGGCGCTCCCAAATACTGCGAAGAGTTCCGCAAGCAGCCCGACGCCCTTGAACGCGCCGCCGAACTCGACAAGCAGTACGGAAAGAATCCGGACCTCGCCAAGCTCCCAATGTACTGCGCCGTCTTCACTCTCAAAGACTGGTACGACGCCAAGGACATTCGCAGCACCGGCGGCAACGACGTCAACTACGCCATGGACGTCCCCAAAGCCGACTCGCCCGACATCGCCGAACTCCGCCGCAAAGGGGCGATCATATACGCCGTCGCCACCGCCAATAGCGTCAGCGGCCCCGGCGGCCAGGGCGGCCGCGCCGCCGGCGCCTTCCCCGAATCCAACCTGCAATACGGACTCTGGGGCGGCCAGGCCTGCAACCCCTACGACACCGCCCGCGTCCCCCGCGGCACCAGCAACGGCTCCGGCGTCTCCGTCGCCGCCAATCTGGCGACATGTTCCATCTGCGAACAGAGCCTGGCGTCCTGCAAAGGCCCCGCCAGCCGCAACAACATCGTCAATCTCCTCACCACCAAAGGCATCCTCATGGACGGCGGCATCACCGGCAAAAACGCGGGCGACCGCGCCGGCATCCATTGCCGGACGGTTTCCGACGCCGCTCTCGTTCTGGACGCCTTGAAGGGCTTCGAATCCGACGACATGTTCACGGCGATTCCCAAAGCGTTAATCCCCAAGGAGCCCTACACCAGCTTCCTGGTCTCGGATTCCGCCGCGAAAGCAAAGCCCCTCAAGGGCATGCGCATTGCCGTCACTCGTGAATTCATGGTGAAACACACCAAAAACGACACCGCCATCAGCGACCAGATCGACAAGGAAATCAAAGCGGTGCTGCGCGATAAACTCGGCGCCGAACTCGTCGAAACCGTCGACCCGCTCTACCCCGACGACCCATCGATCCCGAACATCAAATACACCTTCCAAGACGCCATGGCGGAAATCCTTCCCCACAACGTCCCGGAGTATTTCTATCAGATGTTGGACGGCAAACTCGAATTCGCCGTCCCCGGCTGGGACGTCCGCACGGTGGATTACGCCGTGGCCCTGTCACTGCACAAGGCCCCGCTATCGGAGAAAGTAAACCTTCGTCGTATTAGCGCCAAACTCGCCAGCCCCCGCAGCCCCTACGCCATCAACCGCTACCTCTCCTGGCGCGGTGACGACCGTGTCAAGGACTGGGCCAGCTTCATCGAGAACGCGAAGTTCAAGTCCGAAATGGAGTTGAACGGCGGCCGCGCTGCCCTCAAGGATCAGGACCCGAGGACAGACCCGACGGGTGTGAACTACCTCAAGATGCAGGCGGTGCTCCGCATGATCATTTTGAAGGTGATGCATGAGAACAAGATCGATCTCTTCGTGAATCCGGAGCAGACCACCCCGCCGTATCTCCTCGGGGGGCCATCGGAACCGGAAGTGAACAACCGGATTGCCATGAGCTGTTGCGGTGCGTTCACGGCCCTGGCCGGCTCGCCGGAAGCCGACGTTCCCGCGGGCTACGTCACGACGACATACGATCCGCAGTATGTACTGAGTGCCGACAAGAAGCGGTACAGTTCGGTTACCGGTACGGTAGAGACGAAGCTACCCCACGCCATGCCGGTCAGCATGATGTTCTGGGCCGGCCCCGGCAGCGATCCAGACGTGATCAAGGCAGCGTCGGCCTATGAATCCGCGACGCACCACCGCAAGCCGCCGCCGTCGTTTGGTGCGGTGCCTGACCTCTCCCAGCGTTCCAAGCGTTGAGGAGGAATTGCCAGTCCGCTGTTTCCTCCCCAAAAAACAGCGGACTGGCCCTGTGCGTAAAGGTCAGTTCACGAGAAACAAAAAAGTTATCTCCAATCAGTACAACGGCATACCGCCAAGCCAGCGGCGATTACTTGCGAGCGGCTGGTAGAATGAAGGCAGTCAGAGAAGAGCGGTATGTCCCATTCTCCGGCGCGCGCACCCCCCGCCCACCTGGGGCCGAATCCAAGCGCGGTGCCGCACCCCGTCCGCCGAACCCACCAGCCCTCCCAGCCCCCGAAAAACCAAAGAATCAACGGACCCTCCCACAAACCGTTGAAAACAAAACAACACCGCACCCCAAACCCCGATCCCCCCAAGCGCCAGACCAGCCCCGCCGAGCCCAACAATCACAAAATCAACGCACCCTCCCACAAACCGTTGAAAACAAACAACACCGCACCCCGAACCCCGAGATCCCCAAGCGCCAGCCCAACCCCGCCGAGTTCAACAATCACGAAATCAACGGACCCTCCCATAAGCCGCTGAAAACAAACAACACCGCAACCCCGAAGCGCCAGCTCAGCCCCCGCCAATCCCAATAATCACAAAATCAACGGCCCCGCCCTCAAACCATTCAAAACAAACAAAACCACACCCCGCAGTCCCGCCCAGCGCTACCAACAGAAAATCAACGGACCCTCCCACAGGCCATTGAAAACAAACAGCTAAGCCAACTCCCGAATCTGCGCCACATGCCGCAAAGCGTGCGCAGCCAGCATCAACAGCGCCTGAGCCCCATCCACTTCCCCCACAGGTAACTGAAACCACCGCCCCCGCAGCACAGCCTCCTCCGTCTCCAACCCAAACGCCACCGTCTCCGCCCGCCGCCGCGAAAACTCCGCCAGCGCCTCCCCGCGATCAACCCACTGCCCCGTCGGCCGCACCCGCTCCGGCGCCGCCGCCCGTCGCCCCACCGCCGTTAGCCGCGCCCAAACCTCATCATCCGTCAACACCGCCCCCCGCTCCCCGGCCGGCTGCCCCAACGCCCGCCGAACCAGCGTCACCACCCCGCGCTCCACCAAAATCAGATGCTCAACATTCTCCTGCGCCGTCCATCGGCCCTCCCCGCTCGCCCCAAGCCACTGAGTATCGGTCAACCCCGACACCACCGCCATCAACTCCGCTTCACTCTCCCGCAGCCGCGCAATAATCGCTTCCATGCCTACTAAATTAGCAGGCAATCAACGGGCGCCACGTCTCCTGCTCCGCGTCCGAAGCGCTCCCCGCCGGCTTCCGCGGCACCCACCGCTCAAACCGTGGCTTCACCTGCGGCACCGCCGCCCCCGTCGCCCCCGTCAAATACCGGGCCCCCGCCGCAGCCAACTCCGAATAGTCCAACTCCACCCAAATCAACTCCGCCCAATGCCGCGCCGCCCACCGCTTGCCCCCCACAACGGCCACCGCAACCGCCAGCGCCCCCGCCTCCTGGCTGTCCAAATAACGCAACAACGCCTCGCCCAACCCGGCGTCCGCGCACAAAACCCCCAACTTCCGCTTCCCCAACAGCCCCTGCAACTGCAGCGAACTCACCAGATCCAGAATGCTCCCATCCACCGTCAACGTCCGGTGTAACGTCTGCTCCTCACGCCGCACCGCCCGCCGGTACCCCTCGCCAATCGAATAGGTCCGCGAATCGTGCTCCCGCGTAATCATAACGACGTTCTCGCAACCCAGCTCAATCAACTGTTGCGCACAATAAAGCCCCGCCCCCGCATAGTCAAAACTCACACACGGCAGCCCGCCGTTCCGCGTCGCCACGTCCAACAGCGCCACCCGCCCCCCCATCGTCCCCAGCCGCGACACCGCCCCGAAGTCATCCGTCTCATCCACCGGCAAAATCAGATACCCCGCATACGCCGCCGGATCCAACACCCGCGCCTGCTCGTGCGCATCCTCGGGCTGCTCGCAAATCACCCGCATCCCCCGGCCCTTGGCCACTGGAGACGCCCCCGCCATCGCCATTCCAGCAATTTCGGGCCTCCCGCCGCCAACGGATAGCAGCAGATCCCCCTTCGCCTTCACCCCAGCCTTCGGGAAAATCATCAACTCCCGCGTATATTCTTTGACCCGCAACTCCAACACCGGGTCCGCCCAGGCCTTTAATTTGTCCCGAACCAGCCGAAAACCCTCAGCCACGTCCCCAACTTCCCAACTTAGGGTCTCCGCGACCTCCTTGTTGGATCCAATCGGGACCCCAACTTTCCAGGCGTTCACCACCATCCCAAACACGGTTCCACCCCGGACCGTCCGGCCAAGCTCCGCCCCAATCGCCTCTAGGACCGGCGAAACAACGGAATCCCACACCGGATCCCCCCACCGGATCGGTGTTGGGTCTCCCTTCGCCCCATCATGGGCGTGGTGTGGTGTCGACATGGGAAGTACAGGACCCATAATAGGACCAACATTCAAAGAGTAGACCCAAATTGCTCCCAAATCAACCCCAGCTTTTTCCTAAATCCTTCTATTTATGGAATCCAACTCCCCACGCAAACTAAATCCATGGAACTTCTTCTCCCCGCCACCGACCGCCCGCGCAGCTCGCTGAGCGAAATCGTCCTCTACGCCGAGCACCCGTTCCACCCCATTCACGCCGCACTTTTCAATAACTACGACGGCACGATGACCCTGGTCGTCTGTGCACGTACCCCCGACGACATCGGCCGCAGCTTCTGGGTCTCCCTGGCCCGAGACGGCCAGCCCTTTGCTCGTACCGCTTGTATCACTCTCCGTCCCGGTCGTGGAAACTCCCCCACCGACCGAATCACTTTTGACGATCTTGGCGAAACCTTTACCGGGATCCATTTCGAGGCGGCCCGCACCGCCCCGCGCCACATCGTCAACTAACCTCGCCGGGAATCTCCAGCCCGGTCTATAAGGTAAGCCCCGCCAGGACGTTCTCCATTCCATACGTCCCGGCGGGGCTCTTGTTTTAGCACCCCAGTTTTCCCTTGGTACCGGGTAACCAGGAAAAGCCTAGGATTCTGATTTTCCCGATTCTTGGCTCGTCCATCGCGCGACCCTTGCCCCGGATTTCCCCGCGCCGTCGGCCTTCTGTGCTGAGTCTCCGTCCCAGATTTGCCCGATCCACCGCTCGGCCACTCCGCGACCCCCAACCCGGATTTCCCCGGGATTCCCGGTCTCCCCGAGTCGCCCGCCGCGCGCCTGCGCCGCGTCACCGACTCAGATTTCCCTGGGAGCCGTGCTACCGGAAAACGCCCTGATTTCGGATTTCCCCGGGGCGGATGGCTACCGTTTCCCGAAACCCTTGGCGCAGCGGAAGCCGACGTTCGGGCTCCGCTCCGCCGGCCGCGCCCAGCTCCGGTGGGAACAGGTCATGAAATCCGGACGGTCAAACCACGACCCGCCCCGCAGCACCCGGTACATCCCCTTCGCCGCGCCCGGCGGATTCCGCGCCGGCGCCGTGGCGTAATAATCCTTCTCGTACCAGTCCGAGGTCCACTCCCACATGTTGCCGACAATGTCGCACAGCCCCATCCTCGACTTCGGCACGCTGCACACCGCCACCGGCCCGTCAGAGGCCCCGAAGCGCGCATCCTTCGCCGTCGGCGCCCGGTCCCCCCATGGGTACTTCTCGTTCTCGGTCAACCCGCGGCACGCCCGTTCCCACTCGGCCTCTGTGGGCAACCGCTTGCCCTGCCAGGCGCAATACGCCGTCGCATCGTCCCAACTCACGTCCGCCACCGGGAACTTCTCCCGGCCAACCGGCGCGATGCCATCCGCCCACACCGGAGGCGTCCGGTGCCGCGTGGCCTTCACGAAGGCGGCGTACTCCTCCACCGTCACCTCGTGCTCGTCCAGGTAGAACGGGTCCACAAAGATGGACCGGACGGGCAGATCGTCGCGGAGCGGGTTCGGGTACCAGTCGACCTTTGTCTCCGGATCCTCATACGTCCGCCCGCGGCGGAACTCGCCGCCCGGGAAAAACACCATGCCGATCAACGCAAAAAGCAGCAGTTTCATCCGTAAATGGTCGCGATTTCGTCGGTGGGAATGATGCCATTCGCGCCCAGCGGATCCACATACTTGTAATTCCGCCCCGATGGCAGCCCGGAAACTTCCTTGCCCCAATCGATGCCCAGCGCCGAATACATGGTGGCGACGACGTTCTCAATCCGCGGCTGTTCCTTCACATGCTTCCAGCCGGTCTCCTCGCACTTCGTGCCGTCTTTGTCGGTCCGGCCCAGGACGAGGCCGCCTTTGACGCCCGCGCCGGCGAACATCGCCGGGAAGCACGGGTTGTAGTGGTCGCGGCCGGCCATGTGGTTCAGAGCGCCGGGCGTCCGGCCGAACTCGCCCATGGCGACGACCAGCGTCTCATCGAGCAGGCTCTTGCCGGGCGTGGCCTTCGATGGCGTCCGCTCCAGGTCTTCGAGCAGCGTCGAGAATGCCGGGTCAAACTCTTCGATCAGTTTGTAGTGGTTCGACGATGCCGCGCGGTCCCAGATCTTGACGTGGTGATCCCAACCGGGGTGGCAGACGTGCACGTAGCGGGTGCCGGCGTCCTGCATGAGCAGGTTACGCGCTAGAGCGCATGACAGCCCGACGGCCGTCTTGCCATAGCGCTTTTGATCGTCCTCGGAGACCTGGAAGGCCGCGGGCCACCGGGCATCGCCGATCAATCGGTGGGCGGTGTCGCTGAAGTTGTCGAAGGTCTTCATCTCCGAGCCGAAGGCCGCCATCCGCGGCGCCTCCACTTTGCGCAGAGCCTCCAACAGCCGCCAGCGCTCTTCCACCAGTTCGATCGCTTTCTTATCGAGCGCCATGCCCTTCAGCGCCGCCTGCGGGTCCATGTCGAACACCGAATAGCGCGCCGGCAGGAAGCCGGTGGCGAGCGCGCCAGCCGCGCCCTTTTCGAGGTTGAACGAGACGTAGGTGGGGAACGTATCGGTCTCGCGGCGGCGGGATTCCAACTCAGCCGCGATCACCGAGCCCACGGCCGGGATTTCCTTTGCAAACGCCAGGTTCATCTGGCGCCCGGTCTGCACGTAATACTGGCCGCGGAAGTGGACCTGTTCGTGGCTCTTGAGCGAACGGAGAAGGCAGACCTTGTCCATCACCTTCTCCACCTTCGGGAAAAGGAAGTGGGAGAGGTAGATGCCGTTCTTCTGCTGGCGGACGTCGAAGTCCTTCTGCGTGCCGGCGGTCTCTTTGAAGTCGAAGCCATCGACGTGGCTGATAGCGCCGGAGAACTCGTAGTAGATGACGTTGCGAGCGGTGCCGCGCGGGTTCGTCTTTGCCGCCGCGCCGACGCGCAACGGCCACAGCGTATGCGCTGCCGCGCCGGCCAATCCCAAACCGCCAAACTGCAGCAGATCCCGCCGCGTCGGCAATAACTCCGCAACTGTCTTGGGGTTCTTCATGTCAGTAGTTATAGAGGAATTCGGCCAGGTTCAGCAGCGCCCATTGCAGGTTCTGCGCGCCCGTCACCCGATCCTTGTCGAGCGCGGAGACGGCAATCTGTTTCTCGTCGTTCTGGGGATAGCGGGCCAGCGTACCGAGGAATAGCTCCTCGACAACCTTGCCGTTCTCCTGGTGGGCGGCCAGCAGGTTCTGCACGCGGCTGTCTTTCTCCGCCAGCACCCGATCGGTGACCACGGGCGAGCGCATCAGCAGCAGCGGCTGCATGGGCGATGCGGCGGGCGGGCGCGGCGGGTTGGAGCGGTTGCTCTGGCCGAACGCGGTCATGAAGGTCTTCAATTCGCCGGAGGCGGAGGGCGTGTTGGCCTGCATGGCCATCGGGACCTTTTCGTTGCCGAACTTGAAGGAGCCGGGGCGGCCGGTGGCGGTGACGAGGGCGTCGTGCACCTCTTCGGCGCTCAGCATGCGGACGAACTTGCGGGCGAAGTAGGAGGTGTAGTTTTCCTTCCACTCGCCGGGATAGCGGGCGGAGAGCTGATAGGCGCTGGACTGGCAGATCTTGCGGAAGACATTTTTCAGTTTGAAGTTACCGGCGCGGAAATCCTTCGCGAGTAATTCGAGTAACTCGGGGTGGGAGGGCTGTAACTGCCAGCCTTCGGGAATGGTGCGCGGGTCCTGGCGGGCGAGGTCGAATTCGTCGTAGGGGTCGACGATGCCGCGGCCCATGAGCCGGGCCCAGAACAGGTTCACGGTGGCGCGGGCAAATTGCGGATGGGCGGTGAGCATGCGGCCCAGCTCCTCGCGGGGCTCGGCGCCTTCGCGGGGCTTCTCGCCTGTGAGCGGGAAGGCTGGCGTGTTGGGCCCGCCCCAGCGGGGGGTGCGGAGCATGCTGCTTCCCTTGGTGTCGTAGCCGGGGGCGTTGTCGTCCACGATGAAGTGGCCCATGAGGGCCTGGGTATCTTCGGTGTGGGGGATGTAGCGCGTCTTGCCGAGGAAGCTGGCGAAGGCGAAGAACTCGCGGCGCTTCTTGCTGGTCAGGTAGACGTTCACCTTTTCCAGATGGCCTTCGCCGTCGTGGCAGGAGACGCAGCTGAAGTTGATGCCCAGGAACGTCTTCCCGTAGAGGACGGCTAGTTCGTCGTGGGTGTCGAGCTGGTGGACCTTCGAAATATCGTTCCCATCGATGGCCTGGCCGGGCTTGCCTTCGACGTGTTCGCGGACGATGAGATTCGACGCGGCGACGACCAGATTCGATTTCGCCGAAGAGGCGATCATGGAGCGGACGAGATCGTCGTAGGGCCGGTCGCTGCGGAGGGCTTCTTTGATCCAGTAGTGGAACAGCTGGACGCCGCGCGACATCTTGCCGTTGGCGCGGAGGAGGTCCATGTAGAAGTACGACCACTTTTCGACAAAGGCTTCGCTCGCAAGCAGCTTATCGATTAGCTGGTTGCGTTTGTTGGGATTTTTGTCGGCCAGGAAGTCCTGGACCTCGCTTGCGGCGGGGATGCGGCCGGTGAGGTCCAAGTTGATGCGGCGGAAGAATTCGGCGTCGGTAGAGAGGGGGGCGTGGGGGACGCCGTCGCGTTCCATTTTGCCGAAGATCTGATCGTCGATGAAGTTGACGCGGCGCACGCGGCCAGCGGCATTGGGCGCGGATGGCAGCGCGGCGGCGACGCGGGCGGTGAGAGCGCCGGGGTCAGGCTTTTTCGACGGCTGGATGAGCGGCGCGTGGGCACCGGCAAAGGTGTCATCGCCTTGCGCGAACGCGGCGACACTGACGGCAAAAAGGAGGAATGCTTTCGACATGGCACACAGCTCCCGACAGAGTTCGGACCAGCGTAGTATATATCGCTGCGATGGGGGTACGGAAGGGCCGTTGCTACAGGTATCGCTCGTTCCGTTGTCGTGTTTGCCAAATCCGATTGGCAATGACGGCCTGACCCAGCGCGATGCCGCCATCGTTTGGAGGGATCCTGGCATGGAGGAAGACCGCAAATCCGGAGCGCCGCAAGGCCGCGTCGACACGGGAGAGCAGGTACACGTTCTGAAACGTTCCCCCGCTGAGGCAGACGCGATTGAGACCGGCGTCTGCCCGGATCCGGACGCAGATATCGACGATGGCGGCGGCGACGGTGTTGTGGAAACGGGCGGAGATGTTGGCGGTGGATTCGCCGCGTCTGAGATCGGCGGTGATCGCCGCAATGGCGGGTCGCATGTCGAGTTGCAAGGGGGATCCCGGCTGCACGGTAAACGCGTAGCGCTCTTCCATGTCCGGAGCGGCGGCAGCTTCCAGTTCGATTGCGGCCTGGCCCTCGTAGCTGGCGTGATGACGGAGACCGATGATGGAGGCGACGGCATCAAAGAGGCGCCCGCAGGAAGAGGTTTGCACCGTGTTGATGCGGCGCTGGCGCATGGTGCGGATCAACGCCACGGTGCTTTGTGGCGCAGGGTTCCAGAAAGACAGGTCCTGCTGGGGAATGGCGTCGTCGAGATAGCTGAGGGCGGCGCGCCACGGCTCGCGGATGGCTTGGTCCCCGCCGGCTAGAGGGATGTAGCGAAGATGGGCACGGCGTTCGAAGGCCGTCAGGTCGCTCACAAGGAATTCGCCGCCCCAGACGTGGCCATCCGTTCCCAAGCCGGTACCGTCGAAGGCGACGCCGATCACGGGACCGGAGAGGCGATGCTCGGCCATGCAGGAGACGATGTGGGCGTGGTGGTGCTGCACGCCGATTCGCTCCACTCCTTCGAGGGACAGGGCGAAGCGGGTGCTGAGATAATCCGGGTGCAGGTCGTGGGCGACGATGCGGGGATCGGCGTGGAAAAGCCGCCGCATGCGGGCGAGTGTTTCGTTGAAGAACTCGAGCGTCTCGCAGTTTGAGAGATCCCCGATGTGCTGGCTGAGCAGGGCGTAGTGGCCTTTGGTGAGGCAGAGCGTGTTCTTTTGTCCGGCGCCGCAAGCGAGCACCTCTTCGCATTCCGCACCGAGGTCAATTGGCAAGGGCGCGTAGCCGCGGGCGCGGCGGAGCACGCGGGTGTGCCCGGCGACGTTGCGGACCACCGAATCGTCGACGCGCATTTCGATCTCGCGATTGTGGAGGAGGAAGCCGGTGGCTACGCCGCTGAGATGGCGGCGGGCCTCCTCGTTGTTGGTGACGATCGGCTCCTCGCTGATGTTGCCGCTGGACATGACGAGCAGGCGGAAGGGCGCGTCGCGGAACAGCAGGTGGTGCAACGGTGTGCAGGGGAGCATGACGCCGAGGGTTGCGGTGCCGGGCGCAACAGAGGGGGCGAGGGTGCTTTCCGGGCGGCGCGGAATGAGGACGATGGGGCGGCGGACGTTGGTGAGGGTTGCGCGGTCGGCGCCGGTAAGCACGCCGTATTGCTCCACGGCGGCAAGGTCCCGCGCCATGACGGCGAACGGCTTATCGCCGCGGTGTTTGGCATTTCGCAACTGGCGCACGGCGCCTTCGTTTTCGGCGTCGCAAGCCAGTTGAAAACCGCCGAGCGCTTTGAGGGCGAGCACGCCGCCCGCGGCGAGCAGGGCTTGCGCGGCCGCGATGGCGTCCTCCGGTTGGGTCGCGTCGCCCGCGAACGTTAGCGCCGGCCCGCAATCGGGGCAGGCGTTCGGCTGGGCGTGGAAGCGGCGGTCCGCCGGGTTGTCGTATTCGACCTGGCAGGCGGGGCACATGGGGAACACGGACATGGACGTTTGCGGGCGGTCGTAGGGGATGTCGCGGAGGATGGTGTAGCGCGGGCCGCAGTTGGTGCAGTTGATGAAGGGATAGCCGAAGCGGCGATTGGCGGGGTCGTTGAGTTCGCGGAGGCAATCGTCACAGGTTGCCAGATCGGGCGAGACGAGGACGAAATGGGTTTTCTGTTCGCTGCTTTCGCGGATCTGGAAGCTGGTCTCGCCGACGAGCGCCAACGCGGTGACGACTGTTTCTTCGATGTGCGCGAAGGGCGGGTGGCCGGTGGCCAGGAGCTGGACGAATTGATCGAGATCCTCTGTCCTGCCCTCGACTTCGATCTCGACGCCCGCAGTTGCATTGAGAACCCAGCCGGCGAGGCGGAGGCGGCTGGCGAGGCGATAGACGAAGGGCCGGAAGCCGACGCCCTGCACGATGCCGGCGACATGGAGGTGACGGCGGGCGATCATGCGGCGGTGGACTGCGCTGCCTTTCGGCGCCGGGAGAGCCAATCGCGCCAGGTGTCCATCCCTTCTCCGGAGGTGCAGGACACCTCCACCATTTCCATGTCCGGATGCACACGGCGGGCGTTTTCTTTCGCGGCCTCCAGTTGGAAGGGGACGTAGGGGAGGAGATCGATTTTGTTGAGGACGAGGAGGCTGGACTTGAAGAAAGTGGTGGGATATTTCAGCGGTTTGTCTTCGCCTTCGGTGACACTGAGGACGACGATTTTGGCGGCTTCGCCGAGGTCGTAGCTGGCGGGGCAGACGAGGTTGCCGACGTTTTCGATGAGCAGCAAATCCAGGTCTTCGAGCCGCCAATCGGCGAGGGCGCGATCGATCATGCGGGCATCCAGATGGCAGGTGCCGCCGGTGGTAATTTGGCGCACGGGGAAGCCGGCGCGGGCGAGGCGGGTGGCGTCGTTGTCGGTTTGGATGTCACCGGTGAGGACGGCGACACGATCGGTGGGAGCGAAGCCGGCGAGGGTGCGTTCGAGTAGCAGTGTCTTGCCCGCGCCGGGGGAGCTGATGAAGTTCAGGCAAAGCACGCCGTGCTGGCGGAAGCGCGCGCGGAGATCGGCGGCGATGCGGTCGTTTTCGCTGAGGACCTTCGTTTCCAGAGTGATTCTTGTCATGACTCCTCCAATTCCAAATAGGCGACTTCCAGTTCGTCACCGCTGACGCATTCCGTTTGGCTGGAGCCGCACAGGGGGCAGGCCACCCGATAGTCGATGACGGGGAATGTGGCCCGGCAGGACGAGCAGCGATGTTCGCGCGTTTTGGTTTGAATGTCGAGCTTGAGCCGCTCCCACGGGGTGCCGGAGATGATGGACAGGAAGCTGAACTCGAGGGCGTCCGGATTGACGCCGGCGAGTTCACCGACGCGGACGCCGACCTTGAGCGGAATGGCGCCCGGGTGGCGGCGCATCTCGGTGCGGACGGCGGTAAGAACGGAGTTGGCGATGCCCAGTTCGTGCATGTGATCTCCTAACAAATCCGGGGCAACTGATCGCCGGTAAGCATGTCGACGACGCGCATGGGACCGACGGTGGTCCGCATGGTAACCACGGTGGGATGTGTTTCGGTTATGGTGCCAATGACGGCGGCATGCGCGCCGAGCGGGTGGCGGCGCATGGCGTCGCGGACGTTTTCGGCGTCTTCCGGCGCGACGATGGCGAGCAGTTTCCCTTCGTTGGCGACATAGAGCGGGTCGAGGCCGAGGAGTTCACAGGCACCCTTCACATCGTCGCGTAGCGGGATGGCGCGCTCATCGATCTCAACGCCAACGCCGGATTGGGCGGCGATTTCGTTCAACGCGCTGGAGACGCCGCCGCGGGTGGGGTCGCGCATGCAGCGGATGCCGGAGCCGGCGGCGAGCATGGCTTCCACCAGCGTGTGGAGCGGCGCGGAGTCGCTCTCGACGATCGAATCAAACTGCAGTCCTTCGCGCTGGGCGAGGATGGCGATGCCGTGGTCACCGATGGTACCGCTGAGGATGACGCGGTCCCCGGGACGAGCCTGGCTGGCGGAGAGGCACACGCCGTCGGGCACCAGGCCGATGCCGGAGGTAGTGATGAAGAGTCCGTCGCCGCTGCCTTTTTCGACGACCTTGGTATCGCCGGTGACGACCTGGACACCGGCATCGGCGGCGGCGCGGCGCAGGGATTCAACGACGCGGCAAAGCGTCTCCATAGGGAGACCTTCTTCGAGAATGAAGGCGGCACTGAGGAAGAGCGGGCGGGCACCGCCCATTGCGAGGTCGTTCACGGTGCCGTGGACGGCGAGCGATCCGATGTCGCCGCCGGGAAAGAAGAGCGGCTTTACCACATAGGAATCTGTTGTGAACGCGAGGCGGGCGCCGTTGACGCCGATGACGGCCTGGTCATCCAATTGGGCGAGGATCGGATTGTGGAACGCGTGGAGGAAGACATCGCGAACGAGGCTTGCCGAGAGCCTGCCGCCGCTGCCGTGGCCGAGCAAAACTCGATCGCCGGCAGGGAAGGGAAGCGGGCAGACCGGAATGGAATCAGACATTGGAGGTGCTCCCTTCCGCGGAACGGCGGCGGTATTGGTAGTAGGCGGCGCAGGCGCCTTCGGAGGAGACCATGGGCGCGCCGAGCGGGTTTTCCGGCGTGCAGCGACGGGCGAACTCCGGGCAATCGGTGGGGCGTTTGCGGCCTAGCAGCACGGCGGTGCTGATGCACTCAGGGGACTCTTCGGCGCCGGGTTCGGACACGCCGAAGATCTTTTCGGCATCGTGCGCGGCGAACTCTTCCCGCAGGCGGAGGCCGCTGTGAGGGATCTGGCCGATTCCGCGCCAGCGGCGATCGCATACTTCGAACACGCTCCGCATGATTTGTTGTGCGGGCAGGTTGCCCTCGTATCGCACGGACCGGACATATTGGTTTTCGAGCACGGCACGGCCTTCTTCGAGTTGCGTGACCAGCATGGCGATGGCTTCCAGAAGGTCGGCGGGTTCAAAGCCACCGACGACGATGGGCACGCCGAATTCGCGGTTGAGCGCTTCGTACTCCTGACAGCCCGTGATGGTGCAGACGTGGCCGGGGGCGATGAAGGCATCCACTTGATTGTCGGGCGATTCGAGCAGCATCCGAATGGCGGGCGGCGTCATGACCTGGGAGACGAGCAGGGAGAAGTTCGCGAGGCCCTGACGCCGGGCTTCCCAGACGGCCATGGCGTTTGCGGGCGCGGTTGTTTCAAAGCCGATGCCGAAGAAGACGACCTGTCGGGAGGGAAGGGCACGAGCGAATTTGACGGCGTCCATGGGCGAATATACAACACGGACGTCGCCGCCGTCCGCCTTCACGCCAAGAAGGTCGCGCCGTGAGCCGGGGACGCGGAGCATGTCGCCATAGGAGACGAAGGTCACTCCCGGGCGCGCGGCGATTTCGATGGCTTTATCCACCATTTCCAAGGGCGTGACGCAGACCGGGCAGCCGGGGCCATGGACGAGGTGGACCTCTGGCGGCAGGAGTTCCGGCAGACCGTAGCGCAGCAACGTGTGGGTCTGCCCGCCGCAGATTTCCATGATGTTCCAGCGACGGGTGACCTGGCGGGCGATACGGGCGGCGAGGGCCATCGCGACACGTTCCTCCCGGTACTCATCGAGGTACTTCATGTCGCGGGCTCCGCGGCGCCGAGTTCTACTTCCAATACGCCGGCGGCTTCGAGGAGTTGGAAGGTGCGTTCGGCCTCCACCGCATCGACCAGGCTGATGGCGAATCCGACGTGGACGATGACGTAGTCTCCGGGGACCGCCTCCGGCACGAAGTTCAGGAAGACCTCGCGGGTGATGCCGCCGAACTGGACTTTGCCGATGCGGTTTCCGTCGCGCTCTTCGGCCCAGATCAATTTGCCTGGAATGGCAAGGCACATTGCTAGGCCCCTTCCGCGGCGGCGAGTTGACGGGCGAGCCGTTCGGCTGCGGCATCGACCTCCGGGGAGGGAGCCGAGCCGAGGGCGAAGTGGGCGGCCTCAATTCCGTAGAGGGTGAGACGTGGGGGAAGGCGATGGAGGATGCGCGCGAGTTTGATGGCTTCGGCCACACCGAAGGCGTGGGAGGAGGCGCGATGCTGATCCGCGACGACGTCGGCGTGGTGGCCGTTCCAACTGTTGATCTCGCCGGGGGGGCCACCGGTGATGACGGCGTCGATCAGGATGACGTCGTCGGCGCCCTGCCATGTTTCCATGAGGGACAGACCGTCGCCCGGGTGATCGAGCGCGTCGATACCCAGCGCGCGGAGGCGTTGCGCGACGCGCAGACCGGCGGCGTCGTCACCGCGGTCCTCGGTGCCGCAGCCGATAATACGGGTTCGCATGGTCACGTTCGCTCGATTGTCACACGCAGGAAGTGAGTGGCGCAGGAGATGCAGGGGTCGTAATTTCGGACCGCCTGCTCACATTTCCATGTTGCCTCTTCGAGCGGCCAGGCGGATACCTGGGCCGCGAATTCGCGTAGATCATCCTCGATTCGTTTCTGGTTCTGCGAGGTTGGCGGGACGATTTTCGCGGACACGATGAGGCCGTTCCGGTCGACGGCGTAGCGGTGATAGAGGATGCCCCGCGGCGCTTCGGTGATGGCCTGGCCCACGCCATCGCGCGGTTCGACGGGCACCTGCGGGTGCGCGGGCGGGGCGTATTCCCGAACGATGCGCAGCGCTTCGGCACAGGCGAAAACCAGTTCGACGGCGCGGACAATGATACTTCGGAACGGGTTTTTTACCGGTGGTACCAGGCCCACTTCCTGGGCGATTTGCCGGGCGGGCGCGGGCAACTTATCGAAATTCAGGTTGAACCGCGCGAGCGGGCCGACGAGGTAGGAGCCGTGCCCGCGATGGACGGAGTGCAGCGAATTCGAATGCTTCACGTGTTGTTCGAAAAAGTGATCCTCGTACTCGACGGCGTCAATGTTCATACCGTGATTGGAGATGAGGCGCCCCTCATTGAACGGATACTCATCGGGGTGGGAAAGCGCGACGAATTCGTAGTCCTGTTCGAAGTCGGGGAACTCAAAGCCCGCGACCAATTTGACGGTGGCGATGGAGGCGTCGAGCGCCCATTGCAGATCGTCTTCCAGTTCGCGCAACTGGCGTTTCGTGGACACTTTGGAAAAGCCGCCGACGGTGGCCGAGATCGGGTGGATTTCCCGGCCACCGATCACACGCACGATGCGGTTTCCAATCTTCTTTAACCGCAGTGCCTGCTCCACGATCTGGCGGTGATCCTTCGCCATTTCCAAGGCATCCGGGTAGCCGAGGAAATCCGGTGCATGCAGCATGTAGACGTGCAGGGCGTGGCTCTCGATCCACTCGCCGCAATAGAAGAGGCGGCGGAGCATGCGGACGGCCGGATCGATCTGGACACCGAGCGCCCGTTCGATGGCGTGGATCGAGCTCATTTGGTAGGCGATTGGGCAGATGCCACAGATGCGCGCGGTGATGTCGGCAATTTCGGTGTAGTGGCGGCCGCGGAGGAAGGCTTCGAAGAAGCGCGGAGGTTCATAGATGCGCAGCTTCACATCGGTGACGCGGTCGCCCTGGAGCTTGATGAGGATAGCGCCTTCGCCCTCGACGCGGGCGAGTGTGTCGACGCGAATTGTCCGGGTTTTGCCGTTCATTTGTGTTCGCACTCCTCGCTGGCTTTTCGGAACTGCCAGTCCCAGGCGTTGAAGCCGCGAAACGCGCGGGCGATCTGCTGGTCGGATTGGCCGAGTATCCGGAATTGTTTGGTGATGGAGGCGGTGTTGGCACTATCCATGGGGCCATAGCAGCCGTAGCAGCCGCGGTCGAAGGCGGGACAAACGGCGCCGCAGCCGGCCTGCGTCACCGGTCCCAGGCAGGCCATGCCGCGGGCTACGGCGACACAAACGGTTTCCCTGGTTTTGCATTCGATGCAGACGCTGTAGGTGGGAACATTGTGCCGTCGGCCGGCGAGGGTGGCGGCGATTAATTCCACCAGCTGAAATTGATTGATCGGGCATCCGCGGAGTTCGAAATCCACCGGGACGTGTTCCGCGATGGGAGTTGACAGTTTCAGGGTGCTGATGAATTTCGGCGATGCATAAACGACGCGGATGAATTCGTCGACATCGCGCCAATTACGCAGTGCCTGGATGCCACCCGATGTGGCGCAGGCGCCGATGGTGACGAGGGTTTTCGATTGCCGGCGAATCTCCTGAATGCGCTGGGCGTCGTGGTGGGTGGTGATGGAACCCTCGACGAGCGCGATGTCGTACGGGCCCTTTGCCATCGTGCGGCTGGCCTCGGGGAAGTAGGCGATTTCGATCGCATCGGCGATTGCGAGTAACTGGTCCTCGGCGTCGAGAAGACTGAGTTGGCATCCATCGCAGGAGGCGAACTTGAAGACTCCGATACGCGGCTTCTTTTTCATTTTAGAGCTCATGTCGATCCAACAGCGAAGCGATCCGGGAGAAGGGGAAGACGGGGCCGTCTTTGCAGACAAAGTGCGGGCCCCACTGGCAATGGCCGCACAGGCCCACCGCGCATTTCATGTTTCGCTCCATGGAGAGATACACGTCTTCGCCGGAGACGCCGCGGGCAATCAGATCCCGCGCCACGATGCGCATCATGATCTCCGGACCGCAGATCATGGCTGTGGTTTTCGCCGGTTGCAGGCGGAGCCTTTTGAACAGCGTTGTGACTACGCCGACGTGGCCGCGCCAGGCGACGCCACCGTAATCGACGGTGGAGAGCAACTGGGTGTCCGGCTGTTTGGCCCAGACGGCCAGTTCCTTGCGAAAGAGAATGTCGCGCGGGTTCCGGGCGCCATAGAGAATGGTAAGGCGGCCGTAGTCGGCACGATTCGCCAGTACATGATAAATGACGGGCCGCAACGGAGCCAGACCAATGCCGCCAGCGGCCACGATGATGTCCCGGCCGGTGGCGGCTTCAATCGGCCAGCCGATTCCGTATGGTCCGCGCACGCCCACTGTCTGGCCTGCCTGCCGGCTCACGAGCGACTGTGTGGCGGGACCGACCGAGCGGACCGTATAGGTGAGCGATTCGGGCCGGGCGGGATCGCCGCTGATGGAGATGGGAAGTTCCCCGACGCCGCCTACCCAGAGCATGCTGAACTGCCCGGGCGTGAATTTTGCGCGCGCGCCGCCGGGCGGATCGAGCACCAGCGTGAAGGTGTCCGGCGTCTCTTTTGAAACCTGCCGAACTACCCAGGGCGAAGGCACCATCGAATCTGCATTAGTGTGCGGCATAGAGATCCAGCAGCTGCATCCGCGTGGCATCCAGGCGGCCCCCGACTACTTGCGAGAACCGCTTCAGCAGTTCATAGCCGAGTTCTTTGTTCGCTTCACATTTGGCGCGCAGACACTTGCCGTCCAACGCGATGGCGTGTGCCCCTTCCATGGCGCGGGCCTGGAATCGCCACTGGTAGGGCGGAACGAGCCACGACCAGCCGAGGATCTCACCTTCAATCAAGGTGTCGACGACAATGGGTCTGCGGTGGGGCGGGGAAATCTCCACCGCCACGCGGCCCTGGCGAATCAGGTAGAAGTGATTCGCCTCCTCTCCCTCCCGGAAAATGTACCTGCCCGGCTCAAAGCGAACATTCGATGCGCAGCCGACCAGAAGACTGGCGTAGGCGGGGTCCAGATCGAGGAAAAATGGATGCTCCGCGATGATCTGCTCCAAACTATGTATTTCCATGATTCACCGTTCCACGTATGGCTTGGGCCTCTTCGGTGATGTCAATGCCAGCCGGGCACCAGGTGATGCAGCGGCCGCAGCCGACACAGCCTGAGGTTCCGAACTGATCCACCCAAGAAGACAATTTATGGGTGATCCACTGGCGATAGCGCGCCTTTGGGGAAGAGCGGACGCTGCCGCCGTGAATATAGGAAAAGCTGGTCGTGAAACAGGAGTCCCAACGGCGCCAGCGCTCGGCGTGATCGCCGGATACGTCGCTCACGTCTTCGATGTCTGTGCAGAAGCAGGTTGGGCAGACCATGGTGCAGTTGGCGCAGTCCAGGCATCTTTTGGCCACTTCGTCCCAGTGAGGATGGTCGAAGCTGTCCTGTAACGCTTCGCGCAGGCCGGTGGTGTCCAGGCGACGCTTCTGCTGTAGGCCGGCGGCTGCCACCGCTGTACTCACTTGGAGGCAATCGGCTTCTCCGGCGGGCTGATGTTCCAATTCGAGCAGCACTTCGCCGCCGCGGGGTGTACCGGCTTCGGCGAGGAACCAGTGGTTGCCGTTGTCCGCGATTTCGGTGAGTGTGATGTCGGCAGCGACGACGGGAACAGCGGGCCCGGTTCCCATGGAAGAACAGAAACAGGTGTCGGCTGATTCTGTGCATTGCATGGCGATAAGGAAGGCTTCCTTGCGCCGATCCCGATAGATCTCGTCGGCGTATGGACCGTCCAGCAATACCTTGTCCTGAATGGCGATTGCGGCGAGTTCACACGCACGCACGCCAAGGAGGGCGGTGGGTTGGCGGGGCGGGGTTGGTTCCTGGAGGATGCGAAAGACACCGTTGTCGGTGCTTGCGCCGAACAATTTTACGCGGGCGGGATGAAAGTATTTCTTCCAGCTATGGGGGCCGATGGCATAGCCGAAGAGGGCTTGGTCCGGGCGTGAGGCAAGGGAGTACTTGCCGGCTTCCTGGCGGTCAGTGACGCCGCGTGGCAGATCGCTAGTATCCTCGATCCGGTCGTAGATGATTGCCCCATCCCGTACTGTGGGGCCGAAGATCGCATAGTCGCGCTTAATAAGGGATTGGAATAGCTGTTCGATCTGGTCTGCCACGATTCGAATCCGAATCGCATCAGTCATGCCCCGATGCTACACCCGATCGGCCGTCAATTCAATGGCTGGGGTGGGCTACTTTAGCGGCGTGCTCCAACGTGCGCCTTCCACCCGGGCCGCGAGTTCACTTGCGCCGCCTGAAATCTGCGCCACGAGCTCAATGACAGCCCGCCGGATCGTCATCGAGCGCTGATTCATTTCAGCCGATAACTGGGCCGATTCATCGTCGCCGAGTGCGTCGCGCAGGCGGCGCAGAGAGAGCCTTTCGGCTGAGACTCGCATGGCGACAGATTCCGGACTCAACTCCCGTACCACCTGTTCGAGCGGCTGCGTGATGCTCCGCAAGAGAACAAAAGCAAGGAACCCTGCCGCTGCCAGACTCAGCAACGATAAGGCCAAGGCGCGGTTCCGCTCCCCGCGCAGTGCCTCCCCGCGCATGAGCAACAAGGCGTCCAACTCCGCCGTTGCCACATCCCAGAACTCCACGCCCGCGTGGCGCGCCTCTGTGCTGAGTTCCATCAATTGTTGGGGCTTCGTATCCGTCGTTTCCAGGGCGCGGATCAGCTCGTTCTGGGGGCGTTCAAAGGCGGTCAACGCCGCGGCCAACCTGGGTTTGAGTGTTGGACTTCTGCCCACGAAGTTGGGATCTTCCACCCAGGCGGTTGTTGAGCTCGTGCGAACGCGCGGGAGTTCGACCTCTTTTAGCAGCCTGGCATCCAATCGCATCTGTATGGATTCCGGCGCCTTCGCTTCTTCAGAAATCTGATTCAGCCGCGCTTGCAGTTGTGGCATGGCCAGAAGGATTACGTCCATCAAGTAATACGTGTCCAGGTCCGGGTCGAGAATCAGGTTCGACAAATCGCCCGCATGGGTGATCATTCTTCCAAAATCCGTGTCCAGTTTCCGCGACTCTGCCTCACTGGGTACGCGGCGCAGCGTTTCCCACCGTTCGCGCATCATCCGGGCTTCCAGGCCGTTCCGGCCGCGTTTCCCCAAGCCCACAGGGGTAAACTCCAATGCCGTGCCGTGTTCCGCCTGTACCCTTTCCAGTTCGCTCCACGCCGCCGCGGCCCGGGCGTCGGCTTGCGGGGACGGGCCCTCCTGGAGAATGGCCTGCAATTCCACCAGTGGCCGCAAATACGCGGTCCCGCGTAGTTCGCGGTCGGTAAACTCGATTCGAGCCTGCACCTGGCTTACATACAGGTAGAGCAACAGCGCGATCGGCAACGAAAAGCTGGCCCCAATGAGGACAAACTTCGCGGACATGGACAAACGCCGAATCAGCACTCGCATAGCCACCTCTTCGGCAGGAAGCGGAATATCAGTAACTATTCGTTACCGGTTGCGGCGGAGCCAACGGCTCATTTCGATATCGCCGGCGCGGATGTCGGCTTCGCGGCCGAAGCGCTGGCTGATGCGGCGGAGATTGACGATGGCGCGCTGGGCGGCCTGCTTGCCCAAGGGCGTGGGTCCGGCTTCCTGGACCACTTGGCGGAAGAGTTGCCAGGCGTGCCAGCGCTCCTCTTGCTCGTCGCGGAGCTTGCGTTCGAGGGCGAGTTGGCGGTCGCGTTCGGCTTTTGTGAAGCCGGCCTCCGCTTCGCCGACGATGGCGTAGGTTTGATAGCCGTCCCAGAGACGGTCGTTGAAATAGATGCGCTCGTCGTTTTCGGTGAGGAAGACGGCGAGGGCGTATTTGCCTTCGGTGGATGAATCGGCTTGGAGCGCGGCCACTTTGCGCATGCGCCCGGCGCGGAGGGGGGCTGGGATACTGTCGAAGACTTCGATGGCTTCGGTGTAGCGGTCGTCGCGGCCGAGGCGGATGGCGAGGCTGTACTGGACGAGGCGTTTGTCGGCGATATTCGGGTACTTGGTCAAGAGGGTTTGGATGTCGTCGATGGAGGCTTCGGCGTCGAGGAGCATGTTGCGGTCGAAGCCGGAGCTGGCGAAGTAGATGGATTGGTCTTCGACGCGGGCGAAGTCGACACCGTAGTCGGGGCGGACGCCGTTCAATAGCAGGGCGAAGCGGAGCTGTTCGACGCGGTTGCCGAGCTTCATGTAGACGCCGCAGAGACCGTAGGCCGCGGCGGCGTGCTGGTTCTGGGTGGCTTGCCGGGAGTTCCAGAGGCGCAGGAGCGGGGTTTCGGCGGCGGCGTAGCTTTTCGTGAGGAACTGGGCGGTGGCGAGCATCCAGAGGAAATCCGGGTCGGCCGCGTTGCGGGCGGCTGGAGCGGCGAGTTTCAATGCGCCGGCGGGGTTGCCGGTCCAGAGAGCGGCGCGCATGCCGAGGGTGGCCACCTTCTCCGATCGAAGCAGCGCCTTGTGTTTTGCGAGCAGCGTCTGGATGCGGGTGTACATCTCCGGAGACGCGGGGCTCGAGTCGGAGCGTGGGTTGGTCAGCAGCTGCAGGGCGAACTGGGCGTGTTCGGGGGTGTCGAAGTAGTCCTCCAACTGCTCTTGTAACTTGCTGCCGCCGTCGTAGCCGTAGGTGAGGTGGAGGGAGTTGAGTAGGACTTCGCGGCTGAGGATGGAATCGGAACGGCGGAGTTCGTCGAGATAGATTTTTCCGGCGGCGCTTTGTTCACCGTCGAGGAAGTGCATGCGGGCGAGCCAGCCGCGGGCCTCGCTTGAGTATTCGGGGGTGCGGGCGGTGCGGAGGAAGTGGCGGAACTTTTCCTTGGCCTTGGCGGTGCCGTCGCGCATGGCGAATTTGGCGTCGAGGAGTTCGATTTCTTCCTTTTCGTTGGGGGAGAGGTTGGGGCCTTTTCGGGCGGCGGCGAGGAGTTTTTCGACGGGCGTGTCTTCGGTGCCCTGGTAGGCGCGGCGGAGCTTGCCGAGGGGCGTGGGGGTGTCGTCGTCGGTCATGCCGGCGAACGGGGCTTGGATTTCAGTTGATGTTTTCGGGATGAAGTCGTTGCCTGTTTTGGAGAACGGCTGCCAGAAGGATTTTTGCAGATATTGGCGGAGGGAAACGTCGAAGGCGCAGGCCCAGACCATGCCGAGCAGTAATGCCGCGGCGAGGATTGCGCGTTTCATGGGAGGACCTCCAACGTGTATGTCGCCGTTTGTGCGGCGACGGCGCGGCCAAGTGTGACGTCCATGCGCCCGGAGTAGGGCGGCATGGTTAGCTCCAGGCGGCGGGGGCCGGTCATGCGGATTGGGGTGGGTTTTTCGGGCAGGAAGTATTCGAGGTCCACGGAGCTGGTGATGCGGTAGCGGACAGGTTTGGCAGGGAGGCTTGGGAGTCCGAAGATCGTCAGCGTGGCGCAGTGGACGGCGGCGCAGCGTTGGTCGTCGACTTTCAGCGTTGGCTGCTTGGCTGCGATGGCGGCGGCACCGGCGGCGGTGAGGACTTCGTCGGGCACGGGCGCCATGGTTTCATTTTGCTCAGGCCAGCGGAAGAAGAGGACGCCGCCGCAGCGTTCGCCCATTTCGCGGGCGCGGGCGACGGAGGCGGCGATGGCTTCGGGTGTGGAGAGGACGAATTCGATGGTGGTGCCGGCTTCGAAGGGCTGGGAGTGGATGCTGGTGGCGCGGGTGGCGCGGTAGCGCAGGACCTGCTCTTTGGCCGGGGTGGTGGAGGTTGTGAGTTGGAAGGCCGGGTTGGTGCCGACGTCGAAGGGCCGGAGGTTGAGGAAGGATATGGCGCGGCTGCTCTCCGGGGCGATGGTGCGGGAGCGGCCGAAGGTGGAGATGGCGATCTTTAAGCGGCGGCCGAATTTGTTGAAGATGGGGGCCCATTTGGCGGCGTCGATAGGGGCGGCGACGACGGCGGCGCCGCCGACAGTGCCCGGATTGTGCAGGTCGTAGAACTGAGGGACGAATTCGTCGACAGCCGCGATGACGCTGGCGATGGCGGTGTTGGGGCGGAACCAGTCGAGCAGTGCGGTGATGGAGAGTTGCCACTCCGGCGGCATTTTTTGGCGGGTGGTTTGGAGGAATTTGGCGTAGTCGCGGAGGGCGTGGGTGGGGCAATCAATATCGAGTTGGACGCCGGCGAGTTTTATGTTGCGTGCGCTGGCGGCGGATTGTAGCTTCTGCCAGTCGATGGGCTGGGTGGGGACGAGGGGATCGTCGAAGCGGATGACGGCCCAGTAGTGTTTTGCGGGCGGGAGGCGTTCCGGCAGATAACCATTGCGGACTTGGAAATAGAGCGTGTCGATGGGGGCCGTGGCTTGTACCCAGGCGGAGCTGCCCTGCCAGAACCAATAGCCGAACTCCCAGTTTGGCAGGGGTTGGGGCGCCGCCTGCTGGCCACCGCAACCGGTGGCCAGCAGGCAGATCCAGAGTATTGGGCGGAGTAAGTGAGCGGACGAACCGCGTGACATAGAGACTGGGAATTACAGGATAGCGGAAGTAAGTTAGGCGCGATAGGGACGGGTGTCGCGTTTGGGGGACACACGGCCTACGGTCGCTGCGCTCCCTTCGGCACGAATGTCCCCGGAGGGGTGCTGCGTGGGGAGGATTTGCTTCTTTCGCTTCGGGCCTAGGTGAGGCGGGTTTTTAGGAGTGTGAAGGAATGGGGTGCGGCTTGGTAGCGGAAGGTTTTGCCGGAGCCTGTCGCGGAACGGGTTACCGTTTTGACTGTCGTTTTGCCGAAGTCGTTCTCCGCTTTGATGTCGGGGCCGTTCACTTCGTGGACCTCGATGGCGCCGGTGAACTCGCGGTCCGTTAGCGTGATGTCCACGTCCATTGGCTGGTCCTTGTGGCGGTTCACTACGTTGACGGTCAGCGTCTGGCTATCGAGGGCGGACGAAACGTCGAGGTATTTCACGGGGCCGAACTTGGTGCTGTCGTACTTGGGGCTGTCGACGAAGAGGTCGAGCGCTTTGCCTTTGGCGTGCGTGGCGAAGAGTTGCAGCGGGTAGTAGATTGTCTGCAGGAAGAGCCCGGTTTCATTGGTGAAAATGGGCGCGATCACATTCACCAGTTGGGCCATGTTCGCCATTTTCACGATGTGGGCGTGGTTGACGAAGGAGTTGAGCATCGTCGCGATGACCAGGGCGTCTTCGAGGTTGTAGCGTTCTTCGAGGATGCGGCGGCCGCGCTCCTTGTTGCCACGGGCGCGGTACCAGACGTTCCACTCGTCCCAGGCGATGTAGATGCGCTTGTCGCGGGGCATGGTGGTGAGGGCCGCGTTGATGGTGCCTTCGGCGGTTTTGGTGCGGTTGTCGAGATCGACGGAGTTGGCGAGGAATTCGTAGTAGTTGTTGTCGCGGTTGCCGACGTACATGTGGAGGGACAGGTAGTCGACGTGGGTTTTGAGGTAGTCGAGAACCGTGCGGTTCCAGCCGACCCAATCGATTCCGGGGGCGTAGTGGGAGCTGCCGGCGGCCACCAGCTTGATGGTGGGGTCGGTCCACTTCATGAGCTTGGCGGCTTCGAGGGCGAACTTGCCGTAGTCCTCCGCGCTGCGATGGCCCATTTGCCAGGGGCCATCCACTTCATTGCCGAGGCCCCAGTATTTGACCTTCCATGGCTCCGTGCGGCCGTTCTGTTTGCGGAGGCGCGTGAGGGCTGTATCTTCGCTGCTATTGGTGTATTCCACCCACTGCTGCGCCTCTTCCCAGGTGCCGGTGCCCAAGTTGACGCAGAGATAGGGTTCGGTGCCGGCTTTGGCGGCGTAGTCGAGAAACTCGTGGGTGCCGAAGCGGTTGCTTTCGACTGTCCCCCAGGCCATTTCGAGGCGGGCGGGGCGGCTGTCGCGGGGGCCGATGCCATCGCGCCAGTGATAGTTCGAGGCGAAGTTGCCGCCGGGCCAGCGGAGTTGGGGCACCTTCAAATCTTTGACGGCGGTGAGGACGTCGCGGCGGAAGCCATTCGAGTCAGAGAGCGGGGACTTTTCTTCGAAGATGCCGCCTTCGATGCAGCGGCCGAGGTGTTCGATGAAGTTGCCGTAGAGGTTGGGATCGATTTCGCCGATGACGCGTTCGGTATCGATTTTTACGCGGGCTTTGAGGGGGCTTTGTTGGGCGGAGAGGGCGGCGGGAGCGGAGAGCAGCGCGGCGGTGAAGTGACGGCGGGAGGGTTTGTTGTCGGACATGGACTTTGTGTGAGGGGCCGGCGCGCATGGTGGCGCGCCGGCCCGGGTTTGGATTAGAAGGTAACCTTCAGGCCCAACTGTATCTCACGAGGCCCATTCGGCGCGCCGTTGACACCGGTGACCCGACCGAAGTTGGGGCTGGTGATATCGCCGTTGGGGTTGTTGAAGTGGGGCGTGTTGGTGAAGTTGATGCTCTCCACACGGAACTGAGCCTGGAAGCGTTCGGTGACCTTGAAGGTCCGGAAGATGGAGGCGTCGAGGTGGGCGAACGCGGGGCCGCTGAGAATGTTGCGGCCGAGGTTGCCGAAGGTGCCGGTGCCGGGGTTAGAGAAGATCGAAGTGTCGAACCAGAAGGTGCCGGGGCCGACGTCTTTGATGGTTTTGAACGCGCCGCTAATGTTGGGCGTGTTGGAGTTGCCGGGGGCGTTGATGATGCCGCCGGCGACGCTCAGGTTGAAGGGTTCACCGGTCATGAGGGTGAACAGTCCGTTGATCTGCCAGCCGCCGAAGATCTGGGCGGCGGGGCCAGAGGTGAGGAACTGTTTGCCTTTGCCGAAGGGGAGTTCGTAGACGTAGCTTTGCACGAAGACCTGGCGGCGATCGCCGTCGGCGCGGGCGCGGCTGCGTTCGGGATTGATGTAGACCCAGAGGCCGCCGTTGTCGGCGCCGGAGAGATCGATGGCCTTGCCGTAGGTGTAAGCCGTGGTGAGGGCGAAGCCATTGGCGAAGCGCCGGTCGAGCTTGACCTGGAGCGAGTTGTAAGTGGTGCTGGTGCCGAAGTAGATGTTGTTCGTGTCGGCGTTGCGACCGAACTTCTGGAAGAGCGGGCGACCGTTGACACCGGCGTTGGGGACCATGCCGGCGTTCAGGTTATAGATGGCTTTGACGCCGACGCCATGGTTGGCGACGTAGGCGGCTTCGAGGACATAGTTCTTCGGCAGGGTGCGCTGAATGGCGATGTTCCAGCTTTGGACATAGGATTCGCGCACGTTCTTGTCGATGGCGTTGTAGACCTGATTCGGCGCATTGGTGATGATGCCGTTGGTGGGAATGGTGAAGGGCTTGAAGGCCGGGAAGCCATCGGCCATGGTGCCGGCGGGGCTCCAGGCGTTGTTGGCTTCGAACGAGTTATTTTCCCGCACTGGGAAGTTGAAGGCGTAGCCGTTGTCGACCAGCGGCGCCCAACTGATGCCGTAGCCCATGCGGATGACCGTTTTTTCGTTGTGACGATAGGCGGCGCCGAAGCGGGGGGCGAAGTTGGTGAGGTAGTTCTTGCGGTCGAGGTTGGGCGCGTTGGCGCCGACGCCGGCGATGATGAGGGAGTTGTTCGCCGGGTCGTAGTTGGAGAAGCCGGCCGCGGAACGGGGGATGCCCGGGGGCCAGAGTTCGTGACGGAGACCGATGTCGACGGTGAGCTTCTGGTTGACCTGCCACTTATCCTGCACGTAGCTGAACCACGGGCGCTGGATGAAGGTGGGGAAGATCAACGGGAGATCGCGGCCGAACTGATTGGGCCGGTCCAGAAGGAAGCTGGCGAAGGAATTGCCCAGGGTGGTGGAGCCGCTGACGCCGACAACGCCGGCGGCGTTGCGGGCGATGAGCTGGGTGTTGGCTTCGTTGAAGGTATAGCGGCCGCGGGGGCTGAAGGTTTGGTTCTGCAGCAGTTCGTCGCGGTTGCGGCGGTAATCGACACCGAACTTGAGGGTGTGATTGCCGAGAGTCTTGGTGGTGTTGACGACGAAGTTCAGATTCGTTTCGCCGCGTTCCCAGGGGAGGCTGGGGGAGTAGCCGACGATGGGGTTGGAGAAGCCGTTGATGTTGAAGGACGAGACGCCGCCGGTGAAGTCGCTGACGTTGACGCCTTTGATGCCGAGTTCGTCGGCGGTGCGGAGGCCCTTGTCAGCGTTGTCGGCATTGTTGCGGTAGTACATGATGCCGAGGCGGACTTCGGAGAGCAGGGTGGGGGACCAGACGCGGGTGTAGCCGATGGCGCCGTTGTAAGCCTTCTGAATACCGGTGCCGGCGAAGTCGCGCGGGCCGCCGCCTTTGACGCCGTACAACGGGGGATCAAAGAGTTCGGATTTCTGGATGGAGTAGCGGACGTTGAGGCGATCCTTGTCGCTGAGCTGTTGGTCGACCTTGATATCGCCGCCGTTGGTGTCCTTCTTGCGGACGGTGGAGATTTCCCAATTCTGGCTGAGGCCGGCGTTGCGGTTGGGGGCGGGGATCAGGGCCAGGACTTTGGCGGAGATGGGACTGATGCGATTGGCCGGGATGATGTTGCCGGCGAAGGGGAGGCGGCCGAGGGCACTGGCGTCGCCGGTGGCCGGATCGAAGATGGGCTGGGCGGCGGCGGAGAGGTTGCCGGTGCGGAAGGCGGCGGTGGGGATGGTGTATTGGAAGTAGTCGCCGCGGCGGTCGCGGATGCCCTGGAAGTCGGCGAAGTAGAATGTTTTGTTCTTGACGATGGGTCCGCCGATGGTGCCACCGAACATGTTGTAGGTGGTGACGGGTTTGGACGACGCGAAGAAGCTGCGGGCGCCGAGGCGGCTGACCTTGTTGAACTCAAAGAGGCTGCCGTGGATTTCGTTGGTGCCGGATTTGAAGTTGACGTTGGTGACGGCGCCACCGGCGCGGCCGAGTTCGGCTTCGTAGTTGGAGGTGGTGACGTCGACGGTCTGGAGCGCTTCGATCGGGGGGATCATGGCGGTGAGCAGGCCGGTGCGCTGGTTGTTATCGACACCTTCCATCTGGACGTTATTGGCCATACGAGACTGGCCGTTGACGCGGGTGGAGAGCGAATCCTGGGCGTTGAAGAATTCCGAGTGCGGGCGGAAGGCGCGCACGGTGCCGGGGACGAGGTTCAGGAGGCTCTGGAAGTTGCGGTTGTAGGTGAGGGGGAGATCGGCGAGTTGCCGGGTCTCAATCTTGCGGCCGGTGTCGGAACGGTCCGTTTGCAGGAGGGTTGTTTCGGCCTGGACGTTGATGACTTCGTTGACGGCGCCGGGGGTGAGTTCCATGTCGGTACGGACGGTGGAATTGACCAGGACGTCGATGCCGGTTTTGACCGCTTTGCGGAAGCCTTGCAGTTCGACTTCGACGCGGTAGTTGCCGGGCGTGAGGCTCGGGAAGGAGTAGTTGCCGCTTTGGTTGGAGGTGGTTGTTTGTGCGATGCCGGTGCGGGTTTCGATGAGCGCCACTTTGGCGTTCGGAACGGCGGCGGCGGAGGAGTCAGTAACGGTGCCGACGAGGCTGCCGTTGACGGCTTGTCCGAACGCGAGTCCGGACAATAGAATCAAGCCCGCCGCCCACTTGGCGGCGCGGAGATTATTATGAAACATTCATTTCCCCTTAGAGCAGTCTGGATGAGTTTCCAGTGCCCTTATTCTATGCGAATTGCGGGCGGGTCAACAAGGGATGTGCAACGTGTTACGCTGCGCGGATGCGAATGTTGCTTTTGTTGATTTCGATGGCGGTGTGGGGCCAGGCGACGGTACCGTATTCGGCTGCCGAGATTGAGGCGCTTCCGTTGGTGAGGCCGCGGGGAGGGAAGACCGTCCGGAAGGTGCTTTTCGACGGGAAGACGCTGGGGGGGTGGAAAGGGAATCTGGATTGGTGGAGCGTGGCGGATGGGGCGATCCGGGGGAAGCACTCGGATAAGGTGCCGACAAATTTTTTATTTACGGAAGACGTGTATACGGATTTCCGGTTGACGCTGGAATCGAAGATGGTGGAGTCCGACAATCATGCGGGCGTGGCGTTTTGGGGGGAGATTGCGACGAAGGGGGAGAACCGTTGGTACACGAAGGGGCCGCTGGTGGTGATTCCGCGGCCGAGCATGTGGGACTACATTGAGGCGCGGGGTTTGCGAGTTTTCAAGACGCCCGGGGTGGCGGCGCCGGGGCAGCATGAGTGGATCCGGGTGGAGATTCTGGCGCAGGGGAACCGGGTGCGGACGGCACTGAACGGGGTGGCGGTGATGGAGTGGCGGGAGCCGGAGGCGGGGCGGGTGAAGGCGGGGCCGATTGGGCTGCAGTTGCATGGGTGGCCGTCGGCGCAGGAGGTGCTGTACCGGAATATTGTGATTGAGACCTTTCCGCGGGAGAGCGAGTTACTCGGCAAGTAGGCGCGTGAGAGTTGGTTCCATGGCGGCGGCCCAGCGTTCGTAGCCGGCGGCGGTGGGGTGGAGGTAATCGTTCATAATCTCTTTGGAGATGGTTCCGTCGGGTTCGAGGAAAACTTTGCCGATGTCGAGAAAGGTGATGTTGTTCTTGCCGCTTAGGACTGCGATGCGCGAGTTGATGGCGGCGACTTTGTCGCGCATTGCGTCGGGCTTGGGGCCGCGGGGGAAGATGCCGAGGAGGAGGATTTTGGCATTGGGCAGGCGGAGGTGGAGTTCGTCGCAGATGGCGGAGACGCCGACGGCGATTTCGTCGACGGTGTTGATGCCGGCGTTGTTGGTGCCGATCATGGCGACGACGACTTTGGGGTTGATGCCGTCGACTTCGCCGTGGCGGAGCCGCCAGAGGACGTTTTCGGTGCGGTCCCAGCCGTAGCCGATGTTGATGGGATTGCGGGCGGCGTAGTATTTGTCCCAGACTTCGGGGCCGCGCAGGCGGGCGTCGGCGGGGAAGCCGCCCCAGAAATGGGTGATGGAGTCGCCGAGGAAGACGATTTGGGGCGGGTGGGATTTGAGGCGTTGGAGGATTGAGTGGTGGCGGGCGGCCCAGTCGTAATTTCTCCAGTCGCGGTTTTGGGTGACCTCGACGAGGGTGGAGGGGGCGCCGGGTCCGGCGACGACGGTGAGAAGGCTTTGGTCGTTGTTGTCCGGGGTGAAGGCGCGGGCGCGGATGGTGCGGCCTGCCGGGATGAAGACGGGGGCGAGGTAGACGCCGGCGGACTTGTCGGGATCCTTGTCCTCGAAGGTGTAGCGGATGACGGCGCCGGGGGTGGGGGAGGCGAGGGTGACGCGGCCATCGGGGAGGAAGGCGAAGGTAGGGCTGGGGATTTCGGCGGCGAGGGTAGCGGCGATAAAGAGCAGGGCGGGGAAGCGCATTGTTTTCATTCTATATGGCGGCTTGGATAAATATTCAGGGAATGGATAGACCGATTTGGAGTTACATTGGAGCTGGGAGAAATACTCCTGGAGGCAATTATGCTTACTCCGAAAACGATCATCCTACCGGTTGATTTTTCAAGTCGCGCGGCGGGAGTTGCCGCCCATGCGCGGATCATGGCGAAGCAGTACGACGCGACCATCGTTGCGCTGCATGTGATGCGCCCGTTTCAGCTTGCCGCGGAAGGCGTGGACGTGCCGTCGGCCGCTGTTCTGGACTGGTACACACAGCAGAAGCCGATGTTGGAATCGCAGTTGGCCGATTTCGTGAAGATCTATCTGGGCGGTTGCCGGGTGAAGACGCTGTTTCGCGAGGGCGAGCCGGCGAGCGAGATTATCCGTGCCGCGAATGAGGAGAAGGCCGACCTGATCCTGATTTCGACGCACGGGTACGGACCGTTCCGGCGATTCCTGCTGGGGTCCGTTGCGGCGAAGGTGTTGAGCGATTCGCACACGCCGGTGCTTACCGCGGCCCATGTGGAGGTTCCGCCGGATGAGGCGGAGCATATCCGGACGGTGCTGGTGGCGACGGAGTTGGACGCGCGGACGCCGAAGTTGATTGCGGCCGGCAACAGCATTGCGAAGGCGTTTGGGGCGGAGCTGCACATTGTGCACGCGAGTCCGGACGACGGGGCTGGGGCGGCGCACTTCATCGACCCGGCGTGGCGTGTGGAGGTGGCGCGGATGCTGCAGGAGAAGCTGGAGGCGGCCGTGCGGGAAGCGGCAGCGACGGCGACGGTGCATGTGATTCCGGGCGAGGCGGCGAAGGTGATTCGTCAGGTGGCCGACGATGTGCACGCCGATCTGGTAATCCTGGGACGGCACCTGGACAAGAGCTTCCTGGGGCGGCTGCGGACGCATAGCTACGCGATTGTGCGCGAGTCGCCGTGTGCGGTTTTGAGCCTGTAAGATAGGCGGGATGATCCGTCTCTTTTTGTTTTGTTCATTGGCCGTCTTCGCGCAGGATCCTCCTCACCTGCGCGAGGACGGGTGGCGGTTTTTGTTGAGCGGGGGGCTGGCGGGTTGGCGGACGCAGGATGGCTCGGCGATGCCGTGGCGGAAGGCGCGGGGGATCTTGTTTGATGGCGGGCCGCGGTTGGGTGCGACGGCGGCGCCGGGGGACCGGATCTTCAATGCGCCGGAGGGGGAAGGTGGCGAACATCGTCTCGCGGGCGACGTTTGGGGACGTGGAGTTGTATCTGGAGTACTTGATTCCGAAGGGGGCAAATTCCGGCGTGTACTTACAGGGGTTGTATGAGGTGCAGGTGTTTGATAGTTATGGGGCTGTTTCCTTGAAGAGTTCGGACGGCGGGGGGATTTATCATCGGTGGATTGGGGAGAAGCCGGTGGGAGGGTCGGCGCCGCGGGTGAATGCGAGTTATGCGCCGGGGCAATGGCAGAGTTTTCATATTGTGTTTCGGGCGCCGCGGTTTGATGGGGGTGGGCGGAAGACGGAGAATGCGCGGTTCATCCGTGTCGTGCATAACGGCCAGGTGGTGCAGGAGAACGTGGAGGTGGAGGGCGGGACGCGGTCGCACATGCCGATTGCGGAGGCGGCGCGGAATCCGCTGATGTTGCAGGGGGACCACGGTGCGGTGGCGTATCGGAACATCTATGTGAAGGACGTGAAGCTGCCGTGAGTTGGGTGGATGTGAGCATGCCGCTGCGGGCGGGGATGGTGCGTTGGCCGGGGGATCCGGAGGTGCGGATTTCGCAGGTGGCGGATATGGCGGCGGGGGATGTTTGCAACTTGACGCATCTGGATATGAGTGCGCATACGGGGACGCATATGGACGCGCCGCGGCACTTTACGCGCGATGGGGAGTCGATGAGTGCTTGGCGGGCGGAGGATACGGTGGGGCGGTGCCGGGTGGTGGAGATTTTGGATCCGGTGGCGATTCGGGCTGAAGAGGTGCGGGCTTGTGGGCCGCGGGCGGGGGAGATTTTGTTGTTTAAGACGAGGAACTCGGGGTTGCCGAATGGGTCGTTTTGTGAGCAGTTCGTGTATTTGGCGGCGGATGCGGCGCGGGTGCTGGCGGAGGCGCGGGTGCGGACGGTGGGGATTGATTATTTGAGTATTGGCGGGTTTGCGAATGATCTGGTGGAGACGCATGTGATTGTGCTGGGGGCGGGGATCTGGGTGATTGAGGGGTTGTGCCTGGAGGGGGTGGGGGCGGGGGAGTATGAGTTGTGTTGTTTGCCGCTTCGTGTGGAGGGGGCGGATGGGGCTCCGGCGCGGGCGTTGTTGCGGAAGGTTTGATTGGGGTTGTGCGGGCTGGGATGGCGTTGGGGGACACCCGGCCTGCGGCCCGCGGGTGTCCCCAAGGGTTGCTGCGTTGGGGATGTTATTGGCGGGTTTTGATTGGGGTTGGGAGGGATGGGTTGGCGTTGGGGTACACCCGGCCTGCGGCCTGCGGGTGTCCCCGAGGTTTGCTGTGTTGGGCATGTTTTTGGCAGGTTTTGATTGGGGTTGTGCGGGCTGGGATGGCGTTGGGGGACACCCGGCCTGCGGCCTGCGGGTGTCCCCGAGGTTTGCTGTGTTGGGGATGGGATTGGCGGGATACTGCTAGTCGGCCACGCCGTCTTCGTGGGGGTGGAAGTGTTCGAGAAT
>CANIVU010000020.1 GCA_947470805.1 Acidobacteriota bacterium | reverse complement strand
TGGGTCGAGCACGGTACCGCTGACTTCAGCGGAGGCGACCTGCGCAGGCGCGGGAAGTATTGCGGCGCAACTAAGCGCCACAAGGAATAACCATTTGGACATGAAACTGATTTCCTCTTAAAGGTCCTTAAGCATTTAGGACTGGATGCGGACAGTATATCCCACCTGATATGCCACCCGAACTAGTGGTTTCTGTGAACTTTCGCTGCTGCTATAAGCTACTGGGTGGGCATCATGAGAAATTTTCTGTTTTTGTTGTTGGGCGCGTGCGGACTGTTCGGGCAGGCGGAACGGTTGCTGGGAGATTCGGCCGCGATGGGGCGGTTGGAGTTGTTAAAGGGCCGGACGAGCACGGTGTTCGCGGGCGTGGCGGGGCGGTCGCAGTTTAATCTGCATTCGTATCTGGCGCATTTCGATGGGCAGTTTTTTGCGATGTGGTCTTCAGCCGCGGGGCTGGAAGAGGACCCGGATCAACAGATTCTCTTTGCGACGAGCCGGGATGGGCATCAGTGGTCTGGGGCGCGCGTATTGGCCGCCGATCCGGATGGGGCGAAGGGACCGCAGAGGTGGATTGCGCGCGGGCTGTTTGCACGGGAGGGGCGTTTATACGCGTTGGGGGCGCGGGTGGCGAGTGCAGATTACCGTTTGAGAGGGAAGGCTCCGGTGTGGCGGGATTTGACGCTGGTGTGGTTTGCATGGACGGGGGCTGGGTGGAAAGAGCAGGGCGTGTTCGCGCCGAAGTGCATGAACAACTTTCCGCCGGAGCGTCTGGGCGCGCGGCTGTTCATGCCGTGCCGCGATGAGAACATGGACCTGTTCGCTGCCTATGCCGATCCGGCCGCGCCGACGAAGTGGACCTATCAACCGCTGGCCGCGCCGCCGCCGTTTGAAAAGCTGGACGAACCGAGCTGGTTCGTCGGCGCCGATGGGGTGGCGCATCTGGTGATTCGCGACAACAACAAGTCTCGGCGGCTGATTCATATGGTTTCGCGCGATGAGGGGAAGACGTGGTCGCCGGCGGTGGTGACGAATTATCCAGACGCGACGAGCAAGAATTTCGTGGGGCGGCTATCGACGGGCGCGTACTATCTGATCAACAATCCGAACCCGGAGGGGCGCGACCCGCTGGCGATCTCCTATAGCCGCGACGGATGGCAGTTTCTGCAGCCGGCGGCGATTCGGCGCGATGCTCCCGGGCCGCGATTTAAGCGGGGAAAGGGAACGTTCCAGTATCCGCATGCGATGGAGCACGGGGGTTCGCTGTGGGTGGTGTATTCGACGAATAAAGAAGATATTCAGATCACCGAGATTCCGCTGGCAGCGACGCCGAAGACGTTCGATGTGGTGGTGTACGGGGCGACGCCGGGTGGGATTGGCGCGGCGGTGGCGGCGGCGCGATTGGGGCGGCGCGTGGCGTTGGTGGAGTATCACAACCACGTGGGCGGCATGGCGGCGAGCGGTTTGGGGAAGAGCGATATTGAGACGAAAGAGGCGATTGGCGGGTTGTTCCGCGAGTTTGTGGGGCGGGTGCGGGACTACTATGTGGAGCGGTTCGGGCCGTCGTCGGAAAACGTGAAACTGGCGCGGGATGGGTATTATTACGAGCCTTCGGTGGCGGAGCGACTGCTGCGGGAGATGTTGGTGCGCGAGGGGGTGACGCTGTTTGCGCGACGGCAGTTGGAGAGTGTGGAGAAGGTGGGGACGCGGGTGGCGGTGATGAAAGTTCGGAACCGCGACACGCTCGCAATGGAGGAGTTTCGCGGGGGCGTGTTTATAGATGGGACCTATGAGGGCGACCTAGCGGCGGCTGCGGGCGCGCGATACCGTTTGGGGCGGGAATCGCGGGCGGAGTTCAAGGAGAAGCACGCGGGCGTGATCTATCAGGATCACGACACGCGGGAGTTTTTGGCGGGGTCGACGGGCGAGGGCGACAAGCGCATTCCGGCGTATACCTTCCGGCTGTGCCTGACGACGAATGCGGCGAATGCGTACGTGCTGGCGGGGCCGCCACCGGACTACAAGCGCGAGCGGTATCTGGGCTATCTCGACGATTGGAAAGAGGGCCGGATGGGCATGCCGGCGAATTACAAAGACGGGCGCGGGATGTTCAAGCCCTTGATGGGCACGGCGGTGCGGGCGCTATCGGTGGCGGAGTTGCCGAATGCCAAGACCGACGTGAATATGTTCCCGAAGGCGCTAGGGTTCCCCTTCGCCGAGGAGAGCGCGCGGTATCCGGAAGCGAGCTGGGAGGAGCGCGAGCGGATCACGGCGCATATTCGGAACGTGACTTTGGGCCTGCTGTATTTCCTGCAGAACGACGCGGCGATTCCCGAGGAGCACCGGCGGCTGGCACGGGGGTTCAACCTGGCGAAGGATGAGTTCACCGACGAGGGCCACTTCCCGTGGCAACTCTATATCCGGGAGGCGCGGCGTATCGTCGGCCTTTATACGTTGAGCGAAAACGACGTGACGCTGGCCGCTGGCGCGCAGCGGGCGCCGGTGCATAGTGACAGCATCGCCTCTGGGGAGTTTCCGATCGACAGCTTCCCCACGCGCAAACGCGAGCCGGGGCAGACGAAAGTGCTGGAGGGCTACATCTACATGCTGGACGACTACACCAAGCCGTACCAGATTCCCTACCGGATCCTGGTGCCGGAGAAGGTGGATGGGCTGCTGGTGCCGGTGGCCGCGTCGACCACGCATGTGGCGTTTTCGACGATTCGGCTGGAGCCTACGTGGATGGCGATGGGCGAGGCGGCGGGTGCGGCGGCGCATCTGGCCCTGCGCGATGGGCGGCAGCCGCGGGCGATTGATGTGGAGGCACTGCAGCGGCTGTTGGTGGCACGCGGGCAGGTGTTGACGTATTTCAAGGATGTCGACCACAAGCACCCGGCATTCGCGGCCATGCAGTATTTCGGCACGAAGGGGTTCTTCCCGGACTACTTGGCGCGGCCGGATGATGTGCTGGATGAGGCGTCGGCGCGGCGCTGGTTTGAGCTGGCTGGAGTGGCGCCGTGGGCACTGGCAAAGGGAACGACGCGGGGCGAGTTCTGCCGCCTGCTATTCGTCCGCGGCCATTAACCGACAAAAAGAGTCGAGAACATCTTGACCAAATTTGAAATACATAGTATTCTCGATATGCAATGTCGAGTTTATATTTCCACGCACCTGCACCCTGTCCCCGGATGCGCGGCTGTCCCTGTTGTTGTCCCCGCTAACGCCGGACACAACCCCACTCCCTGAACTCCCGCCCTTGCGCGGGTAGACCCTTCATTTTCCAAAGGAATTTCGTATGCCCAGCTCACGCCCGAGCCGCACGCGCGGACTCGTCTTGTCTCTATTTCTGCTTGGCGCGACCCTCTCCGCCCAGCAAACCGCAACCCTTACCGGGCTCGTCACGGACCCCTCGGCCAGCGCCGTCCGCGACGCTGCCGTTAAGGTCCACAACACCCAAACCGGCGAATCCTACGCCAACCTCACGAACGCCACCGGCAACTTCACCCTCCCGCTCGTCAAGCCCGGCCAGTATGAACTCACCGTCACCGCCCCCGGGTTTAAGAACTACCGCCGCGCCGGCGTGCGACTGGAAACCGGCGCCACGGCCCGCATCGACGTGGCACTCGAAGTCGGCGCCGTGGCCGAAAGCATCAACGTCGAGGCCGACGCTCCGCTCCTCGCCACCGACACTTCATCCCTCGGATCCGTCGTCCGCAATAGCACCATCGCCAACATGCCCTTGGTCGGCCGCCGCGCCGCTCAATTGGTCCGGCTCAATGGCTTCGTCGTGCAGAACGGCACCGGCTCCACTTTCGCCATCGCGGGCGGCCGTGGCGATAACGCCATGTGGACCATCGACGGCGGCAACGCGCAGAACATCTTGCTCGGTGTCGCCACGCTGAACTACGATCCACCCGTTGAATCGCTGGAAGAGTTCAACGTCGAAGTAGCCAACTATAAAGCCGAACTGGGCCGCACCGGCGGCGGCTATATCCAAATGACCACCCGCTCCGGGACCAACAAACTCCACGGCTCGTCCTACGAATTCCTGCGCAACGATGCCTTCGACGCGCGCAATTTCTTCGCCGCCGCCAAACCAGTGCTCCGCTACAACCAGTTCGGCGCCAGCATCGGCGGCCCCATCCGTCGCGACCGCACGTTCTTCTTCTTCAACTACGAAGGCATCCGCAACAACCGGCAAAGCACCCTGCTCGCCAGCGTGCCCACAGCCGCCGAAATCAGCGACAACTTCTCCGCCAACTCCACCGTCGTCCGTGACCCGCTCACCGGCACCCCCTTCGCCGGCAACATCGTCCCGGCCAACCGGCTCGACCCCGTCGGCGCCGCCATCGCCAAGCTCTACCCCGCCCCCAACGTCGATGGAGCCCGCAGCCGCAACAACAACTTCCGGGCCAACCAGTTGATCACCAACCCGTCGAACAACTTCGTCACCCGCATCGATCACACCTTCTCTGACCGGGACCGCGTCTACGGCCGCCTGCTGACGAACACCAGTTCCACCCTGAACGCCCCCATCTTCTCCACCGCCGGCGTCGACCCCTGCAACTCCCGTAGCGAGGGCAGCTACTACAGCTGGTCAGCCACCTGGCAGCACAACCTCTCGCCCACCACCATCGTCGAAACCCGCTATTCCTATGACCGTCGCAAGAACATCAACAAATCCGGCGGCACCGATCTCGGCCTCGCCAAGCAACTCGGCATCCTCGGAACCAACGACCGTTTCTTCCCGACAATCTCCTTGACCGGCCTCACCGGCTTCGGCGTCGGCGAACATGAACGCCTGCAGGTGCCCATCCGCGGCGATCACATCACCTCGAACCTCACCCAAATCGCCGGCAAACACACCTGGAAATACGGTGGCGAATTCCGCCGCTCGTCGAATGACGACGTCTGGAGCGGCTCCGCCGGCGGCGTGTTGGGCTTCAACAACACCGCCACCAACGACGCTCTCGCCGCCCTCCTCCTCGGCTGGGCCAACAGCGGCTCCCGCGCCGAAGCCCCGCTCATCCGCAGCCGCGCCAACGCCTTCGGCGCCTTCGTCCAGGACGATTGGAAAGTCACCCCGCGCCTCACCATCAACGCCGGCCTGCGCTGGGATCTCGACTGGCCCCGCTATGAATCGGTCGATAACCGCCAGAACTCCTTCGACCGCACCGCCATCAACCCCGTCAGCGGCACCCCCGGCGTCCTCACCTGGTCCGGCCGCAACGGCCTCAGCAAATACGCCCACAACTTCGACAAGAACAACTTCGGCCCCCGCCTCGGCTTCAGCTATCGCGTGACCGATAAGTGGATCCTCCGCGGCGGCGGCGCCACGCTCTTCATCGGCCAGTACGATCAGGCCACGCCCATCGTCGCCAATATCGGCTTCGGCGTCCGTGGCGACTTCGTCTCCACCGATGGCGGCCGCACTGCGGCCTTCCAACTTCGCAATGGCCTGCCCTACATCGCGCCGTTAACCGAAGCGAGCCTCGTTCCCGGCTTCGGCGCCGTCAAGGTCGGCGCTGCTCCCACGCTCGCCGTCGAATTCTTCGAACCCACCGGCCGGGCAGTCCCCTACTTGAACACGTTCAACTTCAACATCCAGCGCCAGCTACCCTTCCAGTCGGTGCTCGAAATCGCCTACCTCGGCTCGCTCGGCCACAAGCTCGGCGCACCCACCTCGCGGTCCATCAACCAGGTGCCGCAATCGCTCATCGGCACCAACTCCAACCCGCAGGTGCTCCGCCCCTTCCCGCAGTTCTCCGACGTGCGCGTCATCTCCGCCACCATCGGCAACTCGAACTACCACGGCCTCAACGTCCGCCTGGACAAGCGCCTCTCCCACGGCGTCCAGTTCCGCTTTAACTACACCTGGTCCAAGGCCATCGACGACGTCCGCGCCCGCAACGAACTCGGCGGCAACGCCGGCGATAACGCCTTCGGCAACCAGTATGACCGCCGTGCCGATCGCGGCCTCTCCGGCAACAACGTCGCCCATCGCTTCGTCAGCAACGTCACCTGGGCCATCCCCTCCCCCGCCGGCAACGGCCTGCTCAAACAGACCCTCGGCGGCTGGTCCACCTCGCTACTCTTCGAGGCCCGCTCCGGTGCTCCCTTCGGCTTCATTGAAAACAACGGCGCGGCCATCTACCCCACTGCCGCCGCCGTCCGCTCCAACGTCGTGGCGCCCTACACCGAAAACGCAAACTGGCGCGCCAACGTGCTCGGCGAAACGTTTTTCAACACAGCCGGCTTCGCCGCGCCAGCGGTGAACACGTTCGGCAACGCCGGCCGCACCGTAGCCAGCGGGCCAGGCGCCATCGTCTCGGACATCTCGCTACTGAAGGACTTCCGAATTAATGAAGGCCACCGGTTGCAGTTCCGAGCCGAATCGCTCAACTTCATCAACCACGCCAACTTCGCCCTGCCCAACCAGCAGCGCGGCAACGCCAACTTCGGCCGGATCAGCAGCCTCATCGGCGGCAATCAGGCCCGTATCATCCAGCTAGGACTTCACTACAAGTTCTAAGCCAGAATCTCGCGGATCGGCGCGCCAAAATCGATGTCGATCCGCTTTCTCCCCGGCACTTCCAACCGCCGCGCGTCCAACCCCATCTGGTGCAAAACCGTTGCATGCAGATCGGTAACGTAGTGGCGGTTTTCAATGGCATGGAACCCCAGCTCATCGGTCGCCCCATGCGTCACGCCGCCCTTCACGCCGCCGCCCGCCATCCAAATGGTAAACCCATACGGATGGTGATCCCGCCCGTTACTATTCTGCGCCCCCGGCGTCCGGCCGAACTCCGTGCACCACACCACCAGCGTGTCTTCCAACAACCCGCGCTGCTTCAAATCCTCCAACAATCCCGCAATCGGCTTGTCGGTTTGCTTCGCCAGCTTCTCGTGCCCCGTCTTCAAATTCGAATGCGCATCCCAAGCCCCGGCCCCGCCCGCGCCATGGAAAATCTGCACGAACCGCGTGCCCTGCTCCACCAGCCGCCGCGCCGATAAACAGATCTCCCCAAACGGCTGCGTCACCTTCTCGTCCAACCCGTACATCTTCCGCGTAGCTTCCGATTCGCGATCCAGCCGCATCACATCCGGCACCGCCGTCTGCATCCGGAACGCAAGCTCATACGACTTAATCCGCGCCCGCAGCGCCGGGTCATTCGGATACTGAATCTGCGTCGCCCGGTTCATCTTGTCGATCAACGCAAACTCGCGCTCCTGCTCTTCCTGAAAAACATCCGGCCCCGGCGAAGCAAACGGCAGCGGATTCTTCGCGTCCACCCGTAACTGCACGCCGTCATGCTCCGGCCCCAGGTAGTGCGCCCCATGCGCCCACGGCCCGCCGCAGCACGAATCAATCGGCTCGCCCAGCACCACAAACTGCGGCAAATTATCGTTCAACGAACCCAGCCCATAATGCACCCACGCGCCAATCGTCGGGAACTGCCCCTCCAGCACATGCCGCCCCGTATGGAACTGCAGCTGCGCGCCGTGGTTGTTGTCGGTGGTCCACATGGAGCGCACCACCGCCAGCTTATCCGCGTGCCCGCCCACATGCGGGAACCAGTCGCTCACATCCAACCCGCTCTGCCCGTACTTCTTGAACCCAATCTGCATCGGGTAAATCGTCGGGTGCACCGTATGCAGCCCCGCAATCACCTCGCGCAGATTCTTCTTCACAAACGGGCTGTTTTGCAGATCCTTGAACGGCGTCTCGTCCAACGTTTTGCCCGCATACTTGTTCAGCATCGGCTTCGGGTCAAACGTCTCCATCTGGCTCGCCCCGCCGATCATGAACAGCCAGATCACCCGCTTCGCCTTCGGCGCAAAGTGCGGCTTCCCATCCGGCGGCCTCCAACCCTCCGTCGCCGCATGCACCACCCCATCGCGCTGCAGCATGGCGTTCAGCGCCAGGCCCGTGAATCCAAGTCCAGTCTCAGTCAGGAATGTGCGTCGGCGTTTCATAGGGGTTATCGAATGGTGACGAACTCGTTCAGGTTAAACAACACATGCACCAGGTTTTCCCGCGCCCGCTGCGCCGGATCCTTCGATGGTTTCAACGGTGTGGCCACGCCCGTTTCAAAGGGTTTCAGTTTCGACGGATCCGCCAGCAGCTTCGCCTGCTGCGCCAGAAAAGTCGCAGCATCGTCCCGCTCACTCGCCGTCGGCGGCCGGTTCAATACAGCCTCAAACGCCGCTCCAACGAACCCCTCCACCGGCAGCTTCGCCGCCAGCCGCCGCGCCTGTTCCAGCGTCAACCGGCTGTTGGCCAGTGACAATGCCTGCTGCGGAACAATGCTCTCCTCCCGCCGGTAGCACTCGTTCGGGTTCGCCGCATCGAACTGGCTCAAGAACTCCGCGCGGATGTCCGGCGCCTGGCGAATGTAGAGGCTGCGCCGCATCGAGTCCAACTCCTTGGTCTCCTCCACCTCCGGCCCGCCCGTCGCAGCATCCAGTTGCCCGGTCACAAACAGCACCGAATCCCGCACCGCCTCCGCCTCCATCCGCCGCGCGTTCATGCGCCAGAAATAGCGGTTGTCCGGATCCGTCTTCTCGTTCGCCACCTCGCCCACGGAAGCCATTCGATAGGCCTGGCTCGTTACCAGCATGCGGTGGATCGGCTTCATCTTCCACCCGTTCGAAACAAACTCGGTCGCCAGATAATCCAGCAACTCCGGATGCGTCGGCAGCTTACCGTACTGCCCGAAATCATTCACCGATTCCACAATCCCGCGCCCAAAGTGCCGCGCCCAAATGTGGTTCACCGCCACCCGCGCCGTCAACGGATTCTCCGCGCTCGCAATCCACTTCGCCAGCGCCGTCCGCCGCCCCGTGGACTTCTCCGGATACATCGTTCCAATCGGCGAATACGCTTCCAACTTCTTGCCCAGCGAGGCCACGGCCTTGTCCAACTCCGCCTTCGCCGCGCCCACTTTCTTCTCGTCCACTTCGCCATCGGGCTTTGTAGCCTTCAATGCCTCGGCCAGCTTCTCCTGCGCCCGCTCCAGGTCCGCCTCGCCCGTCAACACGTAAGCGTTGCGCTCCAACCGCTGCGCCGTCTTCGCCAACTCGTCCGCATCCCCAGCCTTCGCATGCTTGGCTTTATCCGCGCGAATCCGCGCTTCCAACGCAGCCAGCCGCGCCTCCGCCGCCTTCTTCGCCACCGGGCTCTTGGCCTTCTCAATCTCGCCCTTCGCGTCGGCCACCAGGTCCCGATGCACAAACTCGCGAATATCCGGATACCGCGCCTCCAACGGCACGTCCACCGCCGCAGCCGCGCTCACCTTTCCCAGCACCGCCGGAATCGCCGGAGTCAACTCTTTCGTCTTGTCCGGACTCGCCACATTCCCGCCCACAAACAAATACGTCGGCGTCTCGGCCTTGGCGTCGAATGCCCGCACCAGCCCGGCCTTGTCAACATTCGTCTCGCCCGGCACGCGGTCAATCCGCACCTCGTACGGCTCAAAAAACGCCCGAAACTGATAGTATTCCGCCTGCGAAAACGGATCGTACTTGTGGTCATGGCAACGCGCGCACTTCAGCGTCACGCCCAGAAACGCCATTGCCGTATGGTCCACCGCGTCCTGCATCCACCCGTCCCGGTCATAGCGGTTATAGTTCCGCGCCAGGTACCCCGTCGCCCGCAGCACCTTCGTGTCGCCCGGCGCCATCTCATCCCCGGCCAGCATCTCCATCACCATCCGGTCATACGGCTTGTCCCCGTTCACCGATTCCACAATCCAGTCCCGCCACTGCCAAATATGCCGCTGGCTATTGCGCACTTCGTTCGAACGCCGGTACCCATACCAATCCGAATACCGCCACACGTCCATCCAGTGCCGGCCCCAACGCTCGCCATACCGCGAGCTAGCCAACAACTGGTCCACAACGCGTTCATACGCATCGGCGCGCGAATCCGCCAAAAACGCCTGCATCTCCTCCACCGTCGGCGGCACGCCCGTCAGGTCCAGCGTCACCCGCCGCAACAGCGTCCGCTTATCCGCCTCCGGCGCCGGCGTCAACCCGCGCTGCTTGTACGCGGCCCGCAAATACACGTCCACCGCATTGCCCGAAACCGGCTTCCGCACCGGCTTCACAAACGCCCAATGCTGCGCCGGCCCCGCTTCCGCCCCAGCCCGAATCCACGCCGCAATCTTCGCCACCACCGGAGCCGCCAGCTGCGGCTTCCCCATCGGCATCTTCGATCGGCCCGTATGCGCCATCGCCTGGTACAGCAGGCTCTCTTCCGGCTTCCCCGCCTTAACCACCTTGGCCAGCCCCGCCGGAGTCGACAGGTCCACCTTCCCCATTGCCGAAGCGCCCGAATGGCAGCCTAGACAGTGCTCCTGCAGAACAGGTCGAACTTCGCGAAGGAACAGGTCATTGGCGCAGGCTGGCCACAACCCGGCCAACAGGCAAACCAAGCTTGCACGCCGCATGAAGAAAAGTATAACTCTCACGGCAAGCCGAAACTCAAGATGTTCGGCCCCGCCGCAAACGCAATGTACTGTTTCCCGCCGGCCATATACGTCATCGGGGACGAGCGCCAGCTATGCCCATCGCCCAGCGCCGCCGATGCGTTGGTCTGTATATGCCACAGGTCCTTGCCCGTCTTCGCGTCCACCGCTCCCAGCGCCCCGCTATCCTCACCGAAGAAAATCACCCCTCCCGTCGAAAGCACCCCGCCCCAGCTATCCGCCGGGCCAATCTGCGGAACTTCCCAAACACGCTTCCCCGTCTCAATATCCAGCGCCCGCAAAAACATCTGCCCCGGCTCCAACGGAATCGGCTTCGGGTTCCAATTCGGCGGCTTCACATAGATCCCGCACGCCTCCCGCGCCATGACGTAAAAGAACCCAGTCGCCGGGCTCAGCGCCATCGATGGCCAGTTCGTCGCCCCCAACACATTCGGGCACACCTTCGTCCCGTCGCGCGTCGGCTCCAACCCGGGAATCACAATCGGCCGCCCGTCTTTGCCAATCCCCTTCGCCCACGTCATCTTGTCCACAAACTTCTCGGCCAACAGCAGCTTCCCGTTCACCCGGTCAAACACATACAAAAACCCATTCCGATTGGCCTGAATCAGCAACTTCTTGTCCTCGCCCTTGTACTTCCGGTTCACCAGTAGCGGCGTCTGCCCCGCGTCCCAGTCGTACAAATCATGCGGCGTGAACTGGTAGTGCCACTTCAGCTTCCCCGTCGCCGCATCCAGCGCAATCACCGAATCGGAGTACAGGTTATCGCCCTTCCGTTCATCGCCATTCATCGCCGGATACGGGTTCCCCGTGCCCCAGAAAACCGTCTGCGTCTCCGGGTCAAACGTCCCGGTCATCCACGTCGCCCCGCCCCCGCCGAACTTCGCCAGCGCCGTCCCGCCCCACGTTTCCGACAGCGGCTCCCCCGGCTGCGGCACGGTCCAAAACCGCCAAACGCGCTCGCCCGTAGAAACCTTATACGCGTCCAGATACCCACGCATGCCCATGTCGCCGCCGCTCACCCCCGCCACCACCATATCGTTCACCACCAGCGGCGCCGCCGTGTTGCCAATGTTCGTCTTATCCGTCACGCCTTCGGTAATGACGCTCTCCCAAAGCAGCTCCCCCGTCACCCGGTGCAGCGCCAGCAGATGCGCGTTATCGGTCACTACAAACACGCGATCCCCCAGCACCGCCACGCCGCGATTGGTCCCCTTCGCCGGGTCGCCCTTCGCCTCTGGCGAACGCCCCCGCTGGTAGTGCCACAGCGTCCGCCCCGCCCGCGCATCCAGCGCAAACACCTGGTTCGGCCCGCTCACATACATCACCCCGTCCACCACCACCGGCGTCAGCTCCAGCACGTTGTGGTTAATCGGAAACACCCACTGCAGCGTCAAATTCTTCACATTCGCCGGCGTAATCTGCGTCAACTCGCTGTGCCGGTTCCCCGTCAGCTTCCCGTGATAACTCGGCCAGTCGCCAGGCTTCGGATTCGCCACCTCGGCAAATTTCGGCCCACCCTCATTGGCCAACTGCGCCGCCGGCTTCCCCGGACCTACGCCCGTCAACTCGCTCAAATACGCCAACACATCCCGGCACTCCACTGCCGAACACTGCGCCGCCGCCATCACCGACCCCGCCTCCAAACGAGTCGTCGCAATCTCCTCCGACCGCAGCAAATGAAACGTGCCGCTCATGTCCTGCAGTTGCAAGTTATACCGGCTCTGGTTGCGTGCAAACCCGCGCAGCGTGCGCCCGTTCTGCAGCGTCACCGACGCCATTTGATACCCGGGCTTGATCTTCGCCGCCGGCTGCCGCACAGCCTCTTCAATCTCCGCATACGTCATGTCCCGGCCCACCGAAGAAAGATCCGGCCCCGCCGCCTTGCCCCGCCCCTTCACCATGTGGCAACTCGCGCACCCGCCGTCACCAAAGAAATACCGCTCCCCCGCCGCCGCGTCCCCCGCCGGATGATTCTCCGACGCCGGCGCGCTCAACGAACGAACCAACAGCGTCACGGCGCCTAGCTCCGCCTCCGGCAGCGGAAACGCCGGCATCCCGCGCGACGGCACCCCATCGCGAATCAGCGCCCGCAACTCGGCCGCCGTCGCCCCGCGCACCTTCCGGTTGTTCGCCAGGTTCGGCCCGCGCTCGGTCCCATGCCCATCGCCGTGGCACACCGAACAGTTCTTTTCAAACAGCGCGCGCCCATCCTGGGCAGCAACCGCCAGCGCGGCAAAGGCAATCACAAGGCAACGGATCATGTTCCTTGTGATTGTATAAGGCTACTGCGGCTTCCGCTCCACCGGCGCCTGCGGACCGGTCAATAGGAACCGCCCCCACGTCGCGTCATCATCCCCTCGGCCATAAATCAGAAAGTGTCCGCCGTAATCCCCGCCGTCCGGATCGGTGTGCACAATCTCCATCCCATACTCATCGCCCACCCGCGGCGCACGCCATGCCGGCGTGCTCACGCCCAGCGTCGCGGCCATCAACACGCGCGCCTCCAACACAAAATTGCCGCGCTCCCCCCGCCGAATGGCGTACGCAAAAGACCCCTTCGGCAACGGCTCCTCCACATAGGTCTTCCCCGGAGCCCCGTGCCGCCACCACGCCCCATACCCCGGCTTCGCCGCGTCAATCACAAAACAAAACGCATTATCCCCTTCGCCAAAGTTCTTCCCAGCCGCCTTCCGCGGCGCCTCAATAAACCAGCAAATCGCGTCTTTGTAGTACCACCGCTTCGGCTCGTGCGCCGGGTCCTTCACGTCGTTCACGTTGTCAACAACGTCAGCCCCCAGGTACAAATACTGGGCATCCCAAGCCGTGTAGTACCGCGCCGCCAGGTCCACGCCCGTCTCATTCCCATGCACCGTCAGCCGGTTCCGCGACGGGTCGTACCACGGCGCATGCCGCAGCCGCTCCAGGTCCCACACCCCATCGCTGAACGCGTAGTCACGCCACTCGGAAATGTCCCCATCCACCGTCACCGGCCGTTCCAAACGCGGTAACTGCCCCCACGCGCAAACGGCCAGCAATAGCGGAAGCAACCTCACTTCGCGCCCGCCAACTCCACCACCAGATCATGATGGAACTTCACAAACTGGTGCAACGAAGATTCCAGAATCCGCTCCTGATCGCTGTGCGAACCGAACCCCTTCGGCCCGTCTTCGGAATCAATCGCCGGGCCGATGCCGTAGCACTGCATCCCCTTCGCCCGCAAAAACGCCATATCAGTCGCCCCGGTCGACATCGTCGGCAGCACCGTCGCCCCGTCATAGTGCTTCTTCGCCACCGCCTCAATCGTCCGGAACGCCTCATTGTTTAAAGCAGACGGCGCAGCCCCCGGCCGTGCCGACCCGGACTGCGGAATCATCTTGATCACCGGGTCATTGATCACACCCTTCAGCGTCTCGTAGAACTTCGTCATGTCTTCGTCCGGCAGCGCGCGAATATCAATCGTCGCCTCCGCCTCCGAAGGAATCACGTTAATCCGGTACCCCGCCTGAATCACATTCGGCGAAAGCGACGTGCGCAGCATCGAGTTGTGCCTCGGCTCATTCACCGCCAGATACTCCTGAATCGCGTCCGTCTTCTCCGGGTTCAACAGCCCGTTGTAGCGCTCTTTCTCCTCCGGCGTCGAGATCCCCGCCAGCCGCTCAAAATAGGTCCGCGTCGTATCGTTCAACCGCATCGGCGGCTGCCAGTCGGCAATCTTCCCAACGGCCTTTGCAATATGCGCCACCGGGTTCGTCCGCAGCGGCACCGACCCATGCCCCGCCACGCCGCTCGCCACCAGCTTCACACCGCGCGGAATCTTCTCCGTCGTCTCAATCGAAACAAACCGCAGCTTCCCGCCTGTCCGCACCGCCGACCCGCCCTCCGCCAAACAATACTCGGCATCTAAATCCGCATAGTGCTCACTCACCAAAAACGCAATGCCAATCGACGTCGCGCCCTCTTCTCCCGCCTCAGCCAGGAAGATCACATCGCGATCCAGCGCCAGCCCCGAACGCTTCGCCAGAATGATCGACATCAGCGCGCCGGTCAGGTTGTCCTTATCGTCCACCGTCCCGCGGCCATAGATGTGCCCGCCCTCGCGATGCGCCGAAAACGGCCCGTATTTCCACTTCTTCGCATCCACGTTTACCGTATCGGTGTGACCCACAATCAGCAGCGGCTTCTTCTTCCCGTTGCCCTTCAAACGCGCCACCAGGTTCGGCCGCACCCGCGACGGATCGGCCAGATTGGTCCGCGTAAATACCTTCGATTCGATGCCCTCTTTATCCAGCACCGACTTCAAATAGTCCACCACCGGCTTCTCGCTCCCGCCCGGATCAGTGGAGTCAATCTTCACCAGCGCCGTGAAGTGGCGCAGCGTCTCCTGCTCCACCTGCGCCCAGTCAATCGCCTTCGGCTGCGCGCAAACCGCGAACGCGGAAATCAGAAAAAATGTAGCAAGCCTCATTTCTAGTGAGGGTAACAGATCACCCCAACCCGAACTTCTTCATCCGGTAGCGCATCGTGTCCCGGCTGATCCGCAGCATTCGCGCCGCCGCCGTCCGGTTGCCGCCGCACTTCTCCAGCGCCTGCTGCAACAGCGTCTTTTCCTGGTCTTCGAGTCCCGGCATCTCACCGCCAGCGGCTACGGGCAACGGTGCCATCATCGACGCCTGCTCCCCTTCCCCGCCCCACAAGTACGGCGGCAGGTCGCCCACGTCAATCGTCTCACCCAGCGCCATCATGCACGCATGGCCAACCGCGTTCTCCAGCTCCCGCACATTCCCCGGCCACCGGTGCCGCTGCATCACGATCTCCGAGCGCCGCGTCCAGCCGGTAATCGGCTTGCGATACAGCTCACTGAACCGCCGCGTAAAATGACGGATCAACAGCGGCAGATCGCCCTCCCGCCCGTTCAGCGCCGGCACCGCAATCTCCACCATGCCCAACCGGTAATACAGATCCTCCCGGAACGTCTTATCCGCAATGCACTGCCGCAAGTCCCGATTGGTCGCCGCGATAATCCGCACATCCACGCGCTTCGGCGTCAACGAGCCCAGCCGCTGAATCTCCTGATTCTGAATCGCCCGCAGCAGCTTCGCCTGCGTGCTCAACGGCATATCGCCGATCTCATCCAGAAACAACGTGCCCTTGTGTGCGTGTTCGAACAACCCGGTCTTATCCGCCACCGCGCCCGTAAACGAGCCGCGCACATGGCCGAACAGTTCGCTCTCAAACAACGTCTCGACAACCGCCGAACAGTTCAGCACCACCAGGTGCCCATCGGCCACTGGGCTCAGCGCATGCAGCGATTTCGCCACCAGATCTTTGCCGGTCCCCGTCTGTCCGGTCACCAACACCGTGCGATAGTGCGGCGCCACGCGCTCAATCCGCGAGTACAAATCCCACATCTGCGGGCTATTTCCCACAATCCCGTGAAACTCCGCGCTGTCCAGCAACTCATGCTGCAAGGAAGACGCCCGCATCCGCCGCCGCGCCGTCTCCAGCAACTGGTCCACCCGCTTGCGAATCGTATCGATCGGCACCGGCTTGTTCCAATAGTCCGAAGCGCCCTTCTTAATCGCCTCCACCGCCGTATCGGTCGAATAGTGCGCCGTCATCAGAATCACATCGATCGAGGGATCAAACGCCATGATCCGCTCCAGCACTTCCATGCCCGTCACGCGCGGCATCACCAGGTCGGTCAGCACAATTTGCGGATGGCGCGACGCCACCAGATCCAGCCCTTCCTCCGGATCCTCGGCCGTAAGGATCTCCACATCCGCCCGCCGCAGCGCCGATCGCAGCAGCTCCAGATTCCCCACGTTGTCGTCAATAATCAACAGCGTCATCAGCGCGCCACTCATGCTTGTACCGTCCATCGAGCCAGTTCGGCCCGCAAATCCGCCAGCCGTAGTGGCTTGGTCAAATACGATGTAAATCCGGCCGCCAGCGCCTTTTCCCGGTCGCCTTCCATGGCATAGGCCGTCAACGCCAACACCGGCGTATCCTGAAACCGTTCCATCGCCCGCACCTCGCGCATCGCCCCGAATCCGTCCAGCTCCGGCATCTGCAGATCGAAGATCATCAGTTCCGGCACCATCTCCACAGCCAGATTCACCGCCTGCCGCCCATTCGACGCCTCGGCCACCGAGTGGCCCAAATGGCTCAACACCGTGCGCAAAAGCTCACGGTTCTTCTCGCTGTCATCGGCTACCAGTATCGTCATGAAGGAACGCGAGGCTGCTAGGACTGACGAACCGTTTTACGTAACGCACCCAACAGCGGCTGCTTCCAGGATTGCCCTTTTCGCAGGATCGCCACGGTGGTCTGCTTCAACAGCTCCGCATCGCCTCGGTTCAATTCTATCCCTGTCAGGACAACAACAGGGATCTCGCTCCATTCGGGCCGTTCCCGGATCCGCGACAACACGTCAAAGCCGCTCATCCCCGGCAGCATTAAGTCGAGGATCACCACCGCCGGAGTCGCCCGTTCCATCAGGGCCAACGCCTCTTCCCCGCTCGCCGCCATCGCCGTCGGGTGACCGGCCTCATGCAGAATGGCCGTCAGCAACTCCCTCGCCATCGGCTCGTCGTCCACCACCAGTACCGGTCGACGGTCCGGCTGCGTCCGCACTGCCCGCGCCAGCGTGTCCAACAACTGCCGCTTTCCCACCGGCTTGGTCAAGTGCGCTTCCACGCCCAGCGCCCGCGCCGTATCGCACTCCTCGGTCACGGACACAATCACAATCGGAATCGCCTCCAGCCGCGACTGGCTGCGCAGATCCCGAATCATCCGCCACTCCTGGCCCGTCGGGATCGACAGGTCCACCACGATCGCCTCCGGCGACAACTCCGCGGCAATCGTCGTGGCCTGCTCGGCGCTATCCGCACAAATCGCGTTAAAGCCCTCTGGCGTCAAATAGTTCACCAGCAGTTCCGCCGCCCGCGGCTCATCTTCAATGATCAGCACCAGCGGCCGCGTCAGTCCCCGATGCGCATCCCCGGTCTTCACCGTGAATACAAAGGTGCTGCCCTGCCCCGGCTCGCTACAGACCCAAATCCGCCCGCCCTGCTGCTCCACCAGCCGCTTGGTAATCGCCAACCCCAGCCCCGTGCCTTCGCGCACGCCCTTCGTCGTCGAGCCCACCTGGTAGAACTTATCGAAGATCGCCTCGTGGTCGTCGCGCGCAATGCCAACGCCGCTGTCCACCACCGAAATAGCCACCTTGTGCCGCCGCGCCATCACCGACACCGACACCGTCCCGCCCGCCGGCGTGAACTTCACCGCGTTGCTCAACAGGTTGGTCAGGATCTGCCGCAGCCGCAACCGGTCGGCCTCCACGAAAACTCCCTCGTCCATATCAGCCGTCAGCCGCAGGCCCTTGCCTTCCGCCTGTGGGCGAATCATGTCCATCACCTCGTCCAGCGCCGGGCCCAGCGCGAACTTCTCCAGGTGAAATTCCATTCGCCCTGCCTCGATCTTGCTGATGTCCAGCAAGTCGTTAATCAACGCCAGCAGGTGGTGACTGTCCTGATGAATATTGGAGACGAACCGCTTCTGCTTCTCATTCAGCGGTCCTTCCAGCTCTTCGATTAGCAGTTCCGCAAAGCCGATAATCGTATGCAGCGGCGAACGCAATTCGTGGCTCATGCTCGCCAGGAACTCGCTCTTCAAACGGTCACTGCGCTCCACTTCCGCATTGCGCTGCTGCAACTGCCGGTTCTTCTCCTCCAACTCCCGCGTGAACCGGTCCTGCATCTCCTGGAACCGTTCCTCGGCCAACCGCCGCGCCGTCACGTCGCGCACCGTCGCAATGACGTGGAAGCCTTCTTCGGAATGAATCGGACTCAGACTGATCTCTACCGGAAAAACAGAACCGTCTTTCCTTTGCGCCCGCAGCTCCAACCCCGATCCCATCGGCCGCGTAGACGCCTGCCGCGCGAAAGCATCCCGGTGCTGGGCATGCTGCCCACGGCCCGCGGCCGGCACCAGCGCGTCAATGGAAAGCCCCAGGAACTCCTCACGGGAATAGCCGAACAATCGCTGCGCGATCTCGTTGACAAGCACAATCCGGCCTTCCGAATTCGCCTCAATAATGGCGTCCGGCGCAGCATCCAATAATTCGCGAAACCGGTTCTGTGCTCGCGTATCTCCCTCGATCATCGGCTTCTCTATTCTCACTCTTTTGGTTCCCATCGCGCCAACCTCGCCGATTGAACGATTACCGACACGCTGGAGATGATCATCGCTCCCGCGGCCCATAACGGCGTAATCACGCCCGCCACGGCCAGCGTAATGCCGGCCACGTTATAGGCAAATGCCCAAAACAGGTTCCGACGCACCGTCGCCACGGTCCGCGACGCCAGTTCAAACGTGTCACCCACGCGCCGCAATGACGGAGTCATCAGCACCACCGGCGCCGCCTGCATCGCCAGCGCCGCGCCACTACCCATCGCAATTCCCAACGTCGCCTGCGCCAGCGCCGGAGCGTCGTTCACACCGTCGCCCACCATCGCCACCGCACCGCTCGCCGCCTGTACCCGCCGGATGAAATCGGCCTTGCCCTCCGGCAACACCTCGGCCTCAAAACTGTCGGCGCCAACGGCCAGACTCACCGCCTCCGTCGTCCCCTGCGAATCCCCGGAAAGCAGAATCGTCTGCAGCCCCTTCTTCTTCAACGACGCCACGGCGTCGCGCGCTTCACCGCGTATCTCGTCGCCGCAACAGATCACGCCCCGCACCACCCCCGCCCAGCCCACATACACCGCGCACAAACCCTCGCCCTGCCACGCCTCCGCCACGGAGGCAAGCGCCGCCGGAATGTGATCAGCCATCTGCAACGCCAGACGCTGATTCCCCGCAAAAACCTCCTGGCCCAGCACGCCGCCGGAAATGCCCAACCCGTCGTACCGCAGCACATCCATCGCCGGTTCAAACGTCAAACCCAACCCGATCGCCCGGTCCACAATCGCCCGCCCCAGCGGATGCTCCGACATCACTTCAATCGGCGCCACCCACCGCAGCATCTCGGCCTCGTCCAACCCCGCGCACCGCAGCATCCGGAACTCGCCCGCCGTCACCGTGCCCGTCTTGTCGAACACCACCGTGCCTACGCTGTCCACCGTCTCCCAGACGTCGGCGTTGTTGATCAATATCCCGTGCCGCGAAGCCGCGCCGACGGCCGACGAGATCGCCAGCGGTGTCGCAATTCCCAGCGCGCACGGACACGCAATCACCAGCACCGCAATCGCGTGCAACAGCGCCGCCTGCACCGGCTCGCCGCCCAGCAGCCACCAGCCGAAGAAGGTCGCAACAGCCAACGCCAAAACCACCGGAATGAAGATCGCCGTCACCCGGTCCACACGCCGTTCCACGCGCGCCCGGCTTGCCAGCGCCCGCTCCACAGCCCGGATCATCTGCGCCAGCGTTCCATCCTCGCCCACCTGCGATGCCGTCACAGTCAGCGCGGTCGATAGATTCAAACTGCCGCCCACCACCAGGTCCCCCGGCATCTTGCCCACCGGCCGGCTTTCCCCGGTGATCACCGATTCATCCACCAGCGAATGGCCCTGCGAAATAAACCCGTCCGCCGGCACGCGCTCCCCCGCCTTCACCACAAACGGCATCCCGCTCTGCAACCGCTCCACGCTCACCCACCGCTCCTGCCCGCCGTCCATCATTCGCGCCTTCCGCGGCATCATCCGGTGCAACAGCGTCACCGCGCGCGCCGCCCGCGCCTTGGCCCCCGCCTCCAGCAGTTTCCCGATCAGGACGAAGGTGATAATCGCGCACGCCGTGTCGAAGTAGAAGTGATTCCCCCCCGCGAAGGCCGCAAACACGCTGAACCCATACGCCGCCAGAATCCCCAGCGCCAACAGCGCCTCCATCCGCAACATCCCCTGCCGCAACCCCAGCGCCGCCAGTCGCAGGATCGGCCATGCCGAATAGAACACCGCCGGCGCCGTCAGCACCATCAGCACCCACGGCAGGTAGGCGCGCATGCTGTCGGCAATCGCCTCAAAATAGCTGACGTAGAACACACTGCTCAACGTCATCACGTTCATCCACACGAACCCGGCCACACCCAGCCGCAACTGCAAGTCCCTCTGCCGCCCATCATCGGCCCGCTCGGCGCCCGGCTTGTAGTCGGCCACCTGGTACCCAAGCCGCTCAATCCGCTCCCGGATCCGCCCCGGCGGCATCCGCTGCGGCAGATAGCGGACTTTCACCAGATCGCTGGCGAACAACACCTCCGCCGCCACCACGCCCCGCTCCTTCCGCAACATATGCTCAATCAGCCACGCGCAGGACGCACACCACATCCCGTTCACCTGCAGCGCCAACTCCAAAGACTCGCCTGCCTCCTCCACCGGCTCGGCATCCTCCCGTTGCGACACCAGCCCGGCCGCCAGCGACTTCCGGAACAGCTCCGTATCCCGCGGATCCACGCCCGCCTGCAACGCCCCGCTCTCCCGCAGAATCGTAAACACATGCAGGCAGCCGTGACAGCAGAACAGCTTGTCCAGCCCGTCGAAGATGCCCTTGTACACGGTCGTCCCGGCAGGCAGCCCGCACAGTTGGCAATGGACGCTGGTCATCGCCGGGCTCGCCATTATCGCTTCTCCCCGCGTACGTGGCCGTGCTCATCCAGCATCACCGGATTCAGCCGTTTCGCCTCCACGTACACGTAGATCATGAGGACGAAGAACCCCACGAAAATCACCGCCAGAAACTCAGGCACAATCGTCTTTCCCTTTTTCACTTCCCCGTCCCCTTCCCCGCCGCCGGCGGGCTCAAGAATGTCGTCGCGAACGCAATCTCCGACCGGCCCGGCATCGCCCGCGCCGTGATCTTCACATGCGTCACATCCTGGCGCGAACCCGGCGCCATTAACACCTGTACGTCCTGCTCCACCACCGCCCCGGCGTCCACCAGCACCGCACCGGCCGGTTCAATCACCGCTCCCGGCAACCCCTCAATCCGGAACGAAACCCCCGATGGCTCCGCCCCGCGGTTGGACATCTTGGCTTTGTACGTATTCACCACCAAGCCATGCTCATCAATCTTGTACAAGTGCTGCCCCCGGTCCGCCCGGAACTGCACCAGCACCGTATGCCGCATCGATAGCGCCGTCATCAACCCCGTGAAATAGAACAGCAACACAAACAACAGCGCTACCCGCTTCGTATCCCGGAAGCCCATGCGCTGGTACCACTTCTCCGACTTGTTCCCCATCACCGCCCCGGTCTCGCCCCAGGCATAGTGGATCAGCGTCGGCCGGCCTAACCGGCCCAACACCTCCCCGCAGGCATCGATGCACTCGCCGCAATGCACGCACTCCATCTGCTTCGGACTGTCACGGATGTCGATCTCCATCGGGCAAACGCGCACGCACTTCTTGCATTCAATGCAGGAGTGATGCTCGTCCCGGTAGTGCACCAGCAACGAGTTCTTGTCCACCAGCATCCCCTGCAAATACCCATACGGGCACACCGTCGTGCAGAAGGTCTGCCGCACAAACGCAAAATCCAGAAACGTGAACAGCGTTACAACCAAACCAGCCACCCCGCCCGTCGTCTGCACGTCGAGCGAAATCAACCGCTGGAACAAGTCCCCCGGCTCCACAAAATACGAAATGAAAATGAACGCCAAAAACACCGACGCGACAAACACCCCGGCCAGCGAAATGATCCGCTCCCGCGTCGTCAACACAGACGCAGCCGACCCCGCCCATCGCATCTTCACAAACCGCGTCACCCGCGCCTCCCACCACTGCGCCGCCTCGCTGAAGATGGTCTGCGGGCACAGATACCCGCAATAGATCCGGCCGTAAATCAGCGCCACCGCCACAATCACAAACAACAGAAACAGCAACGTGAAAAACAGGATCGAAAACTCACTGATCCCCAATTCATACCCGGCAAAATAGAATCGCTGCCGCGGCAGGTCGAACCGCATCACGTTCAGAAACGGCAGCCCCAGAAACACGAGGAAGCACCCCAGGTGAATCAGCTTCCGAACCTCGTGGTAACTCCACTTCGGCGGCGGCAATCCAGTCGGTCTTCGAAACAATCGCGTTCACCGCGCGCAGGCTGTGCATCGGCCCCTGGAAGCAGGTCAGCAGGTAGAACACCACGCCCGACATCAGAAACTTCAGCGGCACGTTCTCGCCCATCTCGTGCCAGTGGCCCTTGATGGTCGCGAACAGATTAAACACCACCGCCCACACCGGGATGATCAGCATCACAGAGAAGGCAATCGCGATCGTCTGCAACCACTGCGAAATCGGCCCGTGCAACATGTGGTGCGCGCCCGTCCAGACATACACAAACGCCAGCGACCAGAACCCGATCATCGACAGCTTGTGGCTATGCAATGGCAGGTTCGACGACCGCGGAATGAAGTAGTAGGCCAGCGCCAGCCCGGCCGGAGTGAAGATCAGCCCCACCGCGTTGTGAACGTACATCCAGTTCAAGTTCGCCTGGTTGACGCCCGTCGCAAACAGCGTCGCGAAGTTGCCCGTCAGGTACACGAACGCCGTCCACAGAATCGTCCCCATGATGTACCAGATACTCACGTACATCTGCTGGTACTTCCGCGTGGCGATCGTCATCATGATGTTCACGCCGAACATGATCCACGCCACCACCACCAGCACGTCCAACGGCAGCGGCAACTCGGCGTATTCCAGCCCCGACGTCCACCCGGCCAGCAGGCAAACCACCGCGCTCAGAATGATGATGTTCCACAGAATCCCCGTGGCCACGCCCAGCTTCTCACTCCAGATTTTCACCCCGCACAACCGCGGTACGACGTAGTAGATCAGCGCCATATCGCACGCCAGCAGCCACCCGAACAGCATGCCGTTCACGTGCAGCGGCCGCATACGGCCATAGGTGAAGTAGGCTACCGTCGACAGCAACTCCGGCCACACAAACTTCGCCGCAATCACCACCGCCACAATGCCCACGATGAAGAAGTACGCCACGCTGCTCAGCAGAAACCACTTCACCGTTATGTCTTCATGGACCACCGGCGCCGAGCCGGTCACGTTCTGTATTTCTGTCGCCCTGTCCTGGGCGTTCGCATCAGCCATGGCCTACTTCCTCCCCTTCTGATTCATCCCTCGAATAAAATTCACCAGGTCGCCCACATCGTTCTGGCTCAACCCGTAGTCAATCCACGCCGGCATCGCCGTTCCCTGCACCCCGTACAGCACGGACTCAAACAGCCGCCGGTCGTCCACGCTGTTCACGAACTGCGCGTTCCGCAAGTTCCGCGGCCGCGGCAGAATGTCCAGCGAGTTCGGCCCCTTTCCGTCGCCCTTCCGTCCGTGGCATCCGGCGCAACGCTGCACGAAGATCCCTTCGCCGCGTTCCAACGACGCCTTGTTCATCGCCACCGGATTGGTCTCCGGCACCTTCCGCGTCTTCTGCCCGGACCGCTTGGCTTTCACAAACGTGGCCTCGACGTAATCCAACAACCCGTCCACCTGGGCCTCGCTCATTGCCTTGCCCCACGGCGGCATTGACGTTCCCGGTACACCCTCCTGGATCGATTTCCGGAACCGCTCCCTCGGCTTCGAATTCATAAACGATGTCTTGGTCAAGTCACGCGGAGATGGATCCAGATAGATCGCGATTGGTCCCAATCCATCACCCTTCGCCCCGTGACACCGCGCGCAGACTTCTTTGTAGAGAGCCTCACCGGCCAACGCCGCCGGCACGCCCGTCTTGCGCCCCGCCAGGTACGCACTCATCGCCTGGAACTGAGCCTCGGTAAACCGGAACGACGGCATGATCGAATCCGGCATCATCGCCCGCGGATCGCGGAAGTGATCGTGAATCCACTTCTCGTCCCGCATCAGGCCCGCGTAGCTGATGTCCGGCGAAATCCCGCCGTCCTTGCCATCCAGCTTGTGGCACGCCGTGCAGGCGAACTTGTCGATCAACTCCGCCCCGCCCGTCAACGTCTTCGCCGCCACCGCCGGCCCGCCCTCGGTCTTGGCCGCGTCGGCCAACCGCAGCTTGTAGCGTTCCAGCCCGGTCTCGGTATAGTTGATCCCCTTCCGGCTCTTCAGGAAAATGACCAGCGCCTTCACCTCGTCCGGCTTCAGATTGAACTTCGGCATGAACGAATTCACCGCGTTCGCCCGTGGCTCCACAATGGACTCCCACAGGTAATCGATCTTGAACTTCTTGCCCGCCTCCGACAGGTTCGGCCCCAGGGTTCCATCGGAGATCCCCTCCACCTTGTGGCACCCGTAACAGTTATTCGCAAAGAACAACTGTCGGCCTTTGGCAATCGTCGGCGTCCCGGCAAAATTCTCTTCCGTGTGGCACTGCGCGCAGCCCACTTCCAAATACTCTTTCCCTTTCAGGTGCGCCAGAAAATCTTTCCGCCACGGTTCCTGCGTCACGAAGCCCAACAGCGGCTCCGGCCAGTAGTGGTCTTCCCCATGCGCGTAGTGGGTCTGCAACCCGCGCCCCTGACCCTCGTGGCACACCGTGCAGCCGAAGTCGGCAAACTTGTGCCGCCGCTCCCAGGTGCCGTTGTCTTTCTTCTTATCGCCCAGCGCGGCAGAGTAGCCGTGGGACTTCAATGGCTGCGCGTGGCCGGCGAAGCGCGGGTCATCGGCGGCCACGTGGCAGGTGATGCAACGGTCCACCCGCTGCTCACCGAACTGCGTCACAATCGTCTGTTCAATCCGCGGCGAACGGTCCGTCAACGCCGCGCGTTCTGTATCGTTCTTCGACAGCGATTTCGCTTGGTCGAAGTACGCCGTCTGGTGCCGCTCCCAGCGGAAAAAGAACTGCTGGAAGAACACCGACCCGTGCACCAGCAGGATCAGTAAGGAGGCAATCGCAAGGGCTAGTCGCATAGTAGTGTCCCGTTTACCAGGGGGAAACGAACTCCCAGTTCGGCCCGCGGAAGAAGGTGCCGATAATCACTAAAATCACGTTGAGGATCGCGAAGCTCACGAACAAGGTATTGGCCAGCAGCCGCTCTTTCGCGAACCACTTCCCCACTCCCTTCCGCCCGCGGTCAATGTAGGGTGCAATCAACAGCCCCACCACCATCAATCCCGGAATTCCCACGCCGCCCCAGAATGCCGAGTAGCTCACCAGCTCCTGCAAACCCAGGAAGTACCACGGCGCCTTCGCCGGATTCGGCGGATGCGTCATGTTCACCGGCTCCTCCAACGGAGCATCGAAGAACATCGCCAGCAGTAGAATCACCGCCAGCGTGAACACGAACACAAACAACTCAGCCATGAACAGGTTCGGCCACGAATACACCGAGTTTTCCGTCGAACTCCCGGCATTCAACACCGGCCCGCGCACCAGCCCCTGCAGCCCGAATTTCTTCGGTTTCGGAACCTCCTGCGCGACTGCCGCCACCGCCGTCTCCGCCTCCGGCCGCGACAACCCGCCGTCTTTCCGGATCCGCCAGAAGTGCACCATCACCAGCAGCATCATCACCGCCGGCAACACCGCGATGTGCAGCACATAAAAGCGCAACAGCGCCTCCTGGCCCACAGCCGTATCGCCCAGCAGCAGGAACTGCATCTGCTTGCCCACCACCGGCGCGTACCCCGCAATCGAAGCGCCCACCGTGATCGCCCAGAATGCCAGCTGATCCCACGGCAACAGGTAGCCCGTAAACGACGAGAACAGCGTCAGCAAAAACAGCACCACGCCCAGCACCCAGTTGAACTCCCGCGGCTTCTTGTAGGAACCCGTCAGGAACACCCGGCACATATGCAGAAACACCACCGCCACCATCAGGTGCGCGCCCCACCGGTGCATGTTGCGAAGGAACGTCCCAAACGCCACCGAACCGCGCAGGTCCAGCATCCGGTCGTAGGCCTGCTGCGTCGACGGCACGTAGTAGAACATCAGCAGGATGCCCGTCACAATCAGGATCACGAACAGGAAGAAGCTCATCAACCCGAGCCCCATCGTGAACCACGGTTTCAGCGTATGCCGATCAACCTTTACCGGGTGGATGTGCAGGAAGAAGTTCGTGAAGCTCGTCTGGCTTCGCCCCAGGTCGGAATCCGGCAGCGGATGCCGGAAGATCGACGACCAGATCTCCTGCGGTAACACCCGCAGGCGATCAAACGTCTTGGGCTTTTTCACAACAGCAGTGGGTTCGCTCATAAAAATCTGCTTAGACGTTGAAATACGTGCCAGGCTTGATCTCCTGGTCTTTGTCCACTTCCAACTCCCCATTCGGCGCCAGCGAGACCTTGTACCAGGCCAGCGGCTTCGGCGCCGGTCCGCCCGTCACATTCCCGTCCTGGTCGTACCGGGACCCATGACACGGGCACGAATACCCCGTGTCCGACGGGCTCACAATGCAACCCAGATGCGTGCAAGTCGTCGACACCGCCGCGAACTGATCGCCATCCCGCACCAGGCAGATCCGCCGGTCTTCCAACGCCAGCTTCGTCCCCGAAGGAAAATCGTCCGGCTTGCCCACGTGGAACCGCGAAGGCTGCCCATAGGTGGCGCGCGGTTTAATGAACACAAAGTTCGAAAACGCGCTCAGCACCGCCGAACCAATCAGCCCGAAAGCGCTCAAAAACGTCAATACCCGTCGGCGCCCACCGGCCTCTTCCTGTTCCGCCGGCTTCTGCGTGCCATGGTTACCCATTCCGTCTCTCCTCTGCAGGTTTCGCGGAGTCCACTATCTCTTCCACGTCCGACCAGAAGACCTGATACTTGGCCTCCTCCAGATCCCGGAAATAGTCCCGCTTCACGGAGAAAACGTATATGCACGCCGCGCCGATACCCATCAGCAGGCTCGCGACGATAGCAATCCAGGTTTGCTCCATGTCCCCGTTCCCAGTGCAGCCGAAGCACCAAAGTGGAGCTACTAGTTTTCAACTACTTGGCGGCTGGGGTGGGGGATATGACCCACTGGCCCTTAGTACCATAGGGGGAAATAATCCCCCATTAAATGAGCGTTCTCTCATGATCCCGTCCGAACTCCGCTACCAACGTCGATGGCTATCCCCAGGCCTCGCCACCGTCCTCGGCCTTCTCTACCTCCCCCTCGCCTGGGCCGTCCTCGGCGCCGTCCGTCACCCGGAAACCTTCGGCCAAGGCGTACGGCTCTTCCTACCCTTCTTCGCCATCCTCACCTACCTCGTGGCCGCCCTAACGGCCAACCATCGCCAGGCCCGCGTCCGACCCACCGGAGTCGAAATCCGCCTCCGCCCCTTCCCCCTCGGCAATGGCCGCACCGTCCCCCGCGAGGCCATCGCCTGCTGCTATCACCGCCAGATCATCGACTACGCCAAAGGCCACGCCATCAGCACCCACTAAACCATGGGCATCCAAACCCGCGACGCCGAAATACTCGATCTCCTCGGCCTCTGCCCCACCGAAACCGAAGCCGCCACCGCCGCCACCGAAACCGCCAGAACCCTCAACAACATCGAAGTCCGCCCCCCAGCCCCCGCCAAGCCAGGCCGCCCCAGCATACTCGCCTTCTTCCTATGGGTCGCTCTCCTGCTACTCTCCATCGCCGCCGGCGCCGCCTGGGAAATCTCCGCCGGAACCCTCTAAACGCCCAGACCTCAAGAAACCATTCTTCAGGTTGTTATAGCTGTACAACTGCTTCATCCCCAGCGGCGCCACCGTCTGCGACTTCAGGCTAAATTCGGATAATACGGAACTCCCGGAATGGCCGAAGAGCAGATTGATATGGTGTCCCACCTTCTCTGGTGATCTTCAATCACCAATCGGGCTCAAATGATAGCGAAAAGCTGTGTGAAGGCAACATACAGCGGACCTTTAACTCCGCGTCCGTGCAAATCTGAACCAAGCGGGCACTCATCAGAACGACACCAGACAGTTCCCGAACTCTGAAAAAATCGGCCCCCGACCAGGAACCCTGCTCCAGAGCAATTCGGTCAACACCCTCTATGATTCCAGAATATCCACAAATATCGCATAGCTGCGCGCTGGTCGTACGAAATCCCGACCCTATTCTGTCAATCCTAGCGCCGTACGACACTTGTGCTAGAAAATACTCATCCAGCTCATGAATCTGAAATGGACCCTCGACTTCTAAGATGCCCAGCTTTCGTACATTTTTAATACCGGTAACTTGATGCTTATTGAACTCCTTCCGGGCCTTTGCCGAAAACACAATCTCACCACCCAGATGCGCACTCAAATCATATAGACTCTTTTCGGCAACTAAATTGCCAGAGATCGGCTCAGTCAGCGTGAGTAAGTCCACGAATCGATCACAACTCGGACAGGTCTCAGGCTCCGCTAAATTGGAGCCGTCCGATTCAAAGAAATCAAACTCAAAACCATTAATACACCCACCATTCTTGAGAGCGAAAGTGTCAGGAGAAATCATTTTAGACCCAGAGGGAACCTGTTTTTGAGATCCGCCGATCGGGAATAGAGATCCCGTAAAAAACCCTCGAACTCATAAGTGCTTGCCCCCTTATTGTTTTCGACCCAGGATACAACGAAATCATCCAGCCTGCGATGCCACGTCTGATAACCCGTATGGGACGCTTTATCCTTAGCTAGGGCAACAAAACGGGAATCACGTGCTTTGTATGCATTCCTCAAAATTGGGTGTCGGCTCAGCGCCCGAGCTACTTTCCTCGATATGGCGTGATGCAACTGGCCAGTCAGCCGCCCCGCGGGAACCATTGCGAAGCCAATTTCTTCCGAAGTGCAATCAGGATCTCCAGCCAAGCAGGTTACCGCCAGCGTCAGTAATGAATTAGCGAACATCCCAAACGTTTTGAACCCCGCACCAGCCAAATTCACCGCAGGTTCCGCCGATCGCGCACCCTCAGCGACCGCCAAGAGCAAGTCCGACGGTGGCCCCTGCTCCGTCACCTCATACCGAGCCGCCTTTCCATCCCCCAACAACATCATCCGACAGTTAGGTCCAGGGTTCGCATCGTCCTGGTAATTATCGCCGGATTTCGTGCATACCCGTCCATCCGGATCCGTATACCGCAACGGATTATTCCTTACATACGCCAACAAATTCCAGCTCATCGGATCACTCGGATCCTGATCCGCAAACACCTCATCCGCGCTCGTAAACCGCCCCAACGCACCCGAATAGAACCGAGCCCCAAAGAAATCCAGCCCCGTCTCCCCATCCCGCATCTGCCCCGTAAACGACTGCCGCACCCCGCCGTCCGCCCCATACCCCGTCAGCGTCCGCCCACCCAATCCGCTCGGCACTTCCTCTCCATAAGGCAAGTAATCACTTCGCCGCAACACCCCGCCCGAACCATCCGTCAACAGCCGCGTCGACCCCAGCTGATCCTGCACCAAATACCGCGTCTGCAGCCCAGCTGTCGCTCCCGCTTGATACTCCGCCGTCAACCGTCCCAACGCATCATAAACAAAATAAGTCGTCTTCCCGCTCGCCACCGTCCGCACACGCCGCCCAAACGCATCGAAATCGTAGCTGAAATCCCCAGTCGTCGTCGTCCGTAACCGGTTCTCCGCGTCGTAAACGCCAATCATACCGCCCAATGTCAACTGGTTCCCCGCCGCGTCATAAACCAATCCCGTCACCCGGTTGTTCACCACCGCCGGCGCCCCACTCTGAAACCATGCCGCTCCATTCGGCCGCGGCCCGCCCCCGGGCAATGCCCCGCTCTGCGCGCTCACCCATCGATTCCCGAAATCGTCATACCCAAATGTCTGCGACCAACTCACCGCCCCGCCACCCGAGGGCTGCTCCGTCGCCGAAAATAACCGGTTCCGGTTGTCATAGCTGTACGACTGCTTCATCCCCAGCGGCGCCACCGTCTGCGACTTCAGATTCCCATTATTCGTCGAAGCCTCAAACTCATTCGTCAAACCCAGCAGCGTGGAAGTCCCCAGCACCGCCGTAATCGCCGTCACCTGCCCCCTGGAATTCCGATCAATAGTCTCCGTCATCCCGGAACCATAGGATATCGTCTTCGCCTCCCCCGCCGCCGTCAGCGTCTCTACCGCGTACCCGTACCCGCCAACGTACGCAGTCAATGGTCGGTTCCCCGGACTCAACGACCAGTTAGACATAGGTAAACAGTCAATCTGATCTCAGCGCAATCCAATGAAACATGGAAGGATAGTCGGGCTCGCCGACCGGCAAGGCATTCTCCTCACCATCAAACTCAAACAAGGCCCCATCTCGAATCCGAATGTAAAAAATCGCCTGATCGAAGGTCCGTCCGACGTCGACAAAACCATCGCGAACACCATTCAACTCAAAAACATCACCCATCGGGCTTTCTACCCGCGAGTATTTCCCGAAGAAATCAGCAAGGTCAGAAGGAAGCGGGGAAACAGGGGCCACCCCGCCCGTACGCACCATATGGCTCCAGCCTGGAACAACTTGATAAGCCTTGAGCTTAGCCTCTTCGAAACCGATTCAACTAATGGCTAGACGAAAGCGCGCCTCCTCGTCCCGTTCAGTCGCACAAGATATCTATACGAAAAATGTACGAGTAGACAGATGGCAATAGCAACGACGAACAATGCGATTAAACTCACAGTGATACATCCTTCCGTTTTAAGAACAATGGGAATCAATGCAACGAGGATTGTCCGTCATGTTGCAAGCTGGTTAGACGTTCAATTGCATCCATGCTTGACGAATAGTCGCGCAGCCGTAGTTTGAGGGTCACGATTCGCGACGCAAACGACTCCATCTTCGCAAGTGCACGATGAGCCGAATTATAAGCAGTTCCTGCCGCGACCTTCGACAAATTCCACGGCCCGCTATGCAGGAACTCTTTAGCCCTTTTCACTCCACCACCGTCAACGCAATCCCCGCCACCGGCCGCCGATAAAAGTTCCAATCCCCCTGATAAATCGGCCCAATCATCGTCGCCGTGTGCCCCTCCACCACAACCCCATCCGCCCCCCGGCCAAACACCCGCAACAGCACCACGCCCGCCTTTTCCAACCCCGCCACCCGCAACTCCATCTCCGGAATCAGCATGTCCGCCCCATCCGCATTCGGCTCAAACAACTGGTCCGCCCGGAACGTACCCTTCAACCCCGGCACTCCCTCCACCCAAACATCCACGGGCCCTACAAACCCCATCTCCCGCACCAAATGAACTTTCATCACGGCCGTCCCGCCGCGCTTCACAACAACATTCTCCGGCGTCGTAAACAGCTGAAACCCCGGCCGCCGCGAAGCAAAATGCAGCCGGTACGGATACAACGCCCCGCCCCGGTTCAACCGGTCCCGAACCTCCAGCCGGACTACACCATCCTCCAAAGGCACATAAAACAAAGCACTATCCGGATTCCCCAACAACCCGCCCCACCCCGCCACCACATCGTCGCTCTCCGCCAGCTTCTTCCCGCCCGCATCCCGCAGCGTCAGCACCGTGTCCAAATACGGCCCGCCCAACTGCGCGCTCAACGACGTCACCGCCAACGGCACGCCTTTCTTCACCGAAATCCCAAACGAATCCCGCTCCCGCGCCGCGCCCAACACGCCATTCACCACAAACGGCAACACCGCCGGCAACGCCCCCTCCCCCAGTTCCACCACATCGGAGACCTCCACCCGCAATCCTTCAGCGACACCAGAAGCCCCCGCCACCCACAGCTTCCACAATCCCAACGGCGCCCCCGCCGGCACCGCAACCGAAACGTCCAAAGAACCCTCTCCAACCTTCAAAACGCGCCCCTCAATCCGCGACGAAACATCCGCCCCAAACCGCACCGGCATCGTGTACGGATACGTCATCCGCGCATACTCGCCCCTTCGCAACGCCGTCATCCACACCCGCGTCACCCCCGCCAACCCCTCCCCCACCACCGCAAACTTCGTCACCGTTCCCCGCCGCGCCCCCAGCGGTGCCACCGCCCGAACCCGCGCGAGCTGCGAAATCCTCAGGAAATACGCATTATTCTTCCCAAACGTAAACCCGCGCGGCCCCCGATACTGGTCCACCCGAACCCCATACACGCCACCCTTCACGAAGGTATGCGCAATCAGCGGATTCTCGTCGTAGTGATCGCGGTCATCGTTAAACACCAGCCGCTCCCCCGCCCGGTCCAACAACATCATCCGCGCCTCCACAGCCGACCCCGCCTCCATCGCCTGCAAATCAAACACCCACCGCTCCCCCGCCTTCACCGAAAACCAATAAGTATCAATGTCCGCCGCCCCATCCAGCCGCCCATAAATCTCCACCGGCAACGAAGGCACCGCCCGCTGCTCCCCCTCCACAAACGCCGCAAACTGCCCGACATTAAACAGCAAATGCCCCGTCGGCCCCTGCGCAGTCACAACGCGCAACATATGCCCGCCCAACGCCGCCCCCGCCCCAATCGAAACCAGCCCGCGAACCCGCCCCGCCTCCCGCAACGTCGTCTGCTCCCAGACGATGTCCTTGCAGTCAAACTCCACGCCCGAAGCCGCGTCCAGCTTCGTTCCCAAAATCTCCAGCTCCACAACGCTCCCCGCGCGCCCCCCCAACGGATGCAGCCGCACCAGCGACGGCGGTTCAAAATCCGCCGCGAACCCGCAAGCCGCCAACACCAACAGCCAGAGCCTCACCCAAACAACTCCTTCACCACCGCCCCGTCTTTATTGATCCGCACCGGCCTCCCGTTCGTCCGGTACTCCTTGTGCGCATCAATCCCCAAGGCGTGATACACCGTCGCCCCCAGGTCCTCAATCGTCACCGGCCGCTCCGCCGGCTCCCCGGCCTGCGCGTCGCTCTTGCCCACAACCAATCCACCGCGCACACCCGCCCCGGCCAACCCCACCGCGAACCCGCGAGGCCAGTGGTCCCGTCCGCCCGAAAAGTTCAACTTCGGCGTCCGTCCAAAATCCCCAATCACCAGCACCAGCGTAGTCGCCAGCAACCCTCGCTGTTCCAAATCCTCCAGCAACGCCGGAAACGCCTGGTCAAAATCCGTCGTGATCTTCTTCGCGCCCTTCTCGTGTTCCCGGTGCGTGTCATACCCGCCGTGAAAAACGGTAGCCAGCCGCGTCCCGCTCTCAATCAATCGGCGCGCCAGCAAACACCCCTGCCCCACGCCCGTCCGCCCATAGGCATCCCGCAACTTGTCCGGCTCGGCATGAATATCAAACGCCTTCCGCGCCGCGGGCGACGAAATCAAATCCAACGCCTTCGCCGAAAACTCATCCATATCGCTCAACAACGGTGACGAAGTCGCTTTCGCAAACTCGGCGTCCATCTGCGCCAGCAGCGCCCGCCGCCGCCGGGACTCCTCCTCCGTCACCCCCGCCGGCAACGTCAAATCCCGCACCGCAAACCCCTTCGCATTCGGATCGCCCGAAACAAACGGATCATGCGCCGGCCCCAGAAACCCCGCCTCGGCCGACAGGTCTTTATCTGGGATCACCACAAACGGCGGCAGCCCATTCTTCCCGCCCCATTCTTTGGAAAGCACGGACCCATAACTCGGCTGCAGCAAATCGTTCCGCGGCTTCGTGCCACTGAAGATGTACTGCCGCGCCCGCTCATGAATCGCTTCATCGGAATGCATCGAACGGATCACCGCAAACTTCCCAAACGCCTTCGCCGTCCGCGGCAACAGCCCCGAAAAATGCACCCCCGGTACCGAAGTCGCGACACTCCCAAAGCTTCCCCGCACATCGTGCGGCGCCTCCGGCTTCGGATCAAAAAAGTCCAGTTGGCTCGCCCCGCCGTTCTGGAAAATCACAATACACGCCCGCTCGCTCTTCCCCGCTTCCGCCCGCAGCAACGACGGCAATCCCAGCCCGCCAAACCCCAGCGAACCCATCTGCAAAAAATCCCGGCGACTGGAAAAGTTCATAGCGTGTCCATCAATAGTTCAACTGAAATTCCTTGGAAACCAGCGTAGCCCACAACAACCCCTCCAGCGCCTTCCGCCTGTTTTTCTCGGAAGCCAAATACACCATGCCAATCCCCAACTCTCGCTCATTCGGCCGCCGCGCCAGCGCCCGTTCGTACAGCGCCGTCACCACGTCCCCATCCGGCATCTTCTCCCAAGCGCCGAGAATATTTTCTTTCTCTTCCACCTTCGCCTGAATGGTTTTCCCATTCATCAAATGCAGCGTCTGCGCCAGCGTCGGCGCCCCGGCCCGCTCGCACAAAATATCCCGCCTTGGAAAACCAAAAGTCACCAAAAACGGATCCGGCCCATCGGGCATAAACACGTCCATCGCCCTGGTCCCCTTCGGATGCCACATGTACGAATGCGCCACCCCGGTCACCTGCGACAACGAATCCAGCAGCACCTCCGCCGCCAGCTTCCGCGGCTGATACCGCGCAAACAACAAGCGCTCCAAGGCAACCGGCGTGTCGCCACCGGGCCTCGATGAAAGCTGGTACGTGCGCGAATTCAGAATCACGCGATGCAGTTCTTTCAACCGGAAACCGCTCTTCACAAAATGAGCCGCCAGCGCGTCCAGCAACTCCGGATTCGTCGCCGGATTGCTCATCCGGAAATCGTCAAACGGCTCAACAATCCCCGTCTGAAAGTACTCGTGCCAAATCCGGTTCACCGTCGCCCGCGCAAAATATGGGTTCGTTTTAGAAGTCACCCATTCCGCCAGCGCCGCCCGCCGGTCAAACCCCTCTTCCGTAACCACCGCCCCACCCAACAACTTCGGCGCAACAGTCTTCTTCGACACCGGATGCAGCACCTCCCCCTCATCGTCCAGATACCAGGTGCGCCGATATTCCCCCATCCCATGCTTCACGCGCATCCGTGCAAAAAATGCCGAAAGCCCATAAAAATCGTCTTGCGTGAAGTTCTCCAGCGGATGGTTATGGCACTCCGCGCACTCCAGCCGAACACCCAGAAACAACCGCGTCACCGTTGGCACCGCGCGATTCGTCTCAAACTTCTTCAGCATGAAATCGGTCGCCGGAGCCCAAAACGCCGTCGCCGGAACCAGGAACGAATCACCCTCGCTCGTCAAAATCTCGCGTACCATCCGGTCGTACGGCTTATCCTCGTGCAGCCAGTCGCGAATCCACTCCTTAAACGTCCCCATCGCCCGGCCCTGCGAATTCAATTGGTGATTCCGGAACCAATCCTCAAACTTCACCGTCCAGAAGGACGCATACTCCGGACTCGCCAAAAGCCGATCAATCAACGCCCCCCGCGCAGGCGCCGCCAAAAACGCCCGCGTCTCCTCCGGCAACGGAGGCCGCCCCAACACATCCAAATAGACCCTTCTCAAAAACTCCGCATCCGTAGTCAACGGCGCCGCCGCCACGCCCATCACCCGCAACCGTTTCCCCACCAACTCATCCACAAAATTATTCACCGCCAACGTCCCAACATCCCCACCTGCAACCACCCCAACCCGCATCGCCGCCACCTGCCCCATCCCCCGCGCCAGCACCGTCGTCATCCCCCGCGCCCCGGCCCGGACAACCCCATCCTCCACCTTCGCCACATTCTCATCCGCCGAAGAAAACCGCACCTCCCGCGTCATATCCCGAGTCGTCCCATCGCTCAGCCGTCCAATCACGGCCACCGCCTGCGAGCCACCAGCAAGCACCGCCTCCCGAGGCACCATTTCCAACCGAGTCAACCGCGCCCCGCCCGAAGCCACTTTCGCCCCCTGCCGAACCCAAGCCAACAAAGTCCGATACTCCTCGGAATCCTTAGCCATCAACCGCCCGCCCCCATGCGGCGCATCGAACAGCGGTTTACGAACCAGCAAACTCTTCTCCGGCTCCGCCAGATTCACGCGCTTCAAAACCATCGCATGATCCGCCTCCACGTCATACCCAAACAGCGAAAGCTTAAACCCGTTCTGCCCCGCCGGCGACCCATGACACCCCGACCCATTGCACCCCTTAATTGTCAGGATCGAAACAATATCCGGCGAAAACCGGGGCTCCAACTGCCCCACCGCCTGCCCCCGCACTTCCACGCGGACAGAAGCATCTCCACACCGAACCATAGCGGAACCCGTCGCAACCCCCACAACCCGAGCCCCCTCCACACGAACAACCCCCGCCCCCCCCGAAACCAAAGAACACCCCGAAAATACCATCAACTGCGACGCCCCCGGCCCGGCCAACACGACGCCCTGAGGCTCCAATGAAGCCCCAAACCCCGCCACGACAAACAACCAAACCCAGCGCGCCATCCCGCCAGTTTATACCCAGACCCCCCCCCGATACCCCATGTACCCACGCAGCGCACAACCCAAGGGGACACCCGCGTCCCGCAGGGCGGGTGTCCCCAGACGCAAGAACCCCTCAATAACCCCCAAACGCAAAAACGCCGCCGAAACCCCGAAAGGCTCCAGCGGCGCTCAAGCAAAGATCAAAAAACTACGCGCGTTCCAGATACTCGCCCGTCGTCGTCGAAACGCGAATCACTTCGCCTTCGCCAATAAACGCCGGCACCGACACAATCAGCCCGCTCTCCATCGTCGCCGGCTTGCCGACGTTTGAAACCGTCGCGCTCTTCAACCCCGGCTCGGTTTCGATAACCTTCATCTCCACCGCCGCCGGCAAATTCACGCCCACCGGCTTCTCCTGGTAAAACTCAATCTTCAGCTTTAAGTTCGGAACCAGGTACTGCGCCGCTTCGCCCAGCACGTCTTCCCCGAACTCGTACTGCTCGTACGTCTCGATGTTCATGAAGTGATAGGTGTCAATTTCCCGGTACAGGAACTCCACTTCCTGCTCGTCCAACGCAATTTTCTCCACCTTGTCTTCCGAAGCAAACCGGTGTTCGAACATCGCGCTCGTCCGCAAATTCCGCATCTTCACCTGCACAAAAGCGCGCAGATTCCCAGGCGTGCGATGAGTGAAAGCAAAGATGCTGTGCAGTTCGTTGTTGAACTTAATCACCATGCCGGCGCGCAAAGAGGTGGCATTAATCATGAAAAACCGAGACTCCTGTCAAAAAAACGATTCAGTATTATTTTACCAGACCGCCCCCTCCCGCCGCCTGTCGTAGAATGAGGAGTACCAGCGCCGGCTCCGCAGGCGCTTTTTCTCTTTTTCCATATGCTCCCTGAAAAGTTGATGGAAGGCCTTACCTTCGACGACGTTCTCCTCGTCCCCTCCCGGAGTTCGGTTCTGCCCGCCAATGCCGACACGCGGACCCACCTCACCAAGCGAATCCCACTCAATATCCCCATCATCTCGGCGGCCATGGACACCGTCACCGAGTCCCACCTCGCCATCGCCCTCGCCCAGCAAGGCGGCATCGGCATCATCCATCGCAACATGACCATCGAGCGCCAGGTCGAAGAAGTCGACAAGGTCAAACGCTCCGAATCCGGCATGATCGTCGACCCCGTCACCATCCGCCCCGATCAGCTCATCACCGAAGCGCTCGACCTCATGAAGCGCTTCCGCATCTCCGGCGTTCCCGTCACCAAACCCAACGGCGAACTCGTCGGCATCCTCACCAACCGCGATCTGCGCTTCGAAACCAACTTCAACCTGCCCGTCTCCACGCGCATGACGCAGGGCCGCGAAAACCTTATCACCGTCCCCGTCGGCACCACCCTCGAAGACGCCGAGCAGATCCTCCACAAGCACCGCGTCGAAAAACTCCTGGTCGTCGATGATGGCTACTTCCTCAAAGGCCTCATCACCGTCAAAGACATCCAGAAGAAGCTGAAGTACCCCAACGCCGCCAAGGACCCCCAGGGGCGCCTCCGCTGCGGTGCCGCCGTCGGCTCCACCAAGGATTACCTCGAACGCGCCGCCGAACTCGTCCGCCGTAAGGTCGACGTGCTCGCCATCGATTCCGCCCACGGCCATCACCAGGGCGTGCTCGACGCCGTCAAGGCCATCAAAATCCAGTTCCCCGACGTCGATCTGATCGCCGGCAATGTAGCCACCTACGAGGGCGCCCGCGACCTCATCGAGCTCGGTGTCGACGGCATCAAAGTCGGCATCGGCCCGGGTTCGATCTGCACCACCCGCGTCGTCTCCGGCGCCGGCGTGCCCCAGATCACCGCCATCACCGAAGCCGCCCGCGCCTGCCGCGAATTCGGCATCCCGCTCATCTCCGACGGCGGCATCAAGTACTCCGGCGATGTCTCGAAGGCGATCGCCGCCGGCGCCGACAGCGTCATGATCGGCAGCCTCCTCGCCGGCGTCGACGAGAGCCCCGGCGAAACGATTCTCTTCCAGGGCCGCACCTTCAAGAGCTACCGCGGCATGGGCTCGTTGGGCGCCATGACCGCCGCCTCCCAGGACCGCTACGGCGACCAGGGCGCGGGCAAACTGGTCCCCGAAGGCATCGAAGGCCGCGTCCCCTACAAAGGGCCCCTCTCTGAACTGGTATTCCAACTCGTCGGCGGCCTGAAAGCGGGCATGGGCTACACCGGCTGCGGGACCATCCCGGACCTCCAGGCCAACTCCAAGTTCCTGAAAATCAGCCCCGCCGGCCTCCGCGAAAGCCACGTCCACGACGTGATCATCACCAAGGAAGCCCCCAACTACCGCGTCGAATAGCGAAAAGGAAGCGTGGAGCCAAGAACCTTCACCTACACCCCCGCCTCCGCCCACCGCGCCGCGCTCACCGTCATCAAATCGATCCTGCCGGCAGCCGGGGTCGGAGTGCTGGTTCTAATGGCGGCCGCCTGGCAGTTCAGCGCAAGCAGTTCCCTGCCAAGCCGCATTATCTTCTTAGCCACGGCCCCGGCCACACTCATCTGGTCTCTCACGCTGTGGTTCTTCCGTCTCCGTCGCCAACTCGGCGCGCTGACATATACCTGTTCCAGCGAATCCCTCCAAGTCGGACCGTTCGCAATCTCCCGTCAGGAAGCGATGGCCCTGGAGATCACCGCGACATATTTCACCCTGAAAGCCGCCAACCGCCGCGCCATCACCGCCAACTCGGCTCTCGACGACTACCCCGTGCTCCTCGACATTATCCGTTCATGGAACCCGCCCCAAACCACGTACCGCGACATCGACCTACCCCGCATCGCTCTCCGCTACCTTCAGTTCGCGATCGTTCTCGCACTCCTCGTGCCTTCCTGTATTACCGCCTCTAGTCCCCCGAAAACTGTGTCACACACAATTTAATCCCGAACCCGCCATTGTGCTAACATAGCGACCGTGAATCTGAACCTAAGTACGGATCGCAGTCCAGCAACCCGACCGGACCGCATTCCTGCTCCGCCGGAGTTACACTGGCTGGCCGTCCTCGGACTCAGCATCGTTACTTTTGGCGTCTTTTTGTACATCTGGTGCATCGTGCTGGGGATATGGGCGAATAAGGCGCAGCGTTCTCCAGTTACTCTTTTGCTCTATCTGGCCGGCATCATTCTGTTGATTGTGGAGGTGGTCTATACATCGGGAGCGACTGCTGGTTCATTCGAGGCCAGTATGGGCACGCTAATCCGCCTGGCAGGCACCGCGCCATTGATCTTTGCTAACTTCCGAGTAAAAGATCTAATCATCGATTACAGCACTTCCGTCGCCGGCCCGTGGATCAGTTGCAACGGGGTATTCGTGTTTTTGTTCGGACCGATCTACCTGCAGTTCAAGATCACCGAGATCCGCTCCTACCTCAAGGACGCCGCCGCCCACCCCCAATAAACCCGTGTCACACACGCATCAATTTTCCCGTAACCGCCACCCCCGTACCTCCCGCGCCGAAACCGAATAAACCACCCCTCCCGCCTCCCACACTCCCACCACCGCCCGCCCCCTCACCCGCTCAACCGAACCTATCCGCGGCCGCACAACCATCAACCCCAACCCATCCCCAAACACCACCAAATCCCCAATAACCACCGCCCCCGTCGGCCTGTCCAACCACGCCCCACCCACCGCACTCTCCGCCCACTCCAACTTCCGATCCGCCCCCGGCCGAAACACCCGCACCGGCGTCCCCATCCGCTCCCGCTGCGCCCCAACCAACAAATCCGGCCACGCCCCATACACAAACGAAGCCGCCGTCTCGTCCTCATGGTGCAGATGAATCGCAAAAATCCGCCACGGCAAATCAAACGCCTCCGGCGAACGAACCCAATAATTCCCCGCAAAAATATCCACCCTCCCATCCCCGTCCACATCCGCCAACGCCAGCCCAGCCTGCCGCGAGGCCGTATAGATCGAATACACCTCCTGCACCGCCCACTTCCCCTTATCAAGCCAATAAAACCGCACCTGCGCCCCCCGATGGATCATCAGGAATCCCCGCCGCCCAAACAACGTCGCCGCCCGGCAATCGTGCAACTCCACATCGGTATCAATCCGCTCCGCCACAAACCCCGGCGCCCGCAAAAGCACCAACTCCCCCAACACCCCCGTCCCACTCCGCCGAGCCAAAACCAAGTCCGACATCCCATCCCCGTCCGCATCAAAAACACACCCGCCATCGTCAAACCCAAACGCCCCCCGCGCCACCTCCCGCAACCCCTTCCCCTCCGAAATCCAAACCGCCGAACCCCAAACAAAAAATCGACCCGTCGTGCTAGGATCCGCTCCTCCGCCACGCAACTCCCCCGGCGCCACCCACCGACCCGCGGCCGTCAAAGTTATCGCCAGCAACAAGCCTGAAATCCACATGAAATGGTATTCTAGCGGCACGGGCAGTTTATGGATACCCTGCGTGATTTATTGCGAAGAGAGGACTCCGACGCACCTCTCGATTTGGCCGCCCTCGAACTCAGCCGCATTGAGTTTCCCAATCTCGACCCGCGTCCCTTCCTCGACATCCTCGACTCCTACGCCACCGAAATCGACGCCCGCATGCGCATGGAGTACGACGCCGTCGAACGCCTCCAGGTCCTCCACGAATTCTTCTTCCGCGAACAAGGCTTCGCCGGCAACCAATCGGACTACTACAACGCCCGCAATAGCTGCATCAACGAGGTGATCGCCTCCCGCCAGGGCATCCCCATCTCCCTCGCCGTCGTCTATCTCTCCATCGCCGATCGCCTCGACATGCCGATGGCCGGCGTCGGCCTCCCCGGCCACTTCATCGTCCGCTACGACGAAGAGGACTTCCAAACCTTCGTCGACGTCTACAACAACGGCGAACTCCTCGACGAAGAGCAGTGCTTCGACCTCGGCCGCCAGATGACCGGCATGGACATGACCCCATCGCCAGCCATCCTCAACCCCGTCACCAACCGCCAGATCATGGTCCGCATGCTCAACAACCTGCGGTCCATCTACCTCCGCGGCAAGTCGTACGTAAAGGCGGGCCAAGTCCTCGACCTCCTAGTCGAAGCCGCCCCCGCCGACCCCGATAGCTACATCCTAAGAGGCGCCGTCAACGTCGAACTAAGAAAGTATCAAGCCGCCAAGAGCGACTTCCAGCAGTACCTGGTCCTAAGCCCGGAAGCCCGCGACCGTCAGCGTGTCGAAGACCAAATCGCCGCCCTGGACCGCTACCTCCTCCGCTCCTCCCACCCCTAGGATTCCCCCTGGAGCCGTGCTACCGGATTTGTCCGTAATTTCAGAATCCCCTGACCCCAACACGCGCCTCCAGCGCCTGCTCATACAAACCTGTCTCCAGTACTTTCCGCCAACTCACAACATCGTACTGATCCTGCCACCGCCGAAGATCCAACCCCTCTTCGGTAACCATCCCCAACCGAGCCCGAGCACTCGACCATTCCCAATCCCAAGCTCGTTCCACGATCCCTGCCTCCACCGGATTCCGCTCCACATAGCAAAGCGCCGACCAGTAATGACTTGCCGTCAATATCTTCGACCCATACCGGTTCTGCCACAACTGGCCCTTTGTCCCTTCCGTCCGATGCCGGAACGCCGAATACTCCTGATTGACCATCCCGACCGCTCGTGAAACTGAATCTTCCCGCTCCCCGACCACAATTAAGTGGTAGTGGTTCGTCATCAAACAGTATCCAGCCAAATGAACGCCATACCACTCGCATTGCCGGAGCAGAATACTCAAAAACAAACGGTTTTCAGAGTCTTTTGAAAACACGGTTCGCTGTTCATTTCCACGTTGCCAGACATGCACAGCCGCCCCGGCAATCCGTTCACGCATCCGTCGCGCCATACAAATTAAGTGCCATCCCAACCCAAATCCTCTCTCAGATTTCCCTTGGAGCCGTGCTACCGGAAAAACCCTCGATTACCGATTTCCCCTGCCACACGCGCCCAGGATTTCCCTTGGAGCCGTGCTACCAGGAAAACCCCAGATTCCCGATTTCCCCTACCGCACCAACGCCAACACCGCCTTCCACCCCCCAGCCCACTGAATCCCCGGCGCCGGAAACACCCGCTTCCACTCCGCATCCGTCCCCGCAAACCCGCCAGCATCCCCCAACATCTTCGCCCCCGATGGCGCCATCGCCCCCGCCACCGCCGCCCAAACAGCCCCATCCCCCAACCCCAACACCTCCGTCCCCTCCCCCATCCACCGCAACGCCGTCAAAATATCCTGCGCCCGCTCCGCCGCCTCCGTCCGCTGAAAAGTCGAATAAAAACCCACTTCCGGCCGCCCCTTAAACGGTTCCAACAACACCACCCGCCGCCCCGCCGCCACCAAAGCCCGCACCTTCGGATCAGAACCAGCCAAACCAACCCCACCCGGCGAAACCACCAACACCCCCGGCCCCTCCCCCTCAATCTCACGCCCCACCACCCGGTCACCACGCCCCGTCCGCGTCAACACAAACCACCCATCAGCAGCCACCAAGGACTCCACCCGCTCCGGCCACTCCGCCATCAATGCCCACCGCAACCGCTCCCGCGACACCGGCGCCGCCAACACGCGATCCCGAAACTGCCGAAAAACCCCCTCATAATCCAGTGCCCCTTCCGGGACTTCCCCGACCAGCAAATCGGAAAACACCGGTATCCCCGACTCCTTCGGCCCCGCCGCCAGCCCCAACGCCCTCCGCGCAAAAAAGTCGTAAACCGCCTCCCGCGACGCCCGGTTGTAATTATGCGGAGCCGTAATCTGCACCATCTCCACTAACGGCGCCGCATCAAATAACCCATACAACGACCGCATCGCGGGAAACTCCTGCCGCGGCGTATTCCGTGTCCAATCCCCCGTCGCCGCCACCATCAACATCGGCCGCGGTGCCATCATCGCCGCCAATTCCACATTAAAAGTCCCCACCCGCAACCCCGGCGCATTCTCACACGGCGACCCGCCCTGCATCACCCCCGAGATCATATTCACCGGCGCCGACCACCGGATCCGCTCATCCACCGCCGTCAACAAAAACGTCTGCGTCCCCCCGCCCGACGCCCCCGTCGCCCCAATCCGCCCCCCGTCCACATCCTCCAGCCCAACCAAATAATCCACCACCCGGATCGAATTCCACAACTGCAGCCCCATCGGACCCCAGTTCCACAACGGCTCCCCAAACGCATGCGGCGTCTGCTTCGTGTCGTTATACCCCACCATGTCGTAGTTCAAAACCACAAACCCCATCCGCGCCAACATCGCCCCCCGCGCCGGAATATTACCCAACTCCGTCTGCTCCGCCCGCCCGTTCTTCCAATGCCCGTGCGGACTCACAATCGCCGGCCGCTTCCCGCCCCCCGCCAAAGGCCGGAACAAATTCCCACCCAGCCAATACCCCGGCGAAGTCTCAATCAAAACCTTCTCCACCGTGAACCCGTCAAACCTCTGCTTCCCGTAATAGCGCGCCCGCGGCGTCGACCGCTTAGTCGGCAACGGCTCCAACCCCGCCGCCACCAATATCTGCCGGCGCAACTCCACCTTCCGCTTCTCCCACGCCGCACGCGTCATCCCCCCAGGCCACCCCGCGAACCGTCCCTCAAAAAACGGCGTGTTTGTCCCCACCGGCTCCGCCAGCCGCGCATCCTCCGGCGCCACCGCGCCGAAGCTCAAGCCCAACACAACAAAGAAGAAAAGTACCGAGGTTCGCATCACCCAAACATTGTATTGCTCTCGCTTCCCCCAAAAGGCCTAGGCGAAATCAAAATCAAATAAAGGGAAAACCCTTAGGTCCCCATTTCCCGCGAATATTGTAAACTCAAGACGGATAGCCGCACTCAGGTACGGTTATACATGTGAGTACGGGTACGCGACAGACCGCAAAATGAATCTCCCCCCCAAAAAAGCCGAAGTGGACCGCCCCTCCCGCCAGATCGAAGGGCTTCCTGAACTCGACGCCGAGACCATCCTCACCCAGTTCAATCGCCTCATGAGTGAACTGCTCAAGGGCAAACTCATCCGGAATACCTTCCGCCCCTGGGAAATCGATATCCTCCTCGATATCCAAATGTGCGAACTCAAAGACGGCCAAAAGCGCGAAACCCTTCGCCGCTACCAGCGCGCCGTCCAGCGCCATATGGAAAAGGGGTCCCGCACCCCGCTCAAACTCTCCGAGTACCTCGCCCGCAACCGCGACAAACGCCTCGCCGCGTCTTGACTCTCACCCGAACTGGGTCTACCGTCAGGGTATGCTTCGGGTCTTCGTTATTATCCTTGCGCTAGCTGCGTCCGCACTCGCCCAAACCACCACCGCTTCCCTCTCCGGAACGGTTTCTGACTCCTCCGGCGGCGTCGTCCCCGGTGCCAAAGTCGTCGCAACCAACATCGACACCGCCAACGCCCGCGCCACCACCTCCAACGCCGCCGGCAATTACACCCTCCCCCTCCTCCCCATCGGCCGCTATAAAATCGAGGTTTCTTTCACCGGTTATAAGAAATACGAGCAATCCCCGGTCACCCTCGAAGTCGGCGCCACCCTCACCCTCGACCCCAAACTTGAAGTCGGCGCCGTCTCGGAAACCATCGAAGTCACCGCCGAAGCCAACATCGTCGAAACCACCAAACCCGGCCTCGGCTCCATGGTCACCAACAAGGAAATCGACGCCCTCCCCCTCGTCAATCGCGACATCTACACCCTCCTCACCCTCACCGCCGGCGTCGACACCACCGACACCGCCGCCGATAATTTCGGCTCCCCCCAACAAGTAACAGTCGTGAACGGCTCCCCCAATTCCGGTATCGGTTCCGTCAACTACTCCCTCGACGGCGGCTCCAACACCAACGGCCTCCGCAACACCGGCAACTCCGCACCCAACCCCGACGCCATCCAGGAATTCCGCGTCACAACGAATTCCTACCCCGCCGACGAAGGCCGCTTCGCCGGTGGCTCCGTCACCATGGTCACCAAATCCGGCACCAACCAATGGCACGGCACCCTCTTTGAATTCCTGCGAAACAACCAGATAAACGCCCGCCGCTGGCTCCCCGGCCAGTCCAACCTCACCGTCGACGCCCTCCACCGCAACCAGTTCGGCGGCACCCTCGGCGGCCCCATCGTCAAGAACAAGACGTTCATCTTCGGCTCCTACTCCGGCCTCCGCGAGCGAACCAATATCTTCGCCAACACCGCCACCCCCTTCACCGCCATCGAACGCACCGGCGATCTCTCCCGCTCCCCCGGCACCGCCCCCGTCGATCCACTCGCCGCCAACGCCCCCTTCCCCGGCCGCATCATCCCCGCCTCCCGCTTCGACCCTGTCGCCGTCAAAATTCTCTCTACCTACGTCCCCCTGCCCAACCTCGCCAACGGCAACTTCGAATCCCAAATCCCCCACCCCCGCGATACCGACGAACTCATCTTCAAAGGCGACCACAACCTCTCCACCAACCACCGTCTCACCGCCAGCCTCTTCTACTCCAAAGGCTCCGACCTCGTCGGCCTCCTCGGCAACCTCCCCTGGGTCTCCCGCGACTTCACCTGGTCCCAATACAACTACAACCTCTCCGACACCTGGATCGTCGCTCCCAACAAAATCAACGAGCTCCGCGCCTCCTACATCCGCAACTTCGGCGGCCGTACCAACTACCCCGGCATCTCCCTCGGCGACCTCGGCTCCAAATACCAGATCCAGGGCCCCCCGTCCCTCCCGCAAATCCAAGTCGCCGGCCGTTTCAATCTCAACTCCGCCATCCCCGGCCCCGTCGCCGGCAGCAATCAGTACCAGATCCGCGACGTCTTCTCCTACACCTCCAACCGGCACAACATCCGCATCGGCGGCGAACTGATCCTCGAAAAGATGATCCACGACACGCTGCTGAATAACTACGGCAATTTCTCCTTCACCACCAACAACCCCCGCGGCACCCGCAACGCCACAGCGGACTTCCTCATGGGCCTCCCCGCCACCATGAACCAGGACGCCCCGACAACCAAGATCAACAACTCCTGGTACTCCGCCATGTTCATTCAGGACGACTGGCGCCCCTCCAACCGCCTCACCGTCAACCTCGGCCTCCGCTGGGACATCCAGACCCCGCCAACGGATCCCTTCGACCGCTACCTCACCTACGTTCCCGGCGCGAAATCCGTCGTGGTGCCATCCGCTCCTGCTGGGCTCCTCTTCCCCGGCGACAAGGGCGTCGCACGCGGCATCATCGGCATCCCCTGGGGCAACGTCAGCCCCCGCCTCGGCTTCGCCTGGGACCCGAAGGGTGACCGCAAAACCGCCATCCGCGGCGCCGCCGGCATCTTCTTCGGCTCCATGTCCGGCAACCAGTGGAACAGCTCCTCGGACAATCAGCCCTTCGCCATCCGCCAGCAGTTCAACGACGTCTATACCCTCTCCGATCCCTACCGCCTCCAACCCGGCGGCGTCGCGCCGTTCCCCTATAGCTACTCGCCAGGAACGCCCAAATTCATCGCCCCCTCCGCCATCGTCGGCATCGACTTGGGCTACAAATCGCCCTACTCGTATCAGATGAACTTCGCCATCCAGCGCCAGGTCACCCAAACCGTCTCCGTCACCGCGGCCTACGTCAGCACGCTCACCCACCGCATCCCCGCCATCCCCGACCAGAACTACCCGGTGCTCACGCCGACCGCCACCACCGCCAACGTCAATGCCCGCCGCCCCTACCTCCCCGGCGTACTCTCCACCGTGGGCCTCACCAAGTCCATCCTCAACTCCGCCTACCACGGCTTTCAACTGACCGCCGACAAGCGCATGTCCAAGCGCTTCACAGTCCGCGGCTTCTATACGTTCGGTAAGAGCCTGGACTTCATCAACACCCAGAACTCCACCCAGCAGCAGGCGACCGACTGGAACAACATCGGCCTTGACCGTGGCCGCACCAACGGCGACCGTCGCCACAACGCGGTCCTGAGCGGCCTCTGGGACATCAGCTACTTCAACCGGTCCAAGAACCTCCCCCTCCGCTGGATCGCCGGCGGCTGGTCGGCGGCCATGATCGCCAGCCTCCGCAGCGGCACGCCGTTAACGGTGACAGCCGGAACCGACTTCAATCTCGACGGCAACAACAACGACCGTCCCGACCTGATCGGCGACCCAAAAATGAACCCCAACCGAACCCGCGACGAAGTGGTGAATCAGTGGTTCAACATAGCCGCCTTCAGCCGGACGAACGCCGCCATTCGCAACTTCGCCGGCACGGCGGGAAGGAACATTCTGGACGGCCCGGGCATGAAGAACTTCGACATGACGCTCGCCCGCAACATCCGCGTCACGGAGAAGAAATCGTTCCAGTTCCGCATGGAAGGAACCAACTTCTTCAACATCGTAAATCTCGGCAACCCCGGCGCCAACGCCAACGCCAATACCTTCGGCAAAGTCACCAATGCCCGGCCCATGCGCCAACTCCAGCTAGGCCTCAAATTCCTCTTCTAGGATTCCCCTGGGAGCCGTGCTACCGGGGAAATCCGAAATTTCCGATTTCCCCGACCACCCCCCAGTCTTCCCCCTCAGTTTCCCCTTGGTACCGGGTAACCGGGGAAGTCCTTAATTGAGGATTTCCCTGGCCCAATCCCCAATTCCCCCAACCTGCGCTATCCTTCCCTCAATGCGCTTCGTCCTCTTCCTCCTCGCCCTAACCATCGCCGCCCAACCCACCCCGCTCTCCCCCGAACGCCGCAACGAGATCGAAAAGGAACTCAACGAAATCGCCATCGTCGAGCGCAAATTGATGGTCCCCATGCGTGACGGCAAAAGCATGGCCACCGACGTCTACCGCCCCAAAGACGCCTCCAAAAAAGTCGGCACCATCTTCTCCCGCACCCCCTACAACTTCAACTGGTGGGACGTAAAAGAATCCGCCCCCCGCGACCTCTCCACCCCGCTCGAAGCCGTCAAACGCGGCTACGCCTACGTCCTCATGAACGAGCGCGGCCACTTCTTCTCCGAAGGCAACTACGACATCCTCGGCGCCCCCCTCACCGACGGCGACGACGCCATCACCTGGATCTCCTCCCGCCCCTGGTCCAACGGCAAAGTCGGCACCATCGGCTGCTCCTCCACCGCAGAATGGCAGATGGCCATCGCCTCCCACGGCACCCCCGGCTTCACCACGATGATCCCCCAAGGCTTCGGCGCCGGCGTCGGCCGCTTCGCCCCCTACTACGAACAGGGCAACTGGTACCGCGGCGGCGCCATCCAGATGCTCTTCATCGCCTGGCTCTACGGTGAACAAAATCAGGTCCGCCCCATGTTCCCGCCCGACACCCAGCGCGCCGACCTCATCCGCGCCTCCAAAATGTTCGACCTCGCCCCCCAAATGCCGAAGGTCGAATGGTCCAAAGCCCTCCAGCACCTCCCCGTCATGGACATCATCAAAAATGTCGACGGCCCCAACGGCGTCTTCGCCGACTCCATGCCCGTCCCCACCGGCGGCGCCATGATCAAACGCGCCCCCAACGACCCCGCCTGGTACCAGGGCGGCCTCTGGCACGACAACCAGCCCATCAACATCCCCGGCTTCTGGTTCATGTCCTGGTACGACGTCTCCGTCGGCCCCAACCTCGCCGCCTACAACTACGTCCGCCGCACCGCCCGTCCCGAAATCGCGAACCAACAATACGCCGTCATCGCCCCCACAGCCCACTGCGGCTTCAAACGCGCGACCAAGGAAACCGTGGTCGGCGAACGCCCCATGGGTGACGCCCGCCTCGACTACGACGAACTCACCTACGGCTGGTTCGATCACTTCCTGAAGGGCGAAAACAAAGGCCTCCTCGAAAAGATGCCCAAGGTCCGCTACTTCACCATGGGCTCCAACAATTGGCAATCCGCCGAAACCTGGCCGCCCCAAGGCGCCACCCCCGTGACCTACTATCTCAACAGCGAAGGCCACGCCAACAGCCTCTACGGAGACGGCACGCTGACGCCATCCGCGCCTGCTGCCGACACGCCCGACCGCTTCGTCTACGATCCCATGAACCCCGTTCCCTCCTACGGCGGCAACGTCTGCTGCACCGGCGACGCCATCCAAGCGGGTTCGTTTGACCAGCGCCGCATCCAATCCCGCGCCGACGTCCTCGTCTATTCCACCGAACCCCTGAAGGAAGGTGTCGAAGTCAGCGGCCCCATCGAAGTCACCCTCTACGTCTCCTCCGACGCCAAGGACACCGACTTCACCGTAAAACTGAGCGACGTCACCCCCGAAGGCAAATCCTTCAACCTCGACGAAACGATCCAGCGCGTCCGCTACCGCAACGGCTACGACAAGCCCATCGCCATGATGGAGCCGGGCAAGGTCTACAAGGTCACCCTGCAACCGCTGACCACGAGCAACTACTTCGCCGCCGGCCACCGCATCCGCATCGAGGTATCGAGCAGCAACTTCCCCCGCTTCGACCGCAACCTGAACACCGGCGGCAACAACTACGACGAAGCCAAGGGCGTGGTGGCCCGCAACGCCGTCCACCACTCGAAGCAATACCCGTCCTCGGTCACCCTAACCGTCATCAAAAAATAGCCTCAGATTTCCCTGGGAGCCGTGCTACCGGAAAACCCCGTGATTTAGGAATCGTCCGTGCTCCCCTGGCGATTCCTCCGAGGACCGACTCCGCCTATACTGAGACCAGCAATCGTAATGCCCCGCTGTCTCCTCTTCATCCTGCTCGCGACCCTCCTCCAAGCCACCCCCGCCTGGCACGGCCCCACACATTTTGAACACACCACCCACTCCGGCTTCACCGCCCGCGGCCCAAACCACTCGATCTCCTTCACCCCCACCGCCATCACCATGCACTTCCCCCATGGCAAACCCCTTCGAATGGAGTTCCCAACCGCCGCCCGCCCCATCGGCTCCCACCCCTCGGGCAGCCACTTCACCCGCCTCCGCTACCCCTCCCTCTTCCCCGGCATCCACCTCGACGTCTACTGGAAGGATGGCGAGTTGGAGTACGACTGGATCGTCACCCCCGGTGCCGACCCCGCCCTCATCCGCTTCTCCTTCCGCGGCGCCGCTCGCCAGTGGCTCAACCCCGCCGGCGACCTCGTCCTCGATACCCCCTACGGCCGTGCCCTCCACCGCAACATCCATATCTACCAACCAGGACAAAACGAACCCATCCCCGGCGGCTTCCTCCTCCACCCCGACGGAACCGTCGGCTTCCACCTCGCAGCCTACGACCGCAGCCGCCCACTCATCATCGACCCCCAAGTGATCTGGGCCGCCGGCTTCGGCGGCCGCATCTCCTATGACTCCGGCACGCTCCATCCCCGCCTCGATGACTTCGCCTCCAGCATCACCGTCGACCCCACCGGCAACGTCTACATTACCGGCACGTCCATCTCCAACTCCATCCCCCTCGTCAAACCCATCCAGAACCAGTGCCAAAACAATCACTGCGTCTTCCTCACCAAAATCTCCCCCACCGGCGCCACCGTCCTCTATTCCACCTACCTCGGCCACCCCGGCAACAATTTTGGGTGGCCACTCTATGACGGGAAAGCCCCCATTCCCGCCTCCGTTGTGGTCGATGCCGAAGGCAACGCCTACGTCGCCGGCGCCGCCGCGAGCTTCCCCAAACCCGACGGCGCCCAACTCCAATCCGCCGGCGGCTTCGATGTCTTCGTTGCCAAGATCTCCCCCACCGGCACGCTCCTCGCCTCCACCCTCATCGGCAGCCCCGGTGACGACCGGGCCACCGGGCTAACCCTCGGCCCCGACGGCTTCCTCTACATCGCCGGCACCACCATCAGCCCCAGCTTCCCCGTCACTCCCGGCGCCTACCAAACCCCTCTCCCCGGCGCCGCCCGCTTCTTCGCCATGAAGGTCGATTCCAAACGCCTCTCCGTCGTCTACACCACCGTCTTCGGCACGTACTCCCGCACCCGCCCTGATCTCAATGGCTCCCGCTACCCAGTCCCCCGCATCGCCGCCGACCCCGACGGTAACGCCTACGTCTCCTCGTTCACTGATTGTTCCGGTCTCGAAGCCTCGCCCGGCGCCATCCGCGCCTCCTGTGAATTCGAAGAACTCGCCGCCGTCGGCCTCGTCACCAAGATCAGCCCCGACGGCTCCCGCCTCCTCTGGACCGCCATGCCCACCGGCTCCGGCCGTGCCTACATCAACGGCATCGCCGTCGCACCCGATCGCTCCGTCTACATCGCCGGAACCAACGAGACCGGCGGCTTCATCGGTCGCCTTGCGCCCGATGCCTCCCGCTACATCTGGTCCAACAGCTTCGGCGACCGCGATTCCTCCTTTTCCCTCAGCGGCCTCGCCCTCGACGGCACCGGCAATCCCTACCTCGCCGGCTCCGGACCCGTTCCCACTCTTCACTCCATGCAGTCCTACTCCGGTGGCGGGTTCGTTTCCGCCATCAAGCCCGACGGCTCCGGCCTCATCTGGTCAACCCACCTCGGCTATGGCCGCGTCGATGCCATCACCCTCGACGCGGCCGGCAACGTCTTCGCCGTCGGGCCCGATCTGAACCCATCGGCCACGTTCGCCAACGCTCCCATCGGCGGCCCCTCCTCTCGCATCGACGTCGTGAAACTCGCCCCCACCGGCGATCCCATCCCCATCGACGCCGTCGTCAACGCCGCCTCCTACCAGCCCGGCCTTCCCAAAGCCGGCGGACTCGCCAGCCTCTTCGCGCGCGGCCTGCCGGCCACCGAAGACGGGACCGGACTCTCTATCCTGGTCAACGGAGTGCCCGCCCCCATCCTCTCGGTCACCCATGCGGGTGGCCAGCAGCAGGTGAATCTACAGGTGCCCTACCAGTCGCTCCCGGTCGCCTCCAACCGCCTGGAAATGCGCTTCAAAGGCGTCTCCACCTACGCCTTCCCCGCCATCACGCCGCCCGGAATCTTCACCCTCCCCGATGGCGCTGGCACCATCCAACATGCCTCGGACTTTAGCCTCGTCACACCGCAAAATCCCGCCACGCCAGGCGAGACAATCATCGTCTACGCCACCGGCCTCGGCCCCGTCACTCCCGCCGCAACGACTGGCGTCCCGCCCTCCGGCCCGGCAACTGTCACCGGCTACTGCAGTGTTCCGCCTTCGCTCAATATCGGCAGAGTTCTCTACGCCGGTATCACCCCCGGCATCCCGGGCGTCTACCAGTTGAACGTGCAACTCCCCGCCGCCATGACCGCCGGAGACATCCCCATCTTCATCCAATTCACCGAGTGCCCCGCCACCACACCACCCAGACCCGTGTTTCCCGTCATCACCCGCAGCAACTCCGTCAGCCTCCCGGTCCGCTAGTTCTCCAACTGCGCTACACTCCCCCAAATGGACGCACTGCCCTTAGCCAAGTCCCTGCTCGATAACATCGCCCTCCGCCTCTCCGAGTACGGACTCAAATTAATCGGCGCCATCGCCGTCTGGTTCATCGGGCGCGCCTTCATCAAATTCGGCCTCGGCCTCCTCGTCGCCCGCCTCGAAAAACAGAAAGTCGATCACACCATCGTCGGCTACGCCCGCAACACCCTCGCCGTCGCCCTCAACATCGCCCTCGCCGTCGTCCTCATGGGCGTCCTCGGCATTGAAACCGCCTCCTTCGCCGCCTTCATCGCCGGCGCCGGCCTCGCCATCGGCGCCGCCTGGTCCGGCCTCCTTTCCAACTTCGCCGCCGGCGCCTTCCTCGTCGTCCTCCGCCCCTTCAAAGTCGGCGATCACGTCACCACCGCCGGCATCACCGGCATCATCACCGAAGTCGGCCTCTTCACCACCACCCTCCTCACCCAGGACAACGTCCGCACCTTCATCGGCAACTCCAAGGTCCTCGGCTCCATCCTCCGCAACTATCACTCGAACCCCACCCGCCGCATCGAACTCATCGGCTCCGCCCACCGCCACGCCGACCTCCCCTCCCTCCTCCTCGCCTGCAAAGAAGCCCTCGCCGCCACCCCCGGCGTCCTCGAATCGCCCGCCCCCGAAGTCGAACTCCTCTCTTTCAACGCCACCCATCTCAAACTCGCCATTCGCCCCTACACCCACCCCGATAACTACTGGCCCACCCTCTTCGCCGCAACCACCGCGCTCCTGCCCCATCTGGACTCCCTCTCCCCCACCGGCGGCGCCGCCGAACTCGAAGAGGAAGACTTCGAAGCCGGCGAAGACGCAGGCGAATCGGAAGAGGAGTAGGGTATCCTAGAGGTTTCTGTTATGCCTGATCCTACCTCCGTCCGCATGGTCTTCTGCGCCAAGCTCCAAAAGGAACTTCCCGGCCTCGATGAGAACCCCTTCGAAGCCCACCCCATGGGCCAGCGCATCTTCGACACCGTGTCCAAAGACGCCTGGAAGATGTGGGTTGAGCACATGAAAATGCTCATGAACGAGTACCGGCTCAACCTCGGCACCAAAGAGGCCCAGGAATTCCTCTTTGCCCAAATGGAACAGTTTTTCTTCGGCCAGGGCGTTTCCCTGCCCCCCGGCTACACAACCGAAAAGTAGCCCCAGGCCACACGACGTTCGCCTAACCAAACGGTGCGAGCGGTTCCGGGTCTTTACCGAGACTCGACTCCGTTCGCCCGTCTTTTTTTTGATCTGACATCATTCTGAAACCGAACTGCAGCGGCGTCGAAACCCGCGCTCGCTACGCTCAGGTCATGCACGCTATACGCTGGGTCTTTTCCATCGGCCTCCTGGCCGGCTCTCTCGCTTTTAGCCAATCTGAAACGGGCAAGTCCGCCCTCGAAGGACGCGTCTTCGATCCCTCCGGCAAGGCTATCGAATCCGCCCAAATCACCGTAACCTCCGTTCAAACCGGCCTCCGCCGCAAGGCCCAGTCCAATATCGATGGCGACTTCCGCGTCGGCGCCCTCCCCGTCGGTGTCTACTCCCTGGAAGCCGCAGCCCCCGGCTTCGGCCAGGCCCGCGCCGCCGCCATCGAACTCCTCGTCGGCGAAACCAAGTCCGTCACCCTCACCCTCCCCATCGAATCCGTCTCCACGCAAGTTAACGTCGAAGCCACCGCCGAAATCGTCAACCGCTCCGACATCAATAACTCCACCACCGTCGGCCAGCGTCAGATTCAAGATCTCCCCATCCGCGGCCGCAACTTCGTCGAGTTCATCCAGCTCACCCCCAACGTCATGCAGGAAGGCAACCGCTACGGCATCGTCGTCAACGGCCAGCGTTCCATCAACTCCAACATCTCCGTCGATGGCGTCGATTTCAACGACTCCCTCCAGGGCGGCCAGCGCGGCGGCGGCCCCAACGAATCCGCCTACTTCTTCCCCCAACTCGCCGTCCGCGAGTTCCAGGTCGTCCGCGATGGCGCCTCCGCCGAAGTCGGCCGCACCAATGCCGGCTACGTCAACGTCGTCACCAAATCCGGCTCCAATGACCTCCACGGCGAAGCCTTCTACGCCAATCGCAACGGCCGACTCACCTCTCCCGACGCCTTCGGCAATGACTCCTCGGCCAACGCCCAAAACCAGCTCGGCGGCTCCTTCGGTGGACCCATAAAGAAGGAGAAACTCTTCTTCTTCGGCGCCGTCGAAAAGAACCTCGTCACCATTCCCTACACCGTCAAATTCAACACCCCCACCGGCAACGTCGTCATCCCCCAGGACATCCTCAGCCAGCAGGGAACTTTCAACCAGAAGAATAATCCGCTCGTCTCCTTCGGTCGCCTCGACTACAGCCTCTCCCAAAACACGACGGTAAATCTCCAGTACACTTTCGCCTCGCAGAACGGTCTCAATTTCGGCGGCCAGAGCGGCCAAACGAACCAGGCCTCCACCAACAACACCATCCTCGACCGCGCCAGCCAGGGCCTCAAGACCGCCGTCACCACCGTCGTCAGCCCCAACATGCTCCACGAACTCCGCGCCCAGTGGGCCTACGACAATCGAACCCAGAAACCGAACAGCGATCTGGCCCAGGTCACCGTCAACGATTTCGGCACCCTCGGCGGCTCCAGCAACGGCACCTACATCTACAACGCCACCCGATACCAGATCCTCGACAACGTCACCTGGAACCGCGGCAACCATAGCATCAAATTCGGCGTCGACCTCAACTTCAACCCCCAGCAGCAGCAGCGCGAAACCAACTACGGCGGCGCCTATACGTTCTCCACGCTGGCCGACTACCTGGCCGCCGTCGCCGGCAATAACGCGAAGATCGCCCGCTACCAGCAGTCCATCGCCGCCAACGGCACCCAGGGCTTTTACGACGCCATGCAGAAGGACTTCGCCCTCTTCGTCACCGACTCCTGGCGCGTCTCCAAGAACCTCGTCCTCACCGCCGGCCTCCGCTGGGATGGACAGGTGAACCCCCAGCCCACCAGCCCCAATCCGAAATACCCCGTCCTCACCGGCCAGATCCCGAACGACCTCAAAATGTGGCAGCCCCGCCTGGGCTTCGCCTACAACGTCGCCGGCAACGGCAAGACCGTCATCCGCGCCTCCGCCGGCCTCTTCGACGCCCGCACCCCCGCCTACCTCATGCAGCGTGTCTTCACCGACAACGGCCTCAACACCCTGGTCCTCGATACGAACACCGACCCCACCCTGCTCACGTACCTGAAGGTCCCCCAGCCGTTCCGTACTCTCCCGGCCGGCATCAAGACCCCCATCAACAGCATTTACTCCTTCGACCCGGCCTTCCGCAATCCCCGCTCCGGCCAGGTCGCCATCGCCCTCGAACAGGAGCTCGACCGGACCACCAAGGTCACCATCGGCTACACCCGCAACTCCACCTGGAGCCTGCAGCGCCGCCTGGACATGAACCTCTTCGCGCCCACCGTGCTGCCTAACGGCAACCCAGTCTTCCCCACCACCGATGCCGCCGGTAACCTCGTCGCCGCCACCGGCGCCAACGCCACCACCGGCGCCCCCATCTTCGGCGGCCTCGCCGCACGAATCGCCCGGCCCGATCCCGGCCTCGGCCAGATCAACATCAACAAATCCGTGGCCCACTCCCGCTACGACGGCTTCTCCCTGAGCCTCCAGCGCCGCATGCGCAAACGGCTCCAGATGGGCCTCAACTACACCTACGCCCTCAGCCACGACGACGACTCCAACGAGCGCGACTTCAACCGCCAGGGCGGCCTGAACCCGTACAACCTCACCATGGACGCAAGCTACGCTAAGAACGACATCCGCCACAACGGCAACCTGAACGTCCTGTACGACATCGGCCGGGGCTTCACCGTCAGCACGCTCCTCTTCGCCCGCACAGGTATCCCTGTGAAACCCGTCATCGGGGCAGACACCCAGAACGATGGCAACACGGTCAACGACCGGCCCATCGTCAACGGCAAGATCGCCGGCCGCGCCGACTACCGCCAGCCCGGCTTCTTCGATTGGGACATGCGCCTGCTCAAGTCCTTCAAGGTGGGCGACCGCATGCGCCTGGACTTCTCCATGGAAGCCTTCAACCTCACCCGCTCTACCAACAAGACCTTCAACGGCGACGGCGAGACCACCTTCGGCCTCCCCCGCGCCACGGTCAATCCGTTGACGGGCATCCCCTTCGCGAACAACACCGCGCTGATCCCCACCTTCGCGCCCGGTACGGACCGCTTCGGCGGCCCGCGCCAGATGCAGTTAGGGCTGCGCTTCCTGTTCTAGACTGCCGGGTAGTTGGGTGACTTCGGAATGGCCTGCCGCGTCTGCAGCCGGCCGCCCTTCACCCACTTCTCCCCACGCACTTCCAGGTGGTCCACCAGCCGCTGGCGCCACTGTCGCAACAAAGGTTCGGAGGCAGAGACCCCGGAGAGATCGTTGATCTCGCCGGGGTCTTTCTGTAGGTCGAATAGTTGCTCCTCGCCGTGCAGGGCGTGGTAGATGTACTTGGACTTGCCGTCGGTGAAGCCGTTCCAGTTGTTCTCCGGGGCATAGCAAACGCCGTGTTCCAGGTCGATCGCGTCCCGCCATTCGCCCTTCGGATTCCGCGCCAGGTTCAGCAGGCTCGCGCCGTCCAGCTTGCGCTCGTGCTTCACGCCGGCCGCGTCCAGACAGGTGGGGAAGATGTCCCGTAGTTCCACCGGCCGGTCGATCACCTGGCCGCGCGCGGTGCTGACCATGCCCTTCGGCCAGCGCATGGCCATTGGGATCCGCGCCGAGGCTTCGTAGGCGTAGGACTTGCGCCACAAGTGGTGGTCGCCGGTCATGTCGCCGTGGTCGGAAGTGAAGATGATGAGAGTCTCCTCCAGCCATCCGCGCCTCTCCAGGGCCTCCAGAATCCGGCCCACCTGTTCGTCGACGAAGGAGATGGAGCCGTAGTAGCCCTGGCGCGAGGAGCGCACCTGCGCCTCGCCCAGATCGCCGCGCCAGATGTCGTCCTTGTCCGAGTTCCGCTTCTCGTTCCTGGCGGCCCACTTGCCCACATGGGCCTTCGGCAGGTCGGCGTCTTTGTACTGGTCCATGAACCGCTGCGGCGGGTCGTAGGGGCTGTGCGGCCGTGCGAAGCTGACCTTTAGGAAGAACGGCTCTGGCCGGTTGTAGCCGTTCAGGAAGTTCACCGCCGTCTGGGCCGTCCAGTGAGTGGGATGCAGGTTCTCCGGCAGTACGTAGGCCTTGGCCGGATAGTCATTGAAGCCCACGCCGGTGGCGTCCGGATTCAGGTGCGGCGCCTGGGAGTAGAACCAGGAGCGGTAGTCGCTGCGGAACCCGGGCGTCTGGGCGCGGCTGCTCTCATCAAGGATGGTCTGGTGGAAGCCATGCAGGGCCCGCTGGGGGTTGTAGTGCATCTTGCCGATGCCGGTGGTGTAGTAGCCGGCGTCACGCATGGCCTGGGGTTTGGTGAAGGCGTATTTCTGGCCCATCTCCACCATGTGAAGCATGCCGTGATTCCAGGGCCCGAGCCCGGTGAGCAACGCGCTACGCGCGGGCGTGCAGGTGGGCGAGGTGGAGTAGGCGCGGGAGAACCGGGCGCCTTCGTTGCCGATGCGGTCGATGTTCGGCGTATGGATGGCTCGGTTGCCGTCGGCGCGGACGCAGTCGCCACGGTGCTGGTCGTCCATGATGAACAGGACGTTGGGCCGCGAGGTCCTGCGCGGCTGGCCTTGCAGGAAGGCGGGGGCGATGGCGGTGCCGAGGACGGCTCGGCGAGTGGGCGTGCTCACAGAGAAGAGGATACCCCGGCGAGAGGAATTCCTAAAGCCACTGTGTCCCATGGCCGATATGAGAGAGAGGGATTCGCGGTTCCCCATCGAGCCGCCGACGGGCAGCAAAGCGGCAGCGGGAACCCAGGATGCTTGTCCCGCCCGCACCACCGGAATGCAGCCCGCTCCACCAGCGGGGCAATACACGCCGACGGCAATGTGACCCGTCGTACGCTCGGCGCACGGAGTCTGATCACTCGCGGCACCGCCATGGCACGGTCCGGCGGCGGCACTGTGGCCATTCGTGGCAATGGCCGTGCGGCCCGGGCCGGCGGTGGTGCGGAGGCTTGCGGCGGACACGGGGGTGTACGGGGGCGGGGCTGGATGTTGCGCGGCGGGAGCCGCGATATACTCGGCGGATGCTGGATCGCCGCTCGTTTTTGAAGTCTGCCTCATTGGGCGTTTCCTACCTTTCCGCCGCTGGCAAGCGGCCTAATGTTGTCGTTATCTTCCTCGATGACTCGGGGTGGGCGGACTTCCATCCGTTTGGCAAGCCGCCGTACCCGACACCGAACGTCGAACGGCTCGCCAAACAGGGCTGCGCGTTCCACAACTTCTACGTCCCGCAGGCCATTTGCTCGGCTTCGCGGTCGGCGCTGCTCACGGGCTGCTACCCGGGCCGCACCAAAATGTTCGGCGCCCATGGGCCGCGCGCTCGCGGCGTGGACCCCTCGTTTGCCACCATTGGCCAGGTCCTGCAAAAGGCCGGCTACAAGACCGCTACCTTCGGCAAATGGCACATCGGCGACCAGCCGGAGACCCGGCCGCCAGCTCGCGGATTCGACGAATCCTGCGGCCTGATGTACTCGAACGACATGTGGGAGTTCCATCCCGAACGCCCCGAAAACTACCCGCAACCGCTGCAGTTCTGGGAGAACGGCAAGGTCAAAATTGAACGGGTCACCAAGGCTGAACAGCCCTATCTGACCCAGTGGTATACCGAGCACGCCGTTGACTTCATCGGCCGCCACAAGGACAGCCCGTTTTTTCTGTATGTGCCCCACTCGATGCCGCACGTGCCGCTGTTCCGGAGTCCGGCGTTTGCCGGCAAGTCCGGGCACGGGGTGCATGGCGATGTGATCACCGAGCTCGACTGGTCGGTCGGCCAGATCATGGGCGCGCTGGAGAAGGCCGGTGTGGCCGGCAACACGCTGTTGATCATGACCTCCGATAACGGCCCGTGGACCTCCTACGGGAACCACGCGGGCAAGACCCCGTTCCGCGAATCCAAAGGGACCGGCTTCGACGGAGGCACCCGGAGCGCCTGCATCATGCGCTACCCGGGCCAGATCAAGGTGGGCACGGTTTCGAAGAAGACTTTCTGCACGATCGACCTGTTGCCCACCATTGCCAAGCTGGCAGGCGCCTCGCTGCCGCAGAACCCGATCGACGGGAAGGACGTATGGCCCCTGATTTCGGGCATCAAGGGGGCCACCAATCCTCACGAATTCTACGCCTTTTCGACGGGCGAGGTCTTTGAGGGCGTCATCTCCGGCGATGGGAAATGGAAGCTGCATCTGCCGCATAAGTACCGGCAGTTGGTCACAGCGGGCAACGACGGCGCGGCGGGAGTGTACCGCCAGACCGAGATCGGGCTGAGCCTATACGACATGGAGAAAGACCCGTTGGAGACGACCAATGTCCTGGAGTCCCAACCGGCGGTAGCGGCGAAGATGCAGGCCTATGCCGCGGCGCACCGGAAGGAGTTTTACTCCGACGGACGGTAGGCCTTCGACTGGTGCGGGCCTTCGGGAACGGCGCGGCGGGTGTGGGCCACCGGGCTGGGTTCGGGCTGCGTGTCGTGGCCCTTCGACTGGTGCGGGCCTTCGGGAACGGCGCGGCGGGTGTGGGCCGCCGGGCTGGGTTCGGGCGGCGCTGCGTGGCCCTTCGACTGGTGCGGGCCTCCGGGAACGGCCCGGCGGCTGTGGGCCGCCGGGCTGGGTTCAGGCTGCGTGTCGTGGCCCTTCGACTGGCGCGGGCCTTCGGGAACAGCGCGGCGGGAGTGTACCGCCGGACTGGGTTCGGGCTGCGTGTCGTGGCCCTTCGACTGGTGCGGACCTCCGGGAACAGCTCGGCGGGTGCGTACCACCGGGCTCGGTTCGGACTGCGTGTCGTGGTCCTTCGACTGGTGCGGGCCTCCGGGAACAGCTCGGCGGGTGTGTACCACCGGGCTCGGTTCGGACTGCGTGTCGCGGCCCTTCGACTGGTGCGGGCCTTCGGGAACAGCGCGGCGGGAGTATACCGCCGGACTGGGTTCGGGCTGCGGGTTGCTAGCCTTTGACTGGTGCGGCGCGGCGGCTGTGTACCGCCGGGCTGGGTGCGGGCTGCGTGTTGTGGCCGCGCCACGCACCCGAAGGAGTTTTACGCCGACGGGCGGTAGGCCTTGGGCGTGAGTTCGGGCAGCGGCTCGTCAATGGTGTCGCCTTCGCCTTCGGCCAGGAAGAGGTTCTTTTCCAGGTCGTACTGGCGCTGGTAGAGATCGGCGTAGCGGCCTCCGGCGGTGAGCAACTGGTCGTGGGTTCCGCTCTCGATGATCCGGCCGTTTTCGACGACCAGGATCTGATCGGCTCGGCGAATCGTGCTGAGCCGGTGGGCGATCACGAACGTCGTCCGGCCCTTCATCAGGTGGGCCAGGCCGGCTTGGATGTAGGCCTCCGATTCCGAATCGAGTGACGAGGTGGCTTCGTCGAGGATCAGAATGCGCGGGTCGGCGAGGATGGCGCGGGCGATGGCCACGCGCTGCTTCTGGCCACCGCTCAGCCGAACGCCGCGTTCGCCGACGACGGTGTCGTACTTGTCGGGGAACTTCTCGGCGTACTCGTCGACACGGGCGATGCTGATGGCGGCCATGATCTGCTCCTCGGTCGCCTCGGGGCGGGAGAAGGCGACGTTTTCGCGGATGGTGCCATCGAACAGGAATGTCTCCTGGAGGACCACGCCGAGCTGTTCCCGGTAGCTGGCCAGGGTGACGGTGGCGAGATCGATTTTATCGACCAGGACACGGCCTTTTTGCGGCTTGGCGAAGGCGGCGATGAGGCCGATGGTTGTCGACTTACCGGAGCCGGAGGAGCCGACCAGGGCCGTTACGGAGCCGGGTTCGGCGACGAAAGAGAAGTCCTGGAGAACGGGCTTTCCTTCTTCGTAGGCGAAGTCGACATGGTCGAATTCGACGCGCCCGTGAATGGCCGGCATGGCGTTGGCGCGGGCGGGGTCCTGGTCCTCGCGCTGTTCGTTGAGGACCTCCTTCATCCGTTCCAGGCCGACGAGCGCTTCGGTGAGCTGGCTGCCGATGGAGACGATGCCGAAGATGGGCGCGACGAGGAAGGCGAGGAAGGCGGTGAAGGTGATGAACTCGCCGAGGGTGAGGTGGCCGGCGAGGATTTCGCGGGTACCGATCCACATGACGAGGGCGCCGACGAGCCCCATTAAGACCACGGCGGACTGGCTGACGAGCGAGACGCCGGTGATGGTTTTGATGACGTTGGCAAGGAGCTTCTGGACACCGGTGGCGAAGACGGCTTCTTCGCGGGCTTCGGCGTGGTAGCCCTTGATAACGCGGACGCCGGAGAGCGACTCCTGGAGGCGGCCGGTGATTTCGGAATAGATCGTGTTGCGCTCCTTGAAGACGGGGCGCATTTTGTTGAAGCCGAAGAACATGGCGACCGAGACGCAGACGACGATGGCGAGCGCCAGCACCGTGAGCAGCGGGCTGGTGCGGAAGAGAATGGCCAGGGCGAGGATGGCGGTGAGCAGGCCGCCGAAGAAATCGACCAGGCCGGTACCGACGAGGTTGCGCAGGCCTTCGACGTCGTACATGATGCGGGAGACGAGCTCGCCGGTCTTGTTCTTGTCGAAGTAGGCCACGGGCAGACGGCCGATGTGGACCTGGATTTTGCGGCGCATGTCGGCGATGACGCGCTGGGCGGTTTTGGACAGAATCTGGCTGACGGTGAACGAACAGGCGGCCTGGATGATGGTGGCTGTAACGACGGCGGCCACCAGCGGCATCAACATTTCGTGATTCCGTTTGCCGATGATGTCATCGATCAGGTACTTGGTGGAGGCCGGCAGGATGAGGCTGGCACACCGGGCAATGATGATGAGGACGACACCGATGAATAGCTGGCCGCGGAGGGGCCGGACGATCTCCCAGAGGTCCGGGAGGATGGCGCGGAGGCGCATCACTTTCGGTGGTTTCTTGGTTGTTGCCATATATGAATTTTTGGGAGGCGAGGGCCTCCTTACTCCAATCTACCGCGCCGGGGACAGAATTCGAGCTATTCTGGAGAAAGGTCAAAGGATGAAACCTATTTGTTTTCTCGGCTTTAGCACGGCCGCTTTATTTTCTTCTCTGCTTGTCACAGGCCAGACGTCGGCACCGAAACCGGTGCTGGAGGCGGCCGCCGATCCGGTGGTGTTGACCATCGGGTCGCTCAAAGTAACCAAAGGCGAATACGAGACGTTTATCAACGCGCTCCCGCCGCAGATTCAGACCGAGGCGAAGGGCCCGAACAAGCGGAAGGTCGCTGAGCAGTACGCCGAGTTGCGAATGATGGCCGAGGAGGCGCGGAAGCGCAAGATCGACCAGCAGGCGGCGACGAAGGCGCAGATTGCGTTTCAGGTAGACCAGATGCTGGCGCAGATGTTATTCCGCGACCTGCAGGCTACGGTTAAGGTTGACGATGCCGCCGTTGCGAAGTACTTCGACGAGCACAAGAGCGAATACGAGGAAGTGAAGGCGCGCCACATTCTGGTGCGGTTCAAGGACTCTCGCGTGCCGTTGCGTGAGGGACAGAAAGAGCTGTCCGACGACGAAGCGAAAGCGAAAGCCATCGAGTTGAAGAAGAAGCTGGACGCTGGCGCCGATTTCGCGACGACGGCGAAGGCGGAATCCGATGACACGGGTACGGGCGCGCAGGGCGGCGACCTGGGCCAGTTTGGCCGCGGCCAGATGGTTCCGGAATTTGACACGGCGGCGTTCGCGCAGCCGATCGGAAAAGTCGGCGAACCGGTGCGGTCGGCATTCGGCTACCACCTGATCAAGGTGGACGAGCGCAAGAGCAAGTCGCTGGCCGATATGAAGGAGCAGATTGAAAAACAGCTGCGTCCGGAACTGGCGAAGGCGGCCGTGGAATCCATCAAGAAGACCAATACCATTGGCATTGATGACGGGTACTTCGGGAAGTAGTTTTCCTTTCTGTTTGGTTGTGTGAATCGGCCCGCTTCTCTTTTGAGGAGCGGGCCGATTTCGTTAGTCGAGGTTACCTTCGTCCCAGTCTTTGCAGAAGGGTTCGAAGTCGTCGCGGAGGCATTTGCGGAATGTTTCCACGCTGATGAACTGGCCGCTGGAGGCGACGAATTTGCACTCGAATTCCTGCTCGAAGTCGGCCTTAGCCATGGATTTTCGCATGCCCTCGATGGCGTCCTTGTTCACTCGCGGGCAGTCTTCGAGAGTGCCGAAGATCTTCGTCCAGGGGCTGTCGGGCAGATGCCACTGTTCGTAGAAGTAGCCGAGCTGGCCGTTGGGGGTGCTGAGTAACATGAGTGTGCCGTTGGAGACTGTCAGCATGGGCTCGAGCGCTTTATAGACCGTATCGGAGGCGAAGGCGGCTTCGTCGACGACGATGAGACTGGGCGCGGAGAAGCAGCGGATGGTCTCTTCGTTGTCGGGCAGGGCGACTACGCTCGCGCCGTTGGCGAGGGTGAAGCCTTCGCATTGGGGCGGCGGGCCGTTGAGCTTGATATCGAGTTTTCTGGCCAGTTGGCGGGCCTTTTGGAGGATCTGGCCGGATTGGCGTCCGCTGGCGCTGGCCAGGAGGACCGTGGTGTTGGGCTTGTGGACGGCTTCGTGGAGCACGCGCACGGCGGCGGCGGTGGATTTACCGGTTTGGCGCGGAGCCAGGACCAGGATGCGGGTGTTGGGTTCCGTCATGATCTGGTGCTGGACGGCGTCGGGGTGGAAGTCGAGTGCGGTGGCGGCCCAGGCGGTGATTTCGGTGGCCGTGGCCGTGGGCTGGGCTTCCGGGGCTGGGGCCACGGTTTGGGTATCTGGGTCCGTGGCGTAGGCCATGGGTTGCGGTTCGGGCTGGGGCGCGGGGGCGTCGTTGGGACCCTCAAATTGAAATTCAGTTGAGAAGTGCTTTGTTTCCAACACGCGTTGGGACCCTGGGGCGACGGGGAAGCGCTTGCGGAGGCGTTCGAGGTCGCGGAGGATTTTGGCGCGGTGGGTGGCCAGGATGTTGACGCGGCGGTCGAATTGGAGCTGGGCGCCGTTGGGCATGGAGCCTTCTCGCTCGGCGTTGGCGACCATGGAGGCGGAGAGCTGGGGGAAGGCGGCGCGCTGGCGCTGGGACTCCATGTTGGCGACGAGGTCGTTGGTTTGGGCGAAACGGATGCGCTTGATGCGCCAGTTGACGTCGATGAGTTCCTGGACGAGCTGGACCTCGGAGGGGGAGGCGGGTTGGTGGTAGGCGAACTCGTCGGCGGCGATGGCGTCATGGATTTCGCGGGATTCGTTGGGGAGGAGGGTGCAATCGAAGGTGAGGGCGATGGCGCGGCGGCGGCTGGCTTCCTGGGCCGATTGGGCACACTTCTGGTGGCCTTCGGGGGACTTGGGGCCGCGGGATTTGGCGCCGTTGATTTTCGCTTGTTCGGAGCGGGTGAGCTTGTTGGGTTGCGGTTGCGATTGCATGATTAGCCTCCTACTACCAGAACTAGCATGCGACTTTGGAGTTCGGTACCTTGCTGGATTTGGTACTGGGCGGGGTAAGTTGTTGGTGGGGTGTGGGTTATTTGATTTTGAATTTATTTTCAAGTGTTGTGACTGAGTTTTCCGGAGGGGGGTGCTTTTTGAAGGAGGTGAGGAATAGACCGGATTGCTATCGCTCACGTTTTGACCTATTATGAGCGATAGAAGAGGGGTCTATCGCTCATGAGGTGGAACTGGGAACAACCGGACTGGCCACAGTTTCACTGGGACCGCGCTCGATTGCAGCAGGCTGAAGAGCGATTTCTTTTTCGCAGCGGGGTGTTCGCGGGCACGGTGAAGCACCTTGGGCCGGACGAGCAGGAACAGTTGACGATTGAGGCGATGGGACTGGAGGCACTCACCACCTCCGAGATCGAAGGGGAGTTGTTGGACCGGGCCAGTGTGCAGTCCTCTTTACGCAGGCAGTTGGGGCTGGTTTGTGACGAGCGGCGCGTGCGGCCCAGTGAGCAAGGCATTGCCGCGATGATGATTGACCTGTACCGGACGTATTCGGACGCTCTCACCGAAGAGACGATGTTCGGCTGGCACCGGATGGTGACAATGGGACGGGCCGACCTGCGGGATATCGGCTGTTACCGGACGGCCTCGGAGGCGATGCAGGTTGTGTCGGGCGCGCTTGTCGCACCGAAGGTTCACTTCGAAGCGCCACCGTCGGCGCGGGTGCTGGTGGAGATGGCGGGCTTCGTCGCGTGGTTTAACCGGACAGCCCCCGGCGGACCGGAACCGCTACCGGCGGTGACGCGAGCGGGGTTGGCGCATTTGTATTTTGAATCCATCCATCCGTTTGAGGATGGGAACGGAAGAATCGGGCGGGCGATTGCGGAGAAGGCGCTGGCGCAATCGGCGGGACTGCCGACGCTGACGGCGCTGGCCGCGACAATCCTGATTCACCGGCATGAGTATTATCGAGATCTTGCGGCGGCGAACAGGTCCAATGATGTGAATGCCTGGTTGTGCTGGTTTGGCGGCATCGTGTTGGAGGCGCAGAACCGGACGGAGGCGGAGGTCGAGTTCCTGCTGAACAAGGCGAAGTTGCTGGATGGGCTTCGTGGACGGATCAATCCGCGTCAGGAGAAGGCGGTGCTGCGCATGCTTCGCGAAGGGCTATCGGGGTTCCGAGGGGGACTGAGCGCGGCGAACCACATGACGATTACGGGTGCGTCGCCGGCGACGGCTACGCGCGATCTGGCGGATCTGGTGGAGAAGGGGGCGTTGGTTCGGGTGGGGCAGTTGCGGCATGCGCGTTATTTGCTGGGGATAGGGGTGCGGCGGGTCGAGGCGGTGCGGATTGCGGAGAATGGTGAGCTACGCGAAGAGGGTGCGAGCGGGGCGTCGACGGGGGATACGCGCCGGGAGGTCTGAGCGGTGTTCCACGGGCGACTGGTTGGAGAGCGAGTTGAGTGAAATCAAGCGGCGATCTTCCCGGCACAAAGGCCAGGCTAGCTTGGGAGAGGTGACGGGTTTAGCGGCGGCGATGGGGTAATCTATTTCGCCGCGGATGACGGAGCCGCCCGGGATGCCGCGATTGACGGTGCGCGCGATGGGAGTATCCGGCGAGGTACTGGCGGAGTTATTGCGAGTGCGCTCGGAACCAGCCGAGAGCTTCGCGTTCGAGGTAGCGGGCCTGGCTGATGGTGATTTGCATGCGCGCGGCGATTTCGTCCCAGGTGTGGCCGAAGAGATAGCGGAGTTGAATGACACGAGCGCGGTCGGGACTGTGGGACTTCAGGCGGCGGAGCGCCAGCTTCCATTCGGTCCCGGTTTGTTCGGCGGGGACGCTGAGAGGGAGTTTCTCCAGGGCCACGTCGGCACGCAGGCGATTGCGCTTCAACGTGCACTTCGCCTTGGCATGGTCCACAAGCACATGGCGCATGACTTCGCGGGCTATGTTCAGGAAGTGCCCCGTACCTTCGACCGAAAGTGAGGCGGAGGCGCGCATACGGATGAGCATCTCGTGGACGAGGCTGGTGGGTTGCAGCGTATGGTCACGGCGCTCGCGGCGCATCTCGGAACGCGCGGCGGCGCGGAGATCGCGGTAGAGCAGCGCAGTCGCCTCCGAGAGCGCCTGCGCATCCCCGTCCGCCAGGCGCGACCAGAGGTCGCTGGATACTTCGTTCGGCATACGGTTATCTTTCGAAATTAACATAGTCGAGTAACGTGGCGGATAAGTCACGGGACCAGGATTCGATGTCTTGGGGGCGTTTGGCGGGGTCGGGATTGGCTGCTTGTAAGATGGCGTCGATAGCGGCCGGGGCGATGGGGGGAGTTACCGCGCTGAGTTCCCGGCGGAGGGCGGGTTCGACTTCAGTGGGGTTTTCGCACATGAGTTCGGTGAGGCGTTTGGCGGTGAGCATTTCAAACGTCACGAGGGCGGCGGCGTAGATATCGGTCCGTTCGGAGGAGTGGCCGAAGAGTTGTTCGGGGGCCATGTAGTCGAGCGTGCCGCCGGAGACGGATTCGATGGTGGAATCGGGGTTGGCGATGCGGGCGGTGCCGAAGTCGAGGATGACGAGGTTTTCGCGGTCCTAGCCGGGGAATTCGAGCATGAGGTTTTCGGGTTTGAGATCGCGGTGAATGATGCCGTTGGCGTGGGCGATGGCGATGGTTTGTCCGAGTTGGGCGAGGACGCGGGCGGTGCGATGGGGAGGGAGGGGACCGCGGTGGAGGACGGCGCGGAGACTTTCGCCCTCGATGAGTTCCATGACGAGGAAGGGACGGCCGTCGTTGAGGACGCCGACGTCCTGGATGGTGACGATGCCACGGTGGCGGAGGCGGGAGAGGGCTTCGACTTCGCGGCGGAAGGTGGCGATGGCTTCCTTATGAACGGCGATGCGGCGGATGACTTTGAGGACGACGGGGCGGTTGGCGAGTTTGGTATCGCGAGCGCGAAAGACGTAGGAGATGTTCGTTTCGGCGATGCGTTCGGTGATGCGGTAGCGCTGGCCGAGGGTGGTATCGGGGATGCCCCAGGCGGATTCGCGGAGGCGGCGGCGCCAGAGCCAGGCCGCGGCGGCAGTGGCGGCGAGGGCAGCGGCGGCAAGGGGCCAGAGCCAAGGGGAGAGGGGGCGGGGATCGATCTGGAATTCGTAGACGGCGGGTTGTGGGGACCACTGGCCGTTGATCTGGATATCGGCTTCGAGGCGGTAGTGGCTGGGTTGGGCGGCGGCGAAGGCGAATTCGGGTTCGGAGGTCACGGACCAGTCGTCTTCGATGCCGAGAAGGCGGAAGCGGTATTGGGTGGTGTTCGGGGCACCGGCGGGGAGGAGGACGGGGATGCTGAGGTCGGCCCGGACGGTGTGATTGCCGTAGGGGAAACGGGTGGGGGCGCCGGCGGGGATGGTCCATGGGGTGGCGCCAGTTTGCACGCGGAGGAAGGGGGCGGAGGAGTGCTGGGCAGCTATTGGGATTTTGCGTAGGCCTGCGTTGAGACCCATCCAGAGTTCGTTTGCCGGGTCACAGTAAAGGCCACGGATGGTGAGGGCGCGAGTGGCGGGCTCGGGGTGCCAACGGAAGATGGCGCCGCGTTGGAGGGTGAAGAGGTTGAACTTGGAGAGGAACCAGAGATTGCCGTTGCAGAGGCAGGCTTGTGGGCCAATGCCGGGGATGGGGTCGAAGAAGGGACTGGTTTGGGGCGGTTGGGTGGGTTGGCCGTCGCGATAGTGGGCGAGGACGGCGCCACCGTAGGCCCAGACGCCGCCTGCGCCATCGCTGATAAGGAGGGCGGCGTTGCGGTTATTGAAGCGGGGAGTGGGGATGGGGGTGGCATGGTTGGCGCCTTGGAACGCGGCGGCGACGTGCTGGGCCGGGAGAAAGAATACCTTTTGGTTGGAGATGTAGTAGATATTGCCGTTGGCATCGAAGGCGGGGCGATTGAAGCGGCTGGCGGGCGCCAGTTTGGTGATGGACTGGATTTTGCCGGCTTCGAGGCGGGCGAGGAGGATGGAGGCGGAGGCGGTGTATTGGCCGTCGCCGATGTTGATCAGGAGGAGGTTGTTGGGACCGGGGACGAGTTCGTAGACGGAGCCTCCCTGGACCTGGGGGTGGGCGGTAAAGGAGTGCCCGTCGAAGGACCAGAGGCCCATGTTGGCGCCGATCCAGAGTTGGCGGTGGAAGGCGAGGGAGACGGGCGTGCCAATGGTGGCGTCGAGGCGGGTGATGTAGAGGTTGCCGGCGTTGTCGGTGGCCATGCCTTCGGCCTGTTCGGGGCCGGCGGGGAACATTTCGCCGCGGGGGGATTGGGCGAGGATGGCGGGCAGGATGATGAGGAGGAAGACAGGCGCGAGGGGGCGGGCCCAGATGGTGGGGAGGTGGGAGCGTCTGGCGGCGCTAGGGGGCACTGTATGGGTATGCGGGAATTGGGGGGAAAGCCGCGAAAGTTTTTTGGGCGGGGCGGGCGAGCCTGTGGTGCGGGCTCGCCCGATTCGCGAGGAGTGGTGGCGGCTATTCGTAGGTGTAGCCGAGAGTGGCGGTATTGAGCGTGTCCTGGACGGTCCAGGAGCCAGTCCAGGGGGCGGGCTTGCCGGCTTTATTGAAGACGAGTTCGGAGGCGAGGTCGTAACCCGGGGAGCCGGCGGCGGGCAGGTAGGCTTCGCTGGTGGGGTGCTGGGTGCGCCAGTTCTCCCAGAGGCGATCGATGTAGCAGTGGTGGAGGAAGAAGACGGGGTCGTTGGGAGAAGTGACTTCGGCCATATTGCCGCCGATCCAGCGATGGACCGGGTTGTGCAGTGCGCCTTCGCAGACTGGGCGCCAACTTTTGGGGCCGGGCGAGTAGGGGGTCTTGGTGAGGGCCGAGGCTACCTGGGAAGGCGTCGGCAGGTGGGCGGAGGCATCGTTCCCGAAGTCACGGCGCAGGCCGGCATTCCCAGTGTCTCCATCCCAGACGCGGATCTTGAACTTCTTACCGGCGAAGGCGAAGGGGCCGGTGATGACGCGATTGTCTCCATCGCCGCCCATGAAATCGGGGGTAAAGGGGTTGTTTTTGCCGGAGAGTTCCCAGTCCCAATAGGGGATGGCGATATTCGGGTTCCCGGTGGCGGACTGCAAGGCTAATTCAAATTGCCGGAGGAAGACGCGGTGCCAGGGGAAGAAGAGTGAGCCCTGGTGCGGCATGGGCATGAACATATCCGGACCGATCATGGCGTTCTTGTGGATCTGGACGAAGTCGTCGTAGCGCTTCATTTTGCCGGGGTTGAGGACGCTATCGACGTCGTTTTTCAGGGCCAGGACGGCCTGGACGAAGGCTGTCTTGTCCTCCGGGAGGAGGGCGGCGTGGTTCTTGCGGGTGTTCATGGTTTCGGGGCTCCACCTGTGCAAGCGTTGTTTGCGGACGATTGGTGACATCCATTTCGTGGAATGGCTTGCGGGAGTGGGAAGCCGCAGAGCGGCGGACTATTTTTGGTGGCGGGATTGCACCGGGACGGAGGATGTGGAGGTGCCTGATACCAGCCACTGGCGCTTGTCGAAGTAGAGATTGACGAGGATGTCGCGGAAGTAATTGTCATAGACGCACAGGAGCCGAGCTTCGGCCTTGGTGCCGTCCATCGGGATTGTGGCGGTATGGAGGCGGCAGTTCTGGATTTTGGCCGCCATTGGTTCGCCAGGGCGGCCCCAGCTTTTTTGTTCCCCGCGCAGGAAGGCGATCAGTCCTTCGGCCGAGGGGCCCTGGAAGCCGAAGGCACGGAGCGCTTCGGAGACTTTGGCGGGGTTGGCCCGGCCGGCCAGTTCGATGAGCCGGCGGGCGTCTTCGACCCACTGGAGGTGCTGTTTGGCGTTGGGGCGGGCGGGATCGTACTGGATGGTGGGCATGGTACGGATCTGGCTTTGGATGTCGGTGAGATAGCCGTCGTTATCGAAGTAGACGGTATAGTCGATCCAACACTTTTCGTAGTCCAAGTAGCCGTACTCAGCGCCACCGTGGGCGAGGTATTTGCCGCAGTAGGGGGAGTTGTCGGGATGGATCAGAAGGCTGTTCGGGTTAGTCCAGCCGCTGTTGCGCCACTTGGGGTAGATCCAGGGGAGGAGGAAATCGTGGCGGCCCTGGGCGGCGGCGACGAGGGCGATTTTGGCACATTCGGCGCGGGTTTCGGGGGAGGTGGCGCAGTAGGCTCGGGGGCGGGCGGGGAGGGGTTGGGTGAGGTCGAGCAGCGGGCCGCGCGGGGCGAGGGGAGGGGGCGGGGCGTCGGTAAAGAAGTCGGCCGGCAGTGGAGTGCTTGCGGCGGGTTGTGGGGTGTTTGGCTGTTGCTGTTGTTGCTGCGGGGGCGGGGGCTGCGTTCCGTACTTCTGTTCGAGCTTGTCCATTTTCTCGTTGAGGCGATCGAAAAAGCCCTTTTTCTTTGGGGGCTTGGGCGGGTCGGCGGTTTGGGCGGCGAGGACGCCACAGAGGAGGATGGCGAGAAGGGTGAGTTTAGACATGTTTGAAGAGCTCTGCGAGTTTTTGCAGAGGAGCTGTCAAAAAAAGTCGCAGGAAGGCGGACGAATGGCGCAGATACGGATATGCGCGGACTGTTGGTGTTTTTCCTTCTGAGCGGCTGGCTGATGGCGGACGAGGTTTCCGAGTTGCGGGATCGGGTGCGGGGCGCGAATGCGCGCATGAAGACGGGACTGGGGCGGGAGCAGCGGCGCGAGCGGCTGGAGGCGTTGCGGCGGTTGGCGATTTTGGACCCGCGGGCGGCGCGGGAGGTGGCGTTGCGGGCGGAGGAGACGCCGGGGGGCGAGTACATGGAGCGCTATTCGCAGTATCGGGGGGCGGTGGAGGTGACGGTGGAGGTGACGGTGGAGGACCGGGCCGGGTACAGCGTGTACGAGTATCGGTACCAGGAGGCAGGGAGCGGGGAGTGGGTGACGGCGCGGATGGATGGGCGTGAGGCGGTGAGCGCCGGGTGCGGGGCGAAGATGGCGCTGCGGACGGTACGGTTCGGCGACCGGGCGGTGGTGGTGTCGGCCGAATTGCTGGACCGGGCGGTGGTGGCGGACCCGGCGTGCCCGACGGTTGGGGAGCAGCGTGTGGCGGTGATCCTGGTGAACCTGCCGGGGCAGGAGCCGCTGCCGTTTACGGCGGGGGAGGCGCGGGAGGTGGTGTTTGGCGAAAGCGGCGCGACGCTGCAGCGATTTCTGGGCGAAAACAGCTATGGAAAGGTGCGGTTGCAGGGGGAAGTGTTTGGGCCGTACACGCTGACGGGGAGCATTGCGTGCGATCTGTCCCCGGTGGGATTGCCGGCGATGGCGGCGGCGCAGCGGGAGGCGAACCTGGCCGGGTACAACCGGATTATCGTGATTGGCGGCAACGATTTGAACGCGTGCGGATTTTCGGGGAAGAGTACGCTCGGCTGTATTTCGTTTCCGGTGGCGCAGGGGGGGATGAAGGCCTCCTTGCAGTATGTCGTGGTGGGGAAGGGGCAGCGGGATTTCAGCGAGGGCGGACTGCTGCGGACGGACCTGCTGAACGTGATGCATCATGAATTCGGCCACGGGCTGGGGTTGCAGCATGGGAAGCTGCTGGTTTACAACGGCGAGGCGCTGGGGTTGGGGCGGGCCGATGCCGTTGTCCACGAGTACGGAGACGCCTATAACACGATGGGCCGGACGGAGAACCGGATGGGATTCGGGGTGAACCAGAAGCAGATGCTGGGATGGTTGGACGGCGCCCAGATCACGACGGTAACAGCGAGCGGGACGTATACGGTGGGCGCGCTGCACGCGGCGGGCGGCGGCACGAAAGCGCTGCGGATCCGGCGGCGAGTGGACGCCGGGGAGCAGAGCCTGCTGTTGCACTACGAGCGGGCCGGGGAGGCGTTGACGGGGCGGCCCGTGGGGGGCGGGCGACTGGCGCCGGTGACGAATGTGGCGGTGCTGCGGCAGATGGAAGGCAGCGAGGAGGCGGAGAGTTTTCTGCTGGACATGACGCCGGCGCCGTTGGCGGAGCGGGCGGAGCTGAACCGGGTGTTCACGGGCGATCAGGGGATGGCGACTGGGACGCAGTGGGTGGATCCGTATTCGCCGTTATCGATTACGGTTCTGGACCGGACGGATACGACGCTGACGGTGCGGGTGGCGTATGAACCGGAATGCGCGACCTATGCGTTGAGCCCGGGAGCGAATGTGGGGGCGAGCGGCGGGCGATTGACACTGAGCGTGGCGGCGCCGGCGGGGTGCGCGTGGGAGTTGACGGCGCGTCCGTATTGGATGACGCCACGGGTGCAGAAGGGAACGGGGCCGGCGACGGTGGTGGTGGAGACGGAGGCCAACGGGCAGCCGGGCGGGCGAAGCGGGGCGGTGACGTTGGGGCGGAGCACGCGGTTGATTGAACAAGCGGGGCGGGCGGTGGCGCCGGTGGTAGCGTTTGGGAGTCCGAACGCGGGGCCGGTGCGGACGGGAGTGACGACGTCGTTTTCGTTCCTGGTGCGGGATGAGAACGGGGTGGGCGATGTTCGGTTTGTGGACGTGGTGATTGGGGAGACAGCGGACCGGGCGAGGGGGTGCGCGTTCCGGATTGACGCGGCGGTGGGAACGTTTGCGTATCTGAGTGGCACGGGGCGGGATAACGCCTTTTGCACGTTGGGCGGGTATGTCAACCCGGCCAACAACACGTTTCGCGGAGAGGAGCGGGAGTTGCGGCCGGACGTGGTGTTAAAGCCGGCGCTGGGGGCGGCTGTGACGGTGTTTGTGGAGGCGGAGGACCGGTCGGGGTTGCGGTCGGCTGTGTGGAAGTCGGATTTGTTGCGGCTGCAGACGGAGTGCCGGGTGAGTGTCTTTCCGTCGCTTCACTTTTCGGCGATCGCGGGGGAAACGACGTTGCCGGCGAGGGCGGAGGGGTGCGCGTTGACGGCGACGGCGGAGGCGAGTTGGATTCGGGCGACGGTGGCGGGGCCGGAGTCGATCCGGTGGCAGGTGGAGGCGCATAGCGGGGCGGAGATGCGGTCCGGATATGTGAATGTGAGCGGGAACCGGGTGTTGCTGACGCAGAGCGGGTTGGACCCTGTGCTGCGACCGGTGCTGCGGCCGCAGGAGTGGGAGGTGGGCAATGCGGGCGGGGAGGTGCAGTTTCAGGTGGGCATTACGGGCGGATTTCTGGCTGGCGGGCGGGTGACGAGTACGGTGGACTGGCTGACTGGGCGGGCGGTGGACAACAAGGGCGGCCTGTACCCGTTTGTGGAGGTGACGGTGGCGCCGAACCTGACGGGGAAGGCGCGGGAGGGAGATGTGCTGGTGGCGGGGTCGGCATTCCGGGTGCGGCAGGGCGGGACGGTGGAGCGGCCGTCGTTTACGGCGGGGGCGGTGACCAATTTGAACGGCGATGTGGGGTGGGTGAGCGCGGGGGGATTTGTGGTTGTGTCGGGTTCGAACCTGGCGGGGGCGGTTCGGGCGTGGAGCGGGGCGGATATTGTGGATGGGCGATTGCCGGAGGTGTTGGCGGGGGTGTCGGCACGGTGCGATGGGATGCCGTTGTATCCGGCGTTTGTGAGCCCGGGGCAGGTGAATTTGTATTTTGATGTCGCGGGAGAGGGGACGTGCGAGTTGAAGGTTTTGCGGGATGGGGTGGAGTCAGTTGGGGTGCGGATTGGGTATGGGAAGGGATATGGAGCGGTGATCGGGATCCCGCACGCGACGGGATTGCAGGCGGCGGCGGTGTTCGGCGATGGGACGCTGGCGGGGAGTTATGGGCGGGCGGCGCGGGCGGGGGAGTTGATCAGTGTTTTTGCGATGGGGTTGGGGGAGACGGACCCGATGCCGGAGGCGGGGCGGGCGGTGACGGGGCCGTTGGCACTGCGGCGATTGCCGGTGGTGACGGTAGGTGGGTTGGCGGCTGTGGTGGAGTGGGGCGGGTTGGTGGGGACGGGGGTGTATCAGTTAAACCTGCGCGTGCCTGAGGGGCTGGTGGAAGGGAATCATGAGATTCGGGTGGGCGATGGGCCGGCGGGGCGGCGAGTGGGGTTGGCGGTGCAATAGAGACGTTTTACGGAAAAAAATGAGGTGTCTGACACCACATTATTGCTTTTGTATTGCGAAGGTGCTGGTGGCGGCGTTGGGGATGAGGCCCCAGGCGTTGATGGCGATGGTGCCGGTCATGGTTCCCTTGGCGGTAGTGGTGCCGCGGTAGTCGGCGGTGGACCGGTCGGCGGCGCGGGCTCGCCAGGTTAGTTCGCCGTCCTTGTAGTCGGCTACGCCGGTTACCGTCTCCGGGCCGTGCATGGTGAAGTCGTACTTGGCTTCGTCGTTGGGGCGTTTGGTCAGTTGCAGGGTGAAGGGGTGGGTTTCAACGTTCATCTTGATCGATGCGGCGGCGGCGGCTCGGAGATCGCCTTCGGTACGGTCCGGCAAGAAGGCGCGGAGAACTACCACGACCAGATCTTCGATGTGCTTGCGGAAGACTTCGGTGCCGCGCGCGGTCATTTCGCCCTTCCAGGTTCCGGTGAGATCGTCATCTCCGAATAGGACGCGGGCACGCTTGAAATCGATGTACTGCTCGTCCCCGTTGGCGTCCAGTTTGAAGTAGTAGAAGCCGAGGTTGTTCACCCCCTTTTCCAGGGCGGCGTTGTAGTAGGCGTCCCCGTTGGCGTCAAAGGCCCCTGTGTTCTGGGGGGCGGTTCCTTTGTACACTGTGACGCGGTAGGGGGCGGCTCCGGAGCCGTAGGGGAACTTGATGTGGAGGCGGATTTTGTTTTCGGCGGTCTTGATGACTTTGGTTAGTTCCAGCCACTTCTGGTTGGGGCCCTCCTGGACCATGTAGGTGATTTTCCAGTTGGGGAATTTGTCGTTTCCGATTTTGGCCGTGGCGATTTCGGCGTAGCGGTTGGCGACGTTGGGCCAGTCGGCAATGGCGGTTTTGCCGATGTAGAGGAGCGTCGGGAATGATATGCCGTTGCCTTTGTCGATTTCCGCCTTGTTGGCGCCGGAGTTGTAGGGCTGGAGTTGGCCGGCGGCGAGGGTGATCTTGCGGTTGGCGTTGCCGTGGTAGTTCGGGTCGGCGATGTAGAGGCCGGTGGCGTCCGCTTTGTAGACCACCATGGCATGGCCGGCTTCGGTGGTTTTTCCGGTTTTGTCGGTGGATTGGCCCCAGATTTCGATGTATTGGGGTTCGCCGGTGATATGGATGGCGTAGGCGAACGCCAGCCAGGTGAGGCCGCTGTTGAAGCCGTTGAACTTGCGGACAATGCGGCGGCTGAGACTGTTCCAATCGAGCTCGCTTTGAACGACGGAGGAGAAGCGGTAGCCCCAGGAGTCGTCGTTCTGGAGGTCGATGGTGCCCATGCCGTAGTCGTTGTTGTCGTAGCGGCCGTAGAGGGGGCGTTCGCCGGCGGCCTTCTTCTTTTCGACGTAATACCAGAGCGAGGTGATGGACTGGCCGGCGCAGTGGCCGCCGGGGGCGAGCCAGGAACCGTAGTTGGTGAACTGCCAGTCGTCGGCGCCGGGGAGGTAGCCGCTGTCGACGGGGAGGGCTTTGATGACCTCCTCCTTTTTGGCTTTGGAGATGACGATGTCGGAGAAGTGGCGGGTGAGGACGGTGATGGACTGGGCGTCTTCGGCGACGAGCGGAAGGCCTTCGAGACGGCTGGTTTTGCGGTCGTAGAAGAAGCCGAGGGCGAATTCGTTTTTGGCGAGCTTGATGGGGATTTTGACGGTGATGGGGTCGTTGGCGTAGCCGTGGCCGTTGTCGATGGATATGAGCGGGGAGGCGGGGTGGAAGAGCGGGCCGAGTTTGTGGGCGGTGATGGCGGTGGTGGTGATTTTGAAGGTGGTGGGTTGGGTGTAGGCTTCGGCGGAGATGGTGAGCGTGGGGCCGTTGGGGATGGCGATGACGCCGCCGGATGGGGGGATGGTTTGGGTGGTGAGCGGGGTGGCAGCGCCGAGGGTGAGGTTGCCGGAATCCTTGTATTTGAGCCAGAGGAAGAGGCCGAGGAGGAGGAGGGCGGGGATGCCGATGAGGAGGGTGAGGCAGCCGCGGCAGCCACGCTTTTTGGGGGGCGGTTGGGCGAACCGGAGGGCCTGGGAGGCGGGGATCCAGTTGGGGGAGTTGTCGGGGCGAACCATGTCGCCGGGTTGCAGTTGCCCCTGGGCAATCAGTTTCTGCAGCGCTTGTTGATCGAATGGGCCGTAGTGCTTGCCATTCCGGACCAGGTGCCAGTTCATCGAACTCACCTCCTGCGTCGCGCCGGGCCGATGCGGGTGCAGGGGTGCGGAGCGACTGTGCTCCAAACCTCACTATAGGCGAAGCCGGGGTTGGAGGGAATGGGGGATGGGGCTGAGCTTCCTTCTCTATTTCCGGATCGACAGCCGCCGGACGGCGACACTCGCAAAATTCGAGGCCAAGACGGGGCGCTACTCTTTTAGAGGGGGCGGAACGCGTGGTTCGGCCCATATAAACCGCTGTTCATTGGAACCGAGAAGGAGTAGCGTAGGGTTAGGATGGGAATACGAAGCAATCGGGGGTTTGGTATTGTTGGGGTTGGTGCCTCAGCGGGTGGGCTTGGGGCGTTTGAAGCGTTTCTTTCCGGAATACCCGGCAACGAGGATCCGGGGATGGCCTTCGTTCTGGTGCAACATCTGGCACCAGACCACAAAGTATTCTTGCCGAGTTAGTCCAACGTTTCACCCGCATGCCGGTCTTTGAGGTCACGGATGGCATGGCAGTGGAGCCGAATTGCATCTATATCAATCCGCCGAATCGGGATATGGCGTTGACGAACGGCTCGCTGCAGTTACTGGAGCCAACGATCCCGAGGGGCCTGCGGTTGCCGATTGACTACTTTTTCTGTTCGATGGCCGAGGATCAGAAGGAGCGGGCGATCGGCGTTATCCTTTCGGGCACAGGCAGTGACGGAACGCGCGGGGCAAGGGCGATCAAGAGTCACGGCGGGATGGTGATGGCGCAGGATCCGGAGTCGACCGAGTTTAACGGGATGCCTCGGAGCGCAATTGCAACGGGCCTGGTTGACTTTGAACTCAAACCGCAGGAGATGGCGGGGAAATTGATTTCGTATGTAGCGCAGGCCTTCAGTCCTCCGCCACGGGCAAAGGGCCCCCTTGCTCCCGCGGGCGCGAACGCGCTTCGGCAGATTCTCTCGCAGTTGCGGTCCCGTATCGGCCACGATTTCTCGCACTACAAGATGAATACGGTGAACCGCCGCATTGAACGGCGAATGGCGGTGCATCAGTTTTCATCGATAGACGGGTACTTGAAGTATCTGAAGGAGAAGCCAACGGAGGTGGACGCGCTGTTTCGCGATCTGTTGATCGGCGTGACCCGTTTCTTCCGCGATTCGGAGGCGTTTCTGGCCTTGGAAGAGCAGGTGATCCCGCAACTGATGTCCTCGGCGGGGGCGGGCGGCACGGTGCGAGTATGGGTTCCCGGCTGTTCCACGGGTGAGGAGGCGTACTCGCTGGCGATCCTATTGGCGGAGCGGCAGGAGACGCAAACAGGAAACATCAAATTACAGATTTTCGCGACCGACATCGACCCGCAAGCGATTGCGATTGCACGAGCTGGACAGTATCCGGCCAGTATTGCCGCCGAGGTTTCGCCAACACGATTGGAGCGATTCTTCCGGCTTTCGCCGAACGGCACGCACTACCGGATTAAAAAGAGCATTCGAGACACGGTGATCTTTTCCGAGCAGGACATGATCCAGGATCCGCCGTTTTCCCGGCTGGACCTGTTGAGTTGCCGGAACCTGCTGATCTACCTTGACGGGGATCTGCAAAAGAAGCTGATTCCGCTGTTTCACTACTCGATACGTCCCGGTGGATTTCTGTTTTTGGGGTCGGCGGAGACGACGGGTGAGTTTAACGATCTGTTCACTCCGGTGGACCGGAAAGCGAAGCTGTACCAGCGGCGGGTAGAAAGCCTCACCACCCGCCGAATCAGCTCCGACCGTTTGCTCACGTGGCCGCCGGGGACGGAAGTAACGAAGGAAGCGTCATCGACGCGGGTCGAAGGAAAGCGAACAAGTGATATGAAACGGCCATTTCGGGAGATCGCCGAGCGGACACTGCTCCAGCGGTTTGCGCCCGCGGCAGTATTGGTGAACGCCCTTGGCGACATTCTGTATGTAAACGGGCGGACCGGGCAGTATCTGGAACCGGCGCCGGGGGAAGTGAGCGTACCCAACATCCTGAAGATGGCCCGGGAGGGCTTGCGTCCGGAACTGACGATGAGTCTGCACGCGGCGGCTCAGACGAAGGCAGTGGTGGAACGCCGCGGTATTCGTGTGAAAACCAACGGACACTATACGGCTGTGCAGTTGATGGTATGGCCGGTGCCGGCCGGGACCGGGGACAGGGTGGAGGACCCGCTATTCCTGGTGGCGATGCAAGAAGAGCCCGAGGCTGCGCCGATTGCGAACCTCGCGGTGAGTGATCCGGAAGTGGCGACCGATGAACGGGTGGCTGCCCTGCAGCAGGAGTTGCGCGCCAAAGAGATGTACCTGCAGGCAGCGAACGAGCAACTGGAGACCGCCAACGAGGAGTTGCAGTCGTCGAACGAAGAGATGCAATCGGTGAACGAGGAGTTGCAGTCGTCGAACGAGGAACTGGAAACGTCGAAGGAAGAGTTGCAGTCGGTGAACGAGGAGCTGGCGACAGTAAACGGGGAACTGCAGAGCAAAGTCACCGAGTTGACCCGCTCGAACAACGACATGAACAATCTGCTGGCGGGAACCGGGATTGCGACGGTGTACGTGGATCACAAGTTGCGCATTTTGCGATTCACCCCGGCGGCAACGCGAATCATCAACCTGATCGCCAGCGACGTAGGCCGGCCGGTGGGCCATCTCTCGTCAAATCTGCCTGGGTACAGCAGTCTCGCGGCGGACGTGCAGGTGGTATTGGATACGCTGATCCCGAAGGAAGGCGACGTACAGGCGCGGGGCGGGGACTGGTACACCATGCGGATTCAACCGTACCGGACGGTGGAGAACGTCATTGAAGGAGCTGTGATCACATTCGTGGATATCTCCGTCGCGCGGAGAGCACTGGAGGAGTTGGGACAGACGCAGGCGATTCTGCAGACGGCGATGGACCAGGGGAATGCGGGAGTCGTGATTGCGAACGTGGCGGACGGGCGGATGCGATATGTGAATGAGGCGTGGTTGAAGCTCCGCGGCATCGAGGGCGCAACCGAGCTGACGGATCCGTTGGCGGCCGTGTGGCACTTGCGGGACTGTGAGGGCCGCGAACTGGAGCCGGGGGAGATTCCGCTGACACAAGCGATGGCGACCGGGAAAGCGTGCACCCGGGAGTTGGTGACCCGGCGGGCTAACGGGGAGGAGCGGGTGGTGATGGCGAACGCGGCGCCTGTTTACGACGCGGCGGGGCGGATGACGGCGGGGCTGATGGTTCTTTTGGATACCACCGAAGAGCGCCGGGCCGAAGCGGAACGGATGCAGGCGGATCATCTGGGGAAATTCGAAGCCGTGGTGCGGGACTGGAGTGACGCCATTGTGGCGCACGATATGGAGGGGCGGATCATTGCGTGGAACCCCGGCGCGGAGGCGATGTTTGGGTGGACCGCGGCCGAGGCTCTGGAGATGAACATCCGGGAACTGATTCCGGAACCGGACCGGGAAGAGGCGCTGGGATTGGTACAACGACTGAGTCAATCGGAGATTCTGGAGTCCTATCGTGCACTCCGGGTCGGCAAAGACGGACAACGGCTGGAGGTTGTCCTAACGGCGACGGCACTGACAAACAGCCGGGGAGGCACCTACGCGATCGCGACCCTGGCGCGGCAAGTAAACAGGAGGCGAGATGTCTAATGGTGATTGGCTTTCCGAGGAGCTACGTCAACATGCGGAAACCATAGCATCTTCCCGGGAAGGGGTGGAAGCCGGACCGGACCCGTCAGAGGACATACCAACCATCCTGCACAACTTGCGCGTTCACCAGATTGAACTGGAGATGCAGAACGAGGAGTTGCGCCGGACCCAGGCGGAACTGGAAGAGACGAAGGCGGCCTATGTCGATCTGTACGATTTTGCGCCAGTCGGGTACTGCACGATATCGGAATCGGGCCTGGTGGAACGGGCAAATCTGACTTTAGGGGAGCAATTGGGAGTGACAAGGAGCAGCCTTACCGGGCAGCCCTTTTCCCGGTTCATCGCGAGCGCCGACCAGGATGTCTACTATCTGCACCGGAAGCTATGGATGGACGACGGAAGCGCGCAGCGCTTCGAGTTACGGCTGAAACGACAGGACAGCGAGCCGTTCTGGGCTCGGCTGGAGATGTCGAAGGCGAGGGAGACGGCGGGGCGACCGGAGTGGCAGGTAGTGATCAGCGACATCACGGCGGACAAGCAGCGAGACGCCGCGGTGGCAAGCAGCCGAGCCACGGTTGAGACGATCTTCCGCCATACTCCGGTGATGTTGTGTCTTGTGGATAACGACCGGAACATTGTGCGTGCGAATCCGGCGTTCGCGCAGTACTCCAGGGCAAGTGAAGCGGAGTTGGTGGGGACGCCAGTGGGCGAGGCACTGCACTGTGTGCATTCGTTGACGGATCCGAAAGATTGCGATTCCGAGGCGGCGTACACGAGTGGCCGTGTTGAGGCATCGACAGGTAAGGCACGCAGGACAAGTTTCACGCCGCAGGAGATCGAATGCGAGGTCCGTGCACCGGGTAACAGCGCCACGCGGAAGGTCACCTTTTGGAAATCGGAGTCGGTGATTTCGTCGGAGGGAGAGGGCCAGACGCTGATCTGCCTGTACGATGTGACGGAGCGAAAGGAAGCCGAAGCGGAGGAGAAGCGGTTGCGTTCGCAGTTGATGCAGGCCCAGAAGATGGAATCGATCGGGCGGCTGGCCGGTGGCATCGCACACGATTTCAACAATATGCTGACGGTGATTAACGGCTATTCGGAGATTGCCATCCGGCAAATGGGACCGGCGAATCCGCAGTATCGGAACGTCAATGAGATTCTGAACGCCGGGAAACGGTCCGCACTGCTGGTCAAGCAGTTGCTGGCGTTCAGCCGGAGGCAGGTATTGCACCCGGAGCGATTCAGCGTCAACGATGCAGTGCGTGGGATGGAGGGAATGCTGCGGCGACTCATCCATGAGCACATTGCCATCGAGATGAATCTGGCGGAGGGACTGCCGCAGGTGCTCGCGGACAGGAATCAGATTGAGCAGGTGGTGATGAATCTGGCGGTTAATGCCCAGGATGCGATGCCGGGCGGCGGAACGTTGACGATTGCAACGAGGGTGTGCGACCTGGAGGGGAGCCCCGTGATCTGCGATGAGCCGGTGGTGCCAGGCCCCTATGTGGAGTTGACGGTGCGGGACACGGGTACCGGGATCGACGCGGAAACACTGGGGCACATCTTCGAACCGTTCTTCACCACGAAGGGGTTGGGCCGCGGGACGGGGCTGGGATTGTCGACGGTGCAGGGGATCGCGATTCAGTCCGGCGGGCATGTAGCCGTCGAGACCGAGATGGGCAAAGGCTCGTCGTTTCGATTGTATCTGCCGGTGTCGACAGCGCCGGTGGAGACCGTGACGGCCCCAAAGGCGACGATTGCGTTGGGGCGGGGCGAGAGGATCCTATTGGTCGAAGACCAGCCAGCGGTACGGCAAATGGTGGGGATCATATTACGGGCGTACGGTTATCGTGTGCTGGAGGCGGCGGGGCCGGATGAAGCCCTACAACTATTCGCGGAGAACCCGGTGGAGCTGTTGGTGACGGATGTCGGGATGCCGAAGATGAATGGGGCGGAGTTGGCGAAGCGGCTGCAGGCGGCGCGGCCCGGACTGAGAATTCTGTTCCTATCGGGGTATTCCACGGAGGCGCGCGTCCATGATTGGAAAGCGGTTCCAGGGTGTGGTTTTTTGCAGAAGCCATTTAGCCAGGACACTCTGGCGGCAACGGTGCGGCAATTGTTGGATGCCCTCCCTTTGCATTAAATGATCGAACTGCCTGGCGGGGGATGGGACGGCGAACCGAGCGTTTGCAAAAGCGATGAGGGACGAGGTTATGGAGGTGATGGATACACTGGGGAAATGCATGACGAGCGAAATGATGCGGATGGGCTTTCGATAGAGTCGTGGCTGGTATCGGGGGGGCGGGACCGGACGCCGGGGGCACCGTTGAACGTGCCGTTGGTGCCGGCTTCCAATTTCGTCCTGGGGGAGCAGCGGGCTTACGCCAGGGACGACGGGACGCCGACGTGGGAGGCGCTGGAGGAGATTGTGGGTGGGATGGAGGGCGGGGAGTCTGTCGCCTTTGCATCGGGGATGGCCGCGATTGCCGCGGTGTTTGAGCAGTTGCCGGCTGGGGCGGTCGTGCTGTTGCCCGACGATTGCTACCAAGGGGTTTCCGGACTGGCTGCGGCCGGGGAGGCACGGGGGCGTTGGACGGTGCGGAAGATCGCGGTTGCGGATACGGCGGCGTGGATTGCAGGGGCAGCGAGTGCCGATTTGATCTGGTTGGAATCGCCGTCCAATCCGCTGCTTTCGGTGGCGGACGTGCGGGCCATTTGTGCGGCGCCGCGAAAGGCGGGCGCGATTGCTGGCGTCGACAATACCTTTGCGACGCCGCTGAACCAGCAGCCGCTGCGGTTGGGGGCGGAGGTTTCGATGCTATCGGCCACCAAGTTCATTGGGGGGCATTCGGACTTGCTGGGCGGCGTGGTGACTGTTCGCGATTCGCGGTTGGCGGCGGCGCTGCGGCATACGCGCGAATTGACCGGGGCGACGCCGGGCGTGATGGAGGCCTTTCTGGCGGTGCGCGGCGTGCGGACGTTGGCGCTGCGGCTGGAGCGGGCGCAACGAAGCGCGGGGGTGTTGGCGGAACGGTTGGCGGAGCACGCGGAGGTGGCAGTGACGCGCTACCCGGGATTGGCGTCCCATCCGACGCATGCCGTGGCGCGGGAGCAGTTGAACGGGTTTGGTACGATTATCTCGTTCGATGTGCGGGGCGGGGCGGAGGCGGCGGACCGGGTTTGCACGAAGCTGCGGCTAATCCACCATGCGACGAGCCTGGGGGCGGTGGAATCGACGATTGAGAGGCGGGCGTGTATACCGGGGCAGGAGCATTTGCCGCCTTCGCTGCTGCGGCTGAGCGTGGGGATTGAGAACGCCGAAGACCTTTGGCGGGATCTGGGTCAGGCGTTGCGGGTGGGTGGGTAATCGGCGTACGGCCCCGCGACGTAAGACACGTATTTTACGGATAAAAATGAGGTGTCTGACACCAATATATTGCGTTTGGTTTACGGGGAAATGGGGTAATTGCGGTGACTGTCCCTAATTTTTCGTAAACTGGAAGCATTGCATTATCGTTTCCAATTCATTAATACGCCGTTACTGGCGTGCGGCCTTTTCGCGGCTGGCCTCGTGGCGCTTAGCACTGAAACCGACCAGTTCACCACACCCCGAACACCGCTCTATGACATTGGCCCGGAACTGTCGCGGAAGGTGGTGGCGATCATCGAAGCGGATCGCACCGGTCGTGAGCCGGAGCAGATACTCTTTGAGTGGGTCGGGCGGAATGTGTTTGCTTCGCGGATTGTGAAATGGGTGAAGGGGATTCGAGTGGCCGAGGCTCCTGTGCGTTTCCGGCCGGGGCTGTTTTCGTCCATTTACCGCGCCACGCTTTCGCCAGTGCCGGCGTCTTTCGTGATCGATGCGCCAACGATTCGGGTGCACGGTTACTATGTGGGCACCGACAAGATTGACCACTTCTTCCAGCAGGGCCACGGCTACGCCGTGCTGGCCACGAAGTATAAAGCCGCCGGGGCGAGCGAGGCGGACGCTATCGCCGCGGTGGTGGCGCGCGGCGTGAAACAGGAACATAAGTATTTCGGCACGCTGGCCAGTGGAGTGTACTCGAATGGGGATCTGGCGGCCAATTACGCCGGCATGAAGTTCTATCAGAACCTCCGCCATTCTGTGCGCATTGGGGACACCGAGAGGCAGCCGATGTTTGAACGTACGGCCGAGGGCTGGCGGCTGCGGGCGGGTATCGACCGGGACCATTTGTTGGAACCGTTTCTGTCCAATCACCTGGACGAATCGTTGAACCCGAGCCGGTACCGGTTTAGCCGTAAGTCGATCCGTTCCACAATTCGCAACCGGTGCGAGCCGTGGTCGCAGTTTTACGCCGACCGGTTGGAATTTGTGGCCCCGGCGGAGAAGAGCTTCGCCGCCAAATGGTTTGGGGAAGAGTATGGGCACTGGCTGCCGGCGAAGGAAGAAGTCTCCATTGCCACCGAGTGCGGCGCGGTGGCGGCGCGCGCGGGGAAGAGCCGGATGGCGGGAACCTTCTAGACCAGAATCTCGGAGACGACGCGGGCCGGGTATTGGTCCGTCAGCCGTTCGGGCAGGCTGTGGCGGGTGAAGGCGAGGTCTCGGAATTTCAAGCCGAGGAGGTGGAGCATGGTGGCGTGGAAGTCGTGCACGCTGACGCGGTTCTCCACAGCTTTGTAGCCGATGTCATCGGTGGCGCCGTGGACAACGCCGCCCTTGGTGCCGCCGCCGGCCATCCAGGTGGTGAAGCCGCCGGGGCCGTGGTCGCGGCCGGCGGTGCCGCCGGCGCGGATTTGCGAGATGGGCATGCGGCCGAATTCCCCGCCCCAGAGGATGAGAGTGGAATCGAGCAGGCCGCGCTGTTTGAGGTCGCGAATGAGGGCGGCGATGGGTTTGTCGGTCTTGCCGCAGCAGTATTTCAATGACTTTTCGAGGTCCGAGTGGTTGTCCCAGATCTGGCCTTCGATGAAGATCTGGACGAAGCGGACACCGCGTTCGACGAGACGGCGGGCCATGAGGCAGCGGCGGCCGTAGGACTGCGTGGCGTCGTCGTTGAGGCCGTACATTTCGCGGGTGGCTTCGGATTCCTGGCTGAGATCGAGCGCGTCGGTGGCGGAGAGCTGCATGCGCGCGGCGAGTTCGTAGCTGGCGATGCGGGCGTCGAGATCGCCGTGGCCGGGGCGGGCGGAGCGATGCCGCTGATCGAGCGTGCGGAGGAGGTCGCGCTGGGCTTCGACGAGCGGGGAGGGGAGCTCTTCCGGTGGCTTCAGATTCAAAAGCGGCAGGCCTTCGGAGCGGAAGCGGGTGCCCTGGTAGATGGGCGGGAGCCAGCCCGATTGCCAGTTCTGGGTGAGGTTGATGGGGAGGCCCTTGGGATCGTCGAGAACGACGTAGGCGGGCAGGTTTTGATTGACCGAGCCGAGGCCGTACGTGACCCAGGCGCCGAGCGACGGGCGGCCGGGGAGGGTGCGGCCGGAGTGCATGAGATAGAGCGACGGTTCGTGGTTGAAATGTTCGCCGTAGGTGGAGCGGATGAAGGCGATGTCGTCGACCACGGAGCCCAGGTGGGGCATGAGTTCGGTCATCTCCATGCCACATTTGCCGTAGCGCTTGAAGCCGAAGGGGGCGGGCATCATGACGCCGATCTGATCGGCGAATTCGATTTGATTGACGATGTCGCGGCTGGGGGCGGTGCCGGCGAATTTTTGGAGGGCGGGTTTGGGATCGAAGAGGTCGACCTGGCTGGGGCCGCCGTTCATGAAGAGGTGAATGACGGCTTTGGCTTTGGGGGCGAAGTGGGGCTGTTTGGCGGTGAGATCGTAGTTGGCGGCGCGGGCGTAATCGGCGGTGGCGAGGGAGGCGAGGGCGGCACCCTGGACGCCATCGATCATGCGGCTGAAGAGGCCGCGGCGGGAGAGGCGGTTAGTCGACATAGATGAACTCCGCGGAGGAAAGCATGGCGTGGACGAAATCGCCGAGGGCGTGCCAGCGGGCGGTGGCGGCGTGGGGGGCGGTGACCTTTTGCTGCTCCAGATGGGCGAGCCAGTTTTGTTCGAGCTTGGTGAGAGCGGTGATGGCGTGGGCGGATTCTTCGGCCGTTGGATGGCGGGAGACGGTGCGGAGATAGACGTCGTCGATTTGGCGAGCGGCGTCGTTGGGGAACTGATCGAGCAGGCGGCCGGCGAGGTAGCGGGCGTGTTCGAGGACGACGGGGCTGTTGCGCATTTCCAGGGCCTGGGTGGAGACGGTGGAGTGGGCACGTTCGGTGCAGTTGGGCGACATGGCGGGGAGGTCGAAGGCTTCGAGGAGGGTGACAGGGGTGGTGCGGCGCTGGAGGAGATAGATGGCGCGGCGCCACTGGTCGCGGGCGGCCCTTTCGACGACTTCGCCGCCGGGGCGGGTTTCGACGGGGACGGCGGGGCCGAAGCGTTCCGGGGAGAGGCGGGCGGTGGCGAGGAGCATGGAATCGTGGAGCTGTTCGGCGTCCATGCGGCGGAGGGGCATGCGGGAGAGGAGCTTGTTTTCGGGGTCGGCGGAGAGGGCTTGTGGGGCTGGGTTGGCGGACTGGCGGTAGGCCGTGGACGTCATCATGAGGCGGTGCATGGACTTGATGCTCCAGTTCTTGTCGACGAATTCGATCGCGAGCCAATCGAGCAGTTCGGGGTGTGTGGGCGGGGCGCCGGTTTTGCCGAAGTTGGACATGGTTTCGACGATGCCGCGGCCGAAGTGGTGGCGCCAGAGACGGTTGACCATGACGCGGGCGGTGAGCGGGTGATTGGGCTGAGTGAGCCAGCGGGCGAAGGCGAGGCGGCGGCCGCTCGTGTTTTCGAACGGGGGTATTGGGACGTAGGGGGCGAGGCCGTCGCGGTGGAGGATGGCGGGGACCTGAGGCTCGACGCGATCGCCGAGCATTTGGGCTTCGCCGCGTTTTAGCAGGAACACTGGCGAGGGCTCGCCGCCCATGTCGTAGAGGGCGCGGATGTCGGGTTTGGGCTTGAGGCGGGCCTTTTGATCGGCGATGTTTTTGCGGAGTTTGTCGGCTTCTGGTTTGGTCTTTTCGTCGTCCTTTGGGAGGGCTTCGAGGAGCTTTTCGAGGCGCTGGATTTCGGCTTCGATGGGGGTGTTGTGCGTGGCGGCGGCGGTGCGTTCGCTGGCGAGAGCGAAGTCCAGATTGCGTTCGGTGGGCTTGACCCAATCG
>CANIVU010000019.1 GCA_947470805.1 Acidobacteriota bacterium | reverse complement strand
TGCCGATAATCATTCCGGGAATCGATGGTTTCCCATCGGCATCGCGTCGGAATTGTTATCGGCTTCCCGTCGGAATCGTTATCGGCATCCGCCCGGAATCCTTATCGGCTTCGCCCCGGAATCGCTATCGGCATCGCGCGGAATATGCACGGGTAGCTAAGTTACTCTTGGATCTTCTTCCGCAGTGCCTCGACGGTTGCAGCGGAGACGCGGAGGTCTTCTTGCCATTCCAAGTTTGTAGGGTCCAGTCTTGCAAGTCGTTGCGCGATGGCAAGATCACATTCCAGTTCGGTGAGCGCCTCTGTCAGTCGGCCCCGGGACTGGTAGATGCTGCCGATCGCATTGTGGGCAACGGAAAGGTCGCGTTGCCAATCGAAGTTAGCGGGATCCAGGGCGGTGAGCGTTTGCATGATGCGTTTGTATTTCTGGAGTTCGGCGAGAGCCTTTTCGTATTCGCCCTGGGACTGGTAGATGCGACCGACGTTACTGTAGGACATGGCGAGATCGCGTTGCCAATCGGAGTTGGCGGGGTCCATAGCGGTGAGCGCTTCGATTATGCGTTTGTATTCCTGGAATTCGGCGAGAGCCTCCGGTAGTCTACCCTGAGACTGGTAGATGTGGCCGATGGCGTAGTGGGATACGGAGAACTCTCGTTGCCAATCGGAGTTAGCCGGGTCCTGGGCGGTCAGTCCTTCCATGATGCGTTTGTCGGCCTGGAATTCGTCGAGAGCTTTCTCGAGTTTGCCCTGGGATTGGTAGATTCGGCCAAAGGCGTTGTGGGATACGGAGAGATCGCGTTGCCAATCGGAGTTAGCGGGGTCCTGGACGGTGAGCGCTTCCCTGATGAGTCTTGCGGCCTGGAATTCGTCGAGGGCTTTCTCGAGTTTGCCCTGGGCTTTGTAGATCCAGCCGATGGCGTTGTGGGAGACGGAGAGTTCCCGCTGCAAATCGGGGTTCGTGGGTTCGGCGCCTGTGAGCGCTTCCATGATGCGCTTTGCGGTTTGGAAACTGGCGAGGGCCGCCCGCAATTCCCCCTTTTTCTCTGAAATCGTTCCGAGTACGAAATAGGCGTCCGCAAGGGACGATTGAGGCCCAGTTTGAACCAGTAAGCCGATCGCCTCATTCACCGTGTCTTGAAGTTCGTTCAACGGGATTCTACTTTGGCGGGCGCAGCCGCGGATTAGGAGAACTCGCCCTTTGGCGAAATCAGCCAATGGAAAGGTTGCCAATTCGTCAAGGACAGCACCGAGTTGCTGTACGCGCTCCAGTTTGCCAGCTCTTCTCCACTTCCAGTAGGTCTTCTCTAGAAGGTCCGAACCGTCAAGTGGGCTTGCCGACAGTTGGTGATAGATGTGTTCAACACGGGTACTCGTATCTTCGCCATTCCAAATCTCTGCTGCGATGGTGGATAGCCTCTTGAACCGTGCCGGGTTTTCTGTGCGAATTTTCCGGCGAAGCGCCAAACGTGTGACTTGGTGGACGTTGAATCCTCGTTTTGCCTGAAATGATTCGATGAACGGCAGCTCGATGAGCGTTGCCCAGTCGTCTGCAGTGGGCTCAGATTTCCATCCTCTCATCCGGGCCAAGATCTCATGGTCAAACCAACGGGGAATTGCAGCAGACTCCACTAGGAGGCGTATGTCTGGCGGATATTCTGAAAGGACAAAGTCAAGAGTGGCCAGCGCAAGAAGCTCTGGGTTCCCTTCAGCCTCATGAAGGCGACGTCGAATGTCGTCGAAGTTCATCGTGCCGGTCCCATAAATCCCAGAGCCAGCTTCTTCCTTCCAAACGTGGAAAGAAGTGCGGAAATCACGCTTGGTGGGACGCCTTCATTGGTAAGCAGCAGTGATTCGATATTGTCCTTAGTGATCGGAATTGTCGGATCTTTTCTCTGGTAATACTCGTACCAGTCTTCGGTGGAGGGAATTGATTCCAGTTGATGAATCACAGCGAATTCCTTCCAGGATGCTGATCCCGGTTCGGGAACTTCGTGGCCAGTGATCAGGACGCTTATATGCGGCATCGTGTCGAGTCTGGGGAATACAACGTTCTTCATCCACTTTCGAAGGTCGTCGGGAGACTGCTGCCAGTTGTCGAACACCAAGAGAATTGGCCTCTCCAAGGTTTCGAGTTCCTCCGCTAGAGTGAACAACCTGCGCGCTCCTTGCTCTGACTCGGCTCGGCGGAAAACATCGCCACCGCTACTCACCAAAAGCGAGGTAAATATCTGCTCGGTGGTCGGCGCGCCTTTCAGATCTGCTGCCGCAACTACAATCCCTAAGCTTCTTGCATACCGGTCAAATTCCTCAACGACGATGCTCTTGCCGGTTCCGCTCGTGCCTTGGAGTAATAACACCCGCTGCTTTGACTGTCCGGTGATCATTCGCTCGAAGTCTTGGAACTCCTGCTTGCGGTCGGCGACTACCGGTGCTTTGTGGGGATTGGGTGCGGGCCAGGTAATGTCCGGGCGGTATCTCAACAGCGTTGGCGAATGCTCTTGGCAGCATTGCAGTACGTGGTGAATCGAAGTGGCTTGGACGAGGCCGCCAAGTGTCTTCTCCTGCCTGTCCAAATAGGCGGTACGGAGCAATCCCACGACCCGTCCGTCCACGACGACGGGAGCGCCCGAATGCCCTCTCATGAGTATGCCGCACCCGAAATCAAATAGGAGCCCGATTACGGGCCCGGCGGTGTTCCCTGGTTCATTCTCGCTGGAAATCTGACCGTTGCCGGTGAAGCCTTTCGGGTTTTCCAATGCGAAACCTGGCGACATGAACTTCTGGTACTGTTGGCAACGAGCGGTATGAGGTAGCGGCTTAGACCTAGGCGGGGGATCCGTACATTGCAGCACCGCAAAGTCATGGCCATGATCCCAAAGGCCATCAACGATTGTTGCGAGAGTCTCGAAAACGGGGCTCCCATCCTCGTACTCGGCGTCGAGGTTGAAAAATAGCTTGATCTTGCCTGATGGACGTCCTTCCGGGGTGCCCACAACGTGAAGCGCCGTAACGACATAGCCGGGCCCGATCAGAAACCCTGTCCCGCTGTGTGCGCCACCAACTTCGATCCTGGCTATAGATGCCCACGGGGTCTTCATGACAGAGCTTTCCAGTTATGGTTGCATAGTTCGAATTGGACACTATGGCCGTCTGGGTCTTGGACGAAGTGCACATAGGTGGGATGGAACATCTTATAGCCGTCGTATTTCTGTTTAATCAGATTCTTCATCAGCTTTTCCAGTTCCGCGAAAGGGCTGTACGTCCTCGTTGGGTCTAGAATTTTCTTCGGAAGCCGCAGCAGATCCGCCCAGGTGCCGCTGTTGAAGTAAAAACGCCCTTCCCCGAGTTTGACCATTTTAGCGAGGTGGGTGTGCCCGAAAACAACATGTCGAATCGGGCCGTACGCGAGTCGGCTGGCCTCGTCCGCGTAACTTTCATCCGCCTCGACGGATTGGTCGAACGCAGAAACATTCTGAAAAGAGCGAAGGGCGGCGAGCAGGTCCGCCAATCGCTGGTTCCAGGTTTCGTTGCGGTGCCCAAACAGAAGAGCGGCAAAGCTTTGAAATCTATCGAATGCCCCGATCTCCTGGACGGTACCGTTGCTGGAATGAAACTCACCAAAATCGGCGCGCTTCACTGTTCTTAGCAAGGACTGCTGGAGTGGGTCGAGTTCGGAGTCCACACTAGGAAGGGGCAAGACTGGCTCCGGTCCTGCAGAGATATTAGTCCAGTTTAGGAGGAGTTGTCTGGATCGCCGGAGCTTTCCTTCGGCGAGCGCCGTGGCGATCCGCAGTAGATCCCCGCGCCGCCCCGGTTCCAAAGCGAGAATGATCGGAAACGCTGCCTCTTTTTCCGGTTTCAGCAGATCAATAAAGCTGTACGTCTTCTTGATGTCGTTGATCAGTTCGGCGACCAGTTTGCTGCCGGCGGGCGGATCGTAGCGGAAGTCCTTCTCCTTCGGGTCACACCGGGAAAGCATGCCGCAGAAAGTGCGGAGTTCGTTCTGGTCGACGAAGTTCATGTCGTCAACCCGGTTGCCGTGTTCGATCAACACGTCACCGACACGATAGGCTTCGCCGTGCGGAATAAACTCGTAGTCGGCGGGGCCGCTGGCGCCCACGTGGTACCGCAACCTGGCACGGACCTGCGGCAAGTTCAACTCAATGTCATGATTGCCGGGCAGGATAACGAGCCGGTGGCCCTTCTTGAGAAGCGCCTGCAGGCTCTGGAAGAACAGTGCCGAGCGTTCGGCGATCCGGTCCAGAATGGCAACGGCATGTGCCTCGTTAGTGCGGAATGCTTCCCACCGCTCCGGCGCATCTACACTGCTCTCGGCAAGAAAGTCCACCGAGTCCCCGTTAATGACGAGCTCAACCGTACCCGCGTCGGCCTTGGTGATCTTGGTGACGAAGGCAGCTAGCTCAGCTTCTCGAGTACAAATACGAAAACCACGGCCGTCCAGCGCTGGCTTGCCGCCTAAGTGGAGGTCAGAGATTACATAGACGGACTTATTCGCTGTGGCCATTGGCTGACGATATACCAATCCAATTTGGTCGGAATCTCTGAGTATATGCGACACAGCCGTCCTGGTGGCGAGACAGCCCCCTCCAACTCGAAGACCTCGCCATGGACTTCCCCGAAATGAAGATGATCGTCGCCCACCTCGGCCACCCGTGGGAGACGGATCTCATCGTCCTCATCCGCAAATGCCCAACATGTACGCCGACATCAGCGCCGTCCACTACCGCCCCTGGCGCTACTGGCAAGCCATGGTGACCGCCATGGAGTACGGCGTCGAACACAAGATTCTCCCCGGGTCCGACTTCCCCTCCGGCACCATGGCCAACATCGTCGCCGGCCTCCGCAACGTCAACAAAGTCGTCGAAGGCACCAACCTCCCCAAAATCCCCGACGAGGTCCAGGACATGATCCTCTACGAAAACTGGAAAGCCTTCTTCCCGCAGTGGGCGTGACCCGCTATCGGCTCACCACCAGCACCCGTCCCCCGGGCAGCGGCACCGCCCTCTGCCCGGCCGACAGCACCCGGTAATTCCCACCGCCCGTTGCCACCACCGTGCTCCCGTCATGCGAAAGCAGGTTGCCCCCGCCCGTCGCCACAACATTCCCGCCCCCGGTCGCCACCACCTGCCCGCTCACCGTCACCCGCGCCGACAACCCGCCAACATTGGTCGAAATCGTAATCGTCCGGTTCCGGTTGTCGTTCAACGAAAAACTCGCCCCCTGGCTATTCATCGCGCCCATCGTCGCCTGTACCGCGTTCAACAACTCCGCGAAGCTCCCCCAGTTCCCGCCGTTATACAGCTTCGTGTTGCACTCCCCGAACTCCCCAATCCCGTACGGGTTCCGCGTGTTCCCCGTCGCATGCCAAATGGCGATCGTCACCCACAGGTCCCGGCAGTAATTGGCCTGCCGCGCCGCCTCCATCCGCTGCGAAGTCGGGTCCGGCACCTGCGCCGAAACGGGAGCAGCAATCCCAATGAACAGGCAGCAAGCCGCCAAAGCCGTCAGTTTCATCGATGTGTCCTCTATTGCACGCGAAGCGAGTTGATAAGCGCGCCCAGGTCGGCTTCGTGCGAAGCAAAGTCGGCCGGCCGCGTAAACGTAACCAGAGCGGCGCCGCCCTGCCCGGTAGCCTGAAATGCCGCCAAATAGGAGTACGGCGCATCCGCCACCACCACCTCCATCCGCATCTCCAACGAAGTCACCCCATTCCGCGTCCGCTCCTGTTGCGACACCACCCGCGGCGCCCGTCCGGAGCGGCTCATATTCTCCATCAGTATCTTCGCGAACCCCGCCGCGCTCCGCTGGCTCGAATCCACCATCAGAATCGCGAACGCCTTCTCGTCCTTGCTGACAAAGCGAAACCCATCGGCGTTCGGCGTCACCGTCCATCGCCCCGGATCGTAGCCGATCGTCACATTCCCCTTGCTCACGGAAGTGCCCGCGGCCGGCGCCCCACCGCCAACAGCCGCGACCCCATTCCCCACCCGGTTCCCCCGGTACGTCAGCCCGTCCGGACTCTCCAGCACAATCCGGTCCCGCCCGTCCGCCGTCCCCACCAGTTCCCGCGTCACCAGCCAGTTCTGCCCAAACTCCCCCCTCTCAATCAGCATCACCGTGCCCTTGCGGTCATACCCGTACTTCAACTCGTTCTGCTGCGCCGCGCGCCACCGCCCGCGGATCGTCTCCGTGTTGTTGATGATCCACTCGTAGCTCCCATCGCCAGCCAGCCGGATCGGCGGTGCCCCCGCCACGTCCAACCCCGTTACCCGCCACGAACCCGTCGACGGATTCCGGTTCCACGCCCCGCCGCCGCCCTTGTTCAACTGCCAGACACCCTGAAACCACCCCGCCGCCACCGGAGCCGCCGCGCCCGCCTTACACGTCTTCAACCCGCTCGGCGGCAGCCATTCAATATCGCCCTTGTACCCGGTCACGTACTCCACCTTGTACAGGCCCTTGGCCGCGTTGAACTCCACAATCCGCGCGTTGTAGTTCAGCGCCCCGGCCTTCACCACCATGCCGATTTCGCACGGCGGATCCTGCGCCGCCAACGGCGCCAGGCACAACAAAGCGAGCAGTATTCTTTGGGTCATCGTCTTCCTCGCACCAGTTGGCGCAAAGAACTCTCCGATTCCGACATGCCCTCAAAAAATATTTCAACGGCCCCGCGCCAGCTTCTCTAAACACTGCGCATATTCCGACGCCAGCATCGCGCTCGCCGCGTCCCGCCTAGCCAATTGCGCCAGCAACCCCCGCGCCTCCTCATACGCCGCCACCCGCTCCGGCCCCGCCCCCAGCGCATCGCCATACACCACCAGCGCCCGCGCCAGGCAAAGCTGCACAAACGAATTCGGCGCCTGCGCCACGTGCGCCCGGTGCCCGGCAATCGCCTGCACCGCATACGGCAACGCCTCCCCCCGCGCGTTCGCATCGATATAGGCCTCCGCCATCCGCCGGTTCGCAATCGAAACGTCCGAGCGGAAATCCGCATTCCCCGGGTCCCCCGCCGCCAACTCCTGCATCAGCTGGAACGACTCCCGCGCCGGTGCCACCGCCTCCCCCGCACTCCCATTCCGCCGCAACGCCAGCGAATAATACGCCTTGATAATCCCCAGTTTCCGCCGGTTCCCCACGTTCTTCGGATCCGCCGCGAACGCCTTCCCCGCCACCTCCACCGCCTCCCGGTAATACCCCAGCGCCCCCGCCGCGTCCCCGTTCGCCAATGCCAGCCGCCCCGCGTGATCCAACGCCAGCGATAGTGCCGAGCGCACGCTCGTGCTCCCCGGCTCCGTCTTCACCAACGCCCGGATCAGCCCCAGCGCCTCCCCCGTGTCCCGCCGCGCCCCCGCCGCATCCCCCATCGCCAACTCCATCAGTCCCAGCGAATCCAACGACCAGAACACCCGCATCCGCGTCGCCCGCGCCACCGGCGTCCGCATCCCCTCCGCCTCCCGCGCCGTCGCCAGCGCCTTCCGGTAATACTCCAGCGCCACCGTCGACCGGCCCAGGTTCCCCATCCCCGGCGCGCCGTTCAAATCTCCCAGCCCCCAGTACGCCTGCGAAATCAGCAGCCGTGTTTCCAAATCGTTCGGCGCCACCCGGTCGGCCTGCTGATACAGCGCCAGCGCCCGCAACGAATTCGCCTCCACCGCCTGCAAATCCCCCGTCGCCGACTGCACGTTCGACAACGTATCGTAGGCGTCCGCCAGAGCCATGATATTCGCCACCGACGCCTCGTCCCGCACCAGCTCCTCGCCCAGTCGCACCGCCTTGTTCCCCGTTCGCAACGCCGCCGCCGAGTCCCCCACGTTGTCGTGATACGGGTCCCCCTGCACCTGGCTGATCTTCGAATACGCGCCAATCAAATCCCGCCGCAACGAAGCGTCCCCGCCCGCCTCCGCCGACAGCCGGTCCAGATAGGCGAGCGAATCCTTGATCAACATCTGCTGCACCGGCGTCGACCCCGGCAGCCCCTTAATCGCATCGGCGTAGTTAAACACCACCGCGTGCGCGAACGTCTGCAACTCCACAAACCGCCGCTCCGCCCGCGCCTGCGCCCGCCGCGTCGCCACCAGTCCCACCGTCACCGTCAACACCACCAGCACCGCCGCCGCGCTCAACAGCTTATGCCGCTGCAAAAATCTCGCCGCCAAATACCCCAGCGAATCTCCCTGCGCCGCCACCGGCCGCCGATCCATATACCGGCCCACATCGTCGGAAAGCTGCGCCACCGAGGAGTACCGCCGCCCCGGCTCCTCCGCCAGCGCCGTCAGCACAATCCGCTCCAGATCTCGCCGCCGCTCCGGCGCGCCCTGGATCGCAAACGTCCCCGTCCCCGGCCGCGTCCCCGTCAGCAGTTCATGCAGAATCACGCCCAGCGAATACACGTCGGACGCGGTCGTTACCAGTTCCCCCCGCAACTGCTCCGGACTCGCATAGTCCGGCGTCAACACCCGCTCGTGCGGCTGCGTGAACGGCTGTCCCAGCGCCGGGTCCAGCAGCCGCGCAATCCCGAAATCCAGCAGCTTCGGCCGTCCGTCCGCATCCACCAGCAGGTTCGATGGCTTCAGGTCGCGATGAATCACCATCCGCTGATGCGCATAGTGCACCGCCGCGCAGATCTCGCGAAACAGCCGCAGCCGCCCCGCCAAGTCGAACCGGGGCAGGGAAGCCAGATACGCCGGCAGCGGCAACCCCTCCACGTACTCCATCACCAGAAACGGCAGTCCCGCCGCATCCGTCCCGCCGTCCAACAGCCGCGCGATGTTGGGATGCTCCAGCCCCGCCAGAATCTGCCGTTCCGCGCGGAACCGTGCCACAATCTCATCGGCGTCCATTCCGCGCTTGATCCGTTTAATCGCCACCGGTTTCTCAAACGCCGCGTCCGCCCGGTGCGCGCGATACACGCGCCCCATGCCGCCCGTCCCGATCAACGCCTCGATTCGATAGGCCCCCAGCGTCTCGCCGATCGCCGCGTCCGGTGCCGCCGCCTCGTGGCCCATGGCGTTCTGCTCCCAGAACGGCTCCGCCTCCGCCCGCTCGTGATGCGCCAGCAGTTCCCGAACTTCCTCCCCGTGCGCGCCGCATTTCTCTCGCAGGAATCGCTCCCGCTCCGCCGGGTCCAGGTCCAGCGCGCGCGCAAACAGTTCGGTCACCGGATTGGCCGCCTCGGGCATGGGTACGGCTAGAATAGCAAAGGCGCTCCCGCCTGCCGCGGACCGCCAGGGAGACGTGTTTGGTCCTGTCCGAGCCGGTAACAGAGCTGCTGCGACGTTGGGAATCCGGCGACAACAACGCCCTCGACGAACTCGCCCCCCTGCTCTACAAGGACCTCAAGCGTCTCGCCGCCGCCATCCTGAATCAAGAGCGCCCCGGCCATACTCTCCAAGCCACCGCACTCGTCCACGAAGCCTACCTGCAAGTCCGCAAGCTCGACCGCATGACCTGGCAAAGCCGCGCCCACTTCATCAGCATGGCCACCAGCATCATGCGCCGCATCCTCATCGACCACGCCCGCCAGCGCCTCGCCGCCAAGCGCGGCGGCGACAACGCCGAACGCGCCGCCATCGATCTCGACCGCCTCCCCGCCGGCGCCGACCCCAACATGGTCCGGCTCGACGACGCCCTCGACGAACTCGCCCAGTCCCACCCCCGCCAGGCCCGCGTCGTCGAGCTGAAATTCTTCGGCGGCCTCACCGCCATCGAAATCGCCGAAGTCCTGGGCGGCGAAATCACCACCCGCACCGTCGAGCGCGACTGGCAGTTCGCCCGCGCCTGGCTCCAGCGCAGCCTGTCCCGTGCGTAGCTGCGTCTACTTCTTCTTCCCCCCAACAAACGGCATCGTCGCGGCCTGCTGCATCCACGTCGCAAACATCCCCTCGTCCAAATCGTCAATCGAAGCCAACTCCACACCGCGAGTGGCTTTGCCCATCCCGATCGGCGTCACCGGCGGCTCCGGCGTAAGCGACGTGCCCCGTATGAACATCACCTTCAGATGGCCGACGAAGGCGCCCGATGAGAAGCACCAACCCCCGTCCACTCCGTAGTAAGCCATGCCCCACTTCACCGCGCGCTGCAACCCCGGCAAAGTCTCGGCCGCCAGGGCATCGACGCGCTGGGCGATGCCCCGCTGCGGCTCGGGCAAGCTCGCAATGTAGGCAAGCACGGGTTTGTCCCCGGTTGCCGCCTTCGCGGAGCTTGCCTTCCCCGTCATAGCGGCCAGCAGTGGCGAAGCGGCCTCGCCACCGGCCGGACGTTTCATTCCGCCGCTCCCGTCGAGCCCAGAAACTCGTCGAGCTGATCCAGCGTCTCCGGCATCCCGCTCGTCGACCCGGATTCCACCGCCGCATCCAGAGCTTCCTTCGACGGATAGAGGTCGTGCACAGTCAAGAACGTCTTCCCGCCCTGTTCTTCAAAGGTCACCGTCGTGACAGTCACGCCCCCATCGCCCTCTTCGTTTGTCCAAACCAGGCGCGTCGGCGGCGTCACTTCCACATACTGGCCGAAGAACGCCATCTCCGTCCCCTCGTGCAGGAAGACCAGCCGGTACCCGCCTCCCACGCGGACATCCATCTCGCAGCGAAGCAGGTTCAGCCCACACGACTTCGGAACCCACCATTGCCGGAATAGATCCGCCTTCGTCCACGCCTCAAACACCAGGCGCGCCGGACCGTTCACGGTTCGCGTGACCACCAGTTCTCGCTCGGACTTCCGTTCCACCGTCGTGTTATTTCTCATTCGTCGATCTCGCTTTCTTTTCTTTTCGCTTCAATTCCTCGACCACCGCGTCCAACTCATCGAATCGCGCGCTCCAAAGCTGCCGGTATCTCTCGATCCACGCCGCCTCTTCTTCCAGTCCGCGTCCCCCCAGCTTGCACGTCCGCACGCGACCGACCTTTTCCGTGGTCACCAGCCCAGCCTGCTCCAGCACGCCGACGTGCTTCTTCATCCCCGTCAGCGTCATCTGGAACCGCTCCGCCAGCGCCGTGATCGACGCGTCCTCACGTGCCAGCTGCTCCAGAACCCCGCGCCGGGTGGCGTCAGAGAGCGCGCCGAACGAGGAATCGAATTGGCCTTGGTAGTACTGAACCATGTGGTTCAGTATAGGGCGGGGAATCACGGAACGCAATGGAAAAATGCATGCCGAACTCCCCAACCTCATTGGGCTACCCTGAGAACTACCTTAATTTCTGCAAGATGGGTGAATCACAAGCAATGCCAAACTGGGCCTTCGGCTTGTTCGTAATTGTGGGTCTCTTCGCAGTAGCACTCCTGCGCGAGAACTGGCGCGTGAATGATCTGAATGGCGTGGCAGAGCAGCGCGGCTTCGTTCTCCATTCACCATTCATCCCCGGCGACCGCCCGCCGATGGTCCTCCTGGCAGAGCGGCTCGGTTCACAGCCCAACCCCAGCTGGGGCGCGGGGCTGACTGGCGCAGTCGACGGAACCGAAATTGCCATCGGCGAACACGAGGTATTGGGCCGAATCGGGACCCCCGCCGTCTGGTATGTAATCCTGGCGTGGCGCGCCGGTGCCGCCCAGCCGAACACCGCCAGCCCCTTGCCCCCCGGCACCCAATCGCTTCACGAAGGCGAGTGGGCCGCCTGGCGCCTGCCCGGCAACCTCACCAAAGCCCACGTCGACACGCTGCTCGCTCATCTGCCCGAAGCCCGCGCCCGCTTCTAGTGCACGCCCACCAGCCCCAAAATACTATCCTGGGGCCTGTGCACAACGAATCTGCGAGGATCAAAGCCGAGAGTCTCTGGGCCGAAATGTCAGAGACCTTTCCCCCTTACCCGAAAGGAGTGGTGCCGGTCCCTGAGCGGATCCGCGGCACGGCCTTTTTTCCCGGCGGACTCGGCTTATGGCTCGACGAACACGGCAACGCCGAACCAGATACCCCGGAAGTCATGGTTGTTGGCCAGGATTTCAATACCCTCGCGTCCTACGAGAACGCGCGAAAGGCGGGGTCGGAAATCGAAACCAGCCGAACCTGGCAAAACATCGAAAAAATCTTCCCCAAGCTCGGTCTGTCGTTCTGCCAGTGTTACTGCACCAACTTCTACATGGGCTTAAGAGAAAACGGTCCGGAGACGGGAATCTTTCCGGGTGCTCGGGACCCCGAATTCGTGCGACGATCCGTCCGCTTCTTCGAGCGCCAGATGGAGGTCATGAAGCCAAAGCTCATCGTAACGCTCGGTCTGGCACCGCTGGCTGCACTCGGAAAGCACGTTTTCCACGTGCCAATTCCGCCAACTCTATCCAGATGTGTGGATGTGTACAGAGATCTTCCCGCCGCCCATGGACGCGTTGCCCTCGTCGCGCTAACCCACCCATCACTGTATTTCGCCAACGTGGGCCGGCGGCGATTTCAAAGCCATGAGGGTCAAGTCGCGGAAATGGCTATGATTCAGTCAGTCGCCGCGGGAATTCACGGCACAATGCATCGCTAGCCCCTGCGCCTCTCCAGCCTCCCAACGTAACACCACTTCCCCTCGCTCCCACATCGATGCTGCGCACGACAATCCAGCCCAGCTGGAACCCAAACGGCTCCGGCGTCGACAGCGTGGGTCCCAACACCTGCCAGCCCCAGTCACAACACTATATCTCCCACCGAATCAATCGCTTCGCCGTACAATACCCCCTTCGTTCCTTGACAAATTGGTATAATGGAATAGTAAGGGCTTGTTCTGCATCCAACAGAACAAGCCCTTTTGACTTACTCCCCCGCGCCGGCGCGCCAAGACCTGCCACCCCGATCCGGTGGCAAGCGCCCGCGAATGGGCCGAAAATGCCCTCCAAGTGCCCGAAATGGTGGAAATAACCCAAGATCTGTTGAAAAGAAAGGACTTCCTTCCTGGGACTCGTTCCAGGACAACCCAAGAAACCCACCATCCCCCCGCGAAACACCTCCAAACGCCCGGAACATAACCCAAGAAATCGCCCCTTTCCGTACCACCCTGCCCGGTGGTAAATCGTGATCCGCGATATCGTAATACCGATGCTCTCCCGCCGCTCCCTCCTCCTCTCCCTCGCCGCCAAGCCTCCCATCGGCATCGGCTTCCTCGGCACCTCCCACTCCCACGGTGAAGGCAAAATCGAAACCATCCTCGCCAACCCCGCCTACCAGCTCATCGGCGTCACCGAGCCCACCCCAAAACACAAAGATGTTCCCATCCTCTCCCGCTCCGCCCTCCTCTCCCACCCCGGCATCCAGGTCATCGCCGTCGAATCCGCCGTCCGCGACCACGCCCGCGACGGCCTCGCTGTCCTCGAAGCCGGCAAGCACCTTCACCTCGAAAAAGCCCCCTCCGACAACCTCAAGGACTTCCAGAAAATCGTCGCCCTCGCCCAGCGCAAAAACCTCCTCCTCCAAATCGGCTACATGTGGCGCTACCATCCCGGCATCAACCTCGCCCTCGACGCCGCCCGCCAGGGCTGGCTCGGCGATGTCTACCTCGTCCGCGCCTGCATCGGCAATCAACTAGATCTCGCCCGCCGCCCCGAATGGGCCGAATTCAAAGGCGGCAACATGTTCGAACTCGGCGGCCACGTACTCGACCCCGTCGTCCGCCTCCTCGGCCGTCCCCGCAAAGTCACGCCGTTCCTCAACAAGCACGGCAAAGGCAACGACACCCTGGCCGACAACACGGCCGCCGTCCTCGAATTCCCCCACGCCATGGCCATCATCCACGGCGCCAACATGCAGCCCAAGTCCGGCAAATACCGGGCCTTCGAAGTCCACGGTTCCAACGGCGCCATCATCGTCAACCCCATCGAACCGCCTGCCGTCACCGTCGATCTCGACAAAGCCGCCGGCCCCTACAAAGCCGGCTCCCAGCAGATCCCCATGCCGCCCTACAAGCGCTACGTCGACGACTTCATCGAGCTCGCCGCCGCCATCCGCGGCGAAGCCAAACTCCGCGTCACTTACGAAGAAAACCTGTTAGTCCAGGAGATCCTTCTCCGCGCCAGCGGCATGTAGACGATAAAAACTCAACGTGTTATCCCCCTGCTTCACCATCCGGTACCGCTCTAACTTCCCATACGAATCGGCCAGAATCTCCCGCGTCGCATGCTGCGCAATCACCAACGGCGCCTTCACCACCGCCATCGATAACGCATACTCTTCCGGATCCGTATACGGCGGATCCAAAAACACAATATCGGCCTTAAACCCCGGCAGCGCCCCCGCTGCCGTCCCGCGTGTCACACTCACCCGGGTCTGAATCCCCAGGCTCGCAATATTCGCCCGCAGCACCGCCAACGCATCCGGCGCCCGTTCAATAAATATCCCCCGCGACGCCCCCCGGCTCACCGCTTCAATCCCCACCGACCCGCTCCCCGCATAGGCGTCCACAAACACGGCCCCCGCAATCACCGGAGCCAGAATACTAAACATCGTCTCCCTCATCCGGTCCGGCGTCGGCCGCACATCCCACCCCGTCACGCTCTTCAAAATCCGGCTTCGAAACTCCCCAGCAATGACTCGCATCAGCCCACCTGCACCAGGCCGTAACGGCGCTGCCAGTTCTCGCGAATATAGGTCACCGCCCGGCGCAGCGAATCCTCGTCCGGCGGATGCTGAATGAACGACACCGCCTCCGCCCGCGCCGTCTCCAACAGCTCCCGGTCCCGGATGATATTGGCGAACCGCAGCGACGGCATCCCGCTCTGCTTGGTCCCGAAAAACTCGCCCGGCCCGCGCAGCCGCAGGTCCATCTCGGCAATATAAAAACCGTCGTTTGATTCCGTCATCGTTCGTATCCTCTCCCGCCCCGTCTCGCTCAACTTCTCGGTCACCAGCACACAGTAGCTCTGGTTCCCGCCGCGCCCCACGCGCCCCCGCAACTGGTGCAACTGCGCCAGCCCAAACCGCTCCGCCTGCTCAATCACCATCACCGTCGCGTTCGGCACGTCCACGCCCACTTCCACCACCGTCGTCGCCACCAGCACATGCACCCGGCCGGCCTTGAACTCCGCCATTACCGCTTCTTTATCGGCCTGCGGCAACTTCCCATGCAGCAGCCCCACCGAATAGTTCGGATACACGATATCTCGCAAATGCAGATAGCTCTTCTCGGCCGCCTTCAGCCCCGCCGTCTCGCTCTCTTCAATCACCGGATAGACCACATACGCCTGCCGCCCATCGGCGATCTCCCGCGCCACGAAGCTCCACACTTCCTCGATCCGCGACGACGGCAGATGCTTCGTCGTCACCGGCTTCCGCCCTGGTGGCAACTCATCGATCACCGACGTGTCCAGATCCCCGTACATCGTCAACGCCAGCGTCCGCGGGATCGGCGTCGCCGTCATCACCAGCACGTCCGGCTTCACCGCGCCCTTCTCCATCAGCTTCAACCGCTGCATCACCCCGAACCGGTGCTGCTCGTCCACAATCGCCAATCCCAGATTCCGGAACTGCACCCCCTGCTCCAGAATGGCGTGCGTGCCAACGACGATATGCGCCAGCCCCTGCTCCACGTACCCGCGAATCCGCTCCTTCTCCTTGGCCTTGAAGCTCCCCGCCAGCGGCACCACCACATACCCCAGCTTCTCGAACAGGTTCTTAAAATAGGCGTAGTGCTGCATCGCCAGAATCTCGGTCGGCGCCAGCACCGCCACCTGGTAGCCGTTCTCAATAGCGATGATCGCCGCCTCGGCCGCGACGAGCGTCTTCCCGCTCCCCACATCGCCCTGCACCAGCCGGTTCATCGGATGCGGCTCGGCCATGTCCTTGGCAATCTCGCCCAGCACACGCTTCTGCGCCCCCGTCGGCTTGAACGGCAGCATGGCCTTGATCTTCTCCCGCACCTGCTCGTTCAACGCAAACCCGATCCCTTGTTCCAGCTTCGCCTTCGACCGCTTCAGCTCCAGCCCGCACTCCAGCCAGAAAAACTCCTCCACGATCATCCGGATATGCGCCGGCGACCGGAACGAGTTCAACAGCCGCAGGTCGGCGTCCTGGCTCGGGAAGTGGATCTCGCGAACCGCGGTAGTCCGGTCCACAAGCTTCAGCCGCTCCCGCAGCGCCACCGGCAGAACGTCTTCCAACGGCCCGATCGTCTCGAGCACCCGGTGCGTCAGAATCCGCATCAGCTTCGGGCTCACCTTGCCCGCGGCCTCGTAGATCGGCACGACGCGTCCGGTATGCAGCGCCGCGTCGCCGTCCTCGTCATCGGCCGAGAGCAACTCGAACTCCGGATGCATCATGAACAGATCGCCCTTGTAGGGGTCGAACTCCACCTTGCCGTAGATCGAAACCCGCGCCCCTTCCAGCAGCACGTTCGCCAGATAACCGCCGTGGAACCACTTGCCCAACAGCGACAGACGCGACCCGTCCCCGAACCGCGCCTCAAATAATCCGACGTTCTTCCGGCCCAGCTTCGGCATCCGCACCTCGCGGACCTCCACCACCACCGTCGCCATCTCGCCCGGCGCCAACTCCTGAATTGTCTTCAGGTTGCTGCGGTCCTCATAGCGAAACGGAGGGTAGTGCAACAGGTCATTGACGGTGACGAGGCCCTTGGCCTCCAGCATCTCCGCCCGGTAGGGGCCGACGCCTTTTACATAAACAAGCGGTGTGTCCAGATGCACGCGCGATACAATTCCCGTGATGAAGCCTGTAAGCCTTTTCCTATTGTGTGCCATTATGGCCACCGCCGCCGACCTCCGTATCGGAATCATCGGCACCGACACTTCTCACGTCACCGCCTTTGCCAAGGTGTTGAACGACCCCACCAGCCCCGATCACATTGCCGGCGCCAAGATCGTCGCCGCGTTCAAGGGCGGCAGCCCCGATATTGAGTCCAGCGCCAAGCGCGTCGATGGATATGCCAAGGAACTGAACGAAAAGTACCACGTCGAAATCGTCCCCACCATCGGCGACCTGTGCGGCAAGGTCGACGCCATTCTTCTGGAGTCCGTCGACGGCCGCAAGCACCTCGAACAGGCCAAAGCTGCCCTGAAGTGCGGCAAGCCGATGTTCATCGATAAACCGCTCGCCAGCACCTTGCCCGACGCCCTCGCCATCGCCAAGGCCGCCAAGGCCGCCAACGTGAAGTGGTTCAGCTCCTCCAGCCTTCGCTGGGCCGAGCAGATGAGCTCCATGCGCAGCCCCGCCAACAAGAGCGTCACCGTGTGGGGCCCCGGCCCGATCGATAAGACCCACTACCTCGACCTGAGCTGGTACGCCATCCACCCGATGGAGATGCTCTACGCGCTGATGGGCACTGGCTGCGTCGAAGTCACCCGCATCGCTTCCGATAACGATGTCGTCGTCGGCAAGTGGTCTGATGGCCGCATCGGCAGCGTCCAGGTGCTGCGCCCCTACGGCGACTACGGCGCCATCGCCTACACCGAAAAGAAGGTCATCGAGAGCGGCAAGATCAAGGTCAGCTACGTGCCGATGCTCAAGGAAATCGTCAAATTCTTCCAGACTGGCGTGCCGCCGGTGAACGAAGACGAGACGCTGGAACTGTTCGCGTTCATGGACGCCGCGCAGAAGAGCAAGGAGCAGGGCGGAAAGCCGGTCAAGCTAAAGCGGTAAACTGAGAAGTTATGTCTTCTCTCCTGCAAGGTAAGACGGCCCTCGTTCTGGGGATCGCCAATAAGTGGAGTATTGCCTACGCGATCGCGGAGGCTTTCCGGCGCGAGGGCGCGACTGTCATTCTGACCTACCAGGGCGAGCGCCTCCAGCGCTCGCTCGAGGATATCGGTCAGGCCCTCGGCGCCGCCAAGGTGTTCCAGTGCGACGTCTCCAAAGACGACGATCTGGCCAACCTCGTCAATACGCTGGGTCCGGAGTTCCCGAAGATCGACATCGTCGTTCACTCCATCGCCTTCGCCAACGGCGAAGACCTCAGCCGGCCGTTCGTGCAGACCTCCCGCGACGGCTTCAAGCTGGCGCTCGAAGTCAGCGCCTGGTCGCTGGTGGGCGTGGCCAACGCCGTTCGCCCGTTGATGACCGATGGCGGCTCCATCATGACGCTCACCTATCTGGGCGCCCAGCGGGTGCTGGAAAACTACAACGTCATGGGCGTGGCGAAAGCCGCACTGGAATCGGCCACGCGCTATCTGGCGGGCGATCTGGGCGCGGCCAATATCCGCGTGAACGCCATCAGCGCCGGGCCTATCAAAACGGCCGCCGCTCGTGGTATTAAAGACTTTAGCAAGATACTTGACGCTGTCGCCGCCAAGGCTCCGCTGCGCCGGAATTGTACAACGGCTGAAGTTGCGGATACTGCTGTTTTTCTCGCCAGTGACCTGGGGCGTGGCGTTACCGGCAACACGATATTCGTGGATGCCGGGTATCAGATTATGGGTTTGTGATCGAGGTCTAAACTGTGATCAAAGTCGAAGGTATTACCAAGCGCTACGCCCGCTTCACGGCGGTCGATAACGTTTCCTTCGAGGTTGCGAAAGGTCAGATCGTCGGTTTTCTAGGCCCCAACGGCGCCGGGAAAACCACGACGATGCGCATATTGACCTGCTTCCAACCTCCGTCGGAAGGCCGTGCCAGTGTGGCCGGATTTGATGTGATGGAACAGCCCATGGAGGTGAAGAAGCGCATCGGCTATCTGCCGGAAACGCCTCCGCTGTATCCGGATATGGAAGTGGGCGAGTACCTGGAATTCGTCGGCAAGCTGAAGGGCCTGCGCGGTAACGACCTGGCCAAACGCATCACAGAGGTCTCCGGGAAAATCAATATCGGGGATGTTCGCACCAAGCTGATCGCCAAGCTCTCCAAGGGCTACAAGCAGCGCGTCGGGTTGGCCCAGGCGCTGATTCATAATCCAGACGTGCTCATCCTGGACGAGCCGACCTCCGGCCTCGATCCCCAACAGATCCTGGAAACCCGCGAGCTGATCAAAGGCTTGGCCGGGGATCACACGATTATCCTTTCGACGCACATTCTGCCCGAGGTGGAATTCACCTGCGAGCGCGTCGTGATTATCTCCAAAGGCAAACTTGTCGCCACCGACACCGTGGACAACCTGACGCACCGAATGCGCGGGTCGGAGAACGTGGGCGTGGAAGTGGAAGCCCGCGAAGGGACGCTCGACGTCAGCGCCGTGCAGCGAAAGCTGGAACAGGTGGCCGGTGTCAGCAAAGTCATTCTGCGCGAGGACAAAAACAACCGCGCCAACTTTGAAGTGGAAAGCCTGCAGGGCCGCAGCATTCGCGCCGACCTGGCGCGCGCTGTGGTCGAAGGGGGCTTCGCGCTTACCGAACTGAAGGCCGCCGGCATGTCGCTCGAAGACGTCTTCCTGCAACTGACCTCCACCGATAAAGTGGATGAAGCAAAAGTGGAAGAAGAAATTGAGAAAGGAGAAGCCGCATGAGCAACATACTTGCCATCGCTCAAAAAGAGCTAAAGAGCTACTTCGTCTCGCCCATCGCCTACGCGTTGCTGGCCATCTACGCTTTGATTTCCGGCTGGTTCTCGCTGATCGCCATCGCCAACTTCATCGAAATGTCGATGCAGGGGCAAGGCCCGGCGGACCTGAACGGCTACGTGATCGCCCCGGTCGTCTCCAACGCCGGCGTGCTTTCGCTGTTCCTCATCCCGATGATCACCATGCGCCTCTTCGCTGAAGAGAAGCGCTCCGGCACCATCGAACTGCTGATCACCTCACCGGTCACCGATATGGAAATCATCCTCGGCAAATGGCTGGGCGCGATGGGCATGTACGCCTGCATCCTGGGCGTCAAACTGTTCTGCCTGAGTTTCACGTTCATGTTCGGCAACCCCGATTGGCGACCGCTGGCGACCGCGTATCTCGGCATGTTCCTGCAGGGCGGGGCACTGCTCGCCATCGGCATGTTCATCTCAAACACGACGCGCAACCAGATCGTAGCGGGCGCCACGACCTTCGGCATGTGCCTGTTGTTCTGGACCTTCGACTGGGCCACCACGTTCAAGGCCGATGGCTGGGCGAAGGTGCTGGCGTACCTGTCGCTGACCGCGCACTTTAATTCGTTCGCGCGTGGCGTCATCGACACCAAAGACACTGTTTTCTTTCTCTCCGTGATCGCGCTGGGCATCTTCCTGACTGCGCGTTCGCTGGAATCTCTGCGGTGGAGGGCATAACCATGGCAGCATCCCGGCAAACCAAATTCACGGCCTATACGGGCCTTTATGTGGCGATCGTCATCGCCGTTCTCGTCGTTATCAATGTGCTGGCGGACCGCAACAACAAGTCCTTCGACACGACGGCGAACAAAAAGTTCTCGCTCTCCGATCAGACCGAAAAAGTGGTCACCGGTTTGAAGAGCGACCTGCACGCCTACTACTTCCACCGGACCAACCGGTTTGAAGAAGGTAAGGGCATGCTGGACCGTTACGCCAATCTCTCCACGAAGTTCAAGGTGGAATACATTGACCCCGATAAAGATCCGGCCAAGGCCAAGGCGGCGGGCGCCCGCAGCTACGGCACGCTGATCCTGGACAACGGCACGCGCCGCGAAGAGGCCAAGGCGGTTACCGAGCAGGAGATCACCGGCGCCATGGTGCGCCTGCAACAGGCGAGCGAGCAGATGGTGTGTTCGCTGGACGGGCACGGGGAACGCGCGTTGGAAGGGGCCGACCCGGCCAGCTTCACCGGCGTCAAGGCCGCGCTCGAACGCAACAACTACAAGACGCAGACCGTGAAGATTCTGGAGAAGGCCGAGATTCCGGCGGCCTGCACGATCCTGCTTTCGGCCGGCGCGCGGCGCGAGTATAACGACGAAGCCGTCGCCGCCATCAAGGCGTTTGTGGAGAAGGGCGGGGACGCGATGTTCCTGCTGCCTCCGGCGCTGAAGGGTGCGCGCGAAGACACCGATGAGAACGCGAAGCTCTTCGCATTGCTGGCCGGCTGGAACATTCAGGTGAACAGCAACCTGCTGTTCGATCCGTCGGGCCAGGCCGTCGTCGCCATCGACGATTTCTCCCAGCATCCGATTGTGCGCGACATGCGCGGGTTGCCGGCCTTGATTCCGCTGGCGCGCAGCCTGGAACTGAAGCAGGGCGCCGAGAAGCTGTTCGGCACCGCGCCCGACGCCTTCGCCACCAAGACGCTGGACCTGACCAAACTGCAGGCCGGCCCGCCGCCGAAGGATGGCAATGGGCCGTTCGTCGTTGGCGCCGTGACCACCGTTGGCGGGGGCGGCGACATCAAGAAGCAGGGCCGCGTTGTTGTGGTTGGCTCGGTGGATTGGGCGAGCCTGGCGATGTTGAACCGCTACGGCAACCGGGACATGTTCCTGAACATGGTGAACTGGATGTCGGCCGATGAGGACCTGATCTCCATTCGTCCCAAGGAGCCGGAAGACCGGCGGCTGACCGTGAAGCCCTCGCAGTTCTGGGTGCTCTACGTGACCAGCTTCCTGCCCGCGCTGGCGGTGCTGGCGGCCGGTATCGCGGTCTGGTTGAAACGGAGATAGCACGATGGATCCCAAACGTCTCATCCTCGCCGCGCTGCTTCTGGTGGGGCTTAGCGGCGCGCTGTGGTGGTCCAATAAACAGGAGCCGGGCAAGGACGCGAAGTCCTCGCCCGAAGACGCTCCGAAGATCCTGGAGATCCCGCAGGACCAGATCAACAAACTGGAAATCCGCCGTATGGGCGCGGAGCCCGTGGTGCTGGAGAAGGCCGCCCTGTGGACGCTGAAGGCGCCCAAGGAGTTGGGCGCCGATCAGGCGGTTGTCGGCAATCTGGTGGGCAATCTGGCGGTGTTCGGGTCCGACCGGCTGGTGGACTCGAAGCCTGCGGACATGAAGCCGTATGGGCTGGTGGAGCCGCTGATTACCGTCATCGTGGGCCGCAAGGACGGCAAGACGCACACCGTCCATTTCGGCGACGATACGCCGAGCGGTACGTCGTCGTATGTGCGCGTGGAGGGCGATCCGAAGTTGTACTCGGTGGTCTCAGCCACGAAGACCATGTTCGACAGGACTTGGCGCGACGTGCGCGATAAACGGCTGTTGACGTTCGATACGGAGAAGCTGACGAGCGTCGAACTGGGCTCGATCGGCTTCGGCAAGAACGCCAGCGGGAACTGGACGATTGTGAAGCCGAAGCCGCTGCGCGCCGATCCGGTGGCGGCCGATCAGCTTGTTCGCAAACTGGCCGAGGCCCGGCTGGAAGTGGTGAACGAAACGGAAGAGGAAGCCTCGCTTCCGGCGAAGTTTGCCGCCGCCAAGCCGCTGGGCGTCGCCAAGGTGACCGACAGCAACGGCACGCAGCAGATTGAAGTCCGCAAGGGGAACGAGAACGAATACTACGCCAAGTCGAGTGCGGTGGAGGGTGTGTTTAAAACCTCCGCGGAGTTCGGCGATTCACTGGCCAAGGGGCTGGATGATTTCCGGAATCGGAAGTTGTTTGAGTTCGGCTTCACGCAGCCGGAGCGCGTGGAGGTGAAGGACGGCGAGAAGAGCTACGTCTTCGCCAAGAGCGGCAACGAATGGAAACGCGACGGCAAGACGATCGACCCGGGTTCGGTGCAGCAGGTGGTGGACCGGTTGCGGGAGTTAGCGGCGGTGAAGTTTGCCGACAGCGCGGCTGGGGCTACGGTGGCCGAGTACACGGTTGGGAAAGAGAAAGTCACCGTGACGAAGCAGGGCGAGAATTATTTTGCCAAGCGCGCCGATGGTGGGGACGTCTATGTGCTGGACGCGAAGGCGGTGAGCGAGGTGCGGGACCTGGCCGCGAGCGCGAAGGAAATTGCAGCCGCAGCACCGGCGGCTGCTAAGAAGTAGCTGCGTTTGTTCGGATCGGGGCGCGCGGGCTATCAATGCTCGCGCGCCTTTTTCTCTGGCGGCTGAGAAACCGAAGAGTCTAGAGCACCAGGCGTTTGGCGTCGCGGTAGAGGCGTTCGAGATCGTAATACTCGCGAGCCTTTTCGCTGAAGATGTGGACGACCATATCGCCGTAGTCCATCAGGATCCATTCGCCGTGCGCCTGGCCTTCGATGGCCAAGGGCCGCTCGCCGTTCTGTTCCTTGATCTGCTGTTCGATCTCGTCGCAGATGGCCTGGTTCTGACGGGTGTTGCGTCCATGGCAGATGAAGAACACGTCGGTCATCGTGGTGATGCCGCGCAGTTCGAGCACGTGGATGTCCACGGCCTGCTTATCCTCGGCCGCGGCAAACGCCGTGCGCCAAGTGGGGTTCACGTCTGCGGATACCGCTTCCACAACCTCGGCGACGGCTTCGGGTGTGGGGGCGGCGGCAACCTTTTTCGGTTTCGCGGTTCGCGGTTTCGCGGTGGTGGGTTGCTTACGGGGCGTTCTGGCCGGCAAATACTGCTCCTGTGACAATGTCGTACTACACTTAAAGTATAGTGCGGATCTGTGGCTGGACGTGTGTCTCCCTGCTGGTCGCCTGCGTCTTGTCCGCGGCCGACACCGCCGCCGTGCGTCAAGCCAGCGAACAATTGGCCTTCGTGCGCAAGTTGGCCGAGGCCGGCGCGGCATCGAAAAAACAGGTGGAACAGGCCGAGACCGCGCTGAAACAAGCGCAGGACGACGCTCTGATTGCCGAGACTCTGGACGCGCGGGTGGCGCTGGAAGACCTGACCGAAGAGCAGTCCGCCGAGGCGACTGGCGCCGCGACACGCCGCCTGGAGCGCATCCGGGCGCGGTTGGCCGAACAGGCGAACCTGGTGGGCCAAGGTGTGGCGCCGCGGACGTCGCTGGTGCCGTTTGAAGAAGAAGTGGACGGGGCGCGGCGCATTGTGGCCGCCATGGAACAGCGGGCGCGCAGCCTGTCCGAGATCGCCGCGATGATTCGCGCCGAGCAGGAGGTGGGCGATCAGCAGACCGACCAGCCCTCGTTGGCCGATGGCGCCATTGCGCGCGTTACTCGTTTCGCCGGCGAGAACAAGTTTGGCGCCGATGAGTTCAAGCAGGTGGTGCTGGAGTTTGAACGCAAGTTCGATCGCAAGCTGCCGGTGAGCGCGCGGGGCGAGACGGCGTTGCACCGTTCGATGGGCTTCGACCACCGCGGGCGCGTGGACGTGGCCGTGCTGCCGGAGAGCGTGGAAGGCCGCTGGCTGATGCGTTACCTGGAACAGCAGAAGATTCCTTTCTTCGCGTTCTTGACGGCCGTTCGCGGCCAGGCCACGGCGCCCCACATTCACATCGGCCCGCCCAGCACACGCCTTCGCTCCACAGACTGAACGATAGATTCGCAATGAAAAATCCCCAGCTCCGCGTACTCATCTCCGACGTTGAAATCCAGAAGCGTGTGACCGAAATCGGTGCGCAGATCACCAAAGATTACAAAGAAGGCGATCTGATTCTGATCGGCATTCTGAAGGGCGCCTTCATCTTCGTCGCCGACCTGGCGCGGGCGATTCATCGCCCGGTGCGCATGGATTTCATGGGCATTTCGAGTTACGGGAAGGGCACCTCGTCGTCGGGCGAAGTGCGCGTGACCAAGGACTTGGACACGTCGATTGAAGGCGCCAATATCATCATCGTCGAAGATATCGTCGACACGGGTGTGACGCTGAGCTACCTGATTGGCCTGCTGCACAATCGCAAGCCGCGGAGCATCCGCATAGCGGCGCTGCTCGACAAGCCCGAGCGCCGGTTACGGCCGGTGCAGGCGGCCTACACCGGCTTCTCGATTCCGGACGAATTCGTCGTCGGCTACGGGCTGGATTATGCCGAAGACTATCGTGGGTTAAAGGACATTTGCGTCCTGAGCGAAGGCGAAGAGAGCTAGACCTTCGGCTTCGGTGCGGGCAGGTCGCGGGCTTCGCAGACGCTCTGGAAGCCGGCGCGGCCGTGGGCGCCGTCGCAGAACGGTTTGTTTTCCGATGCGCCACAGCGGCACAGCGAAATGACGGTACGTCCGGCGAGGCCGAACTCTTTGCCGGAGGGATCGTTGATCGTGAACTCCCCTTCGATGCGAAGGGGGCCATTGTTGTTAACGGTTACTTTGGTTGCCATCGAACTGATGGTAACAGGTGGGCGGCGGGTACAATCAACATATGCCGCGCCTGGGCGTTTGGAGTTTGCTGTTTGTCACTTGCGCCGCCGGGCAACCGCTGGCGCCGGAGACGCTGCTGCTGGCGCGGATCAAGCAGCATATGGGGCAGGTGCTCACGCGGCAACCGAACTATACGTGCCTGGAGACGATTGAGCGGTCGACGCGATCCGGGCGCGGCCGGAAGTTTCTATTGATGGACGCGCTGCATCTGGAAGTAGCCGTGGTGGAGGGCAAGGAGCTGTTTTCCTGGCCGGGGGAGCGGGAGTTCAAAGAGCGGGATCTGCGCGAGCTGGCGCCGACGGGCGCGATTGGCAACGGGAGTTTCGCGCTGCACGCGCGGTCCGTCTTTCTGAGTGGCACGCCGTTGATGACGTACAAGGGCGAAGAGGTGATCGACGGACGGACCGTGGCGCGGTTCGACTATACGGTGCCGCAGTTCCGGAGCGGATACAAGATTACGATCGGAACGCTGTCGGGGATTACGGGCTATCGAGGCTCGTTCTGGAACGACGTGGAGACGTTGGACCTGGTGCGGTTGGACGTGGACGCCATCGATATTCCTCCGGTGTTGCCGCTCAAGGCGGCGCGGGACTCGATGCAGTATGAACGGGTGCCGATCGGGGAATCGACATTTCTTTTGCCGAAATCTTCGGAGATGGTGATGGAGGATTTCCAGGGCGGGGCGAGCCGGAACGTGATTCATTTTTCGCGCTGCCGGCAGTATGCGGGCGAGTCGACGCTGTCGTTTGCCGAGGTGCCGGAGGGCGATGCGGCGCCGGTGGCGTTGGCGGAGGCGATCTCGCTGCCGGCGGGGTTGCTGGTGGAGTTGGAACTGTTGACGCCGTTGAAATTCCCGGGGAATGCGATTGGCGACGAGATCGAGGCTCGGGTGACGCGGGATTCGAAAAGCAAGAAACAATTGTGGATTCCGAAGGGCGCGATGTTGAAAGGCAACGTGGCGTTGTTGGAACGGCGCAAGGATTTTCGGGGGCAGGAACGGATTCTGGTGGCGCTGCAATGGCGGGAAATTTCCTTCGATGGCAAAGTTGGTCCATTCGAGGGACAATTGGAAGAAGGCGGCGCGATTCCGGTTAACGAATTCAGCTCCCGCGGCATCTACCAGAAACCGAGTCAACGGGAACTGCCGATGCTACCGCACCGCGATGTCTTCTACGTTAGAAAGGATTCCCTCGATCTTCCCCGTGGTTTGCCGCTGAACTGGCGCACACTGCGGATAGGAAGTTCCGGAGCAAAAAAGCCGTGATCCAGTTTACTCTTGAGACCGATAAAGCCCTATTTGAAAAGTCGATGCGCTTTGCGCAGAAGCAAGTGAAGCGCCTGATTGATACCCATCCGGGCTTCTATCCGATGTACACGAAAGAAGGAAAGTGGAAGCACGACGGCCCGGCGTGGACCCGTTGGTGTGACGGCTTCCTGCCCGGCATGATGTGGCTGTTCCGCCGTTTTGAGGCCGAGACGGGCGGCAAAGATCCGGAATACTGGTACAAGAAGGCCGTCGACTATACCAAGCCGCTGGAGAAACGCAAGAGCGACCGCGACGTGCACGACCTGGGTTTCGTGTTCCAGCACTCCTACTACCGCTGGTTCCAGGTGGACCGGGATCCGAAGTTGGAAGAGATCGTGGTGGAGGCCGGCAAGACGCTGGCGCTGCGGTATCGCGACAAGGGCAACTACCTTCGCTCGTTTGTGGCCGAGAATTCGTTGTTCATCGACATCATGATGAACGTGGGTCTGGTGTTCTACGCCGCCCGGGCGACGGGCGACAAGAACCTGCGCGAGATTGCCACGCGGCATTCGCTGACGACGCGCCGGTTCCTGGTGCGCGGCGACGGTTCCACGGCGCACGAGGGCATCTTCGACATCGAGACGGGCGAGTTCCTGCGCGAAGCGACGCAGCAGGGCTATCGCGCCGATTCCTGCTGGGCGCGCGGGTTGGCGTGGGCGATTTACGGGTTCTCCACCGCCTATGAGTACAGCCGCGATCCGCACTTCCTGGAGACGGCCGAGGACTGCGCCGACTACTACATCACGCACGGCAACGCCGACGGCATGGCGCCGTGGGACTTCAACGCGCCGGCCGACCAGCGCAAGCAGATCGACACTTCGGCCGCCGCCATCGCCGCCAGCGCCATGCTGCGGCTGGGACGGCTGTTGCACGATCCGGTGAAGGGCCACTTCTACTGGAACACGGGCATTCGCATTCTGCGCACGCTGTGCCAGAACCATTTGGCCGATAAGGATAAAGAGTGGGAGGGCGTGCTGAAGGGCGGCGTTTACCACCTGCACAAGGACCTGGGCGTGAACGAGTCTGTGATGTGGGGCGACCACTTCTTCGTGGAAGCCTTGGAACACGCGCTGCGCCGGATTTAGGCGCGAGTCGATTCTTGGAATGGGAGCGCCCTCGCTTTGCGGCGAGGGCGTTGCTGTCTTAGTTGTTCTGGGGCGGGGCGACCGGCGTGACGGTGACCGTCAGCTTGGTGCCGATGATTTCGCCGGAGACGACCATCTCCACGCGGCGGTTCTTCTGGCGGTTTGCGTTGGTGTCGTTCGGGGCGATGGGCTGCGTTTTGCCGAGGCCGCGCGCAGTGACCGAGTCGCCGTTGATGCCCTGGGCGATGAGATATTCGCGGACGGTGGCGGCGCGGTTGTCGGAGAGTTTCTGATTGAACTCTTCGCTGCCGATGGCGTCGGTGTGGCCTTCGACGTCCAGGCGCAAACCGGGGTGGGCGAGGACGATTCCGGAGATCTTGGCGAGTTTTTCGCGCGTTTCCGGGCGGAGGGTGAATTTGCCGAAGTCGAAGAGGACGTCGGACATGTTGACGATCAAGCCGCGGGCGGAGTCGCGGGTTTCGAGGATGAGATTGAACTGGTCGAGGAGCTGTTTGCGGAGGCCGGTTTTCTCGTCTTCGGCGCGCTGGCGGAGGCGGTTGGCTTCGGCGGCGGCCTGACGGGCGTTTTCGGCTTCGGCCATCGCGGAGGCGCGGGCGGCTTCGGCTTCCGCCTTGGCTTTTTCGGCGGCTTGGCGGGCGAGGTTGGCCTCGGCCGTGGCTTTGCGGGCGATGGCTGTTGCTTCCTCGGCTTCGCGCTTGGCCTTTTCGGCGGCGGCGCGGTCGGCATCGGCTTCGGCCTTGGCTTTTTCGGCCAGGGCGCGGCGTTCCTGTTCCAGGCGGGCCTGTTCGGCGGATTCCCTGGCGCGGCGCGACTCCTCCTCGGCCTGTGCGCGGGCGGCGGCTTCCCGGGCGGCGGAGGCGGCGCGTTCGTTGTTTAGGCGCTCCTCTTCGCGGCGTTTGACGGTGAGCACGCGGGCGTCCTCGGCCGTCTGCACGGCTTCGCGGGCGATCATCGAAACCGGTTTGTTGCCGGCCTTGCGAGCCTGGTAGCCTTCGGCCTGGGAGAGGAGGTCGGCGGCCTTCTTGATCGTGTCGGCGGCGTACTTCTCGGCGCCGGCGGCGCGGGAGATGTGGATGGCGCTGCGGGCTTCGTAGAGTTCGAGCGGCACTTTGGGGTCGATGACGGGGCGGGGGCCGGCGAGGGTTGCGTACTGGCCGCGTTGGAGGAGTTCGAACTTGGCGTCGATTTCGTCCACCTTGCCCAGAGTGTCCTGGCGTACAACGTTTTCCATGACGATCACGTCGCTGGGCTGGGTGACGGCGTAATACGGTTCGGCGGTGACGATGAGGCCGAAGGCTTGCAGTTCGGTGGTGACGTTGAGTTTGCCGTTGGCGCCGTTGAGGAGAATTTCGCCGAGGTTGGTGGCTCGGCCCTCGGGGGTGACGGCCCAGAGGACGTAGGTGAGGTATTCAGCGCCATGCATGCTGGCGGGTTGGAGATTGCGGTACTCAACTTCGATTTCGATGTAGCCCTGTTTGCTTTCGACCTTGGCCTCGCCTTTCGCGGCGGGGAGGTTGGCTGTTCCCTTGAAATCGATCTTCGTGGCGCCGCTGCGGTGGCGGTAGTTGATCGCCTTGGCCGTCTTGGCGACGACGTCGACTTTGAAGACGGCCATAGGGACATCGGGATCCGGCCGTTGCTGCGCGGGTTGGCCGTAAACGGCTGCGGCGAGCGCGCAGATGCCAACGACAAGGTAGCGATGATCCATGAGTCCTCCGCGCGGGATGGGTTTCCCGCTTTCCTATTGTGGACGCATTCCCCGAGAGAAGTGTTGCAACGGGGTCCAACAGGAGTAACATAGCAAGGTTCCCATGTGGCAGCAAAACTACACACCCATCGGCGATAGTCTCGCCCTCTCGGCTTCGGTGGCCGCTCTTCCGATTGTTGTACTCCTGATGATGCTCGGCGTTTTCCGGAAACCGGCGTGGATTGCGGGCCTGGCCGGGCTGGCCGCCGCGGCGGTAGTGGCTCTGTTTGGCTACGGCATGCCGGGCGGGACAGTGGTGGGCGCGGTGACCTTTGGGGCCGCCTTTGGATTGCTGCCGATTGGCTGGATCGTGTTCTCGGCGATTCTGCTGTACCGGCTGACCGTGGAGACCGGGAAGTTTGAAATCATCAAGGACTCGGTAGGGAGTTTGACCCCGGACCGGCGGCTGCAGGCGTTGCTGATCGCCTTCGCGTTTGGCGCTTTTATTGAAGGCGCCGCGGGGTTCGGCAGTCCGGTGGCGGTGGCGGCGGCGATGCTGACGGGCCTGGGCTTCTCTCCGTTTTACGCGGCGGGGATTTGCTTGCTGGCGAATACGGCGCCTGTGGCATTCGGCTCGATTGGAATTCCTGTCACGACTCTGGCGTTGACGACGGGGCTGCCGGTTCGTGAGTTGAGCGCGGCGGTTGGCCGGATCTGTGCGCCGCTTTCATTCTTTGTGCCTTCGTATCTGATTATGGTGATGGGTGGCTGGAAGGCGCTGCGTGGTGTGTTGCCGGCCGCGCTGATCTGCGGCGGTGCGTTTGCCGGGCTGCAGTTTTTTGTTTCGAACTATGTTGGCGCCGAGTTGGTGGATATTACCAGTTCGCTCGCCGCTATTGCGTCGCTGGTGATTCTCTTTAAGCTCTGGAAGCCGTCCGATACTTTCCATTTGGAAGGGGAGTCCTCTGAGGCTCCTGTGCTGCGGAAGCATAGCCCCAGCGAACTGTTCTGGGCCTGGATGCCGTACCTGCTGTTGGTTGTGTTTGTGTTGATCTGGGGGCAGGAAGGGGTGAAGGCGAAGTTGAACAGCTTCACGATGAACATTCCCTGGCCGGGGTTGCACAACCTGGTGGAGCGGGTTCCGCCCACCGTGGGGAAGCCGGCTCCTTATGCGGCGATGTACGCCTTTAGCTGGCTATCGGCGGCGGGTACGGCCTGTGTCTTTGCGACGATCCTGGCAGCCATGTTGCTTGGGGTGTCGGCGAAACGGTTCGCGGGTATTCTCGGCCAGACGACTCAGCAGTTGGCCAAACCGCTTTTGACGATTGCCAGCGTACTGGGGCTTGCGTTCCTGATGAACTATTCGGGCGCGACGGCAACGCTTGGGTTGGCGTTCGCCTCGACCGGATCGACATTTCCATTCTTCAGCGCGTTGCTCGGCTGGCTGGGGGTGTTTCTGACGGGAAGTGACACGTCGGCCAATGCGTTGTTCGGCAACCTGCAGGTGGTGACCGCGACAAAGCTGGGGCTGGACCCTGTCTTGATGGCATCGGCCAACTCCGCCGGCGGCGTGATGGGGAAGATGATCAGTTTGCAGAGCATTGCCGTTGCGGCGGCCGCGACCGGCATGAAGGCCGATGATGAAGCCAAGTTGTTCCGCTTCACCCTGCGCCATAGTGTGTTTCTGGCTTCGGTGATCGGGTTGGTGACGGTGTTTTACGCCTACGCCCGCTGATCAGTTTTCATTATGGCAGTTGTCGGTTTCGACAAGGGTGACCCAGAACGGTCCGTTGGGACCGTCGAAGGCCATTCGCTTGTTGCGATTCGAGCCGCAGACACGAACTGAGTAGTTGGACCCCTCAACCACCGAAGGCATCGACAAGCTGACACCACGGGGCAACACCGATTTCAGGTTACCCCCGATCATGTTGGCCAGTTCGCCGAGCGCGTCATAAACGTCGTTGTCGAACTGGATCGGTTTCGGGATGCGCATGAGCCTTGCGGTGAACTCGAAAGCCATCGAGAGGGGGCATTCAATGAGGACGGCGCCACTCCAGATTCCGGCAAAGTAAACTGCGCAAGTTGCGTGATCGGGATGCTCTCCGTAGGGGTGGGTGCCCGGAAACACCGGATACTGTGTCATCGTCGCCAAGACGTCCTGCACGATGCGCCCGACTTCGGTGTCGTAGGCTTCCACATGAAGAATAGAGTGAGTCATTGTAACCTCAGGGAACTTGATAGAACGTGGCTGCCCCGTGCACGACACGCGTGTAGGCGCTGTCCAGGTTGATCGTCGTCTCGGCGGCTCCCAGTGCCAGTAGTCCACCAGGGCTCATCGTTCGGCGGATGGACGCCAGGATCTGCTTCTTCGTGTCGACGTCGAAATAAATCAATACATTGCGGCAAAAGATCAGGTCGAACGGGCCAAACGAACTCATCGACGTGCGCAGGTCAAATCGTTGGAACTTCACCATGGCGCGGAGCGCGTCACTGATCTGCCAATCCAATCCTGCCCGGGTGAAGTACTTCACCAGGTACTTCGCCGGCAATCCACGGTTTACTTCAATTTGGAGGTATTTTCCGGCTGCGGCCTTGTCGAGAATCTGTTGGTTGAGGTCGGTGCCGAAAATCTGAACCTTCCAGCCTTCCAACCCGAATTCCTTGAGTAGCATAGCGATGCTGTAGGCCTCTTGCCCACTCGATGCGGCTGCCGACCAGATGCTGAGTCGCCTGACATTGCGGCGGGATTCAATCAGCTTGGGAAGAATCTCCTTCTGCAGGGCGTCGAAAACGGAAAGATCGCGGAAGAACAGAGTCTCGTTGGTGGTCATTGATTCGACCACCCGGCTTTTGAGCTGAAGCGGGGCTGTGGCTCTGAGTAGACTGCAAAGGTCGTTCAGGGTGGATAGGTTTTCCTGTTTGACGATTGGCAGCAGACGGGATTCGATCAGGTAATTCTTTCCGGCATCGATCACGATCCCCGATTCCTGGTAGATGTAGCGTTGCAGGAACGCGTAGTTTTCGGCCGAAATGGCTGTTTGTGCGAGCTGTTTTTCACCGAGCATTGTCTGCATTTCGTTCTCCCGGAGGTGTGTTGTACCCGATTCCCCGTCTGCCGTCCCGTTCCGTTTCCATACTCACCTAGAGATGGCGCACAATTTCTGGCGTCACTTGCTTCAAGTCGCAGACGACGTCGGCCAGTCCCGCCCTCGCAACGAACCCGGGCATGCCCCAAACCACGCTACTGGCCTCGTCCTGCGCGATGACATATCCGCCCAGCGCGCGCAGTTGCTCTACGCCGCGTAGCCCGTCCTGACCCATTCCCGTCAGGATCGCCGAGATTGTCGCACCGCCATAGACTTCTCCGACCGACCGGAACAGCACGTCCACAGCGGGCCGGCAGGAGTTCTCCATCGGCCCTTGGTTGAGATGAATGAGGACGCTACCGCCGGTCTTTGCCAGGGCCATATGGTAGTCCCCAGGGGCGATGTAGACGTACCCCGCCGTCACGCGCATTCCCTCCTGCGCCTCGACCACTTTCACTTTACTCTGCGATTGAAGCCGCTCTGCGAGTAGGCGGGTGAACATCGGTGGCATATGTTGGACGACAAACACGGGGAGCGGAAAATCCTTCGGGAGCATCGGAATCACTTCCGCTAATGCGTTCGGCCCTCCGGTGGATACACCGATTGCGACTGCCCGTGGAGGGGACTGCCTCGGTCTGGGCGCCTGCTGGCCCGCCGGGCGTGCCGCCGTTGGGCGTACCAGGGTTGGCACGGATGTGAGTTCCCTTGCCATTACTGGGCGGGGGCTAGGCCGGTTGGCGGTTGGCCCCGTTTCGCGGCGGAAGAACTGTTTGACCTTGGGAATCAATTGGCCATGAAGGTTCTCCATCGCGTTGACCCCGGATTGCCCGGAAGATTTCGTGAGGTAATCGTCGGCTCCCAATGAGAGGGCTTCGATGGTAACGCTCGCGCCGCGCTCAGTCAGGGTGCTGCACATGATTACGCGCGTGCGCGGAAATTGGCGCTTGATTTCCCGGAGAGTGGCAATGCCATCCATCTCCGGCATTTCGATGTCCAGGGTTACAATGTCAGGGCTTAGCTGGGTGATCCGCTGGAGCGCGATTACGCCATTCGACGCCGTGCCAACCACTTCGATTTCCGGGTCGTTCCGAAGCGCGTCCGAGAGGATCTTCCGGATTACAACAGAATCGTCAACAACCAACACGCGGATGCGAGGGTGGGGAGTTGTTCTCGGATTTGATGCGTTCAACATGATGTATCTCAGTTCCTGGCCGCCCTGCGGCGGTGGCCGAAGTCAGCGTTCCGCGAATTGTTCGGAACGGCTGCGTCTATGATCCGGGGGCGCGCTACTGCAAAACGCCGAGTAAGCGCAGCTTGTCGGCGATGACTTCGTCAGTGAACGGCTTCATGACATATTCGTTCGCCCCGGCCTCCAGAGCCCGATCCATTTGCTCGATCTCGGTCTCTGTTGTCACCATCATCAGCGGTACTTCGCGATATCTGGGGTCGGCCCGAATCGTTTTCACGAAGTCCAGCCCATTCATTTCCGGCATGTTCCAGTCGACCAGGATGACCGAGAGCGCCAAATCCTGTTGGCCAATCATGTCGAGTGCTTCCCGCCCGTTGGAGGCCGAGCAGACTTCATATCCGAATCGATTGAGTGTCCGCCCCAGAATCATACGGATCGCCCGCGAATCATCGATAACCAACGCTGTGCCCATGGATGTCACCATTCTTCATGAAATTGAACTTTGTCTCGGAATCAACCCAGCTCTACTGTGGAACGAGTGGATTTGCCGGACGCCAAATCCCTCTAGAGCTCTTATCGACAGCGATTTGCTGGATGTTACTGATTTATTGGGTGCCGTTTCCCGCACCGATATCGATGCCGCGAAACGCCTGTTCCAGGCTGCGGTGCAGCGCCACGCGCAGGTGCCGCACCGCCGTGGGTTGGCTGGATCGCCAGTTGGCTAGGATTGTCTCCAGAGAGTTGTACACCTCTGCTCGCAGAGGGCGGAGAGGTAAACGGCGAAGCCAATGCTCGAAGTGTGTAGCCTCTTCGGCGACGATAGTGGCTGCTTTCTCCAGGGCGCTCCCCCGTTGCTTTGTGTGATCTCTCATTAGCTCATGGACCTGGTCAAGGAAAATCGGTTCCAGGCCATCCCGCTCGGCCATGAGAGGGTCCAGGTTTCGCGGAACGCCGAGATCAATCACAAGGAGTGGAGTCGCCCGTTTGTCGAGAATCGGACTGAGTTGGCGTTCGCTCAGCATTCCGACCCTTCCCCCGCAGGCGCCGATGACCACATCCGCCGCCGCCAGGGCCTGTCTTGCGCCGCGCGCCGTGAGCGGGTGTATGCCGAACATCTCGCCGAAGGTTTTTGCTTTTTTTCGGTCCCGCGCCCATACCCCGGCGAACTCAATGCCAACAGGGTCGATTCCGGATTTATGGAGGAGCGGGTGAGTTCGAGTTGATCTCGTCCGGGATCGCAATAGATGAGTAGCTACTTCCTCGGCCATAATCCCGGCCCCAAGCAAGAGCACCCGCATCGGGCGGTCCCTTCTCGGATCCGGCTGTCTGAAACGCCGTAAGCAGCGCAGTACGGCTGGCCCCGTGCCACTGCCGCCCGCCATTAAGCCTGTCTCCCGGCGTACTCGCTTTGCCGATCGAAGTGCCGCCGCAACGGCTTGCTCCAACAGCGGTCCGAGCGTTCCCGCGCTCCGGGCAATTCTTGCCGCCGTGGAAACCTGCGTCGAGATCTGTGTATCGCCGGGCACTTGAGACCGCAGGGAGGCGGCAACCGAGAAGAGATGGGAAACCGCGTCCTGGCTGTGTAAGTGATAGCGAAGGCAGGTATTGTCCATCAACTGCGCTTCAGGGCGGTACTGGCGGAGGGGTTCGAGTGGGTAGGGCCCACCGACTCCGTCCGTAACCAGATAGACTTCCGTCCGGTTGCAGGTGCTGAGCAGCATGGCCTCGTGCACGTGCGTGATGGTGTCGCTCCTCGGCGCTTGCGGCGTTATCAACAGTGGAAGCAACTCTAAGAGTTCTTCGCCGCTGAAGGACAGTTGCTCCCTGACCTCGATTGGCGCCCGTGAGTGGTCGATTCCATAGACTTGGATGGTCGGCATAGAGAGTCTTTCGTCTGGGGCTGGCTGGGCAACCCCAGGCTTTTGGAGTTCTGGGGGCCGTTAGATCCGGAACCGGCCGACCAGCGACTGCAGTTCGTTCGCCATTCGGCTCAGTTCGATAGCGGCCTTCTGCGTATCGCTGGCGCCGCTCGTCGTGCTTTCGGCTGCCGTCGCCACACCGGTGATGTTGCGGGCAATTTCACCTGTGCCTTTTGCCGCCTCACTTACGTTCCGGCCAATTTCGTTCGTCGTCGCGGTCTGTTCCTCGACCGCCGAAGCGATTGTGTTGGATATGTCGTTGATCTGATTGATGATCGCGCCGATCTCTCCGATGGCGCGAACCGCGGCCTTTGTGTCGCCCTGGATGGCCTCGATCTTCTGTCCGATCTCTTCGGTGGCCTTGGCTGTCTCTTTGGCCAGTTCCTTCACTTCGTTGGCGACCACGGCAAACCCTTTTCCCGCCTCGCCGGCGCGGGCCGCCTCAATGGTGGCGTTCAAGGCCAGAAGATTGGTCTGCTGGGCGATCGAGGTGATGACCTTGATGACTTTGCCGATTTCCAGACTCGACTCTCCGAGCTTGGAGATGGTCTGATTGGTGGTTTCGGCGACGGCAACCGCCGACTTGGCTACCCGGGCACTTTCGTTGGCGCTCTTTGAGATCTCCCGGATCGAGGTCAGCATCTCCTCGCTGCCGGTGGCGACAACGGAGACGTTTTTGGAAACCTCTTCGGACGCAGCCGAGACCACATTCGCCTGGGAGGCGGTTTCTTCGGCGTTGCCGGCCAGTTGCTGGCTGATGGCCGTCAACTCCTCCGACGAACTGGCCAGTGCCTGGGCATTCCGCATCAATTCACCCATGTTGTCCCGCATGGCGCGCAGGAAGGTGCCCAGTCCTTCTCCCATTTGTCCGATTGCATCGCTGCCGCTGACTGTGACATCGAGGGTGAGATCGCCTTGGGCGGCCCGTTGCACGACTTCGAGCATGCTCGCCACTTTTACCCGGAGTTCTTCCTGGGTGGAGCGCTCGCGCTCCAGTAGTTCCTTCTCGCGGCGTTCGGATTCGAGCTTCTTGGTAATCAACTCCCAGGTCACCATCGTGCCGATATAGGCACCCTGGGAATCGTTGATCGGGCTGACCAAGAGGTCGAGGAACTCTGGACCCACTTGGATTGTCGCGCGCCGAGGCAGGTTTTTCGCGTCACTCAGGATTGCCCTTTGATGGGCGGGCTTTTTGTGAAATACATCGATATTCTGGCCGATCATCGCATCTACCTGCACCGGCAGATGCTGCTGCAATTCGTGAAGTTGGCGAGTCGACGCAGGGTTCATGTAACGAATCACCAGATCGCGATCGGCGTACATGACGTTGATCGGCGAATTCTCCATCATCGATTGCATCCGCGCAGCTTCCACTGCCAACCGTTCCTGCTCGGTAATGACACTCCAAGTCAGCATCGGACCGACGTACTGATGATTCGCATCGTGGATGGGCGAAACCAGGAGATCTAAAATCTCGGGCCCGAGCTTGATCTTCGCCCGGTGCGGGAGATTGCGGGGATCCATCAACATGCGGCGCTGATGGGCGGGATTCTTGTGGAAGATATCGATGGACTGGCCTAACAGTTGGTCAGCGGGCACCGGGAGGTACTCCTGCAACTTCGTCAGCGTCTCGACCGAGACGGGATTGATGTAGGTAATGATCAGATCCCGGTTGGCCATGATCACATTGATCGGGGCGTTCTCGAGCATGGCGAATGCCAGTTTTTGTGACTGTGCGGCCTGCTTGTCTTTCGAGGAGCCGGCGGAGGTGGATGCCGCCTGTGAGGGTGGCGGCTCCAGCACGGCGGCGGAGGATCCGGGCGTGTTGCGAGACGCGCCGCGAGTGGAAACAGAGTTCTTCATACTTCTCTCCTGGTGGGTTCTTGAATTGAGGCACGGGGAGCCCCGGCCGGCTGTGGTGGGTGATTTAGTGGGCGTGTTGCAACTGCAGGGTTCGTTCGGTGTCGAGCACCAGCAATAACCGGCCATCCAGTTTGTAGACGCCAGCTACAAGTTGCTTCAAATTGCCGGCCATCGTTTCAGGCACGGGTTCGTACGAGGCGGCGGAGACGTGGATGACGTCTCCAATTTCGTCCACGAGAAGACTGACGGCTCCGTCTTCGGCGCGAACAATCATGTTCATTGGCTCCTGCTCGCTCGTCCGCTTTGGCAAGGCTAGCCGTTCCCGCATGTCGATGGCGGCGACAATCTGCCCGCGCAGATTGATGAGGCCACGGAGGACTCCGGGGGCCAGCGGGACGCGCGTCATCTCCTGCGCTCGCAAGACTTCCTGTACCTTCTGGACTTCGATGCCGAAAAAAAGGTCCTTCATAAAGAAAGTCGCGAATTGCCGATTCAAGTCGACTCCGCTTTCTTGTGGGGTCATGACTAGTTCTCCTTCCGGCTGTGATACGGCTCGCCCTGGGCATTCCGGCTGAACGCTGCCATCGACACCTCTTCGGCGTCAATCGATTTGGCCAGCTTTTCGATAGAGCGAAGCATTCCCTCCCGGTCGAAACGGGAGAGGGCGGCGGAGAATCCGGCTGGAATCATTCCGCACCCGGAGTCGGCTTGCTGCATGGATTCCATCGCCAGAATGGGGATTCGTGCCAACTCCGGCCGTCGGCTGGCTGCGTCGAGGATCTTCGCCGCGCCTTCGTTCGGCAGATCGAGCGCCGCAATCACCAGATCAAATCGATGGGCCGCCAGCTTTGCCATTGCCTCATCGGCGTCCCGCGCCTCCGACACCGAATAGCCTCCCATCTCGAGAGAGCTTCTCAGAAGACTGCGCGTGAATGCCGAGTTCTCCGCAACGAGAATTCGCAGTAATCGTTCATCCTGCGCCTTCTCGAACCAGCCTGTATCGGCGGAGCGGATGACTGACTGCAGATCCAATACATCGGTAACCTGGTTGCCGATGACAGCCGAGCCCAGAATTCCCGATCGATTGCTGGCCCGCCGGATGACGATATCATCCTCGACGATGTCGACAATCTCGTCGACCATCATGCCGATCCGATTGTCCCCGTCGGCGAAGACGATCACTTGCACCGGCAGCTCGGTATTCTGCTGCGAACAGCCGCCTAGCTGATCGGCGAGGCCCACCAACGGGAGCAGTTGGCCTCGATATTGCACCACGGGGCGTCCGGCCGCGTGTTCCAGTCTCTCTCGTGGTATTTCTTCCAGCCGGGCAACCAGGGAGAGTGGCACCGCAAGGCGATCGAATTCGCCGGCGCGGAACAGCAGCATGGAGTTTCGCGATTCCAAGAGTGGTTCTGTCGCGGCTTTGTCCTCATTACGTCCGGAGCCCCGACCTTCCGCCAGAACCCCTGAACGTTGGGCAACGCCCATCACGTCGAGGATGAGCGCCACATGCCCATCGCCCATGATTGTGGCTCCGGCGTAGCAATTGAGACCCTTCATCTGCTTGCCCAATGGCTTCACGACGATCTCTTGTGTGTCATTCACACGATCCACGACCAGCCCGAACTGCCGGTCCTCGGCCTGCAGGACCACGATGTTCAAAACATCGGGCGCGACTCCGCTTCCATCGTCGAGTTGCAGTACACGGTCCAGGAATGCGAGCGGCAGAAGATTGCCCCGGCGGCGGTAGAGCGGCGCTTCGCCCACCCATTCAATCTGCCGGCGGCTCTCCTCCCCTTCCAGACGAACCAGTTCGAGCAGGCTTGTTTGCGGGATGACAAAGCGTTCCTGCTTTACACTCACGACCAGTCCCGGGATAATCGCCAGCGTCAGCGGAATCTTGATCCGGATCGTCGTGCCCGCACCTCGCCGGCTGACCAGATCCACCGTTCCGCCGATCTTTTCGATGTTCGTTTTGACCACATCCATGCCGACGCCGCGGCCGGAAATACTGGTCACCTCTTTTGCCGTCGAGAAGCCGGGCAGGAAAACGAGATTCGCCAACTCCCGTTCGCTCATTCGTTCGGCCTGGTCCTCGCGGATTAGTCCGAGCTGCAGCGCTTTTGCCCGTACCCGCTGGGTATCCACTCCGTTGCCATCGTCGGCTATTTCAATGTTGACGTTGCCGCCTTCGTGAAACGCCCGGAGTGCCAACCGGCCAGCCGGCGTCTTTCCCGCCTGGATCCGGGCATCGGAACCTTCAATCCCATGGTCACAGGCGTTGCGGACAATATGGGTAAGCGGATCCTTGATGGCCTCAATGATCGTTTTGTCGAGTTCGGTCTCGGCCCCGTCCATTTCCAGATTGATGTGTTTCCCGCAGACCGACGAAAGATCGCGCACCACCCGCGGCAGTTTGTTCCAGACGACCCCGATCGGCTGCATACGCGTCTTCATCACGCCTTCCTGCAACTCCGAGGTGATCAAGTTCAAACGCTGGCTGGTGGCATTCAGCGACGCATCCTCAAGTCGCGAAGTAAACTGCAGAACCTGGTTCCGGGCGAGTACCAACTCCCCGACGAGATTCATCAGCTTATCGAGCAACCCGACGTCCACGCGGATCGTCGAGTCGGTAACGGAAGAACCCTTTGCGGCGGTTGCGTCCGGGTCCAATCCCTTCGCTGCCGGTTGTTTTTCACTGGCTGCCTCCGGTTCGGGGGCCACGTGGACCGCGACCGCCGATTCCTCCACGCCGCTAATGATTGCCGCTTTTTCCAGCCGATGAACCAACTCTTCGTACAGCAACCCGCTTTCCTTCTGCGTGTTCTCAATCGCGCCCAGCTCGGCCTTGACCGCGTCCACCGATTCAAGCACCAACGACACCAACGCCGGCGTCAACTCCCGCTCTCCCGTTCGAACCTGTCCTAGAATGGTCTCCGCATGATGGGTGATTCCTTCAATTGTGGAGAACCCAAGAAACCCGCACGTTCCCTTCAAGGTGTGGATGATGCGGAAAATACTGGCCAGCAACGTTGCGTCTTTTGGCCGTTGTTCCAGTTGGACCATCTCCTGGTCCAACCGCCCGAGGTTCTCGGTGCTCTCGATCAGAAATTCTTTAGTTAGATCGTTGTCTTCCACTTGAGTGCTCCACCTACATGCACTCTTTCGACTGATACAGCCACAGGCAATAGAGAAAGCGGGGGTATCCAATGCCCCCAAACGGGGAGGATTGTCCCTAGTTGGCGCTCAGGGCCCCCACGAGGGGGAGGATTGATCCGAGTCAATTGGTTTCCCATACTGATCTGCAATGCCCAAGGAAAAGCGCCAAGCATCCCGATTGAATGTCCTCAAACAAGTACAGGTGAGCTACATCGATGAAGAAGGCCGCGACCGCTTCGAGATCGTGCCCATCCACGACGTAAGCGTTTCCGGCTGCCGCCTTGTTCTTCACTTCCGCTGCCCCGCCCGAACACTGATCTCGCTCCGGCTATCCCCGGTTCACTCCGGCAGCGCCACGATCCGCTATCAGAACCCAACCCCCCGCGGCTACGCCACAGGGCTTGAGTTTCTCGGCGGCCTCCGTCTGCCGCTCCCCGAACAACCATAAAAACATTTCCTATTGAAAATGTTTCCGAACCTTTGTACCATCGAGCAAATGCATACTGAGTGCTCCGGGCTGCAATTGTACGGATTCCTTTTGCAGTGGCGCACCGTTTAACTACTCCGGCCGGAGCCTTTCTACAGGCTGCGGATGATGGAGAGAGATCTGGACGCCGCATCCGTTCCCGCGCGGCGTGTGGCGTCCAGAACTGATTTACCGCTTAACGGCGAGCAGAGAATTCCGCGGGTCGAGCGACACCCGCACCGGCGCCGCGGGCAACGTCCATTCGGCTTGTGTCCGCTCCCCGTCCGTCCGGATCCAACGCACTTCCGCCTTCCCCCGCCCGAAGTCCAGTTCGACCGGCACGTCGATCGAGAAGTCCTCTCCCACGCCGCTCTGCTCCAACTCGGCCGTCACCACCACTCCATTTCCCGTCCGTCGCTGTTTGGTCTGCAGCTTCAACGCCGGGATCCCGGTCGACTCCGCGTAGGCGCCGAACAGCTGTTCCAACGTCGCGTCCGGCCCGCCTTTGGGCAGATGCTTCGCGGTCAGTTTTCGCAGGTCCGATGTCGTCACGCGGGCCCGCATAAACTGCGTGTGCAGATCCTTCAGCATCGCGAAGAAGGCCGCATCCCCTAACCGCCGCCGCAGCATGTGAATGATCCACGTGCCCTTTTCGTACATGATGGCGCGGTGGGCCTCCGGCGTCTCGGACGTCTCCAGCCGTGCCCCCATTAGAATCGGTCCCGCGGCGTCGATCGGCTTGCCGTTCACGCCCTTGTCCAACAGCTGATCCCGGTATCTTTCCAATACCTCTTCCACTACCCGCGCGCCCCGCTTCCGTTCGAGCAGCAGCAGCGCCGAGTAGTTGGCCAGCGCCTCCATCATCCACTCGTCCCGGTAGCCGGCCGTGGTAACGGTGTTCCCCCACCACTGATGCGCCACTTCGTGCGCCACCAGGATATCGGAGAAGAACATCTGTTGCATGCCCTGATTGGCAAACTGCGGCCGGTCCCGGGGCGGCAGGTAGGCGAGCGTCGATAGATAGATCAGCCCTGGGAATCCTTGTCCGAACGCGCCCGGAATGGGCGACACGGCCAGCGTCTTCAGCGGTGGCGGGCCGAAGCGGGAGGCCAGGAATTCGAAGGCCTCGGCCACCTCGGCGGCGAGCGCGGTGATCTGGCTGGCCGGGTCGATCGGCGTCGGTGTAATCACCATCGGCGCCTGCATATTCGGCTGGCGGTTGGGGCGCCCCGACGGCATGGCGGGCGGCATCATCGGGTCGCGGCGTGCCACGGCGAGGCCCGTCTCCGCCATTTTGTTCGCGTACACTTCGACGGTCAATCCGCCGCGCGTGGCGTTCGACCGTTTGTACTCGCCCAGGTTGAACCCGGCGATTCGCAACGGCACGGTGCTCCGCCGCCGCGTGACGTGGAACTCTCCTTCGTCCCGTTCCTCCACCAGTTCGCCCGTCGCCACCAGCCCCAGCAGGCGAGGGCACTTGAACGTCAAATCATAGGTAGCGAACTGCAGCCCGTGGTGCGGGTACCAGGTGCCGCGCGCGCTGACGAAGTAGACACCGTTCCCCGCCGGCAGGATGACCGCGCCCTCCTGCTCAAACACTATCGTGTGCTCCCCCGGGGCGATCGCCTTGTCCATCGCCACCAGGAAGACTTCGTTTTCATTCCCACGCAGCAGTGTCGACCGCAGGCTCTCCCGCTGCACCACCTGCGCCTCGGCGCCGTCCACCTTGACCGATCGCACCCGCATCCGCCGGGAGATATCGAACGCCAGGGTATTCCGTTCCCGCCGCAGTCGATCCTGCTCCGGCACACGGATGCGCAAGGTCACCGTGGCCGTCAGACGCAGTTCGGCACCCAGAGTCGCCACAATCCCTACATGCTCAATGGCGAACTCCCGCAAGGGCGGCTCCATCGCCGGGTCCTTCCGCACGCGTCGCGAAGGGAAGCTGGTCCAGACGTTGTAGTAGGACCGGTTGTCGCGGCTCTGCAACTGCGCCAGCACCACCTGATCCATCGCCTGCGGATCGTAGACGACATCGAAATTTCCGTGCGTCGCCCCTGCCAGCGCGGCAAAGAACAGGCCCGCCTGTGGCGCCACCTTGCCGGCTACGTCCTGAATGATTCGCGTCTCGAAACTCGTCGTCAGATTGCGCAGCGTGGCCGAGTATTGATCGGCCAACAACGCGCCCATCTCCGGCGCCGCCTTCGCCGCCGACTCCTTCAAATGCGCCGCGATCTCCGCCGCCGTGCCGTCGGTAAAGATCATCACCGCGGAACGGAAATGCTCGTTCAAGTTGGGCGATTCAGTGAACCTCGCCAGCGATTGCCGTTCGCCCGCCGTCGGCGGCAGCACGATCACTTCTCCATCGCCACCTTCGACTTCCGCCCAGAACAACGCTGCCAGAGGCGCCCCGGCCACCGGGCGCGAGAACACCACGAAACCATCGGTAAGGTACAGCTTGACGTCTTCGCGCACCAATGCGAAGTCCCGCACCCGCCAGCACTGGGCGGCGTCGAAGGTGAGGTCCTTCAGCGCCGCGGCCACCGCGACGGCGGGAATCAGGGGCGTTGCCGGCTGCGCCGCGGCCGTAGCCGCCAGCGGCAGGCTAAATAAACATCTCCTCGTCAGTAGTGACTTGTGCGACATTCGCCGGAGCGCCCTTCAATAAATGGCCAACCGCCGCCTTCACCCCGGCCGCGACGCCAGTGATCTCGCGGATCGGCCGCAGGATGGTGCCGTGCACCGTGTTGACCGTGTCGTTCACCCGCGTCAGCGTGTTTTCCAGCACCGTTTCGGCCCGGTCCATCTGCACCTTCGCCCGCATCGACGCATCGGCCATCAGGTCGTCCACGCGCGCCATCTGCGTCTGCGTAATCTGCAGAATCTCGTTGGCCCGCACCGTGATCTCGTTGATCTGCGCCTTGCTCTCGGTCAGCGTGGTTTCGGCGGTCTGAATCAGTTTTTCCGCTTTGGGAAGGAAGGCGTCGACGCGCTCCTTCATCTCCTTGGTCGTCTGCGCCAGCCGCATCATGGTCAGCGCCTGCGCGGCGAAGGAAATCGCCGTAATCGCAACAAATACTGTAAGGAGAATAAGAGTGGTGTCTGCGTTCATCCGTTCAACCTTCCCGCGGAGCGGTGCTTTCCTTACGCGCCGGCTTCGTCGTCGGCGTCGGTCGTGATCGATTCTTTGTAGGCCTGGCGTCCGGCGTCCACCGCCGCGGCCAGCTGTTCTTTCTGCCGTTGCAGCGCCAACTTGCTCTTATCGGCAAGTTCCACCGCGGAATCCTTCAATTCCACCGATTTCTGCTTCAAAAAGTCTTTGCTCTCGTCGGCTTTGGAGCGCAGCAACTGGCGCGTCTCCTCGCCCGACTTCGGTGCGAACAAAATGCCAACGGCCACGCCAATGCCCAGGCCCAGGCAGAAATAGGAGATCCGCTTGTCTTCATCCATCTTCAGTTACCTCGATTCTAGTGTACATCGCAAAGCGTACTACTCCTGCGTGTTACACCCATTAGATGTTGCCCGCCGCCCCTTGCGTTGCCACAATCAATGCATGACTCCGCGTGTTCCGAAGAAATTGGATAATGACGCTCTCTGGAACTACGCCGCGCGCCTGCTCAGCGGCCGCGCCCTCACCATCGGCGAACTCCAGAAGAAGCTCGCCGCCCGCGCCGTCCTCCCCGCCGATGTCGACGACGTTCTCTCCCGCCTCAAGCAGGCCCACGTCCTCAACGACCGCGTCTTTGCCGACTCCTACTCCACCGCCCGCCGCGACGGCTCCGGCTTCGGCAAAGCCCGCGTCCTCCGCGAACTGGCCAACCGTCAGGTGCCGCGTCTGGTCGCAGAAGCGGCCGTCACCACCGCCTACCAGGACGTCGACGAGGTCGACCACGCCGTCGCCTTCCTCAAACGAAAGCTCCGCATGCCCGACCCCGCCGAACACCTCCGCGACCCCAAACATCTCCAATCGGCCTACCGCAAACTCCGCTACAACGGCTTCAGTTCCAATGCCGCCGTCAAAGCCCTGCGACAGTTCTCCGCCGATGCCGACTCGCTCGAGGACGAGCCCGAAGACTAGCTATCGACTCAACTGCATCTGTCCCGGATCGATGGGTGTTGCCTTTCGCATCTGCAAACTGCATGGTGGATTCATCGCCAGACACACCGGTCTTCCGGCCTTATCATTCGGACACACCTGCACCGATGCGCACCCATTGCCAAGTTTAAACTCCGCTTTGACAATCGCAGCCGTATTGGTTGCCGGATCCGCTGTCCAAACCTTTACTCCGCGCAGGCGCAGAATCCCCTGTTGCTGCGTAACTGTATCGACATACTCCAAATTGGCATACTCGGCTGTGTCGGCGATGAAAACCGTCGGCTTCTTCACCACCCCTGTCCCGCGCATCACCCACGCCTTCTTGTCCCCGGGCTTGTTCGCCGTCGGATGGCAGGCTGAAGACAACAATGGGTCATCCTCTTTGCTCAGCCATACAGAATCTTTCGGCGTTCCGTCCCGCTCCAACAGCAGTTCCACTTTGTCGGTCCCGAACATCGTGAACTGGTGAAGTTGCGTCCGGAACAGCGCCGTCGCCCCGCCGGGGCCACCGCTGGGCCCTCTCACGTTGGCTACAGACACGGCCACCTGCAGCACATGATCGCCATCATGTGTGTGCCACGCGCCTACCCGGCTCAATCCCGTAGCCTGCGTCGCCAACGGAATCACCTTTGTATTCGGCGGCGGTACAATCCGGTTCAGGATGCCCACATCAAAGTGGCTGCGATAGGCCCGTAACCGGATGGAGCCGTCCTCGACAATAATCGGCACCTCGTGGTTGCTCTGAAAGCTCATCCCGCCAGCCTGTTCGCAGTGTGGCGTCGCCCCGCTTCCCGCCTGCCCCCACGCCATTCCCACTCCCACAGCCAATCCCAATACAATCCTCATCGGATCTCTCCTCTCAATTTTTGTTCCAATTCCGCCCGCTCCCCCGCCCACTTCCCATCCACCCCCACACACCGCTCCAACACCTGCGCCCGCACGTCCAACTCCCGCGCCAACCCTACAGCCTTCTCACACCCCGCGCGCCCGCCCACCGCGCTCCACGCCAACGCATCCCGCGACGGATTCCCAAACCCAAACGCCAACGCCGCCCGCCCTGCCCGCGCCGCCGCCTCCCCCCGCCCGCCCGCCAAAGCACACCCCGCCTCCACCAAAAACGCCCGTTCCAACACCGCCTCCGCCCCCTTCATCTGCGCCAGGCTCCGCCCTCGCCCCAGGGCCGTTTCCCAAGGCTTCCCATCCCGGCACTCCACCTCCGCCAGGTTCACCCACGCATACGCCAGCGATTGCCCCTCACCGCTCCGCCCATATAGACCTATCAGCGACTGCTGAATCCGCCGCGCATCGGCAAAATCCCTCGCCCACAGCGCAAAAATCCGTTCCCGCTCCAGAATCCGCGTCTGCGCCACATGGTCACTCGCCAACGACGCGTCGCCGCGCAACGCCGCCAAAATCCGCCGCGCCTCGGCCAGTTCCCCCGTGTCCGTCAACGCGTCCACCAGCAAAAATTTGGCGCTCAACGTCTGGTCCCGATACCCGCCCCGCTCGTAATAGGCCAGCCCCGCGCGAATCAACGGCAGTGCCTCGGCCTGCCGCTTCTGCCGCATCGCCACAGAGGCCAGCGATAGCTCCGCCCGAGCCTCCTGCGCCGCGCTCCGCGCGTCTTTTGCGCACAAACGGGCCATCGTAAACTCGCCGCGAGCCTCCTCTAACTTGTATTGCGCAAGCAGCAGAGAACCGAGGTCATTTCTCCCCTGCGCCGCCAAAAACGCAAAGCCCTTCTCTTTCGCCAACGCCCCGCCCGCCTCCGCCCGCGCCCGGGCTTCCGCCATATCCCCGGCGAAAATCGCATTCCGCGCCAACGCAAACTGCAACCTGGCCGCCGTATAATCCAGCCGCGCTGCCCGGGCCAGTTCCAACGCCTCCGCCAACGCCCGCCGCGAGTCCCCCCAGTTCTTCTCGTGCTGCAACGCCGCCGCCCGCCCCAACCGTGCCTCGGCAATCCCCTCCACTTCACCCGCCGCCCGGAAGATCGTCTCCGCCCGTCCCAAGCGCTCCAGCGCCGGCGCCACCTTCCGCTGCCGTGCCACCAGTAACCCGCTCTGCAGCCACGCCGGCCCGTTCTCCGGCGCCTCTCGCAGCACCGCGTCCCAGCACAGCAAGGCCCGATCCGCGTCCGTCTTCCCCAAGACACGGCACCCGTCCACACGCCCATCCGGCAACGCCGCGAACGCCCGCGCGGCATCGGCAAACCTTCGCTGCGCCAGCAGTTTCGTCGCCTCCGCCCGTGGCGTCCCAGGCAGCGCCAGCACGATGTCCTTGGCCTCCTCCACCCGGTCGAGCTCGAGCAATGTCTCCGCCAGCCGCGCCCGTGCGTCCGTCGTCGTCTCCCGCCGCAACAACCCCTCGGCCCGGTGCCACGCCCCCGCCCGCATCGCCGCCACCGCCGCCTCCGAAGTGTTCGGCCGCGCCTCCCACCACCGCCAACCCAGGAATCCCGCCACTGCCAGCGCCACCGCTGCCACGCCCGCCAATACAGACCGCCGCCCCAGCCGCGCCGGCTCCAACGCCGCGACGATCTCCATCGCCCCGCCGTAGCGGTCCTCCGGCTCGTAAGCCAGGCACCGCAGAACAACTTCGTTCCACCGCCGCGGCAAGCCCTTCTTCAGTGTGCTCGGCGCCGGCGGGAGCTTCCGGATCTTCCGCAGCGCAATCTCCACCGGTGTCGCCCCCGTCCAGGGCACCAACCCGGTCACCAGCTCATACAGCACCACCCCAAACGAATACAGGTCCGCCCGCGGCCCCGCCGGCCGCTCCTCCATCTGCTCCGGCGCCATGTAGGTTGGCGTACCCAGTCCGATCTGCGGCCCGGCCTGCTCGGACCACACGTTCCGCGCCAGCCCGAAATCGGTAATCACCGCCCGCCCCGCCCCGTCCAATAGAATGTTGGCCGACTTGAAATCCCGATGCACAATTCCCAAATCGTGCGCCGCCGCCAGTCCCGCCGCCAACTGCCGCACCAGCCCCATCGCGGCCTCCGGCGTATACGGCCCCAGCCGCGTCAACCGCTCCCGCAAGCTCTCCCCCTCCACGCACTCCATCGGAAGTAAGCCGACTCTCCCTCCACCCCGTAATCAAACACCCGGCAAACGTTCGGGTGTGTCACCCGCCGCAGCACCAGCAACTCCCGCCGAAACGCGTCCAGCGCCTGCTCGTCCCGCGCCAACGCCCCCCGCAGCGTCTTCAGCGCAACATAGACGTCCAGCCGCTCGTCCCTGGCCCCATACACCTCGCCCATCCCGCCGGCGCCAATGAAGCGTTCAATCCGGTAGCGTCCACCCACCAGATCGCCCACCGCGAATCGCCGGCCCGCCGGGTCCGGCTCCCATAGCCCTGCCACATCGATCGCCATACGGGGTCAGGCCAGTATACTGCGACCGTTACCCCCTACCGCCGGGGTGTCCCGCCAAAACCGCCTTGTTGGCCACCGAAACCGCCCGGCTGTCCACCGAATCCGCCCTGTTGCCCGCCAAACCCACCCTGCTGTCCGCCAAACCCAGGCTGCCCCGGCATCTGCCCGCCCACCGTACCCTGCACCTGTCCCGGCATCTGGCCCATCGCGCCCATCGCGCCCTTCTCCTTCGAAGGGTCATAGACGAACTCCCACTCTTTGTAATTCGTCTTTTCCTTGTAGATCTTGATTCCTTCGGCGTCGTGCTTGCTGGCCACGCCCGCAATCCCGCCACCCATCGCCTGCGCCCCGCCCATGCCGCCCTGAATATTGGCCAGCCCCTGCGGGTTCGGCCGTGTCAGGATCTGCTGAATCATCGACGTCGCCGGGTTCACCGCAATGCCGCCCGGCGCCCCGCCGCCAAAACCGCCCTGCCCGGGAATCGGCGGCCCACCCGTCATCTGGCCCCCAAAACTATTGGAGCCGCCCCCAGGCCGGAAAGATCCCTGCTGTAGCTGTGGTGACGGTTGCGGGCCCATCGTCGGGCTCCCGCCCACCCCGCCGCTATAGCCGCTGCCGAACGACGATCCGCCCGATACCGTCCCGCCCGTCTGGGAATTGGCGGCCTGCGTCGGATACTGGCCGCTCGTGCCAAACTGGCCCGGCAGCCCCGGCACGCGCTGGATCGGCTGCCCATTCGGGCCAATGATCGGAACCATGCTCTGCTGTTGCTGCTGAATGATCTGCTGCTGCATCTGTTGCTGCAACATCTGCTGCTGTTGCATCGGCTCGCTGATCGGGTTCGGGTCCGTTGGCGATACTGTCCCTGGAGGAGGCGGTGCGCCCGCCGCGCCCGGCTGTTCGCTCGCCCGCCGGTTCAGCGCCTGCGCCACCCGGCCCTGCGTCGCGTCACCGGTCGAACCAAACGAAGCGCCCTCACTCACAAACGAATTCGTACTTTTCGATTCCGGCGTCTCGCCGGGCTTGGCCTGCTTCTCCACCAGGGAATCGGTCAATTTCATTCCATCGGTGTGGATCAGCCGCCAATCGTCCTTGCCCGTCATCGGGTCCACATACCGTTTGCGCAGGAACCGCACGCCGTTGAAGCTCTCCAACTCCTCGATCGTCTGTGGATTCTTCTTGTTCTTCTTTTGGAATACCTTGATCGCGCGCACATACTGCTCGCCGCGTTCAATCAGCAGCTCTTCCCGGTTCCGCTGCATCTCCAGCGCCAGCCGCGGCAATTCCATATAGAGCGACAACGCCATCATCGCCGTCAGCGCGAAGACGAAGATCAGCGCGTAGCCCCGTTCGGATTGTCGCCGCGTTACTCTCATTGGGATTGTTCGGTCAATGGCAGTGTCTGCTGCTGCTTGTACTCGGTGTCTTCCATCACAACGCTATTTAGATTGACGCGCACTACCTTATAGCGTTTCTTCACAATGTCGCCTTCGTTGGCGACATAGACGTCTTCGCCCTCCAGGAAGAACGCGCGCTTCAGCCCCGCCCGCGCCGATGTGAAGCCGTAGAACTTCAATGGAATCGGGGGCGCCTGCGGTTTCACCGCTGTCACGGGACCCGACGGCGGCTTGACGGGAGAAATCACCACTGGCGGCGGCTTCACCGCGCCCGGGGTCACTTTAATTTTGCCCGGATCGGGCGCCTTCACCACTGGTGGAGGAGGTGCCGCGCCGAAATCAAACAGCGGGCGCGAGCCGCCTTGGATCTGAATTGTGGAGAGCTTGGCCAGAATATCGGTGCGCAGTGTCGGGTCAATCGTCGTCGGGTCCACGCGGTCTTCCACGCGGCGCGGCCGCAAAACGGGCTTGTACTCCAGGCTTGTCCGGTTCCGGCTGTTCGGCCTCGGCGCCGCGGCGTTTTTTGCCGCCACCGGCGTCACCGCCCGCGGCCCGGCCGATCCGGATACCGGCAGTGGCTTCGCCACCGGGGAGGGACCCCGCTTGGCATCGGACTTCGGACGGTCTTCGTCGCCGCCGCTGAACTGCAGGAACAGGGCCAATACAACCAGTCCACCCAGAATTGCGATTTGTTTCGGAGTAGCGCCTAGTTTCATCGTCCGCTTCCTCTCTTGGCCGCCGGTGTGGGTGCGCCGGGAGGCGGAACCGGCATGCCGGGAGGCGGAGTAATCGCGCCGGGAGGCGGAGCCATCGGATTCAGAGGCGAACTCGCCGCACCACGCGGCTGCGCCACCGGTGCCGAGGGCAGCGGCTTTGCCGGACTCGGCGCCACCGCCGGGGTCACCGGCTGCGCCGCGGAGGGGGCGGGCTGCGCCACAGGGGGGCCGGGCTGAGCGGCAGGCCCACCGGGCTGCGCGACAGTCTCGCGAGGCTGCGTCAACGCCGCCAACTGCGCCGCCACCGGCGTCTCCCGGATAAACGTATTCAACCGCAGCGAAATGTTCAACACGCCCGTACCCTGCTGGGGCGAAGCCGCCAGACTCTCAATAATCACCAGCCGGTTGGCCTTGTCGAGCTCCCGCAGGAAGTGCAGCAGGTCGGCATAACTGCCCTCGTAGCCGGCCGTGATGCTTACCATGCCCAACTCGTCAGACCCCTCCACTTCTTCCTCGTTAAACGCCTGTTCCTTCGGCCGTACACCGGCCGCCTTGGCCAGCGAGTTCAACTCTCCAACCAGCGTCGAATAGGTCGTCGGCCGGCTCAAAAAGTACCGGCCCAAAAACTCATCGCCCTGCGTTCGGCCCTTGTCCACCTTCGCCGCCAGCTCTTTGCTCCGCTTCAGCACGGCCTGCTTGGTCGACACCTGCTTCCGCAGATCCATCAGCCGAGTCTCCATCTCCTCGGCGGAGCCGCCAATGGGGCTGTACACAAACCAACCCGCCACCAGATTGCAAAGGAGCAGCACGCCCAACCCGATCCGCGCCGTCGTTCTCGGGTCGTTTTTCTTCAGGCCCAACTGGCCCACCAGCGAGCCAATGTTAAAGTTTCTGGGCATAATTCACACTCACGCGGCACCGGTACAGCGGTTCACTCTGCGACGGCGGCAGGCAATTGGCAACACTCGGGACGCTGAAAATTCCGGAGCCTTCCATCTTCTTCAGCAAATCGACGACCGGCTCCACCGTCTGCGCGCCGACCGTCATCTCCAGTTGAATATTGTTCTTCGGGTCCGTCTGCGGCCGGATGGCCACCAGCCGCACGTTATGCGGCATCACGGATTCCAGATCCCCAAACAGCTTCGTCCAGCTCACGCCCTTCCGGACGATCAGGTTGTTCAGAAAGACGCTCCGTTCCAGCACATCGGCGTTCTCGGCCTTCCGCATGGAAGCCTCAATGGTGGACTGTTCGGTAGCCAACTTCGCCACCTGGGCCTCAGCCTGCTCGGTCGCCTCCAGCACATCGCGCTTCTGGTGCCGTTCGTTGACGATCAACGCCACCAACAGCCCAAACGTCAACACCAGCAACCCCGCCAGCACCGACGAGGCGACAATCATCGCCCGGTCGCGCCGGAACGGCTCACTCGCCAGGTTAATCGGATATCTCACCGCCCCACCCCCCGGATCTTTCCTAGGTGACTGTCACCAAGGAATTGTCTGATGCCACGCTCAGCCGCCATCACAGCCGCCCTCCCGCCGCGAGCCAGCCCAGCAGCCCCGCGTTATGCGCCTGCGCTACGCCGAACGGCCCGTTCAGCGCCTCGGCCCCCAGCTCCGGTTCCAGCCACTGCGGGTCGAAACCCACGGCATACACGCTCTCCGGCTTCTTCCCCCACTCGTCTTCCAAGTAGGTCAACGTCGGCATCAGGTGTTCAGCAATCGCGTCCGGCGTCGCCTCGGGCAGCTCAATCGTGCGCAGCAGTCGCAGCGCGCCGTTATCGGTCACCGCCAGCGCCAGCACCAGCCCGTTCAACTTCACCACCACCCGGCAGCCCGTATTCGGCACCGCGTTCAACGCGGCCAGAATTGAACCCGTCACAAAACCCACATGCAGCCCCGCCGCCCGGAACGGCGCCTCATACCGCGCCAACGTCTCCAGCGACATCGAACTCGCAATCACATCGACCTTCTTCGACCCATGCCGCGGCTGCGCAAAATAGCTCACCGACGCCGAGTCGATATCGAACGGCACGGCCTTCCGCAGCCGGAACTTCACCAGCGTCTCCTGCTCCTCGGTCTTGGCCGGGAACGAGTCGAAATCCAACACCGTCGTCCGCCCCGCGTAATCCGGCAGAATCACCGCCGCCGTCCGCCGCTTCCGCCCTGCCGCGTCGCCGGTCACTTCCCGCACCGCCCGCGCCATCGATTCGGCCCGCAAAATGTTTTCCTCGCTCGGCGATACCCGCAGCGTGCCCGGTTCAAACGCCGTGAAGCCCTTGCCCTTCGGCGACGACCAAGCAAGGCCTGCCTCCGTGACTTCGAAGCCGAACTCCGGCGGCGGATCCGCCAGCAAGCCATTGAATTTGTCGATAAATGACATGGGTTACTCGATGAACGTCACTTTATTGATTTCCCGCAGCGTCGTAATGCCCGCCCGCACCCGCTCGATGGCCGACTCGCGCAGCGTCGTCATGCCCTCTTCGCGAGCCACCCGTTTGATCTCCGACGCCGGGCGCTTTTCCAAAATCAGCTCCCGCATCCGCTCCGACAAATCCAGCAACTCATGAATCGCCGACCGGCCATGATACCCCGTCCCGCCGCACTCAAAACACCCGGCGCCTTCGTAGAACGTCACGTCCCGGAAATCCTCCGGATTCAGCCGGCTGTCGATAATCTCCTGATCGTCCACATGCACCGGCCGCTTGCAGTGATCGCAGATCACGCGCACCAGCCGCTGCGCCAGAATGCAGTTCATCGCGGCCACAAAGTTGTACGGTTCCACACCCATGTTCAGGAACCGGCCCATCACGTCCAATACGTTATTGGCGTGGACGGTGGTGAACACCAAGTGGCCTGTCAGCGCGGCGTTGATCGCGATTTGAGCCGTCTCCTGATCGCGGATTTCGCCGACCAGAATCTTGTCCGGATCGTGACGCAAAATGGAGCGCAACCCGCGCGCAAACGTCAGCCCCTTTTTCTCGTTCACCGGGATCTGCGTAATGCCCTTCAGCTGATATTCAACCGGGTCTTCAATGGTGACGATCTTGTCTTCGTCGTTCTTGATCTCGCTCAGTGCCGCATACAGCGTCGTCGTCTTGCCCGACCCCGTCGGCCCCGTCACCAGCACCATCCCGTACGGCTCTTTGATGTACCGCCGGAATCGCGAAACGTCGTGGTCGCTGAAGCCAACCACGTCAAGCGTCAGCTTCGCGAACTTCTCCGACATCGACTCTTTATCCAGCACGCGCAACACCGAATCTTCGCCATGCACCGTGGGCATGATGGAGACGCGGAAGTCGATCAGCCGGCCCTTGTAGCGCACCCGGAAACGGCCGTCCTGCGGTACGCGCCGCTCGGCGATGTCGAGCTCGCTCATGACCTTGATACGCGAAATGATCATCGAGTGCCAGTCTTTGGCAATCGGCGGCATAGCGTAGTGCAACACGCCGTCGATACGGTACTTGATGACAACTTCGCCATCGCGCGTCTCGATATGGATGTCCGACGCTCTCCGCTCGAGGGCGTTAAAAATCGTCGTGTCCACCAGCTTGATGACCGGCGCAATCTCGTCCTGATCGGCCGAAATGCGGTCGATCGAAAGCGTCTCGTCCGGGTTCTCATCGTCGCCGCCAACGACGTCCAACGCAAAGCCTTCCGTGACTTCTTCGAGCACCCGCTGCGACTGCTCGGTCTTCTTCAGCAGTTCGTTGATCTGGTGCAGTGCGGCGACCTTCACTCGCAGCCGCTTCTTCAGCAGAACAGAGAGTTCATCGATCAACTGCAGGTTCCGCGGATCGGCCACGGCGATGTCCAGAATCTCGCTCCCGCCCGGCGTCTTCTCCAGCGCCACCGGGACGAAGTTGTAGCGGAACATCATGTCCACCGGAACGAGTCGCAGCAGTTCCAGGTCGACCTTGCCTTCTTTCAGATCCAGATACCCGGCCCGGTACCGCGCGGCAAGCGCCTTGGCGTTGGTGATTTCCACCTGCGGGTCAATCAGATTGGCGCGTTCGGTGGCCATAACTAGCGGCTCCCTCCAATGGAATCCGACAACGAGAAGATCGGGAGATACAGAGCAACAAGAACGAAGGCGACGAAGATACCCATGAAGATCATGATGCCCGGCTCGATCAGCGACAGCGCCGCCGACATCCGCGTTTGCACATCGTCTTCGTAGAACTCGGCCACGCTCCCCAACATCGCCGGCAGCGCGCCGGTCGATTCGCCGACTTCGATCATGTCAATCGAAAGCTCCGGAAAGATCTTCGTGTCCGCCAGCGAACTCGAAAGGGAGTTCCCTTCGCGGACCGACTGGCGCACCCGCGCCAATGATTTTTCGAGCAGCTTCGTGCCCACGCTCTGCGCCGCCGTCTCCAGCGCCTGCACCAGCGGAATGCCGCCCAGCAACAGGGTGGAAAGGACGCGCGAGAACTGCGCCACCTGGTACTTCACCCAAATTTCGCCCGCGATCGGCAGCCGCATCTTGATCTTGTCCAATGTCTCCTGCGCGGCCTCGGTCTTCGACCAGAAGTAGCTGCCCGCTCCGCCGCCAAAGATGGCCGCGATCAGCAGCAGGATGTAGTCCCGCGCCGCTGTGCCAATCGAGATCAGCCACACCGTCAGCCCGGGCAGTTTCGCGTCCATCGACGAGTACAACTCAGCGAACTGCGGCACCACATAAGTGACGAGGAATCCGACCAGCAGAATCACCAGCGCGATCAGCAGCACCGGATAAATCAACGCGCCGATCAGCTTCTTTTTCACCGCCAGGTTGCGGCGCTGATAGGTGACGTACCGGTCCAGCACTTCCACCAGCGAGCCGGACTTTTCACCGGCCAGGATCGACGAAATGTAGATCGGCGGAAAGACGTTCTGCTTCGCAAAAGCGTCGCTCAACGACGTGCCGATGCGGACCTCGTCGCGTACGGCGGTGACGAACGGACTCAGCTTTTCATCGGTCAATCGGGTGGCTAGGAGGTCGAGCGATTTCAGAATCGGCAGCCCGGCGCGGATCAGCGTCACGAACTGCTGATTGAAGATCAGGAACTTCTCCAGATCGATCTTCTTTGGCCGCGATTTGCCGGCGCCAGTCGTGATCGCGTCGAACTTGCCCTTCGGCTTGATCGAATAAACCAGGAAGCCCTGATTGGCGAACTTATCCCGGATCTCGTTCTCCGAATTACCGTCAACCACTTCCTGTTTGATCTGCCCACGCGCGTCGGCGTATTTGAGGAGGAATTCGCTCACTGGACCTGAACCTCCACCCCGGCCGGGGGCGTGAATACGTAAAGCGAATCCTTCTGCGCCGGGTTGCGCGTCTCGTTGCGGAAGCGGAAATCCATGGTCGAGGCGTCCTGGCCGCGAACCGTAAGTTGTTCAATCCGCGCGTCTTGCGACGCCAGGAAGGAAACTTCGCGGTACGGGGCTTTGTCGAGATTCTTCGGTTCGGCGGTGATCCGCACCAGTGCGCCTTCCTGTTTCACGGTGAACTTGGCGAAGTCCCGTTGGAAGTCGAGCTTGCCCAATAAGAACGCCATCGGGGCCTGCATATCGGCGGCTTCCTTTAGCTTCATCTTCTCCGCCGTTCGAGCGATGGGGTTGTAATACCAGTAGTCCACGCCGTTGGAAACAAAGAGCTTACCGTCCGGCTTGGCGTACTCCCAGCGCATCCGGCCGGGCTTGCGCAGGAACAGCCGGCCCCCTTCGTTCCGCCGTGCCTTGTTCGGGGCAATGTAGGTCTGATCGAAGTCCATCTCCAATGTTTTGACGGAGTTATACCGGCCCTCGATGGCCTTGAGCAGGCGCGGCAAATCGACATCGGCGCCGAAGGCGCTGAGGGCGAGCAGGGACACGACTGCCGGAATAAGCTTCACATAGGGAGTGACGCGCGGGGAGGGGAAAGCGTGGAAGGCTATTTTGGACGGCGGTTACGAGAGGCAGGCTTCCGTAAAGGAAGGTTAAGTCCTGCTCAGGCGAGAAACCTACGGGCGCTTTCGCGTACCCTACTGTTGTGCGAACCCTCCTCTACACTCTACCCCTCCTCGCGACGAGTTTCGCCTGGGCCCAGCCGCCCGACGATATGGTCGCCAGACTCATGTCCTTTGATGCCAACAAGGACGGGAAACTTACGAAAGACGAAGTTCCCGAACGGATGCAGGGCATCTTTGAACGCGCCGATACCAATAAAGACGGGGTGTTGACGAAGGAAGAGCTGACGGCGGCGACGGCGAGCCAGCAACCCCGGCGGATGGAAGGCCGCGGGCCGAGTGGTCCGGGCGGGCCGCCGATGGACATGTTGTTCCGCGCCATCGATAAGAATGGCGATGGGACGCTGTCGAAGGAAGAGATCGCCGGGGCGTCAGCGGCTCTGCAAACCCTTGATAAAAATGGGGATGGGCAGTTGACGGCGGACGAGATCCGGCCGCAGATGATGCGCGGCGGTGAGCGCGGCGGCGGCGATATGAATCGGATGTTTGAGGAGATGGACCGGAACCACGACGGGAAACTCTCGAAGGCCGAGATGCCGGAGCGGATGCAGGAGATGTTCGATCGCCTGGACGCGAATAAAGACGGGTTTGTGAGCAAGGAAGAAATGGGCGCCATGATGGGGCGGCGGAGGGAATAATGAGACGTCGCGATCTGCTTTCGATTGCCGCGCTGCCGATGGTGCCTCGGGCCGGGCAGCGTATCTATAACCAGGAGAACGTCTTAGGCACTTCGTTCGAGATGCGGGTGGAATCGCTTACGCCTGATCGGGCCGAGGCGGCGGCGCTGACCGAGATCGACCGGTTGGCGAAGATCCTATCGACGTGGGACCCGGAGAGCGAAGTAAGCCGGTGGGCGCGGACGCGCGACCGGGCTGTACGGGTATCCCCGGAACTGTTGGAAGTATTGGGGTTATACGATCAGTGGCGCGGACGGACGGGCGGGGCGCTCTCGGCCACGTTCGCAGCGGGCGCGGATGGCGGCCCGCACTGGGCGTTGGATCGCGCGAATGGCACGGCGACGCATCTATCGGCCGCGCCGATCGCGTTGAACAGCTTTACGAAGAGCTATGTGATTGAAAAAGCGGCGGATGCGGCGATGAAGTATGCCTCCGGCGTGGTTGTGAATATTGGCGGGGATCTGGTCGTCAAGGGCCGGATGACGGAGCGGGTCCAGATCGCAAATCCTATTGATGACACCGAGAACTCCGCGCCATTGGCGAGTACGCTGGCGGCTGGGATGGCGGTGGCCACCTCGGGCCCGTCGCGGCGAGGGGCGCATATTGTGGATCCTCGGACCGGGAAGAGTCCGCAGCATATTGCAAGCGCTACGGTTATCGCTCCGAACGCGACGGACGCGGGGGCGCTAGCGACGGCGTTTACGATTCTTTCCGTCGATGAATCGCGGAAGTTGGCGGCTCGGGTGCCCGGGGCGCAGTTCCTGCTGGTGAAGGCCGGTGGCGGGATTGTCAGCAGCCCGGGGTTCCTGATGGCGCCGTTGGCACAGGCTCCGGCGACGGAGGTTGTCGTCAATCTGGAGTTGGCGCGGATTGAGGGGCAGCGGTACCGGCGTCCATACCTAGCTGTCTGGGTAGAGGACAAGGATAAGTTCCCGGTGCGGACGGTGGCCCTTTGGTTTCAGAAAGATAGATGGCTACCGGACCTGCGCGGCTGGTATCGTGGGGACCGGTTGCGGCTGCTGGCGGAGGGGAATGAGATCGCCCAATCGGTGTCGAGCGCGACGCGGCCGCCGGGCAAGTACACGTTGAAGTGGGACGGGAAGGATAATAAGGGCGTTGCGGTGAAGCCGGGGAAGTATACGGTGTACATTGAAGCGGCGCGGGAGCACGGCGGGTACGACTTGCTGCGGCAAGAGGTGGACCTGACGGGCGGGTCGAAGCAGTTTACATTGACAGGTGGGAGTGAGATTACCAGTGCCTCCGTTGATTACAGAAAAGCCGGCGGACACTAGCGCGCCGAAGCGGGTGCCGAAGTGGAAGCGGCAATTGGCGTCGCTTTCGCGGTGGCTCCACATTTACTTGTCGATGGTGAGTTTTGGCGTGCTGTTCTTTTTCGCCGTGACGGGGCTGACGCTGAACCATACCGATTGGTTCGCGGGGGCGCAGCGGACGGTGCAGGTGAAGGGTTCCGTGGACCCGGCGTGGGTGAAGGGGACTGTCGCCAAGTTGGAGATTGTGGAGCATTTGCGGAAAGCCCACCGGGTGTCCGGGGCGCTTTCCGATTTCCGTGTGGATGATGGGCAGTGCTCGGTGAATTTTAAGGGTCCGGCGTATACGGCGGATGTGTTTCTGGACCGGGCGAGTGGAAGTTATGAGTTGACTGAGACGCGGATGGGTTTGGTCGCGTTGTTGAATGACTTACACAAGGGCCGGGATTCGGGGAAGGCCTGGGGAGTTGTGATTGACCTGTCGGCGGTGCTGATGGTGTTGGTTTCGTTGTCGGGATTGATTCTGGTTTTCTATTTGCAGAAGCGGCTTTTCTCGGGCCTGGTTACGCTGGGGGTTGGGGCGGCGGTGTGTTATTTGGCGTATTTGATTTGGGTGCCGTGAGCCATCGAATCTGACTGAGTTGGCGGGATTCTTCTTCGGCCTTCAGCGGGCCTTGCAATAAGCCTTGCTGCTGGAGTTCGTTGTAGCGGCCGACGTAGTTGGAACTGAGCCCGGCGCCGAGGTATTGAAAGTCAGGGCCGAAGCGGTGGATGACCTCGGCGCTGGCTTCGAGATCTTCGCCGACTTGTACTTCGAGATCACTCGCTACCGTGCGGAAAGACAGGACGAGATTGTAGGGGCCTTTGCGGGTGTTGATGTGGCTGCGCGGGAAGAGGATGCGGGCGCGTTCGTGTCCGGTTTGGCCGGGAAGTTGGAACTGGGGATTTTCTTCGGTGGATACCGCCCCAGTGATTCCGGTGGCAGGATCGAGGGCGACGACAACGGCACCGCGATATCCATTGGCGATGCCCCCGGCGAGCAGGATCGGGCTGCCGTTGGGGCCATAGGGCGCGACGCCGATTTGGGTGAGGTGCCCGGAGTGCCAGTAATCCTGGAGCAATTTTCCCTGGCCGGAGAGGATGGCGATCTGGCTGGGGAACCACGTGTTGTGGACGCTGGCGAGAGCGATCCGCTTTTCGCCGGCGTGATCGAAAACGACCAGGTTGAGGGGGCAGTATGGCGGGCGGAGGTCTATCGGAAACGACTCCGCGGATTGGCCGGGCCGGAATCGCCACTTGATGTTTCCGGTGGCGGAAAAGCAGAAGAGTTCCCAGTCTTTGGGGAGCAATGGCCGTTCGGGGATGGGGAAGAACAGGAATTCCGGCGTGCCGTCCCCGTCGACGTCGCCGAGCCAGGAGTATCGGATGTAGCTGAGGTGGGGCCCGCGGGTGACGGGCTCATTTCCCAGGCGGAAGGAAAACGAATGGCGCCACAACTCCTTCCCCTGATTGTCGATGGCGATGAAGTTGTTCCCCGCTATTCTGTGGTCCGCGGGCCAGGGTGCACCTTTTCGCAGGTAGGCGGTACCGGCCAAGGTGGCGAGTGTTGCGGCGCCGAGTCCGCCGAGCCAGAGGAAGTTCCGGCGTGGTGGGAGATCTTGCGGTGGCGCAGGTTCGCGATGGAGCCAGGCGTCGATATCGGCGACGCCGATGATAACCATGCCGCGGCCGCCGGGCAGGCGGCGAACGGGCAGGCCTCTTTCCATTTCCCACTTCTGGGCCGTTCTGACGCTGACTCCGAGGTAGGCGGCGATCTCCTTCCAGGAAGATAACTGTCTGCCATCGAATGCCGGTTGCGGGGGCACAGGGGGCTGCATAGATGGAATTTATCACGCGATTGTTTGCTTCCGGTAGCGGACTGCGCTTGTTTGCGCATGCGCGGGCGCGGAATTCCGCTTGTTGCGCTTTGGGGTTGGCCCGGACACTGGCTGCGTGCCGATTTGACGGGCACGATTTCGACCGGGAGGATGTTATGAAACGATTGCCGCACCTTGCTGGTGTGTTGCTGATGCTGATGGCTGTGAGCCGCCTGGCGGCGCAGGTTCCGATTACCGCGCCGTGGGGGGAGACGACTCCGCTACCGGAGCCTTCTTACTACACGCGGGCGGTTTCCTACGGGAACCACGTGCTGGTGTTCAAGTGCTGGCCGGCGCCGATGAAGATTTGGGTTGGGGACGTTGGGCCGGGGGGACAGATTCCTTTGTGGCGGGAGACGCTGCCGCCTCCAGCGCCGTTTCCTTCCTTTTTCCTGAGCGGGTTGGTGCGGGTGAATGAATATGTGGTGATTCCGGGATCGCCGAATTCGTTTGTTGCGAAGTTGGGGGAGGATGGATCGATTGTCTCGTGGACGGTGGAGCCGGGGACGCCGAATTCGAGTCAGCATGCGCGGGGCGTGGAAGCGGACGGGAACCGGATTTATTCGGTGGCGGGGTCGAGCCCGGGCGGAGTGTATTTCCAGGGCGTGGATATGACGACGATTGATGCGGCTGGCCACTTGGCGCCGTGGCAGGCGCAGACTCCGCTGCCGATTCCTTTGTTGGACCCGATGACGGCGGTGGCGGACGGGAACCTTTATGTTTTCGGCGGGGAGAGTACGAATCCGTTTGATTTGACGGCATCGCGCGAGGTGCGGCGTGCGGGGATTGGGGCTGGCGGCGCGCTGGGGTCGTGGGAGCCGGTCCGTGGGCTGTTGCGGGAGGCGCGTCCGCACTCGAGCTATTTGCGGAAGGACGGGACGTTGCATCTTGTTGGCGGCGGGCTGCACTCGTACATGACAGAAACGGTGGAGACGGTTCTGGCGGGCGATTTGGGATTGACGGACAGGCATGTGGTGAGCCGGCCGCTGCCGGTGAAGCTGGCACAGATGGGCACGGCGGTGGTGGGTAGCTTTGCGTACGCGATGGGGGGTGTGAACTCTGCGTTCGGGGCGACGTGGACGAATCAAGTGTGGGTGACGCGGTTTCCAGATTCGACGGCACCGGTGATTACGTCGAGCGTGGCCGGGCTGGCGGGGGAGAACGGGTGGTATCGGGATACGGTGACGGTTACATGGAATGTGAGCGATGGGGAGTCGGGGATTGGGTCCTCGACGGGGTGCGGGCCGACGGTGGTTTCGGTGGAGACGGCGGGGACGACGTTGACGTGTTCGGCGACCAATGGCGATGGGTTGACGGTGTCGGCTTCGGTGACGGTGAAGATGGACCGGACGGCGCCGTTGATTACGAGTACACGGACGCCGTTGCCGAATGTGGCGGGGTGGAACAACACCGATGTTACGGTTGGCTTCGGGTGTGTCGATGGTCTTTCGGGAGTCGGGTACCTGGCGCCATCGATGACCGTGGTTTCGGGTGAGGGGGCAAATCAGAGCGCCGCGGCGGCTTGCACGGATCTGGCCGGGAATCGGGCGGAAGCGGTTGTGGGTGGGATTCAGATCGACAAGACGCGGCCCGGTTTGGCGGGGCTGCGGCTGGCGGCGAATCCGCTGCGGGTGAACGCGAATGCGGCGCTGAGCGCGGAGTTGGCGGATGCGCTGAGCGGGTTGAGTTCGTGGCAGTACACGGTTGGCGGTGGGCCGGCTGTTGTGATGACGGCCACCCGGGCGGGCGGAGCGGTGACGGCTGGGTTCACTCGGAGCGCGGCTGGTGTGTATCCGGTTTGCGCGAAGTCCGTCGACGCGGCAGGGAATGCTTCGGCGGAGAGTTGCTTGGACGCGGTGTTCTACGACCCGGGCGCTGGGATGCTATCCGGGAGCGGTTGGTTTGATTCGCCGGACGGGGCGACTGTTGCCAATCCGTCAGCCACGGGGCGCGTGAATTTCGGGTTGGATGTGAAGTATGAAGATGGGCGGACGCGGCCGAGTGGGGATGTTGAGTTTGAGATTCGGGCTGGCGATCTGCATTTTCACTCGACCTCGTTCGAGTGGATGGTGGTTGCGGGGGCGACGGCTCGGGTGAAGGGATCGGGGACGATTAACGGGGCTGGGGACTATGAGTTCCTGGTGACGGTGATCGACGGCGGTGGGGACCGGATTCGCGTCCAGATCCGGCAGCGGTCCGGGGGTGTTGTTTATGACACTCAGATTGGCGCGGCGGATGGCGCGGAGCCGGTGATGGGGATTGGGGGTGGGGATATCCGGATTCACCGGTAGCGGCGGGGTTGAGTGCGGGCGGTCTTCTGGCCGTCCGCATTTAGTGTTTGGGTAATTGTGTGTGACACGGTTTTTGGGGGGTGGGTTGGTGCTCATTTAGGCGAGGCCCATGACCTTGGTGACGGAGTCCGAGACTTGCCAGCGGGCCCAACGGTTGATGGGGGAGGTTTCCCAGGTGGCTTCGATCCAGCCGCTGGATGCGAGGCGGCGGAGGGCGGGGTGTGAATGGAGGAGTTGGGGTATGCGGAGCGGTTGGGGGCTTAGGACTGGGTCGGGGAAGTCTGTGGTATCGGAGTTTGCTGGTAGCACGGCTCCCAGGGGAATCTGAGGGCGAGGAAGGCGAAGTAGAGGGCCATGAGGGGGAGATCGGCGCGGGGGAACCATTGCAGGTTGAGGGCTAGGAAGAGAGCCGTGAAGAGTACTGCCGCGGGGCGGGGGAGGGGGAGCGCACTTGCGGCTAGCAGCACCGAGATCGTGCTGAGTTGGATGCGGGTGCCGAAGAGGCCGGTGTAGAGGAGGCCGAGGAGGATGAGCGGGATGCCGTTGATTCTGGCGGGCCAGCGGGTGGGGTGGGCCAGGATTGTTGCTGTGCCGGCGGCGATGGTTAGGGCGCCGATTGTGCGCATGGTGGATTGGCTGGAGATGCCGTTGTGGTGGTAGAGGTAGAGGGCCGCTAAGAGGGCGTGGAGGGCGGGCACGAGATAGCGCGGCATGGCGCTATTCTATTTGGCGGGAGGCGCACCGTGGGGGCTTTGAAGGGATGCGGGTTGGCGGTGCTGGCGGTGGTGGTGCTGCTTTCCCTGCTGCTATGGCGGTGTAACCGGTTGGTACCGGATGCGGATTTGCGGGCCGGGTATTGGGCTCATCGGGGGGCGTTGGAGCAGTTGCGGCGGATGGTGCGGGAAGACAAGTTGGAGGGGCGGGTGCATGCGACGTATGTGGATGCGAAGCATCTGCCGAACGCGCGGGTTCGGGAGTACCGGCGGTTGTTGAAGGAGTGCGGGGTGGCGCGGTTGTGGGCCGACGGGGAGCGGCTGGAATTGGTTGTGGACGCGACCGGCATTTTGGACGTGGGGACGTACAAGGGGTATGAGTGGGAGCCGGTGCAGACGAGTCCGCTGGCGCGGACGTTGGACGAGCCTTGTGTGCCGGCGGAGCCGCGGGGGCGGTTCTGCAATGCGGCGATTCCGTTGGAAGGGAATTGGTGGATGGTCCGATTTGAGTACCGGTGATCTGGATTGCGGTTAGAACCACTGGATTTCGGGGCGTTCGGTGACGACGACTTCGAGTTCGGCGACGGCGCCGAGGCACTTGGCGCGGATGGTCACTGCGCCGGTCTGGCCGCAGATCAACTGGGGGCTGGCGCCGGAAATGTCGACCCAGGCGATGGACTCGTTCGTGGTGCTCCAGCGGAGGTTCGGCTTCGTTTGCATGTAGCTGTAGCCGGGGGCGCTGAGGCGTACCGCCACGGTGGGCGAATCGTCGGAAAACACATGGCATGTTCCATTTACTTCGTAACTGCCTTCGATGGACAGCGGGGCGATCTGTACCGGTAGCGCCCGGATTTCGAATTCCCTCCGGCTGGTTAGGGTTCGCAGTGCTGCCACGATTGTGATCGTCCCCGGGCGGAGCCCGATGACGTACCAATGCCCGTCGTAACGCACAATCCGAACAGCGTCTGGCGGATCGGCGCGGAGCACGACACGGCTGTCATCCCGGTTGCCGTTGTCGGTGGAACGGTCGACCTGGATGGACAACGGCGTGGCTATGCCAGCCACCAGGAAGTCCGGGCCATCCGCTGTTATTTTGCCCAGGCTGGAGATTATTCCGCCGGCGCAATCGAGCTCGATTTCGGCTTGGAGGCCGCCGTAGGAGACTGTCAGCCTGGCCAAGCCGTCGGCGTTGCTGACCAGCTTGCCCGGTTCTCCTGGATCCAGGCTTAGTATCTGGCTGTTCGAGGTCTGCCAGGAGGCGGATGGGTCCGCCGTTATGTCCCGGTGGTAGGGCGGGTCCCAGTTGGCGGTGGCGACGGCTCGCGCGTGCTGGCGTCCCAGGTTCATTTGGAGAAACAATCGCTGCGGCTTGGCGGGGTCCACCACGTGGATTGGTTCGGCGAGCGGTTCGCCGTTCACTCGCACGTGGGCGGTGCCGGGGGAGTGGCCCAGGAGGTGGACTTTGCCACCCCATTTTTCAATCGAGAAGATCGATTCGTCGCTGGAGGTCCATTCGGCGTTTGGATCAGCGGGCGTGAGAAACACCGGCAGCGCCTCGCCAGTTGCCAGGACGTTGCGACGGGCGTAGGGGAAGCTGAGGTGAAACGTATCCATTGGAACTACCCATCATGCAATGAAGCGCCAGGTGGTTAGGGTTTCGCCGCACTCTTTGGTGGATTGCCAGGATTGGGGCCTGGGTTTGCCGGGGGCGGCGAGGCAGGTTTTGAGGGTGTTGGCGGTTAACTCGTAGATGCCGAGTTGGGGGGCGCCTTCGCTCTGGAGCTCGAAGGTGTTTGGGGGGCCGTCCTGGGTGAGGGTGCCTTGTTGGAAGAGTTGTTTGCCGAAGTGGAGGGTGGTTTCGATGCCGGTGATCTTTCGGACGCCGGTTTTCAGGAATGGCGGCGGGAGGGGTTCGCCGGAGCGGAGGCAGGTCACCATTTGCCACTCGCCTTGCAGTTCGGGGATGGGGTGGCCGGTAACCGGCTTGGCAGGCTGGGCTGGGACCAGGGTTTCGAGGGCGTGGTTCTTGGAGGACTTGAAGGCTTTGGGGGCGGGGCCGCCGGTGATGTTCAGGCAGAGGCGCCAGCCGGTTTCGGTGAATTCGTAGATGCCGTGATTGGCGTGGCCGGCTTCGGGGCCGGTTTCAAAGTGGAGGGTGATTTGGTTGGGGTTGGTGAGTTCGAGGCGGCCGGAGTATTCGGCGCCCATTGAGGCTGTCGTGAATTTGTTTTTGTTGACTGTGATGCGGCCGGAGGCCCCTGCCGGGGCGCCGGCAAGTTCGAGAGACTCGATTTGCCAGGCGCCCTGCAGGGATTGAAGGGCCTTGTTCATCAGAAGTAGAACTTGGCGCCGAGGACGATACGACGGGCGTCAAGAGTGGACGTGTACTGTCCGAACGTTCCGCTGACCTGCCGGTTTTGTGCGTCGAAGCGCGCCGTGGTGTCGACGCCCTGGAAGCTGGCATGGTTGAAGAAGTTGTAGAACTCGAAGCGGAGCTGGAGGCGACGCGCTTCGGACTTACCGACGGGGATGTTCTTGATGACGGTGAAGTCGAAGACGTTGATGCCGGGGCCACGAAGGACATCTTTCGGCGCGTTGCCGATACCGAATTCGGCGCGGGTGGGCGGGGCGAAGGCGGTGGTGTCGAAGTGGCGGAGTTCGGTGCGATCGCCCTTGGGGAGGACGGGGTCCTTCAGCACGTTGATGCGGCTATCGATACCGGCGCCGGAGGCACCGACGAGATCAGCGCCGCTAACGAGCGAGTAGCCGATGCCGAGGGGGGCGCCGGAGGTGAAGGTGGTGAGGCCGGAGATCTGCCAGTTGTCGAAGACGGCGCGGACGGCGACGTTGTTGGCGAACTTCGAGAGTTTGGGCAGGTCGTAGAGGTAGTTCAGGACGAAGTTGTGCGTACGGTCGAAGCCGGCCTTGCCGTAGTTCCGAACACGGTAGTTCAGGTACGGGTTGATGGCGTTGCCGTTGCCATCGACGATGGTCATGGCTTTGGACCAGGTCCAGGCGACGCCGAACTGGAAGCCCTTGGTGAAGCGCTTGTTCAGCTGGGTCTGCATGGAGTGGTAGTTCGACGTGCCGGCGAGTTCGATGTACTGAATGTCGGCGTAGCCGGGCAGGGGGCGGAGGAAGTTATCCGGGAGGGGGCTGCCGGTGGTGGAGTCGATGGCGTTGGGCAGGAAGCGGGCGCCGTAGGGCAGCGAGTTGAAGCTGCGGCGCTGCATGAGGTGGCGGCCGACGTTGCCGACGTAGGCGACATCGAGGACGGCGCCGAAGCCGACGTTCTGCTGGATGCCGAAGCTCCAGTTGTAGACGGTGGGCGGCTGGAAGTCGCGCTGGATGGCGGTGACGCCGGCGGGGCTGACGCGGAAGGGGCTGCGCAGGAGGTCGGCGATGGTGGTGTTGAAGGCGGTGCGGGTGACGGTGTTGGGCGGCAGTTCGCGATGGATCAGGACCTGGTCGTCGTTGAAGCGATCGTAGAAGATACCGGCGCCGCCGCGGACGGCGGTTTTGCCGTTGCCGAAGACGTCCCAGGCGAAGCCGAGACGGGGCGCGACCTGGATGGGCGGACGGTTCTGGATGGATTCGTTGTAGACGGTCATGCCCTGGAATGGGGCGGTGCCGTCGGCGAACTGGCCGATGGAGGCGGGGGAGACTTCCACGCCGGTGACGGGATCGCGGCCGACGCGGGCGCCGGCGGCGTTGCGGAAGGGCTGGATGAGAGCCGGTTGTTTGCGCGGATCGTAGGTGCCGACGTCGAAGGCGGCGAGCTGATCGTTGGCGCTATAGGTGGGCTCGATCAGGTAGAAGCGGACGCCGGCATCGATGGTGAAGCGGCGGTTGACTTTCCAGGTGTCCTGGACGAACCACTCGACGTTGAAGTAACGGGCGTGGCCATCGGGTTTGTTGTTGGCTTCGGTGTAGCTTTGGACGGTACCCAGGAGGGCGTTGGAGTAGGCGTAGTTGGTATCGAAGGGGTTGTTGACGTCGCGGTTGAAGTTGAAGGTGCCGTTAAAGGCGGAACCGCGGGCGGCATTGCGGGTGGTCTTTTCGATGTAGACGCCGACTTTGACGTTGTGGGCGCCCATGATCTTGGAGAGATTGTCGGACCAGTTCCAGATGTTGTTCGTCCCGAAGAAGGGGAAGCGCTGTTCGATGTTGAGGACGCCGGCGTTGGGGACGCCGCCGAAGTTGGCCTGCGGGACCAGGTTGCGGGCGTTGGCACCGGGGTAGAACTGGGGCAGGTTGGGGGTGACTTTAGCGCGGTTGTTACGGTCGAGGCCTTCTTGCGTGAGAGGGTCGACGGTTTGTTTGGCGCGGTTGACACCGAAGGTGAATTCATTGACGGTGGTGGCGTTGAAGGTATGGATCAACGTAGAGACCATGCCGACGGAGCGGATCTGGTAGTTAATGGGGAGCTGGGCCCAGGAGGAGGAGGCGAGAACGAAATCGAAGTCACCTTTGTAGGCTTCGTAGTCCTGGATGCCGCGCCAGTAGAAGAGCGTCTTGGGGCCGACATTGTAATCGACGCGGAGGATGCTATCGCGGCGGGGCTGGGTGATGGGCGCCTGGATGAGGGCGTTGTAGTTGAAGGTCGGATCGACGGCGTTGGGCTGGGGGAAGATGTTGAGGAGCGACTGGCCGTTGCGATCGATGCGGTTCTGGGGAATGATGTTGCCGGGGAAGGGGACGCGGTTGTTGAGCGGGTCCCAGATGGGGATCAGCGTGCGATTGGTGTCGAAGGTTTGGGAGTAGTCGCCAGTGCGTTGAAGGGCGGTGGGGAAGGTGCGGCGTTGGAGGGAGGACGGGTACTTGCGGGGCAGGAATTCCTGGCTCCAGAAGAAGAAGAGTTTGTCCTTGTTCTTGTTGAGTTTGCCCATGGGGACGGGTCCGCCGATGAAGTAGCCGGGGTAGTTGAAGCGGTATTGGGGACGGCGGAGACCGTCGCGGTTGCGGAAGAATTCGTTGGCGTTGAGGGCTTCGTTGCGGACGAAGTAGTAGGCGCCGCCGTGGAACTCCTTGGTGCCGGATTTGATGACGGTGTTGATGGTGCCGCCGGAGGAGCGGCCGTATTCGGCCTGGTAGTTGGTGAGGAGGACCTTCACTTCGGCGACGGCGTCGACGGAGGGGGCGAGGTAGGGGCCGCCCATGGAGCCGGTGTCGAGGGAGGAGATGCCATCGAGGGTGAGGTTGATGGTGCCTTGGCGGTTGCCGTTGATGGTGATGCCGCCCAGGTTATTCCAGCCGGGGGCGTTGCGGTTGGCGGTATCGATGACGCCGGGGAGGAGTTTCACCAGTCCGAGATAGTCGCGGCCTTTGAGCGGGACGCTCTGCGTTTGTTCGAGGGAGATGAGGCCGGAGCGTTCGGAGGATTGGGTTTGGAGGCGGGCGGTTTCGGCGGTGACTTCGACGGTTTGGGAAAGCTCGCCGAGTTGGAGCTCGACGCGCTGGAGGACGAGGCGTTCGGTGGCGGTGAGGACGATGTCGTTCTGCTCGTACCGTTTGAAGCCTTTGGAGGAGATTTGGATTTTGTAGGTGGAGGGAAGCAGTTGGGTGAAGACGAAGCCGCCGGTAGAATCGGCTTGCGCGTTGCGGGTTTGGTTGGTGGCGACGTTGGTGAGAATGATTTCGGCGCCGGGAACGGCGGAGCCGGATTGATCGGTGACGGTGCCTGACAAGTTGCCGGTCAGACCCTGACCGAACATAGACATGGCTGCCGCGAGCGCGCACAGAGGCGCGAGGCGAGAGAGCAATTTCATAAGATCCCCTTAGTTACTTACTACTGGGGAAGTAATTTATCAAGGGGCTATTGCCGAGTCAAGCGTATGGCCATGTCGATGGCGGCGCGGAAACTGGTGGTGGAGGCGATGCCTTTCCACGCGATGTCGAAGGCCGTGCCGTGGTCTACGGAGGTGCGGACGATGGGGAGGCCGAGGGCGATGTTGACGCCGCCTTCGAAATCGAGGAGTTTCGAGGGGATGTGGCCCTGGTCGTGGTACATGCAAACGACGGCGTCGAACTGTTTGCGGCGGACGGCCATATAGAAGAGCGTATCGGGCGGGAGCGGGCCTTTGACGTTCCAGCCCTGGGCCTGCGCCCATTCGACGGACGGGGCGATTTCTTCGATCTCTTCCATGCCAAAAAGGCCGTTTTCCCCGGCGTGGGGGTTGAGGCCGGCGACGGCGATTCGGGCGGCGGGTTTGAGTTTTTTGACGGCGTGCTGGGTGAGTTCGAGGATGGTTTTGATGCGCTCTTGCTTGCAGCGTTCGATGGCCTGGCGGAGGGAGCAGTGAGTGGAGACGTGGGTGACGATTAAGTCATCCGAGGCGAGCATGATGGTGACGTCGTCGGAGCCGCAGAGTTCTCCGATTAGCTCGGTATGGCCGGTGAAATTGGGGTCGGTGAGCTGGGTGGCCTCCTTGTTCATGGGGAGGGTGACGATGGCGGTGATCTCTTTGGCGAGGGCGGCTTTGGTGGCGCGGATGACGTATTCGCGGGCGGCGTGGCCAGACTTGGCGTTGATGCGGCCGGGGGTGAGATCGGCTTCGGTGAGGAGTTGGGCGTCGATGATGTTGACGACGTTTGGGAGGGCTTCGAAGGGGTGGGTGATGGGGTGGAGGGTTAGGTTGTATTGTTCGTTGAGTTTGGTGAGGGGGGCGAGGTCGCCATAGACGATGTAGGGTACGGGGATGGAGTTTTCGTGGGCGGCTTTGAGGAGGATCTCGGGGCCGACGCCGCTCGAGTCCCCCATGGTGATTCCGATGTGAGTTGGCATGGGGAGGCGAAGGCCCATGCTACCAGTTATGGCGGCGGAGGAGGTAGAAGAGAGCGGGGGCGAGGAGGAGGATTGTCGTGGGTTCGGGGACGGAGGTGGCTGAGTCGACGGTGATGCTGTGAACGACGGAGAAGGCATTTTCCACTTTGATGAAACGGATATCGGCCGAGGGGCGCGAGATGCCGCGGAAGGCGCCGGCGTTCTGGCCGGAGGGGGTGTTGATGGGCGCGAGCGTGTTGATGTCGTAGGACTCGAGGATGGTTGAGCCATCGTTGGCGATGACGGAGAGAAGGGGGCCGGCGCCGGGGAGAGGGAGGTTGTAGTTCATGAAGAAGCCGGCGGAGGAGAAGAGGGCGCCGAGGTCGAGGGTGAAACTGGCGGTGGCGTCGTTTGTTCCGATTTGGCCGAAGTTGTTCCAGGAGCCGTTATTGGTGAGGCCGAAGAACTGACTATTGGGCCAGCAAACAGGGCCGGAAATCGTGACGACTGAGAAGCTACCAATGGAGCCGCCGGAGCAACCCGTACCGGTGCCGACGACGGTGGTGGAGCCGCCGGGCGGGGCGGAGGTGATGAGGGCGGCATGGGCCGAGAGGACGCAAATGAGAGCCAGGAGTATACGGACCATGCAGGTAAGAGCGAAATAGGGGCCACGGATATTTCAGGGCTGCGTGATTTTTTCGATCAACCTTTCGTCGCCGAAGCCGCCGGCTTTGGTGAGGAAGAGGATTTGGGTTTCGGGGCTCCAACTGGCGGCGATGCCGGGGAGGCGTTCGGGGAGAGGTGTGATTTGGGTGATGCCGAGAGCGCGCCAGAGGGCGAAGACGGTGTCGCCGCCCATGACGATGATGCCTTGCGGGTGGTGTTGTTCAATGTGTGTTTTGGCGGTTTCGGCGAGGGACTGGGCGATGGCGTCGGGGTTTTCGTGGGTTTGTTCCGGGGCTTCGATGACGGGGATTTGCAGGGACTTGGCGTGTTGGGATTGGCGGACGGATTGGGGGTGGCGGGAGCCGCGGATGACTAGCCAGGTTTGGGGGCTGGGGACTGATGGGGGCGTGGCTGGGGGGAGTTCGCAGAGCTGTGCCCAATGGGGGATGAAGCCGGCGGGACTGGCGATGATTACGTTTTTGTTGAGGAATTTGGCGATTTCGGCGAGGTCTTCGTTGGTGGAGGCGTCGCAGATGAGGATGGCGGGTTGGTGGAGATTGGCTTTGAGGGTGGAGATGTCGGGGATGAGGATGGCGCTTTTGAAGAGGTCTTTGATGGTGGAGGATTTGATGGGATGGCGGGGGTCGCGGGCGAAATCGGTTTCGGCGACGGGGGTGCCGTGGATGAGAAGTTCGCCATTGACGACGGTACGGCCAAGGTTGGGGTAGGCGGGGATGTAGACAACGGTGCGGGGGAGGAGCGCTTCGAGCTCGGCGGCGATGCTGCCGCGGAGGGCAGAGTCTGTCTTCTTGTAGATTTTGGGGTTGGTGGCGTAGGGGCGGATGGCGGCGGCGGCTTTGGTGGGGGTTAGATGGCGGGACTGCGTGTCGACAACGCGCCACGCCTGCTGGTCATATAGGGCCAGCAGGGAGGCACATTCGAGGGCGCCGGTGGCGTCATCGGCAAGGACGAGCGCGGTCACGGCTTGGGCGGGGGGCCGGGCTGGGCGGCGATGAGAGAGGAGATGGCGCCGTTGTGCTGACCGGCGGAGAGGAGGTTCAATCTCGCTCCGCTGGCGAGCATGCGCTGGTTTTCGAGGATTTCGAAGAGCGCTTTGTTGACGGCCGGGACGCCGACGATTTCGGTTAACACGCGGCGGAGCGTGGCGGGGCGGATGGCGGCGGCGCGTGCGAATTCGACGGCGGCTTTGCGTTCGGCGGAACTGGTGATGACGCTGACCTGGTTGGCGCCGGCCTGGCGGATGGCGGACGTCACCTGACGCAGGCGGTTGACCACTTTTTCTTCGATCTGGCGGATCATGCCGACGTCGCGGAAGTGGACCTTGCGGATGTAGACGGTGCCGGTTTTGTAGCCCCATTCATTGGACTTGGCGGAGACTTCGGCGCGAACGGCCTGGCTCATTTGATGGCGCGTTTCGAGCATGTCGGCGAGCGGCATGTTACTGAGGCAGCGGACGGCGGAGCTGGAGACGTTGGCCTGGAGGGAGCCGCGGGGATCGGTGTTTTTAAAGAGGAAGGAGACCGGGTCGCTGATCCACATTTCGTACCAGATGCCGATGCCCATGGGCGCGCCTTCTTCGGAGTTGACGGCCTGGGAGCGGAGGTATTGCTGGTCGAGCCGGAGGTCGAGCGAGTAGCATTTTCCGAAGAAATTGACGATGAAGGCGGAGGGGCCGAGCTTGAACGGGAGGATGTGGAGGCCGGGTTCATCGAGTACGCCGAGCACTTTGCCGAACAGGACGTAGACCTTGCATTCGCGTTCCTGGACGGTGGCGTAGAGGCCGAAGATGCGGCCGAGCGTGCGGAGGACGACTTCGGCGACGAAGAACAGAAAGACGAAGGCGATTGCTTCGATCATCGGGACACCTCCAGGAAGACTTGCTGGGCGCGTTCGTAGAGCGACAGGCGGACGTTGCGGAGATAAGCGGCGAGGACTTCGGGGCCGGCCTTGTAGGTTTCGAGCAGTTCGGCGGCTTGCGCGCGGAGCGGCTCCATTTCGGCTTCGGCGCGAAGGGTCTCGATTTCAACGGCGCGTTTGGACTGTTCGATTTTCTGATCGGCGTGGGCCTGGGCGAGAGAGATATCGCTCGATACCTGATTGTGGGCGGTGTTGATGGCGGCGAGGGCGGATTCGACTTCGGCGGGCGGGTCGATGCCGGTGATGAGACTGGCGTCGAAGACAACGCCGTAGCGGGCTTCGGCGGACTTGCACTCCTGCTCCATGTAGTCGTTGAGGTCGCGGAGGTTTTTGCGGAGGTCGTTGATGGAGACGCCGATCATTTCGGTGCCGGGTATGTTGATGGCGGGGTCGGAGGAGGGGATGGTTGGGGGTTGGAAGGCGGGGGCGTTTTTTGCCTCGAAGTTGGCGATGCGCTGGCGGAGGACGCTGACGAAGTAGGCCATGACGTGGACGAAGGGTTTCTTCGTGCCGAAGAGGAAGGCGTAGAGGTTGCGTTCGCTGACGCGGTAGCGGATCTGACCGGTGAGGCCGGTGTTGAGTTGATCCTTGGTGACGGCTTCGAGGCGGGCGCCGTTCTCATTGGCTTGGGGGTCTTCGAGGTCGAGGGCCATGTTGACGGTCATGGTGGCGACGGAGACTTTGTGAATTCGCTCCCAGGGCATTTTGAAATAGGGGCCGCCGGGGTGGATGACGCGGACTTGCGGGTAGACGTAGCGTTCGCGCTCTTCGGGGCGCAGGCATTGCGCGATGGGGTCTTCGAGGGTGGAGGGGCCGAGACGGTCGGCCCGTCCGAAGCGGGTTTTTACGGCGCGTTCGCTTTGATTAACTGTGTAGAAGCCCATCAGCACGAAGCGGATGAGGAACCATAGGCCGATGCCCACGAGGAAACTGGTTAGCATGTCCATAGCACTGCTAAGTATAGGGACCGGCGGGCAGGTTTGGAATGGGGGCTCTGGTTAGCGGCCAAGGCCCTGCGTGTTGAAGGCCCGGGCGAGGAGATTCAGTTCGCGGCGGACCAGATTCCAGCGCTGTTCCGTATCGCGATTGAGACGGCGGCGGACCATGATTTGATTGATTTCGCGAGCGGCGCCAATGGCGACGCGAACGTGTTCACCGGCGCGCTCGGGGTTGTTGTCGCGGTTCCAGGCGTCGCCGACTTTATCCATGGCGCCTTCCAGATCTCGGGCGCTGCGGAGGAGGTCCTCCTTGCGTTCGTAGCGGACATTGGCCTGATTGAGCGCCTGGCGGAGGGAGCCGACGAAGCCGTTCGTCTGGCGTTCGCAGTCGTTGATGGTGGCGGTGACTGCACCGCGATCCTGCGTTCGGCTCTGGGCGAGAGCGGCAGGGCCGAGGATAAACGTGGCGAGGCAGAGGCGTCTGGTTGTTGTTGTCATTTGGGAGTTCCTGTTCCGTTCCTTCGGGCGAGTTATGAGGGGTCGCGGCCCTTGGTGGCTTTGACGGCGGAGAGCACGCCAAGGCCGGCGAGGACCATGGTTGCAACGACGATCCACTGCGTGGGGACGTTGACAATGGTGGCGCCGTAGATGAGGCCGGCCATGAGGAGCAGGAAGCCGGCGAGGTAGATTCCGAAGGACATGCAATTGGTGATGCATGCGGGGGGCCACGAGTTTAGCGGGATTGGCGGGGGTGGTGGCGATGTTCGGCGGTCGGATGACCGGATATGGCCGGTGGCGTCAGAAGTAGAGCTTGGCGCCGACTTCGGCTCGGCGGGCGTTATCGACGACGCCGCCGGCGGAGCCGAAGTTGGCCTGGCCGACGGTGATGACGCTGGGGCCGCCGAAGCTGACCTGGTTCAGGACGTTGAAGGCGCGGAGTTGAAGCGAGAGGCGGATGCGCTCAGTGACGAAGACGGATTTTTGGAGATTGGCGTCGATGGAGCGGAGCCAGCCTTCGCGCACGTTGGGGAGGAAGCGGGGGCCGTTGGGGATTTGGAATTCGGGCGTTGTGGTGAAGGCCGCAGGGTTGAACCAGGGCTTGGTGCAGCCGCAGGAGTTGGACCAGTCGCGGCTGTTGGCGATGGACTGGGAGAGCGGGAGTTTGGGGTCGACACCGGCGACGACGCTGGCGCGGGAGGGGCTGGCGCCGGCGATGCGGGAGATGTCCGGGCCGCCGACGTTGACGGGGAGACCGGACTGCATGGTGCCGTTGGCGAAGAACTGCCAGTTGCCGATGAAGCGGTTGGCGAGTTTGCTTTTGTTGAAGAACTGTTTGCCTTTGCCGAAGGGGAGTTGGGTGGCGATGGTCACGACGAGGCGTTGGGGTACGTCGAAGGAGCCGACGCTGCGTTCGAGGCGGATGTTGTAGATGTCGCGGATGCCGGCGGGGTCGAGGAAGGCGATGCCGTTGCCGCCGCCGCCGGTTTCGAGGACTTTGGAAATCGTGTAGTGGGCGCCGAGGCTGAAGCCTTTCGTGAACTTGCGATCGTAGCGAAAGGTGACGGCGTGATAGATGCTATCGGCGACGGGAGGGCGGAAGTAGATGAGGCTGCCGCCGTAGGCGTTGGCTGTGGTGGGGGAGGCGAATTGGGGGTAGGGCTTCAGCAGTTGCATGCGGGGGATGGTGGCTTGGGAGAGGAGGCCGGGGAGGCCTTTGCCGAAGTACGGGTTTGCGACGCGTTCGTTGAGGAAGGCGCCGCCGTTGGCGAGGTTCTTAGGATCGATTTGATTGAGTTCGAGCGAGTTGGTGGGGAGATGGATGCCGCGGTTGCCGAAGTAGGTGACGTCGAGGGAACTGGTTCGGCCGATCTGGCGGGCGACGGCGAAGTTCCATTGCTGGACGTAGGAGGCGGGCTGGTCGCGGAGGACGATGTTGGCGTTGTTGCCGAGGCGGAAGGTGCCGTCGTCGACGCGGTTGGTGGAACTGGGGCGGACGATGCCGGTGGGGAAGGGATTGGAGAGAGTGGTCTTGGGGGAGTAGTCGGCGTTGAAGACGTCGGCATTGACGTTGAAGCTGAAGGGGGTGGTGACGATGGCGGTTTCGAGACCGATGGGGAGATAGAAGATGCCGTAGCCGCCGCGGATAGCGGTCTTGTTATCGAGGCGATAGGCGAAGCCGAGGCGTGGGCCGAAGTTGCGCCAGTTGGTTTTGCGGATGGTGCGCGGGTTGGGGCCGCCGGTGAAGAGGATGGCGCCTTTGGCGGGGTCGAAGTAAGTGAGGCGGTCGTGGGCCTCGCCGGTGCCGGTTTCGGCTTCCCAGCGGACGCCCAGGTTGAGCGTGAGTTTGGAGGTGACTTTCCAATCGTCCTGGAAATAGCTGCCCATGTAGTGCTGGTAGGCGGAGAGGGGTTCCACCTTTTCGTAGGTGAAGGAGCCGAAGCCGAGCAGGAAGCTGGCGAGGCCGAGGCCCTGTTCGGGGCGGGCGGTGCCGATTTGATCGCTGGAGGTGTAGAACTGGTTGAACGTGTAGGCGCCGGTGGGATTGGAGATTTGATAGGGGTAGAAGCGGTAGAGGCGGTATTCGGCGCCCATCTTCATGGTGTGGTTGCCGCGGGCGTACAAGAGATTGTTCTGGAAGCCCTGGGTGTCGCGGGGCTGGTTGTTGAAGGCGGTGCCGCCCAAGTCGGGGATGCCGGAGCCTATGGAGACGTTGGGGTAGATGAGGACGTTGGCGGAGTCGCGGACGTAGTTGGGCAGGCCGAGGGTGGTGGGGTCGAAGCCGAGGGTGTTGGAGACGAGGTTGGCGCGGTAGCGGACGTACATGTAGCGGAAGACGTTGAAGAGGCGGGGGGTGATCTGGAAGGTGTCGTCGAGGCCGGTGTTGTAGAAGGAGTCTTTGGTGTTGTTGGAGTTGGTGAAGCGGACTTTGACGGAGGGTTGGGAGTCGAGGGAGTGTTGCTGGGAGTAGCGGCCGAAGATGCGGTGTTTCTCGGAGAAGTTGTGGTCGAGGCGGGTGGTGGAGAGGTCGCGGGAGTAGCCGCGGTTGCCGGCGAAGAGGTAGTTCTGGCGGCCGGTGATGGAGGAGCCGGGGCGATTGGGGTCGGGGTATTCGGCGAGCATTTTGACGGCGACGGGGTTGAAGCGGTCGCGGGGGATCTGGTTGTTGGGGAAGAGGGCGCGGGAGCGGACGCCGTTGACGACGCGGGATGTGGCGGGGTCGTAGATGTTGATGAGCTGGGCGCCGTTGGCGGCGAGGAAACGGGTTTCGGAGAAGTCGCCGTTGCGTTCGAGGGCGGTGGGGACGCTGGTGATGGAGCGGACGGGGTCCTTCTCGCGGCGGCCTTCGAAGGCGGTGAAGAAGAACGTTTTGTTTTTGCCGTTGTAGAGGCGCGGGATAACGACGGGGCCGCCGGCGGTGAAGCCGTATTGATGGCGGCGGAGGACAGGGCGGATGGTGCCGAAGCGGTTGTTGACGAAGCTGTTGGCGTTGAGGAAATCGTTCTGGTGGTAGTAGTAGGCGGTGCCGTGGAACTGGTTGCCGCCGGACTTGGTGACGATGTTGACGGCGCCGCCGCCGGTGCGGCCGAACTCGGCGGAGAAGGAGTTGGTCTCGACGCGGAACTCCTGGACGGCATCGGGGGGCGGGGAGAAGGCGACGCCGTTGAAATCGCCGATGGTGTTGACGGCGCCATCGAGGAGGACTTCGTTCGTCGAGGTGCGGCCGCCGCCGACGGAGAAGTTGGAGTTGAAGACGCCGCGGCCGCCGCGGGCATCGCCGACCTGGGACTTGGCGACGACGCCGGGGGCGAGGCGGACGACGGCCATGACGTCGCGTTGGACGAGGGGGAGTTCGTCGAGGGTCTGCGCGTTGATCGTGGTGCCGACGTTGCCGGTTTCGGTTTGGAGGAGGGGGGCTTCTTCGGTCACCTGAACTTCGGTGGCGAGGCTGGCGACGGCAAGTTTGACGTCGAGGTTGGCGGCCTGGTTGATTTCGAGGGTGATGTTCTTTTGGAGTTGCCGTTGGAAGCCCTGGGCGGCGATGGCAATTTCGTAGTTGCCGGGCGGGAGGGAGGGGAAGACGTAGGCGCCGGTGTTGTTGGAAGCGGTGGATTGGGCGGCGGTGGTGGCGGTGTTGGTGAGGGTGATCTGTGCGGCGGGGATGGGGCTGTTGGAAGGGTCGGTAATGGTGCCGGCGAGGCGGGCGGTGAAGGTTTGGGCGGAGAGGGTGAGGGCCAGGGCCAGAAGGAGCTTCCACATGTTCTCATCGTAGCCAAGGAAGTGATAGGGTATTCGGTGCATGACACGACGAACAGTACTGGGTACGGTGGCGGCAGGAGCTTTGGCGGCGCAGCCGAAGCGGATGCGGTTTCTGGGGACGGCGGGGCCGGGGTTGACGGCGCGTGCGCGGGCGATGGGGAAGAGCTGGGACATCGTGGAATATGCCCATGAGAAGGGGCTGGGGAACGCGCATACGACGTTGCCAGCGGACCTGGACCCGGTGAAGATCAAGAAGCTACGGGACCAGATTGAGAAGTACGACATGCGGCTGGTGGTGCTGGTGCGGACGCCGCGGACGGATGCGGATTTGCCGAAGTATGAGGCGTCGGTGAAGGCTTGCGCGGAGATGGGCGGGCGCGTGGAGTGCGTGCATGATCCGTTCTCCGGACGGCGGTATGAGCAGTTTAAAAGCGCGGCGGAGTTCCACGAGTTTGACGCCATTTGCAAAGCGGCTGTGCGGCGGGCGGAGCCGATTTTGCGGAAGTACAAGATGCGGCTGGCGATTGAGAATCACAAGGGCTGGCGGTCGGATGAACTGGTGGCGTGGGTGAAGTCGACGGGCAGTGAGTATGTGGGTGTGGCGCTGGATCTGGTGAATAACGTTTCGCTGATTGAGACGCCGCAGCAGACGATTGACACGCTGGCGCCTTATACGATTTTTGTGAGCTTTAAGGACATTGGCGTGGACTTCTATTCCGACGGGATTTTGCTGTCGGAGGTTGGTTTCGGCGATGGGTTGTTGGACTTGGCGGGGATTGTGGCGCGGTTCCAGAAGAAAGACCCGAAGATGCTGTTCCAGTTGGAAATGCTGACGCGGGATCCGTTGAAGGTGCCGATCTTTACCGAGCAGTATTGGAAGGTCTATGACGACAAGAGCCCGGTGCCGCCGCGGGATCTGGCGATGTTGATTGCGTGGATCAAGAACAATCCGCCGAAGGTGCCGCTGCCGCGGACGTCGGGGCTTTCGCCGGAGGGCGTGCTGGCGTTGGAAGACCGGCTGAACCAGCAGAGTATTGATTACGCGCGGGCGTATTTGCCGTCGTTGGCTTGATGTTCTTTTGCGAGGAGGGCGGCTTTCGTGGAGAGACCCCAACGATAGCCGCCGAGTTCTCCGGAGGCGCGGATGACGCGGTGGCACGGGATGGCGAGGGCCACCGGGTTTCGGCCGCAGGCGTTGGCGACGGCGCGCGTGGAGGAAGGCTTGCCGATGGCGGTGGCGACTTCGGCGTAGCTGCGCGTTTCGCCGGCGGGGATGGTGCGGAGGTAGGTCCAGACGAGGGTTTCAAAGGCCGTGGCGCGGATGTCGAGGGGAAGATTGGGCATGTTGGCGCCGGTGTTTATTGTGGCGAGGATGGCCTGGTGCCAGTCGCGGAGGGCGGGGGTGTCGGGGTTGGCTTCGGTGCGGGTGGCGTTGGGGAACTCGGCTTCGAGGCGCTGTTTGAGGGCGTGCTTGGACGCGCCGAATTCGAGGAAGCAGAGGCCGTGGTCGGTGGCGGCGAGGGCGATGGGGCCAAGGGGTGTTTCGAGCGACACCCAGGAGATTTTGAGGCCTTCGCCGCGGGCGCGGTATTGGGAGGGCGTCATGCCGAGATTGGCGGTGGATTGTTCGTAGAGACGGGAGGAGGAAGAGTAGCCGGCGTTGTACATGGCTGTGGTGACGGAGTCGGATTGGCGGAGTTGGGACTTTAAGTTGTCGAGGCGGCACTTGCGTTGGAACTGCTTGGGGGTTACGCCGAAGGCGGCTTTGAATTTGCGTTGGAGGTGGAAGGGGCTGTAGCCGGTGAGGCGGCTCATTTCGTCGAGGGAAATGGTGGCGTCGGCGTGGGTCCTGAGGTGATTGGAGAGGACGGCGAGAGGGTCGCGGGTGTTCATGGTTTCCTGCTATTCCAGTTCCTTGGTTGCCCAGCCGCCTTGGGCTGTGCCGATGATGAGGCAGTCTTCCGCGCAGCCCTCAAAATGCGGGAGCCCGCCAGGAACGAAAAGAAATCGCCAGCGCGGATGGTCTCTGATTTCGCCTTATCCATTTTTGCTCCGAATCCGAGTTGCAGGGAACCTTTGGCGACGGCGACGTGCGCGTCGCGGGTGTGGGTATGGGCCTTGACCCAGGCGCCGGCGGGCATCCAGAAGGCGTAGACGAAGAGGCCGTTTGCGTTGGCTCGATCCCCATGCAGGATGGCATAGCGGGTTCCATCGGAGTCCTCCCGTTGCCAGCGGATTTCGTCTGGGCGCCAGATCTGCGGCCGCGCTATGGCCGGGACGAACAGGAGAGGGAGTTGGCGGCGGGTCATGTTGCCAGGATAAGGGCGGCAGGGTTGACCAGGATATCCGATTGTTGCGGCACCGGATTTTGCGTTGCGCGGCGGAGTAGAGTGAGGAAATGACCTTTCGTGGCGTAGTGCTCCTGGCGAGTTTTGCTTTGTCTGGATTGGCGCAGATTCCGGATGCCGGCAAGCGGGAGTATCAGGCGCGGTGCGTGGGTTGCCATGGGGAGGACGGCAGTGGCGGTGGCCATGGGCCGGGGATACTGGCGGGGCGGATCCGGTCGCGGCAGGCGGTGAGTGATGTGATTCGGAACGGGATTCCGGGTACGGCGATGCCTGCGTTTTCGTTTGGGGCGGCGGAGCTAGGGGCGGTGGCTGATTACGTGGTGAAACTGAAGACGACGCCGGAGGACGCGAGCGCGGTGACGGGTGACGCGGCGCGCGGCGCGCGGATGTTTGGGGAGAAGTGCACGGGGTGCCATATGGTGCGAGGACGGGGCGGCGTGTTGGGGCCGGATTTGTCGGTGGCGGGGCAGCGGAGTACGGCGGTGCTGCGGGCGCAGTTGGCAAAGCCCGGTGGTGTGTCGGTGACGGTGACGTTGCGGGACGGGCGTGTGGTGAAGGGCGTGGCGAAGAACCGGAGCCCGTTTGATGTGCAATTGCTGGGAGCCGATGGGCGGTTGCACTTGTTGGGGCGTGAGTTGATTGCCAGTGAGAAGGACGGGCCCTCGTTGATGCCGCCGGTGAGTGAGGGCCGCGAGGACCTGGTGGCGTATTTGAAGACGCTGAAGCAGGAGCCGGGCGTGGCGGTGGGGGCCATGGTGGGGCAGGGGATCACGTTTGCCGAGATTGCGAAGCCACGGGCCGGGGAATGGCCGAGCTATAACGGGACGCTGGACGGGAACCGGTACAGCCCGCTCACGCAGATTGACCGGGGGAATGTGGGCGGGTTGGCGCCGCGGTGGATGTTCCCGATCGCTGGGGCGCCGGGGGCGTTGCAGACGACGCCGGTGGTGGTGGATGGGGTGATGTTTGTGACGAGCGTGAATGAGGCGTTTGCGCTGGACGCGCGGAATGGGCGGGAGATTTGGCACTACAAACGGCCGCGGACGAAGGGGTTGGCCGGGGATGCGGCGAGCGGGATTAATCGCGGGGTGGCGGTGTTGGGGGATCGCGTGTTTATGGCGACTGATGATGCGCGCTTGATTGCGCTGCACCGGGCGACGGGGCAGTTGATTTGGGATGTCGAGATGGCTGACTACCGGGAGAACTATGGGGCGACGGGGGCTCCGCTGGTGGTGGGTGATCTGGTGGTGGCGGGGATCTCGGGCGGGGATGAAGGGGTGCGTGGGTTTCTGGATGCGTATAAGGCCTCGACGGGGGAACGGGTGTGGCGGTTCTGGACGATTCCGGCGCGGGGGGAGAAGGGTGCGGAGACGTGGGTGGGGCGGGCGTTGGAGCATGGGTGCGGGACGACGTGGTTGACGGGGACTTACGACGCCGCATCGGGGACGTTGTATTGGCCGACGGGGAATCCGTGTCCGGACTATAACGGCGATGAGCGGAAGGGGGACAACCTGTACACCGATTCGGTGGTGGCGCTGGACGCGAAGACGGGGAGGCTGCGTTGGCACTATCAATTTACGCCGCATGATTTGCATGACTGGGACGCGACGGAGCCGCCGGTGCTGGTGGATTTCGCGGGCCGGAAGTTACTGGTGCAGGGGAATCGGAACGGGTTCTTTTACACGCTGGACAGGGAGACGGGGAAGGTGTTGCGGGCGGAGCCATTTGTGAAGAAGTTGACGTGGGCGAGCGGGATTGGCTCGGATGGACGGCCGGTGTTGCTGCCGGGACATGCGCCGACGGAAGAGGGGCAGCGGACGTGTCCGAGCGTGGCGGGGGCGGCGAATTGGACCTCGACGGCGTTTGCGCCGGGGACGGGGTTGTACTACTTTTTTGCGCAGGAATCGTGCAACATCTATTCGAAGAACGGGGAGTGGTGGAAGGCGGGGGAGTCGTTTTATGGGGGCGGGACGCGGCGGTCGCCAGGGGATGACGGCGGGAAGTTTTTAAAGGCGATTGACCTGCGGACGGGGAAGGCGGCGTGGGAGATTCCGAATATTGGCGGCGGGATATTGGGGAGCGGGTTGATGGCGACGGGGGGCGGGTTGCTGTTTTATGGGGACGGGCGAGGTGCGTTTGTGGCGGCGGATTCGTCGACGGGGAAGCTGCTGTGGCACTTCAACACCGGGCAGGCGTGGAAGAGCGGGCCGATGACGTACACGGTGGATGGGAAGCAGTATGTGGCGATTGCGGCGGGGACGACGATTGTGTCATTCGGGCTCAGATAATTCCTGGGTGACAGTCACCCAGGAATTATCTGGGGGGCTTGGGCCAGACTACGCCTTGGTCTTTCTTGGCAACCGGGGCGAGGCCGCGGAAGTTGAACTTCTGCACGCGCTGGCCGCGGTAGGTTTCGGTGGTGTAGATGTTGCCCTTCGAATCCGTCGCGATGCTGTGGACGGCGTAGAACTGGCCGGGCTGGCGGCCGCCGTCGCCGAAGGTGGTTAGCACTTCCAGCGTTTCGCGGAGCAGGACGTGGATCTTCATGTTGGAGCCGTCGGCTACGTAGAGATACTTTTGCTGGGGGTCGCGGGAGAGGGCGACATCGAAGGCCGCGCCGTCGCCCAAGGTGGGCTTGGCGACCCAGGCTTCTTTGACGTAGGTGCCGTCGGTTTTGAACGCTTGTATGCGGTTGTTGGTGCGGTCGCAGACGTAGAGCAGGCCGTCGTTGGCGAGGATGACGCCGTGGACGGGGGTGCGGAACTGTTTGGGGACCGGGGCTTCGGGGTTGTAGGGGCCGAGGTCGGTATCGTCGGGCTTGTTGCCGTAGGCGCCCCAGTGGCGCTTGTATTTGCCGCTGTCGGCATCGTAGACGATGACGCGGCGGTTGCCGTAGCCGTCGGCGACATAGAGTTCGTTGGTCTTGGGGTCGACGATGGATTTGGCGGGGAGGCGGAGGTTGTCGATATCGTTCGAACCCTTGCTGGCGAAGGGTTTGCCGAGGCTCATGAGGAACTTGCCGGACTGGGTGAACTTGAGCAGCATGCTATCGTGGACGGCGCCGGCGGCGGACATTTTGCTTTCGTCATGGGCGAGGGCGGCGGGGAGCTTGCCGCGGCCGTTGCCGCCGATCCAGACGTTGCCTTTGTGGTCGACATCGATGCCGTGATTGGAGGAGGGCCATTCGTAGCCCTGGCCGTCGGCGCCGCCCCAGTTGGCGATGAGGTCGCCGGCGGGGTTGAAGGCGAGGACGGGCGGGGCGGGGACGCAGCATTCGCTGGCTTTGGGGTTCCAGGTGGCGTAGCGTTCCTTCTCTTCGATGGAGCCCTGGCGGTGGATGATCCAGACGTTGTCCTTTGCGTCGACGGCGACGCCGATGGTGGCGCCGAGGATCCAGTGGTTGGGCAGGGGCTTGGGCCACATGGGGTCGACTTCGAAGCGCGGGGCTTGGGTGCCGGCGGCTTCGACAACCGCGCGTTGTTCGAGGACGTAGACGCTACCGGCAACAGCGGCAAAGGCCGCGAGAAATGCGCCGTACTTCAGGGTAGAGCAACACATGGCTGTTTCCTCCAGGGAGAGTGTTCGCTATGATACACGAGATTGCGGATCCTGTTGGCGGTAGTTGCGGGGATGATGGCGTGGGGGCATGATGCGCCGGCGCAGGTGACGGTGCACATGCACGTGCGGCCGGTGGGCGGCGTGATGCGGACGCTGGTGCGGATTCCGCTGGAGGCGGTGCGGGATGTGGATTTCCCGGTGATCGAGGGCGGGTATCTGGACGTGGCGCGATTGGAGCCGCGGCTGGCGGGGTTGGCGCAGATTTGGGTGGGGGATGTTGTTGTGGTTTACGAGGATGGGGTGGCGGTGGGGAAGCCGCGGGTGGCGGGGACGCAGATATCGGTGGAGTCGGACCGGTCGTTTGCTTCGTTCGATGCGGCGGATGCGCATTTCCGGGAGCCGCTGCCGGCGAATGAGGAGAAGCTGTTTTGGAAGCAGGTGTTCTTTGACGTGGCGTTGGAGTTTCCGATTCGGAGTGCGGGTTCCAAGTTTGCCGTGAAGCCGGGGTTTGCGGATTTGGGGGAGCGGGTGCAGACCGTGCTGCATTATGGCGACCGGGTGTTTCTATTGCCTGGGGACCAGGAGGCGTTTCCGTTGGAGCCGAGTTGGTGGCAGGCGGCGGGGCGGTTTGTGCGGATGGGGTTTTTCCATATCTTGGAGGGGACGGACCATCTGCTGTTTTTGTTGTGTCTGGTGGTTCCTTTTCGCAAGTTTCGGCCGCTGGTTTGGGTTGTGACGGCGTTTACGGCGGCGCATTCGGTGACGCTGATCGCGTCGGCTCTGGGGTGGGCGCCGGAGGCGTTGTGGTTTCCGCCGGTGGTGGAGTTGGCAATTGCGGCGTCGATTGTGTTTATGGCGGTGGGGAATATTTTGGGGTGGGCGGGGCACCGGTCATGGATGCTGGCGTTCGGGTTTGGGTTGGTGCATGGGTTTGGGTTTTCGTTTGCGCTAAGGGAATCGATGCAGTTTGCGGGCGGGCATTTGGTGGCGGCGTTGCTCGCGTTTAACGGGGGCGTGGAACTGGGGCAGGTGGCGGCGCTGGCGGTGATGGTGCCGGCGGTGGCGTTCGCGTTCCGGTATGTGGACGAACGCGTGGGGGCGGCGGTGCTGTCGGCACTGGTGGCGCATACGGGCTGGCATTGGATGTGGGAGCGGTGGGAGCGGGTGGCGCGGTATTCGATTGCGTTGGGGACGGCGGATTTGTTGGTGATTTTGAAGTGGGTGCTGGCGGGGATGGTGGTGTGGGCGATAGGTTGGTTGGTGCAGAGGAGATTTGCGTGATGACTCGGCGTGGATTCATGAGTATGGCGGCGGCTGCCGCGGCGGCGACACCGCAGAAGCCGAATATCGTTCTGATTTATGCGGACGATGTGGGGTATGGGGACCTTGGTTGCTATGGCGCGACGTCGGTGAAGACGCCGAACCTGGACCGGCTGGCGAAGCAGGGTTTGCGGTTTACGGACGCGCATTCGTCGTCGGCGACTTGTACGCCGAGCCGGTATTCGATGATGACGGGCGAGTATGCGTGGCGGAAGAAGGGCACCGGTGTGCTGCCTGGGGATGCGCGGCTGATTATTGAGCCGGGGCGGACCACGTTGCCGGCGATGCTGCAGAAGGCCGGGTATAAGACGGGCGTGGTGGGCAAGTGGCATTTGGGGTTGGGGAACGGGAACATCGATTGGAACGGGGAGATCAAGCCGGGGCCGCTGGAGATTGGGTTTGACTCGGCGTTTCTGCTGCCGGCGACGGGGGACCGGGTTCCGTGCGTGTATGTGGAGGATCACCGCGTGGTGGGGTTGGACCCAGCGGATCCGATTCGCGTGGACTATACGAAGCCGATTGGCGATGAGCCGACGGGGAAGAAGAATCCGGAGTTGTTGAAGATGCACCCCAGCCATGGGCACGATATGGCGATTGTGAACGGGGTGAGCCGGATTGGGTATATGACGGGTGGGAAGAAGGCTCTGTGGGTGGATGAGGACATGGCCGATGTGTTGACGTCGAAGGCCATTTCGTTTGTTGAGAAGTATAAGGCCGGGCCATTCTTTTTGTTCTTTGCAACGCATGATATTCATGTGCCGCGCGTGCCGAATTTGCGGTTTAAGGGCGCGACTTCGATGGGGCCGCGCGGGGATGCCATCGCGGAGCTGGACTGGTGCGTGGGGCAGGTGATGGATCGTTTGGAGAAGTTGGGGTTGGCGGGGAACACGATTGTGATGTTCTCGAGTGATAACGGGCCCGTGGTGGATGACGGGTACAAGGATGACGCGGTGGAGAAACTGGGCGCGCACAAGCCGGCGGGGCCGCTGCGGGGCGGGAAGTACAGCAACTTCGAGGGCGGGACGCGGGTGCCGTTACTTGTTCGCTGGCCGGGGCGGGTGCCTCGGGGAGTGTCGCCGGCTGTGGTTGGACAGCAGGATTTTCTGGCTTCGTTTGCGCGGATGGCGGGGCAGACCTTGCCCGGTGATGCGGGGCCGGATTCGGTGGATGTGCTGGATGCGTTGTTGGGGAAAGACAAGAAGGGCCGGGCGCATATTGTGGAACATGCGCGGGCGCTATCGTATCGGGAGGGCGATTGGAAGATGATTGAGCTGAACAAGGGGCCACGGGTGAATCCGGGCCCGAAGACGGAATTGGGCACGGGGGATGAGGCGCAGTTGTATAACGTGGCCAAGGACCGTGGGGAGACCGTGGATTTAGCGGCGCGGGAACCGGAGCGGGTGAAGGCGATGCAGGCGGCGTTGGAGAAGATCCGGGCGAGCGGACGGAGCCGTTAGCGCCAGGGTTCGCAGCTGACGGTGTTGGAAAGTTGAAAGTTGTTGGCTTTCAGGTTGCGGCCGGTCTGGCCGTCGAGGAAGCCGCCCTGGAAGGTGATCGTTGCGGCGGCTTTGTTGTTGGTGTAGCGGCCGGCTGGTTTCTTGTCGCCGTCGAGGTAGGCGCCGTTGGGCTGGAGGACGAAACCCATGCCGGCCATGAGGCGGCCGCCGGTGCCGTAGCTGGCCCATTCGCCGACGTGGAGTTCGGCGGCGGGTGCGGCGGTGGGTGTGCCGGTTGGGGCGGAGGTGCCGGATAGAGTGGACAGGGGGACGGAGGAGACGCCGGCGGAGGGGTTCTTCGTGCAGGTGGCGCCGGTGAAGGTCATGCGGCCGTCGATGGCCCATTCGCCGCTGGCGCCGGGGGAGAGATTGAAGACCCAGTTGTCCATTTTGCCGATGCAGGTTTCGCCGTAGAACTTGTTGGCGGGGTAGCCGGGGCCGTAGTCACGAATGAGGGCGGTGACGGTGAAGGGGTAGAAGGCACCCTTTTTCGGGGCTGGGGTTACGGATTGGAAGAGGACTTGGCGTTCGGAGTAGCCTTCGGGGCGCAGGGTCAGCAGGCGTTTGGTGAGGACCTGTTTGAGGACGTCGGGTGTGGGGGCTTGCGCGTGGCAAGCCAGGATGGTCGTGGCTAGGAGTGCCAGAATGCGCATGGTTGAGCGTAGCACTCGCGCTGGATTGGCGTGTGTGATTGACTAGAGGGCTATGGAGCCGATCAATCGCCGTACATTTGCGCGTCTTGCCGCGGGGGCTTGCGCTGTTTCCGGAGCGGGTGCGAAGGAGCCGGGATGGGCGTACTACGGTGGCGACCAGGGGGCGACGCACTATTCGCCGTTGGCGCAGATTACGGCGGCCAATGTGGGGAAGTTGGAAGTGGCGTGGGTGCACCACAGCGCGGCGGAGGGATCGCGGTATCGCGGGTCCGTGGAATGCACGCCGCTGGTGGTGGACGGGGTGATGTACATCATTGGCGCGGACCTGATCGTGCAAGCGCTGGATGGGGCGACGGGGAAGCTGTTGTGGACGCACACGCCGGCGAATGTGGCGGGCGGTGGGCGTCGGGCGGCTGGGGCGTCGCGCGGCGTGACGTATTGGACCGATGGGAAGTTGAAGCGGGTGTTTGCGCCGGTGCAGAGCCGGATCTGGTGTCTGGACGCGGTGACGGGGAAAGTTGTCGACGGGTTTGGTGACGGCGGGGCGATTGATGTGGAGAAGGATGTCGACCGGGACATGACGGGGTTGTCGTTGGCGTCGACGACGCCGGGGGCGATTTGCGGGGATGTGCTGATCATCACGACGCGGACGGAAGAGGGGCCGCGACCGGCTGCTCCGGGGCATATTCGCGGATATGACGTGCGGACCGGGAAGCGGAAGTGGATCTTTCATACGATTCCGCATCCGGGTGAGTTCGGGTATGAGACGTGGTCGAAGGACTCGTGGAAGACTGCGGGCGGGACGAATTGCTGGGGCGGGATGAGCGTGGATGTGAAGCGGAAGATGGTGTTCCTGTCAACCGGGTCGCCCACGTTCGATTTCTATGGCGGGGACCGCGTGGGGGCGAACCTGTTTGGGAATTGCGTGGTGGCGCTGGACGCGAATACGGGGAAGCGGATCTGGCATTTTCAGACCGTGCACCACGACGTGTGGGACTACGACATTCCGTGCCAGCCGACGCTGGTGACGGTGCGGCATAAGGGCCGGAATGTGGACATCGTGGCGCAGGTGTCGAAGACCGGGTGGGTCTACATGCTGGACCGGGTGACGGGGAAACCGTTGCACCCGATTGAGGAGCGGCCGGTGCCGGCATCGAAGGTGCCGGGGGAGAAAACGTATCCGACGCAGCCATTTGTGACGGCGCCGCCGGCGTTTTCGCGGCAGGGGATTTCGGAGGCGGATCTGACGCCGGCGGGGAAGGAGGCGGTGAAGGATTTCGAGCTTGGGCCGATGTTCACGCCGCCTGGATTTAAAGAGCTGGTTGTGATGCCGGGGTTTCATGGGGGCGGGCTGTGGGGCGGGGCGAGCTATGACCCGGACACGGGGATGCTGTATGTGAATCACAACGAGATTCCGTGGAGCACGGCGCTGTTTGCGGCGAAGAAAGACGCGGGGTATCCATACGAGATGAACGGGTATCATCGCAATGTGGACGCCGAGGGGTATCCGGTGATTCAGCCGCCGTGGGGGCAGATTTCGGCGATTGATTTGAGTGGCGCCAAGATCGTGTGGCAGGTGGCGCATGGGGAGTTTAAGAAGCTGACGGCGCGGGGGATGAAGCG
>CANIVU010000018.1 GCA_947470805.1 Acidobacteriota bacterium | reverse complement strand
GTCATGCCGCGATAGACGTTTTGCGCGGTGTAATCGAGCTGGTGGTCGTGATACCACAGTGAGCCTAGCGCTTCCAGGGGATCTCCGCCAGCGAGCAGCATCGGGTAGTGGTGGTCGCGGAACGGGAACGGATCTCCCGGATTCACAGCAGGGGGGATGGTGTTTCCCGGATACCCATCGCTGTAGCTCGGGGTATGCATGTTGTGGAAATGAGGGCTGAAGCTGGGTGTACCGAAACCGCCGATAGCCGGATCAACCTCGTTGGTGAATCGAACGACGACGGGCTCACCGTACTTGAATCTCCACAGCTTGCCAGGAACTGATCCGCCGTATGAGAAGAAGGTGGATGCCCGTTTCAGTTGCGGGTGTAATTTTTTGTCAACCGTCTTGATCGGCAGACTGTACCAGCGTACGGGCGGGTATTTCACGCAGGCTTCGTGGTTGGAAGGATCAAAATTCGGGGGCACGCCAACACCGGCAGGCATCATCTCTTGAGTGACTGGACACGGCTGCACCCACGGGGTCAGCACCGGCCCATCGGGTACGGCGTTGGAGGATATTTTGGATACAGGGGCAGCTACTTGGCCAAAGGCCGGAAGGACACTTGCAATGGACAACATGGAAGTGTAACGCACCATGTCACGACGTGTCAGAGAGGGAGATCCGGGAGTGCTTAGTCTTTCCGCTTGCATCGATATGAACCTGTGTTTTGAAGTGATGGGTAGGTACCACCAGGGGGGGGCGAGAACCCGCTGTCTTTCATGCTGATGCCGTAGGATCGAATCCGGTTGTACTTTGTTACCTGTCACCCCGTACGGTATTTTGAAATGTTACCAGAATAGACAAATCGCTGGGCGCGTAAGATGCTGGTTTTTGTTGAGTGTTAGGATTTTTTCAGTAACGTTTCAGATGGTGATGGCTCGGTTGGCCGGGTGTGTGCCCGAATCTTGAAGCCCATTATCCCGTGCTGTCACCACTTGGGTGCGGCCCCGATACTGCTTAACGATCAAACCGCCCGGCAGTGGGTGCGCGCATCGTGCGCCGGTTCGATTGTCGTGGTTGATGAATGGTCCAGGGGCTTCCCGGCGCGCTGAACCGCGTTCGTCAGTATGCGAATCCGCAATGGTGTGTCCAGGGCGATACTCTTGGCCAACTCAAGCGCCGACGCCGGGAATCCGCCTTCGGCCTTGGCTTGGAGATGCCATGCCAGCTTCCGGAAAAGAAACTGCCGGTGGCCGCAAGGAGTCTCCTTGCCAATAAACGCCACGTGTCGTTTCTGCAGCGTGGCCACGTCCAGCGTAGCCAGTTCTTCAATCAAATGTTCGGGGGGCTTCTTCATGCGTCAACCTCATGACCATGAAGGCTCTCCGGGCGGGAATTAGCAAGTTCTCTGTTGACGGTTTTCTCTTGCTCCAAACGCGGCGGATCCAGGCGCCGGGCATATTCGTACTGCCGGTAGGCCTGGGCGAGAAGAGTGGCGATCTGGGCGACGGCGTCGGCCGTAGTTTGGTCGCGGAGGTTCATGTGTTGCCGGTCCTTTGGGTTTCCGGCCCACAACGGCTTCCGCTGGGCGGCCTCGCGCGTCGTTTGGCTCTATTAATAGATACTCAGGCAGGTTCGAAACTGTCTAATCTGGGGCCCCGACCTGAGAAACCGTGTCAACAAACGCGGGTGTGTCAACGGAGAAAATGGAGAATTCTGGGGGTTGAGAGAGGCCAACGAGGCGAAACAAGGAGGTTCAGAACGCAGGCCGAAAAGGTAGGGTTCGAACTGGAGAATGGGGATGGTGTCCAAATTCAGACGAATGTTGGGGATACGAACTGGGGGCGGGGAAAGGGCGTGTCAACGAAAACGAGCAGGGGTAAGTAACGTCTTTAAGCGGTTGGCTCCCCATCGTGGACACGTTTCGAACTTTCGCGGTTTGCCCGCCGCTGGCGGTTCGCGCGGTGTTCCGACACTTTCAGGCAGGTGCCGCAGCGTGATCCCGGCAGCGGAGCTCCAGAGGTACCCGACCTCCGACGAATTGCTTCCGGATACGCTGTCGCTCAGGACTTATCAGACGACATGCCGAAAGCGGACCACCTACTGGGGATTCCGCTGAATGGAAGTGAGTCGATCAGGCGTCCATGCAGAAGCCCCATCCGAACTCGCTGAAGCAGCCAAATTGTGATACCACGCCCGCTATGCGGCTCGTCCTCGCACTTTCTGGCACACTATTCTTCGCCCACCAGTCCGCGGCTCCGCCCACTGATCATTCGGTATCATGCCGGTTTTCTGGCGATCAATTGGTGCATGCGGCAGTGCGCCACCACCGTATCAGGGCATGCGTCGGCCTCGTTCATTCCTGCAACAAGTTCATCTAGGCGCTGCGCGCTCAAAAAGCCTTCATTCACCAGTCCGAGAGCGGCGGCTCGCAGAGTCCAATTCCAGAACCCCTTGTGTTCACCGTGCAGGTAATGCGGGTGATAGGCATCCACGTGAACGATTTCAAATCCTGTCTCTCTTGCCCAAAGATGGGCGCGGCGGCCCCCCGTGTAGTCCACCCCGCGCTGGGCGCCGGCCACGAGGGCAATATCGCGGAGTTCCGCATAGGCCGCCGATGCTGGCTCGGTGTAGACTGCACTGACATCGGCCTCCTCGCACACCATCACGCCGCCCGGCCGAAGTGTTTCATAAATCGTCCGCATCGCGGCGACTGGTCTGTTGAGATGGACCATTAGCCAGCGGCAGTAAGCAACGTCGACACTTTCCGGCATGAGCTCCGGCTCATAGACACTACCCTTACGGAATTGCGAGTTTTCCAGCCCGGCTTCAAGGGCCAGTTCATTGGCGGCGGCCACCTGCTCCGGGTTCAGATCGATTCCGGTAACCGACGCTCCCTGACTCGCGGCCCAACGTGAAACGTAGCCCAAGCCACACCCGAATTCCACAAAGCGATGCCCGGAAGCAAGCCCCGCGCGGAGCAGCAATTCGCGCGTTCGGCCATCGTGAATTTCGCTGATAACGCGCAGCCTGTCATGGTCGCTCCGTCCGGAGCCGGTGAGTATGTATTTGTCGCCAATCGATGCCACAAAGATAAAGTAGCACGACATCCGATACTGCCCATACTGCTCTGCGGACGCGCTTCGAACTTTTGTGATTTGCCCGCCACCTGAAGTGCGGATGGCGTTGCAGTTGATTCACACACTTTTCGCGGCGTGATCTTCAAGGCGGACTTCCAGCGGCCCTCGACCTGCGGCGATTGTTTTCGCGATGCGCCGTCACCGAGGCGCTACTCCAATGATTACGATGTCCTCATGTTCCCCCGTTCCTTATTCCTTGTGATTGCTGCTGTGATCTGCTCGTGTGTAATCGCACCCGTGCAACAGGCCCGGGTGTTTGGCGAGTCCGACAAAATCGCGATCAGGAACAGCTACCATCATTGCCTCCTGGCGTCCATTAGGAAGGATTACGCTGCTCTGCTGGAATCCTTCCAGGCTCCGTTTGTTGTTTTGGCCTGAGGGAATATGCGGGTCTTCACTTCGATAGATTCCGTAATGGCGTTCTATCGAAAGCAACTCGCAGCGCTGGAACAGCGCAACTACGATCATGCAGAAATTACCAATACGCGGATCACCCCACTTACGCCGGATAGCGCTCTCATCAACAAGTCCATTCGGCGTTACAAGAACGACGGCTCTGTGTTAGAAGAAGGAGCTGCCATCTGTCCCCACGCAAATCCTCGGGTGGCTGGAAGCTTTGCGGGATGATGCGGCAGGAAGCACAGTACTTCGGCAAAGTCTATTGATTGGCAACAGGGCAGCGGATCGGCGGGCGCGATTCGTGTCCTGTTGGGCTGTCACCCAGAAGCTGGCACGCCGTCATTTCGGCTCTTGAACGCTTGTTTCCCGAACGACTCGAACTCAAGAAGCAGAGTTTACAGTGTCGGAGTTCCAATCCACACTGGGGTAGACGAAAGAAGGGTGAAAATCTGCGAACACTAGCTACATGTACCTAATGCAATCAACAGGATGGCAGGAAGTTCAAGAATTGTAATTTGGCTCCCCGACATGGGCTCGAACCACGATTCACGGCGTCAAAGGCCGGTGTCCTACCATTAGACGATCGGGGAGCAACTCTCCGATTTTAACACCATCGGCCCTCACCATTCACTATACGGTGTGCCTTCCAGGCTTGTTTTCTCCGAAGAACTCCGCACATCGAAGATCCCCGGCTCGCTCTGGCTCGCCGACGAAGACGCGTCTTCCATGATGATCTTCCACGACGTCGAATTCCCCGCGATCGGGTCCAACGGCATCTGCCGCAAATACCCCTCCCGCACCAGATCGTCCAACTGCTGCGGCGCCTTCTGCTTATCGTAGGTGTACTCGTCGATCACCGTCCGCAGCGAAAACAGGTTCTGCCGCAACACGCTCTCCCGCGCCCGGATCACGGACTTCTGGTACAACGGCACCGCCACCGAAATAATCACCAGAACGATGGCCATCGAGACCATCAGCTCCATAATGGTGAACCCAGCCCGCTTACCACTCTGAATACGGCGTTCCATCGGCTGCTTTCTCCATCGTCTTCGAAAACACGGAAAACACATTCTGCCCGCCCCACGCCGTCGATTTCGGATCGTCCTGCGTGCTGCGTTTACCCCAATCGGTACTCTTCGTGAACGGATCTTTCGGAATCTTCCGCAAGAACCGCACCTTCTTCTCGCTGCTCTCGCTCCCGGCCGACCCGCCCGCCCCCGGAATCCCGCCACCACTCGCCCCCGGCATGCCCGGCATCCCGCCGCCCGCGCCCGCCTGGCCCGTCACCTTCACGCCCTCCACCAGCACTTCCAGCGACTCCGGATATCCTTCCTTCGACGCGTTCAGCTGGCCCAGTTGCCCGGCATCGGCCATGTCTTTGTACTTGTCAATCGCCGTATGAATCTCCCGCAATGCGATCCGCAGCTCCTTCTCGCGCTCCCGCCGCACCCGGCTCCGTGCCAGCGGCACCGCCATCGACGTCAACAGCGCCAGAATCGTAAACGCGACAATCAACTCCACCAGCGTCATTCCCCGCTGGCTCTGCCGCCGTTCTATGCTGATCGCTCGCATTACCGGATCTCCACCCCCACCGTCGGCTTCGGCGCCGGCACGCTCTGCAGCTTCGAATTCTGCAACGCGCTGTCCAGCACGCTCAGCTGCGTCGTCCCCGCCTCCAGTGTCTGGAAGCTCAGTGACAACAACGCTCCGGCCCCCGTCAACCCCGGCGCGCCCGCCGGCCGGCTCATCTGGATCGCCACCTCGCCCTTCGACGCCTGGTCGTCGGCCGAGAAGTTCACCCGCTGCCCGTCGTTGGACAGGAACGCCCCCGGCGTCGCCGCCAGCAGCTTCACCTTCTTCGGGTCGTACTTAATTCGCAACGGCGCCTGGAACAGGTCCACCGCGTCGGCCACATGCACCGTCACCACCACCGGCGAACCGGCCTTGGTCACCACACCATCCGGCTGGAAGCTTATCTTCACCGGAGCCGCCGGGGGCAGGGAAGGCTTCGTCGACGTGGGCGAGGAAATCTCCGTCGGAATCGTCGGTCCGCCCAGCGCCGGCCCGCCAGGAGCGGCCGCGCCAGCGCCCGAAGGCTGCGCGTTATCCGGCTGCGCATACACCAGCCGCACCGTCTGGTCATTACCAGCCGCCACGCCGCGCAGGTTCACCGGCGTAATCTCCTGCGTCCGCACGATATGCGGAACCAGCGCAATTACCAATTCGTTCTGCGAGTTCTCAACGGTTTCGCTCGAGAAAAACCGCCCCAGATAAGGAATCGACATCAGCCCCGGAATGCCCGAAACGTTCCGCGTCTGCGTCGTGTTCACCAACCCGCCGATCAGGTTCATCTCGCCCTCACGCAACCGCACATCGTGGACCACCTTCCTCTGCCCGATCACCGGCTGCTTAATCCCGCCAATATCAATCCGCTCCACAACATTCGAAATTTCAATTTCCACGTGCATCGAAACTTCGTCATCCCCGTGAATGCGCGGCACCATATCCATCACCACGCCCACTTCAATGTATTGGAACTGCGTGTTCACCAGCGGGCTCACGCCCACACCGCCCACGCCCAGGCCCGAACCAAACGAACCGCTCGCCGTCGGCACTTTCGACCCAATGCGCAACTGCGCCTTCTGTCCGTCCGCCGCCCGGATCTGCGGCGTCTGCCGTACTTTGCTGTTCCGGTCGCTCATCACCGCTTGCAGCAGCGCGCCCGGCAAATTCACCGTGAAATCATTGGAGCCCAGCGATTTCAACTGCCCCAACACCCGCGATCCCCCCGTCGTCGTCGTGCCCGACGAAGTCGTCGCCGGCGAGACATTAAACTTCAACCCCGGCGCGTCCCCGGTCACAATCGTCGCCGCCAAGTCCCGCGTCCGCCCCACGGCCGTTTCCATTACAATCACGTCCACCAAAACCTCCGGCTTCGGTTTGTCCAAATCGCCCAGTAGCTTCTCCACCAGCGCCACCTGGTCCACCGTCCCGCGCGCAATCACCGCGTTCTGCGCGTTGTACGTATACAGCCGCCGGATTTCGGTCACGGACCGCACCGACGTCGCAATTTCGTTCAACTCCTGCACCGAAGTAATGTTCTGCAAATAGAAGACTTTGACAACGTTGTCTTCGTAGTCCCGGCGCTTGGTAATGTTATCGTTCGTCAGAAAAATCGTATTGGCCGACAGCGCCTTCCAATAGGTCTTCGTCATCACCGACAGATGATCCAGCGCCTCTTCCAAATTGGTGTTCGTCAAATCGACGTTGTAATTCTTCGACGGCTGCTGATACTCCGGATCCCAAATCACATTGATCCCCGTCAGCTTGCCCAACGTCTCGTACATCACCTTGACATTCTGGTTGTTCATCTTCAGCGACGTCACCTGCCGCGACAACGGCTTCAACTCCGGCACCGGCTGAATCGTCCCGATCTTTTCCTCGTTCCGCTTCCGCGCCACCTGCGCCGGCGTCTGGCCAATCTCATCGGCCTTCATCGCCGCGCCCTGCCGCCGCTGGTAGTCCAGCATCGCCTTCGTGCGCTTAATCTCCTGCACCGCCAGCGACGACGACGGGTCGATCAAAAACGCCCGTTCAAACTCCAGCAGCGCCTCTTCCACCTTCCCCGCCTCGCGCGCCTTCTGCGCCCGGTCAATCCGCGCCGCCGCCGACGAAAACCGCGATCGCCGCACCGCCATCTGGTACGCCGTGTCCGTCGGGTCTTCCTTCAGCGCCTGCTCGTACTGCTCCAAACCCTTCTCAAAATCCCGTCCCAGCTCCGCCTTTTGGCCCGCCGCATAAAATTTATCACCCTTCCGGGTCTTCGCCTCCACCGGGACGACACCCGTCCAAAGGATCGTGGCGCATGCCAACAGGCTACTTAACTGTCGAATATTCAGCATCTTGCAGAGGGTTCCGTTTTCGTCGCGTGCTAAAATAATAGCTTCGGGGAATGGGAGTACCACTTCCCTATGAGTGATTGACGCCGCAATGGGCGTCACCGTTGAGTACAAAGTGCAGGAGAAACGTTTTGAGCGCCGCTAAGGCCAACCCCGGCTCCGGATTCAAGATCATCAGCGACAACCGCGCCGCCGGTCACAACTACGAACTCATGGAGCGGTTCGAAGCCGGCCTCGTCCTCACCGGGACGGAGGTCAAGGCCTGCCGCGCCGGTAAGGTCCAGCTCAAAGACGGCTTCGGCACCATCGAAAGTGGCGAGGCGTTTCTCTGCAACGCCCACATCAGCGAGTACTCCCACGGCAACATCGCCAACCACCTCCCTGGCCGCAAACGCAAAATGCTCCTCCACCGCCAGGAAATCGACAAACTCCACGGCAAAACCCGCGAAAAAGGCCTCGCCCTCATCCCCACCAAGATGTATTTTAAGGATGGCAAAATAAAGGTTGAAATCGCCGTCGGCCGTGGCAAAAAACTCCACGACAAACGCGCCGCCGAAAAGACGAAGGAACAAAACGCCGAGGCCCGCGCCGCCCTCATCCGCTCCAAAGCCCACTAAAACATCCCCATGCAGGTCACACTTTCCAACGCCCTCCTCACCGCCGTCGTCGCCGACGCGCTTCTCGTCCTCCAGTTCGATCCCGACTCGCGCCCCGCCAGCGAGTCCTATGACGCCATTCGCGCCTCCAACGCCCAGTGGCTCACCGACGTCGAAACCTCTGGCGAAGCCGCGGGCAAGCCCTTTGAAACCACGGTCCTCCACCGTCCCCAGGGCTTCCAGGCCAAGCGCCTCATCCTCCTCGGTGCCGGCAAAGCCGCCAAGTTCGATTCCGCCACCCTCCGCCGCCTCGTCGGCGCCGCCGTCCGCAAAGCCAAGTCGAACGGCGCGGCCAATCTGGCCCTCGCGCTCGACCCCGCCCTCGCCACGGCCGAAAACATCGCCGCCGCCGCCGAAGGCGTCCACATCGGCAACCACGAAGTCGACGCCCACAAATCGAAGAAGGACGAACGCACCGAACTGGTCAGCTTCGCCATCGTCGCCGCCGGCGATCAAGCCGCCGCCGTCAACCAAGGCAACGTCCTGGGCGAAGCCCAGAACTTCACAAGATTCCTAGCCAACGAGCCCGGCAACATCCTAACCCCGCCCGTTCTGGTCGCCCACGCCCGCGCCATGGTCGCCGCCTCCGAGGGCCTGGAAATCGATGTCCTCGATAAGGACCGCATGACCCAGCTCGGCATGGGCTCGCTCTTGGGCGTAGCCCAGGGCTCCCCCCATCCGCCGTCGCTGATCGTCATCCGCTACACCCCCGCCACCCCGTCCAAGGATCACCTCGCCCTCGTCGGCAAAGCCGTCACGTTCGACACCGGCGGCGTCTCCATCAAACCCGCCGACGGCATGGAAAAGATGAAGTACGACATGGCCGGCGGCGCCGCCGTCCTGGGCGCCATGAAAGCCATCGCGCAACTCAAACCCGCCGTCGCCGTCACCGCCTTCATCCCGACCGTTGAAAACGCCATCGGCGGCAACGCCCAGCGCCCCGGCGACATCGTCACCAGCTTGAGCGGCAAGACGATTGAAGTCCTGAACACCGACGCCGAAGGCCGCCTCATCCTGGTCGACGCCATCGAATACGCCAAGCGCCAGGGCGTCACCCACATGGTCGACGTTGCCACCCTCACCGGCGCGGTCGTCGTCGCCCTCGGCCACATCCACGTCGGCCTCTTCTCCAACGAAGACGCCTTCCGCCAGCAAGTCCAATCGTCCGCCGCCCGCCAAGGCGAAAAAATGTGGCACATGCCGCTCGACGACGAGTACCGCGAATATCTGAAATCCGCCTACGCCGACATCGGCAACATCGGCGGCCGTTGGGGCGGCGCCATCACCGCGGCCTACTTCCTGAAGGAGTGGGTCGGTGACACCCCCTGGGTGCACTTGGACATCGCCGGCACCGGCTGGATCGACGACAACAAACCGTACATGCCGAAGGGCCCCTCGGGTGTCTGCGTCCGCACCTTCGTCGACCTCGCCCTAACTTGGCCCGCCTAAGACTTCCCTGGGAGCCGTGCTACCGGAAAAAGCCTAGATTCCCGATTTCCCCGGCCACTCAGCCGGGGAAATCCCAGGCCATCCCATGACCCCGCCTCGCAACCGCCGCCAGCCCGAACCCGCCCTCCTGCGCTTCCGCGCACTCGTCGAACAAAAATACGTCTCCGGCCTCACCGCTGCCGAAACAGCGGAACTCCAGCAACTCGAGGCCGGCTTCAGCGCCCAGGACGAATCGTTCTACGGCACCATCCCCGCCCTCCCCCGGTTCCGCCGAGAGCCCCAGTAGCCCTCAGCCGGAATCCAGCTCCCGTAATTCTCCGCAAGAATTACCGCCCCTACCGCCCCACCGTTCGCGAAGACCTCGTTCGCAATTCCGCCAACTCACGCTGAACGTCCACAACCAGTACTGGCCGCGCCACGTTTGTAACCGCATCAAACACGATCTCTAGCCACGCATTTCGGCGAATCGCCCTCCGCCGCCTGCTCCAGTCCCAGCCCCTGCCACAACCCGGCATAAAATAGGCGCCATGCCCCCGCTCCTCTCCCGCCGCCAACTCGCCCAAACCCTCCTCGGAGCCACCGCCACCATCCAAGCCCAACAACCCCCATCCAAGCTCACCGCCTGGATGTACATGATCTACCCCCTCGAACAGTGGCTCACCAACTTCCCCCAAATCCTCGACGCCTGGGAAGCCGGCGGCGTCCGAGGCATCGTCATCGGCCCCCTCCGCTTCTGGGACGGCGAACCCACCTTCGATTTCACCTACGCCCGCGCCGGTGCCAAAATCCACACCTTCGCCCCCAACCCCGAAATCTACAAAAAGCACGGCGTCCTCCCGCCCCAAAATGTCCGGCTCGACCCCGCCAAACAAAAGCAACTCACCGCTCTCCTAACCGAAATCAAGCGCCGAAACTGGGACCTCATGCTCTTCGGCCCCGGCCACTATGGCACCCGCCAATCCCCCGAACAGGACCCCTTCAACGCCCGCGCCCTCGCCGCCGGCGTCGAAGACACGCTAAAGGCCTTCCCCCAGGCCGACGGCGTCATCATCGACGGCGCCGGCGAGCACCACTACGAACTCGCCTTCCACCACGGCGGCGAGCTCTTCGAAATCCGCGATCACCACCGCGCCATCTATACCCATCTCAACTTCGACATCCCCCGCATGGAACGCGGCATGAACCACCTCAAAACCCGCTTCCATTCGCTCACCCCCTCCCAAGTCCGCTTCCATCAAACCGGCGGCATGCTAGGCGGCCTGTCGCTCTTCGATCTCAACGAGGACGCCCTCTACTGGCTCCGCATGCGCCAACAAGCCACCCTCGCCAACATGGCCGCCATCCGCGAACAGTGGAACGCCCTCCCCGGCAAACCCAAACTGGGAACCATCCCCCGCTCCGCGGCCTTCTCCGTCCTCACCACCCAGGACTACCAGAAAACCCACCACTTCTTCGACCTCATCTTCCCTAAACACTACTACTGGCACCGCGGTTTCGACGGCATGTACGGCACCATCGCCCGCTGGGTCGCCACACTCAAAGAGTGGAACCCCTCGCTCACCGAACCCGACTGCTTCGCCGTCGTCAAACTCTTATTCGGTATCAACCTCCCCGGCGTCACAAAACTATCCGACCTCGAAAACGGCTTCCCCGACGAGTTCTTCGACCAAGTCGTCTTCAACGAAACCAAACGCGCCCTCGACGCCACCGGCGACCCCAACAAAGTCATCGCCTGGGTCTCCACCGGCCGCAACCCCCACGCCGGCGATCCCATGCCAGCCCACGACCTGAAGCGGCTTCTCCAAGCCTCCCACCGCGCCGGCCTGAAACGTTTCATCTACCATCCCGATCTAAACCTCGGGGCCGCTGAGTGGAAGGTGATCTCCAGCCTCTGCGGCAAGGAGTGGCGGGAGGATCCGACCGGTTACTGGCCCCCGGACACCCCCAAACCCGGCACCTGGAACGGCGGCCGCAAGCCCCCTGCCAGGTAGTAAGATCGGTCAATGCCTTTGCTCTTCACTGGCCGCCTCTCCTCTGGCGTCTGGATCCTCTCGCCATCCGGCCCCCTGACCCTCGGCTCCGGCAGCGAGCGCCTCCGCGAAGCACTCATCGAGAAGTTTGACGCCGGCTTCCACCGCCTGCTCATCGATTGCTCCGGGCTCACCACCGTCGACAGCCACGGCCTCGGCGAGATCGTCAGTGCCTACTCCGCCATCGTCCGCCGCGGCGGCGCACTCAAACTCCTCCTCCCGTCCAAGCGCCTCCAGGAACTGTTGGCCATCACTGGCCTGGATACATTGCTCGAAACCTACGGCGACGAATCCGCCGCCCTCCGCAGTCTCAACGCCCAGTCGAGCGCCAAAGCCAAAGCCGCCCTCGACGACTTTCTCGAATAATCCAATAAAAACACGCAACCCGTGAGCAAAAATCCGGGAAACTCCCGCCGGTGTCAGTGTCCGCCCTTCATAGACGAGCGCGGCAAGAAAAGAAAAGGACACTAGAATGAACACCAACAAGACAACCCTCAAGATCAAGACCAGCCTGAAGTCCGGCGGCGTCAGCCTCAACCACAACCAAGCCACTCTCTCCGTCAAGACCCGCCTGAAAGCCGGCGGTCGCGATCACAACCACAGCCAGGCCACCCGCTAACCCCAAAGACCAAGACTCCAGAACGGCGCCGAGCCCCGAACGGCCCGGCGCCGAAAAAATCTCCCTCCACTGATCAAATCCCCGCCCCGCCTTCGCTGAGTCGATGGGAACCATCAAAAAAATCTGCAGCGCCATGATACGAATTCCCCGTTCGTACCGTTCGCCTATATGTCCGGCAACAAAATCTAAGCCGGTACCGAAGGAGAACACATCATGACCACCCGGAACACCCTCACCATCAAGACCAACCTGAAAGCCGGCGGCACCTACAAACAGCACAACCAGACCGCCCACGCCATCAAGACCAACGTCAAAGCCGGCGGCATGGGCATGCCGAACCACAACCAATCCACCCTCGTCATCAAAACGAACGTGACGGCTGGCGGAAGCGGCATCAACCACAACCAATCTGCTCTCAAGCTGAAGACGAACCTCAAAGCCGGCGGCGTCGTGCTCGGTGGCAACCACAACCAGTCCGCCCTCGCAATCAAAACCAAAGTGAAAGCCGGTGCCAACGGGTACAACCACAACCAGTCCGCCCGCTAACCCGGCCAACCCGCTCGTTCGCAAAAGTCGCCGAGCCCCCCCGAGGCCCCGGCGCCTTTTCGCGTTCCCACTAAATTAGGGACAGTCACGGCAATTACCAATTTCCTCCTACCCCAATTCCCCGTAAAACGCCCCTGTGGAAAAGTCAGTCACAAGGGAAATGACTTTATTTTCAAACCGCTAACCCAAACCCCACCAATCACCTACAGCCAAATCCAAAAACCGCGAGCCGCCGGTTACTAGTCAATCACCCCATAGCCTAAAACTATGGGATTGCAAAATCACTCCAACCGACGCGCCGAATCCGCCCGGATCAACGGCGCCAAAAGCCAGGGCCCGAAAACGCCCGAAGGCCTGCTCAAAGCGAGAACCGCGACATTCACCCACGGTCTCTACGCCACCGAAGAAACGCTAAAACAATCAGTCAGCCAGGAAGGCTTCCTCAAACTGCGGGAGTCGTTCTACAAATACTGGCAACCCGAAGACGAATACATCGCCACCCGTGTCGACGAACTCACCTTCGCCCACTGGGAACTGGCGCGCCTAATGCTAGTCCGACGTTCCGAACTAGCCGAACTCCACTCGAACACCGGCGGAGTCCTCCAAGCCGAACTCGAAGCCTGTAAACCCGGCTCTCTCGTCTACCGCCTGGAAGTCCGCATCAACCGCCACCAGTCCACGATCTCAAGACTGGAACGCGACATCATGCGCCTCAAGAAATTCGCAGCTATTCAAGGACCCTCCCAAGAGTCATTGAAAACAAACGACGAGCCCGAAACGCCGCCGCCAACCGAGTCCGAAACCGCCGAAATCCCGGCCCCGCCGCCGGCCCCGGCCATCGTCAACAGCCCGCCGGCAACCGAAATCCGGCCCGTGATGTAACCCGAAAATCGACGAGACACACCCGAAGTGTGTCCAGAAATATCTAAACAATCCCCTTCCGCCACCGCAACATCTGCAGCACAAACCCATCCCTTCTCGCCCGCGCCTCATCGGCGCTCTTCACCCCCCAGTCATAAAACCCCTTCCCCGTCTTCGCCCCCAAATCCCCGCCCCCAACCAACTCCTTATACCGCCCCGGCGCCTCCACCCCGTTATACAAATCGGAAGCCACATACTCCAAAATCCCCATCGACATGTCCAACCCCACAATGTCCATGTGCTCCAACACCCCATACATCGGCAGCCGCAGCCCAAAGCTCATACTCGCCGCCTGGTCCACGTCCTCCACACTCGCAATCCCCTCGCTCACAATGTGCGCCGCCTCGCGAATCAACGCCATGTGCATCCGGTTCCCCAACTGCCCCGGCGTGTCCTTCTTCACCAACACCGGAGCCTTCCCGCAAGCCTTCAAAAGGTCCCGAACCCCCTCCGCCAAAACCAGCGAAGTCCGCGCCCCCATCACCACTTCCACCAGCGGCATCAAATGCGGCGGATTCCAGAAATGAGTTGTCATCACCCGCTCCGGCCGCGCGCACCGCTCCGCAATCGCCGTAATACTCAACCCCGACGTGTTCGACGTCAACACCGCGTCCGTCAACCCGTCCATCCGCCCAAACAACTCCTGCTTAAACGCCAGGTTCTCCGGGCCCGATTCCACCACCAACTCGGCCCCCGAAACCTCCTCCTCAAACGACGAAGACGCCCGCAAATGAGCTTCCGAAAACGCCACCTGTTCCGCCGTCGCCAAGCCATTCGCGGCCAATAGCGCCAACTGCCGTCGCGCCGCTGCCAGCCCAGCCTGGGCACTCTCGTCGGTCCGTCCCAAAATCACTGCTGAGACCCCGCCCAGCGTCAACGTCATCGCAATCCCGGGACCCATCATCCCCGTGCCAATCACCGCCGATTTCATCTACTTCAACTCAATCGTCAGCGTCCGGTACGGAGCCGATCCCAGATTCGTCAACACCGGAGCGTCCTCGCCCTTGTTGTGCCACAAAATCTCCCCGCGCTTGCGCTTCCGCACGGTCTTTTCCTTCGTCTCCGAATCCAGTCGCGAATACTCCGCGTCATCCAGCCACACAATCACCTGATCGGTCGGCCGCGTATACCGGTCCCGCGGAACCCCCGGCATATACACAACTTCCTTCACCCGCACCCGCGCATTGTCCAGCTTTACCGTCTCCGGCAGCGGCGCCCATCCCATCAGCCGCAATCCGCCCACCGTCAGCAGGCACGCACCCAGCGCAACAAATAGATATCGCATCCCAATGAAAATATCATGCAACTCTGCCCCCCATTTGTTTACTCTCATCTCAATGGATTTTCAAAAACTCCTCGACACCTCCATTCCGATCCTCACCGCCGTCGGCCTGAAAGTTCTCGGCGCCATCGCCCTCTGGGTCATCGGCCGCTGGCTCATTCATCTCTCCACCAACATTCTCGGTCGCACGCTCCGCCGCCAGAAGATTGAAGAAACTCTCATTCAATGGCTGATCGCCTCCATCGGCGTCGCCCTCAACATCGCTCTCGTCGTCGCCATCCTCGGCTACTTCGGCGTGGAAACCACCACCTTCGCCGCTCTCATCGCCGCCGCCGGCATCGCCATCGGCGCCGCCTGGGCCGGCCTGCTCGCCAACTTCGCCGCAGGCGTCTTCCTCGTCATCCTCCGTCCCTTCAAGGTCGGCGACTTCGTCACCGCCGGCGGCATCACCGGCACCGTCCACGAAATCGGTCTCTTCGCCACCACCATCATCAGCCCCGACAACGTCTCCACCTTCGTCGGCAACAACAAGGTCTTCGGCGATACCATCCAGAACTATTCCACCAACCCCTTCCGCCGCGTCGACCGCACCGCCCAACTCAACGGCTCCACCGATGTCCACGCCGCCATCGCCCAACTCAAACAGCAACTCCTGTCGATTCCCAACGTCGTCTCGAACCCCGCGCCCGACGTCGAAATCCTCGACTTCAATTTGCTCGGACCCGTCCTCGCCGTCCGCCCCTACACCCATACGGACAACTACTGGCAGGTCTATTTCGATACCAATAAGCTGCTCAGCCGCGCCGGTTTCGCCGCTCCCGAACAGCAAATCACCGTCCGTCAGAAGTAGTTCGAAACAGAAAATTCAGGCGCGCCCGCTTGCGTTCGGGACATACTTAGATATAAGTAGTGTTGCTGTACCTTGAGGGCGCGCCCGCTCTCGCCAGTAGTTCCCCCGACCCGGGCGCATGAAAGCCGGGCTCTGTACCCGCCCGGCGGGAGTGTTCAACATGCAACTTCGCGTACTTGCCTTTGTCCTTGCGGGCGGCAAAGGAACTCGTCTCTACCCGCTCACCAAAGAACGCGCCAAGCCCGCCGTTCCGTTCGGCGGCCGTTATCGCCTGATTGACTTCGTCCTCTCCAACCTCATCAATTCCGGCATTTATTCCACCTACGTCCTCATCCAGTTCAAAAGCCAATCGCTCCTCCAGCACATTCGCGACGGCTGGGATTTCGGCGGCCTTCTCAAAAATCAGTTCATCATCCCCGTCCCCGCCCAGATGCGCTCCGCCGGCGAAACCTGGTACCGCGGCACCGCCGACGCCGTCTATCAAAACATCAATCTCATCGAACAGGCCGACCCCCATCTGGTCTGCATCTTCGGCGCCGATCACATCTATCGCATGAACATTCGCGACATGATCGAGTTCCACGAACAGAAGCGCGCCCAGATCACCATCGCCGCCATCCCCGTTCCCAAAGAGGAAGCCAAGGAGTTCGGCGTCATCGAGTGCAGCCCCGACGGCCGCATCACCGGCTTCCACGAGAAATCGGCCAACCCGCCCACCATGCCCGGCAATCCCGAGATGTGTCTCGCCTCCATGGGCAACTATATTTTCTCCACCGGCCTGCTGCTCAAAGAACTCTACGCCGACGCCGCTGACGAAAACTCATCCCACGACTTCGGCCGCGACATTCTGCCGTCCCTGATCGGCAAGGCCGACATGTTCGCCTACGACTTCAATACCAATCGCATCCCCGGTGACCCGCCGAACTCGGAAGCCTACTGGCGCGACGTCGGTACCCTCGACGCCTACTACGACGCCAACATGGACCTCCGCGCCGTTGCCCCCGCGCTGAATCTTTACAACCGCGAGTGGAAACTCCGCACCGCCGGCTTCGAGGACCCGCCCGCCAAGTTCGTCTTCGACGAAGAAGGCCGCCGCGGTACCGCGCTCGACTCCATCGTCTCCGGTGGCTCCATCCTCTCCGGCGGCACCGTCAAAGGCTCCATCCTCGGCCGCGGCGTCCGCGTCCACACCGGCGCCCAGGTCGAAGATTCGATCCTCTTCGACAACGTCGACATCGGCCGCCACTCGAAGATCAAGCGCGCCATCCTCGATAAGAACGTTCGTATCCCCGAAGGCACCACCATCGGCTACGACCTCGAAGAGGACAAGAAGCGCTACTACGTCACCGAGTCCGGCATCGTCGTCGTCGAAGGCCATCGCAGCCACGTCGAACTGGCCACGATGTCTGTCTAACTTTCAGACAGGTTACCTTACTACCCTGTCAAAAATCCCTACACCGCTCCGTTACATACGTCGCCGTTTGCTCATTCTAAAGTAGTTAGCTGTTTGGCCACCGGTTTGCAATGAAAGAGTCGAAAGGAGTTCGACTCAAAAATGATTATGCAAAAGGCGGTTCTGATGAGCACGGCGGCGGCGGGGCTCATGTTGTTTTCCACGGGGTGCGCGACGAAGCGCCACGTCCGGGCGGCGATCGCGCCGGTTGAGAACCGCGTTGGGGCGGTCGAGAAGCGCGCAACGCAGGCCGAAGCCGACGTGGACGCCCTCGAAAAGCAGTTGTCCCAAACCACCGAGGTCGCCAATGGCGCCGACCGTGAAGCCAAGCTCGCCAAATCCTTGGCCCTGACCGCCGATGGCAAAGCCGTCGCCGCCGGCCAGCGCGCCGACGGAGCCAACGCGCTCGCCGAAAAGTCTCTCACTCGCATCAGCGAAGTCGAAACCACCTTCGGCAAATCCATCGATAACCTCTACGAGAATCTGGACAACTACCAGATGTCCCGTTCGGAAAACATCACCTTCGCCTTCAACAAGGCCGACCTGACCAAGGAAATGAAGGAGAAGCTCGACAGCTTCGCCGCCACCGTCAAGGACCAGAAGAAGTTCGTCGTCGAAGTCCAGGGCTTTGCCGATCCGGTCGGTAACGCCGCCTACAACCAGGAACTCAGCCAGCGCCGCGCCATGACCGTCGCCCGCTACCTCTCGGTCGAACACAACGTCCCGCTCCGCCGCATCCAGATGCTCGGCGTCGGCAGTGTGAAACCGGTGGCCGACAACAAGACCCGCGAAGGCCGTATGCAGAACCGCCGCGTGGAGATCAAGGTCTACACCTTGCCCACCGCCGCCAAGGCTGCCCCGGCGATCGCCAAGTCTCTGTAACTCTTTCCAAGTGCTGCTCTCGCCCCGGAACCTTCCCAGGTTCCGGGGCTTTTTTTCTACTTCTTCAATTCCGCCAGCAGCGCTTCGGCAAAGGTCTTGCCCTTGGACGCGAAGTTGCGGGCTTCGCCCGGATCCTTCTCCAGCGTGTCCCGCGCCTGCTGGGAGAACGCCCGGACCCGGTTCACCATCTCCGTCTGCATCGTGGTCAGCTGGCGCCCTTCGGCCGCCGAGAGAGCCGCGCTGCAGACGCTGATCATCGACTCGGCTTGCTTCCGCAGTTTTTCCCTCTGCTCGGGTGTCCGCAGTTCTCCCAGCCGGTAGGCGGGAGGCGCGGATGGCTCCACGACGGTCTCCGCGCTGGCCGCGACTGGCGGTGGCGGGGCCGGCCGCTGGGCCGGCTTCTTCTGCCGGACCGGGCGCGGCGGGGGCGCCGTCGGCGTCGCCGGGATGGACATCTGCGCCGTGGGCGCCGGGCGGGTATCGGGATGGGTGGCGATGGCGGGCGGCGGCGGCAGGTTCTTCGGCGGCGGCGCCGGTTCGGTGTTGGAGACCTGATCGGGAATGCGCGCCGGCATCGGCGTGGGCGGCGGCAAGGGCGCCTTGGCCTGGCGGAACGGGCCGCAACTGCTCCCGAGCAATAGAGCGGACAGCAAGAGCGTCAGACGCATTATGCCTTCTCCCCGACCGGTAGGGCGTCGTCGGTCACGGCGAACGGATCGTCGGCTACCGCGGGCAGGTCGATCCGGAACATCGTTCCGTGACCGGGCTGGGAACGCATGGCGAGCATGCCACCCATCAGCTGCACCGCCTGATACGCCACGGCTAGGCCGATGCCGCTGCCGTTTGTCTTTGTCGTGAAATACAACTGGAAAATCTTCTCCTGTGCTTCTTCGGGAATGCCCGGGCCGCGGTCTTCCACTTCGAGCGAAATCTCGTCGCCCGCCAGCAGCAGGCGCAGGTACAACTGCCCGCCGTTGGGCATGGCTTCGATGCCGTTGACGACGATGTTCAACAGCGCCTGCTTCAACAGATCCGGATCGGCCCAGGCGACCGCGGGCGCTGTCGGAGTGAACACCATCATGTCCACCTGGTTGCGGGTGGCTTGTTCTTCGACCAATTGGCCGATTTCGCGGAGGGTTTCTCCGGCGTCGAGCGTTGTCAGTTTCACCTCCACCGGACGGGTGAAATTGAGGAAGGTTTTTACGACGCGGTCGAGGCGCGAGATCTCGCGGGCAATCACGTCGACCTCCGCTTTCAGTTCACCGTTATCGCCGGCGAGGCGCGAGCGCAGCACTTCGAGATTGATGGCGATGGCGTTGAGAGGGTTCTTAATTTCGTGGGCCACGCCGCCGGTGAGGCGGCTGATGGAGGCCAGGCGGGAGGAGAGATCGAGGTGGCTGGCGAGCGCCTTGCGCGACTCGGCGTCGCGGAGGGTGACCAGCATCTGGCCGGCGTTCCAATCCAGGCTGACCAGGAAATTTACCTCGTCACCGCTTCGGATGCGGTGGCGGACGAGCATGTCTGTGAGCGGTTTGTGGAACTCGACGGCGGTTTGGATGGAGGAGCCGATGGGGGATTTGTCGGGGAACAGGTCCTGGACGTGGAGGCCGATCAGTTCGTGGCGTTGCATCTGGAAGAGCCGCTCGGCGGGGCGGCCGGCCATGATGAGGCGTTCGTCCTCATCGAACAACAGGACCACCTCTTCCATGCGCTGGAGGAGCTGATCGATCTTGCCGCGGAGCTGGTCGGCATCCTGGCGGGCGCCGCGGACCTGGCGGCCGAGGACGCCGAGCTTGGATTGGAGGTCGGCGAACTCCTGGGATTCCTGGGTGGGGCGGAGGGGGTCGGCGGAGAACTCGCCGGCGGCGATTTTGTCGATGGTTTCGCCGACGCGGGCGAGCGGGCGGAGGGTGAGGTTGGAAAAAACGATCGTGTAGAGGATGGAGATGACGATGGCGAGGAGGGAAACGTAGGCGGTGTTCTGGACGCCGGGCTGGACGGCTGAATGCATGAGGGCGTTGGAGGTGGTGATGCGAATGGTAAAAAGTTCCTGGTCGTCGCCGATGGCGGCCAAGGGGATACGGATGACGTAGTCCTGATTCCTGGTAAAAATTTCCCAGAGGCGGTTGGAAATCGGTCGTTTTTGCCACTCGGCGTAATCGGGCAGATTGGGGGCGGTGGCGCCGGCGTGGGCTGGATTGGCGGCGGTGAGGACCTTGCCGTTCTGGTCGGTGATGAGAATGTCGACGACGAGGGAGGAGCTGGCCTGGGCTTTCTGGAGGAGCTGGGGGATGAGGAGATCTTCGCGGAGGATCTGGGCCCAGACGGCCTTGGTCTCATCGAGGTCTTTGGGGCGGGGACGCCACGTGGCGACGCGATCATCGATGCGCTGGACGAGGAAGTCCCGCATCATGGTGGCGTTGGTCTGGGCGCGTTCCTGTACGTCTTTGAAAGTCTGTTCGAGGGAGTTTTGCAGGTTGAGGCCGGCGAGGAAGAAGACGAGTGTCAGCACCAGCACGATGGTGGCGATGTGGAGGCGGGCCTTGAGAGAGAGCCGGGTGGTGAGGGACACTGCGTATCGGCCTTTAGAGCAAGTAGGGTTCCAAACTTTAGCCCTCCTGTTCGGCTTCGCCGTAGCCCTTCAGTTTGTTGAACAGGGTCTTCAGGCTGATGCCGAGGACTTCGGCGGCGCGGGTCTTGTTGCCTTTGGTCAGGATCAGGGTTCGCTTGACGAGGGCGCGTTCGGCGTCGTCAATCGTTGTTCCGGAGGGGAGGACGAGAAACTCTTCCGAGGCCGATTCCGTGACGACGGCTTCGCGGACGGCGGCGGGGACGACCGACGGCGGCAGATGGCGGGCGAGGACGATGCCATCGGCGGCGAGGATGACCGCGCGTTCGAGGGCGTTGCGGAGTTCGCGGACGTTCCCGGGCCAGCGGTGATGGCGGAGCAGATCCATGGCGTCGGGGGCGATATCGATGACCTGGGTGCCGTGCTTGCGGTTGAGGTCTTCGAGCAGGGCGCGGGCGAGGACGGGGACGTCGTCGAGCCGGTCGCGGAGCGGGGGGAGGAGAATTTCGAAGACGTTGAGGCGGTAGAAGAGATCCTCGCGGAACTGGTTGGCGCGGATGGCTTCGGGTAGATTCTTGTTCGTCGAGGCGACGACGCGGACGTCGACCACGGTCTCCGTCCGGCCGCCGAGGCGGCGGACGCGGGAGTCTTCCAACACGCGGAGGAGTTTTGCCTGCGTGTTGAGCGGCATGTCGCCGATTTCATCGAGCAGGAGCGTGCCGTGCTGGGCGAGTTCGAAGCAGCCGGCGCGGCGTTCGACGGCGCCGGTGAAGGCGCCTTTTTCGTGACCGAAGAGTTCACTTTCGATGAGCGATTCGGGCATGGCCGCGCAGTTGAGGGCGACGAAGGGGCCGTTGGCGCGAGGGGAAAGCGAGTGAAGGGCGCGGGCGACCAGTTCCTTGCCGGTGCCGGATTCGCCGGTGATGAGGACGGCGGCTTTGGACGGGGCGACCTGTTCGACGAGAGAGAAGATCTGGCGCATGTTAGCGCTGGCGCCGGCCATCTGGCCCATGGAGCCGGTTTGGCTGAGTTGGCGCTGGAGGCGCTGGGTCTCTTCGGTGAGGCGGGCCTGGGTGATGGCGCGTTCGAGGAGCACGCGGAGGACGGAGGGCTGGATGGGTTTTTCGAGGAACCAGAAGGCGCCGAGCTCGTGCATGGTGCTGACGGCGGTTTCGATATTGCCGAAGGCGGTGAGGACGATGGCGGGGACCTGGATGTTCTCGGCCGGGAGGCGGCGGAGGAGTTCAAAGCCGTCCATGCGGGGCATTTTGAGATCGGTGATGAGGACGGAGAAGGGCTCCGACATGAGCTTCTCAAGGGCTTCCTGGCCGTCGGCGGCGGTATCGGCGGCGAAGCCCCAGCCGCGGAGCATACTGGCGAGGCCCATGCGCTGGGCCTCCTCGTCATCGGCGATCAGAATGCGGGCGCTCGGTAGAATTGCGGTTACTGCCATCGACTCCAGTTTGCCACGGCTGGCGCTGATACAATCGCAGTATGCGTGGCAACGACGAAGTAATCGCGTACCTGAATGAGTGTTTGAAGGCGGAGTTGACGGCGATCAACCAGTACTTCCTGCACGCGGAGATGATGGAGAACTGGGGTTACCAGAAGCTGGCGAATTACACGCGCAAAGAGTCGATTGACGAGATGCGGCATGCCGAGGCGTTGATTGAGCGGATCCTGTATTTGGACGGGACGCCGACGATGCACGAGCTGTTTCCGCTGGCGATCGGCAAGACGGTGAAAGAGCAGTTTCAGAACGATTTGAACCTGGAATTGCAGGCCGTTCCGCGGTTGAACAAAGCGATTGCGTGCGCGACGGCGGCGCATGACAACGGGTCTCGGGATCTGTTTGAGAAGATTTTGGTGGACGAAGAACACCACGTGGACTGGTTGGAGGCGCAGCTCCACATGATGTCGGAAGTCGGGGAAGGAAACTACCTTGCCCAACAGATCCACAAAGAAGAGTAGTTCGACTTTGGCGGCGCCGAACTGGTTTGTTTCGGCGCTGCTGCTACCGCTGTCGATCCCGCTGCTGGTGGTGATGGACATGGGGCGATGGCTGGCGGCGCCGCTGGCGCGGCGGCGGGAGCGTGCGTTCGTTGCTTCGATGGCGGGACGGGTGATGGCGCTGGCGGAGTTTGAGGCAGCGATGGCGCGGGGCGAGGGGACGGCGATTGATGAGGCGGCGACGGCGGAGGGGCCGTGGCGGATCTGGTGGACGGCGGAGGATGTGCGCGCGGAATCGCCATACCCGGTGGCGGTGGGGGAGTGGGTGATGGTGGCGTGGGAGTCGCGGTGTTTTCCGTTTTTCACGTGGGCGGCGGGGCGGTATTTGGATGCAGGTAGCGGGACGGCGCGGTTAGTGGTGGTGCCGGTTACGGAGCGGAGACGGGTGTTGGAGATTGTGCGGGGCGGGCGGTATGTGACGGTGTGTTCGTTTGCGAAAGTCCCGTTGGGGCGGGCGGCGGGGGCGTAGTTTTTTTGAGAAGTTTGGCGGGGCGGTTGCGCTGGTTGGAATTGGAGAGGGACTTATCCAATGAACCAGGCGGTGATGGGAAGTGTATTCTGGACGGCCTTTGGGCTGGGTGAAGCGGCATTTCTTTACTTGCTGGTGACGGTGTGGCGGAGCGGGTCGCCGTGGTCGGATCTTGGGCTGATTGCCCTGTTGGTGCCGCTGGGGGTTCTGGGAGTGGCGGCGGGAGTGTTTGCAATGGCGAAGGGGGAGACGGCGCGATTGGCGTCGTTTCTGATGGTGGTCATGTTGCTGCTGGCGGTGGCGACACCGGTGGTTACGGTGCTGACGGAACAGACGCGGGAGCGGGCGGAGGGGCCGGTGGACCGGTTGGCGGTGGCGCTGCGGATGGGGAATGTGGGGGGGGGGGCGGCAGTTGGCTCCGGGGGCTGGGGATGTGAACCGGTTTTATGCCGAGGCATCGCGGTTTCTGGCGGGGCCGGAGGGGGATGGGATGCGGCGGCAGGAGATGTTGGAGGCGATTCTGGCGGCGGGAGTGGATGCGAATTACGCCGAGGCGGGCCAAGCGCCGGCGTGGTGGACGTGGATTCATCGGGACGGCCACCGGGTGGAGGACGTGGAGATTGTGCGGTTGTTGTTGGCGCGGGGCGTGGATGTGAAGAAGCGGGCGCGCGGGGAGGGGCCGGTGGCGGTGGCGGTGCGGCGGGAGTGCTGGCAGACGGCGGTGCTGTTGTTGGAGGCGGGGGCGGAGTGGCAGGGGGAATCGGCGAAGGACGTGAAGGCCGCGGTGGAACGGATTGCCTATGGGAAGCAGGCGGTGCCGGAGGCGCTGGGGAATTTGAAGGTGATGATTGAGGAAGCGCGGTGAAGTGGTTGGCTGTTGTTGCGCTGGCGGTGGCGGGCGTGTGGCTGCTTTTGCCGGGGCAGGCGCAAAAGGAACGGGGGATTGCGGCGTTTACCGATCCGTTTGAGGCGGAGCTGGCGGCGGCGATTGTGGCCTTCGATTTGCCGCGGGTGAAGGCGTTGTTGCCGCGGGCGACGTATCAAAACCTGAATGATTTACGGGGGAATACGACGCTGTTTACTTTTGCGTTAGAACAGGGCGGCGGGCCGGCATCGCCGGAGAGGCTGGAGATGGTGAAGGCGTTGTTGCAGGCGGGCGGATTTCCCCGGTATCCGAAGGGCCGTGCGCTGGCGGCGATAGCGACGAAGGGGTTGGAGATGAACCGGCTATTGCTGGAGGCGGGCGCTGATCCGGATGAGCGGGAGTTTGCCGGGCTGCCTCCGTGGCGGCGGTGGGTGCGGCGGGATGGGCAGGGGCGGGAGCAGGTGGAGCTGTTGCGGCTGTTTATCGCGCATCGGGCTAGTTTGAATGTCCGCACGGGCGGGCCGACGGCGGTGGCCGAGGCGGTGTCGGAGGAGAGCTGGGCGACGGCGCTGGTGCTGTTGGAGGCGGGGGCGTTGTGGCTGGAGGACGATGTGCCGGCGAAGGCGCGGGCGGCGCTGGCGAAGTACGAAGGGCGGGAGGCGCCGGAGGCGTTGCGGACGGTGGTGTCGAAGTATTTTTGAGGATTCTGGCGGGGCGGTTGCGCTGTTTGGTGTATGAGTGCAAACACGATGACGGCGGCTTTCTGGGTACTTCTGGGACTGAGTTTTCTGGGGATCTTTGCGGTGTTGAAGTACGGGATTACCAGCGGACCGAACGGGGGCGCGGTGGGGGCGTGGCTGGTGGTATTTCCGATGTTCTTTATGCTGGGGATGGGCGTGGTGTTCCAGGTTACGAGCAGCGAGGCGCTGCGGATGATGTGCCTGACGGCGGCGGGGATTGGGTTTCTGGCGGTGGCGGGGATTACGTCGGAGGTGCTGGTAGCCGAGCCGATGAAGGCGCGGAAGGACGCCGAGCGGAGTTTGCGGGCGGAGAGCGGCGTGGACATTTTTCCGGAGCCGGCGCAGGTGGAGTTTCTAAAAGCCGTGGCGGCGCACGATGTGGAGAAGGTGAAGGCGCTGCTGCCGGCGGTGGGGGATTTGAACAAGATGTATGGGGATACGACGTTGTTCTACTTTGCCGTGAAGCGCGGGAAGGAGTGGGCGTATGAGGCAGACAACGAGATTCTGGAGGCGATGCTGAAGGCAGGGGCGAATCCGAATGTGCCGGCGGGTATGCCGTTGTCGGCGGTGCTAGGGAGCGGGGCGGATGTTGTGAAATTGATGCTGGAGGCGGGGGCGGATGTGAATTACGAGATTTCCAAAGGGGAACCGTTGTGGTGGCGGTGGTTTGGCGGGGACCATCATACCGATTGCGTGAAGCTGGCGCTGGCGCATGGGGCGAATTTGCAGGCGCGGATGGATGGGGTGGGGGCGGTGGCGTGGGCGGCGGATAGCTATGGCTGGGAGTCGGTGGTGCTGCTGATTGAGGCGGGGGCGCCGTACAAGGGGGAACCGGCCAGTGAGAAGGGAATGACGGTGTATGAGTATGCGAAGGCGCAGTTGGATTCCCGTGTGCGGCGGCAGATGGATCCTAATGAGGCGCTGGAGAAGGCGGTGGCTCTGATGGAGGCGGGGAAGTAGAGATTGGGGCGGGGCCGGGGCATCCTGGCGGCGTTGTGGTGCATCCTAGTTCTTGTGAACATGGTTACCCGGATTTTTGTTTTCGCATTGGCCGCGTTGGCGGCGGTGGCTCAACCGAACCTGGCAGGGGCGGCGCGGTTGCGGTTGCAGGTGGAGAGGTTGAACAAGCTGGGGCGGGTGCTGCACATAGCGGCGCACCCGGACGATGAGAACACGGCGTTCCTGGCGTTCGCGGCGCGGGGGTGGCAGTACAAGACCGCCTACCTTTCGCTGACGCGGGGCGAGGGCGGGCAGAACCTGATCGGCAGTGAGCAGGGCGAGTGGATGGGGCTGATTCGCACGCAGGAGTTGCTGGCGGCGCGGCGGATTGATGGGGCTGAGCAGTATTTTTCGCGGGCGATTGATTTTGGGTTTACGAAGACTGCCGATGAGACTTTGCAGAAGTGGGATCGCGAGAAAGTTTTGGGCGATGCGGTTTATGTGATTCGGAAGTTTCAGCCGGACATTATCGTGTTGCGGTTTTCGGGGACGCCGCGGGATGGGCACGGGCAGCATCAGGCTTCTTCGATTTTGGGGCGGGAGGCGTTTGCGGCGGCGGCGGATCCGAAGCGGTTTCCGGAGATGGGGTTGCCTGTTTGGCAGGCCAAGCGGTTGTTGTTGAACCTGCCTTCGTTTACGCCGCAGATGGCGAAGGAGGCCGAGGCGGTGGCGAATAAGTTGACGCTGGACGTGGGCGTGTTTGACCCGGTGTTGGGGTATAGCTTTGGGGAGATCGCGGGCGTGAGCCGGAGCCAGCACCGATCGCAGGCGATGGGTTGGCGGCAGGAGCGGGGGCGGATGCGGGAGTATTTTCAGGTATTGGCGGGGGAGCCGGCGGCTTCGGGATTGATGGATGGGATTGATACTTCTTGGGCGCGGGTGGCGGGTTCGGAGAAAGTTTCGGGGTTGTTGCGGCGGGCCGCGGCGGAGCTGGACGACCGGGCGCCGGAGAAGATTGTGCCGGTGCTGTTGGAGGCGCGGCGGGCGATGGCGGGGTTGACGGGTTCATTTGTGGAGGAGAAGCGGGCGGAGCTGGAGCAGGCGGTGTTGCTGGCGGCGGGGTTGTCGTTGGACGCTTCGGCGGCGGGGTATCAGGGCGTGATGGGGAAGAATGTTGACGTGGCGTTTTCGGCGGTGAACCGGAGCGCGTTGGCGGTGCGGCTGGAGGGGGTTTCGGCGGGGGGGCGGGAGATTGCGATTGGGAAAGAGTTGGCGCGCGGGGTGGCGTTGAGCGAGGTGGCGCCGTTGCCGATGCCGGGGACGGTGACGCAGCCGTACTGGCTGGCGAAGGCGAAATCCGACACGATGTACGCGATTGATGACCGGCGCGTGCTGGCGGCTCCGGATGGGCCGGCGGCGCTGATGGCGACGTTCCGGTTGACGGTGGCGGGCGAGGCGCTGGCGGTGACGCTGCCGGTGCAGCACAAGTATGTGGACCGGATTTATGGGGAGCTGACGCGGCCGTTACTGGCGGTGCCGCCGGCTGTTGTGAAGTTGGGGGACAAGGCGATTTTGTTTCCGAACCGGGCGGCGCGGGAGGTGGCGGTGCAGGTGACGGCGATGGAGGCGGTGGCGGGGGGCGCGGTGCGACTGGTGGCGCCTTCCGGGTGGACGGTGGCGCCGGCTTCGCGGGATATTTCGATGGGCGCGGGGGAGCAGATTACGTTGGCGTTCACGGTGACGCCGCCCGCTGGTGAACAAACGGCGACGCTGCGGGCGGAAGTGGTGGTGGGCGGTGTTGCTTATGGGCAGACGATGACCACTGTGGAGTACCCGCACATTCCGCCGCAGGCCGCGTTTACGCCGGCGGAGGCGAAGCTGGTGCGGGTGGATGTGGCGGTGCTGTCGAAAAACGTCGGGTACATCATGGGGTCCGGTGACGAGGTGCCGCGGGCGTTGGAGCAGTTGGGTTGCACGGTGACGGTGTTGACGAAAGAGGCGCTGGCGCAGGAGGACTTGTCGCGGTACGACGCGATTGTGACGGGGGTGCGGGCGTTTAACACGCGGGCCGATGTACGGGCCAATGCGCGGCGGTTGCACGAGTATGCGAAGAATGGCGGGACGCTGGTGGTGCAGTATAACGTGATGGAAGGCGGGTTCTTCGGCGGGAATCCGAAGCTACTGGAGGGGATTGGGCCGTACCCGATTACGTTGAGCCAGGGACGGGTGACGGTGGAGGATTCGCAGGTGGAGTTTGCGGCGACGCATGCGTTGATGACGAAGCCGAACCGGATTACGGCGAAGGACTTTGACGGGTGGGTGCAGGAGCGAGGGTTGTATTTTGCTTCCGCGTTCGACCCGAAATATGAAACACTCTTTTCGATGCATGATCCGGGAGAGAAGCCGATGAATGGGGGGACGCTGACCACGCGGTACGGCAAGGGCGTGTATGTTTTTACGCCGTTGAGCTGGTTCCGGCAGTTGCCGGCGGGCGTGCCGGGGGCGTACCGGATCTTTGCGAATTTCCTGAGCGCGGGGAAGGCGCAGTGAAGCGTGTTGTCCAGGAAGAACCGCCGCCGTTCCTGGGAACGTGGGGGCGGGTGTATGGGGTCGTGATCGTCTATTTGTTTAGCTTGATTACGTTGTTCTGGTTCTTTGGAAAGGCCTGGGCGTGAGGATTCTGGATTGGGTGGTGATGGTGCTGACGATCGTGACGATTGTCAGCTACGGGCTGTGGCGGGCGCGGGGATCGAACACCACCGATAAGTATCTGCGGGCCGGGAAATCGATGCCGTGGTATGCGATGGCGTTGTCGATTATGGCGACGCAGGCTTCGGCGATTACCTTCATTTCGACGACGGGGCAGGGGTATGTGGACGGCATGCGGTTTGTGCAGTTCTACTTTGGGTTGCCGCTGGCGATGATTGTGGTTTCGATGACGGCGGTTCCTATCTTTCATCGGGCGAATGTGTATACCGCGTATGAGTATTTGGAGAAGCGGTTTGACGCGAAGACGCGGACGCTGGTTAGTATCATCTTTTTGATTCAGCGGGGACTGGCGGTGGGGCTGGCGCTGGCGGCGCCGGCGATTGTGTTGACGGTTTTGCTGGGCTGGCCGGACCAGATTACGACGCTGGTGATGGGCGCGATTGTGATTGGGTATACGGTGTTTGGCGGCGTGCAGGCGGTGACGTGGAGCGATTTTCAGCAGATGCTGATCATGATGGCCGGGCTGGGGACGGCGTTGATTATTGCGATCAACTTACTGCCGGAGAATATTGGGTTGGCCGGGGCGTTGACGGTGGCCGGGGCGGCGGGTAAGTTGAACCCGGTGACGACGAGTTTTTCGTGGGTGGACCGGTATAACATCTGGAGCGGATTGTTTGGCGGGATGTTTTTGGCGTTATCTTACTTTGGGTGTGACCAGAGCCAGGTGCAGCGGTACTTGACGGGGAGTTCGATTTCGCAGAGCCGGTTGAGTTTGTTGTTTAACGCGGTGGCGAAGATTCCGATGCAGTTTTTGATTTTGCTGACGGGTTGTATTGTGTTTGCGTTCTTCACGTTTATCCAGCCGCCGTTGCTGTTCCATCCGGGGGATATGGCGAGATTGCAGGAGAATGCGGCGTATCCGGCGTTGCAGGCGCGGTTCGACAAAGCGTTTGCGCAGCGGCACGAGGCGGCGGCGAAGCTGGTGCATGGGGAGCCGGTGCGGGCGGAGTTCCAGGCGGCGCATAAGGAGTTGGAGGCAACGCGGAAGGAGGCGGCGAAGATCACGGGCGGGAATGATACGAACTACATTTTTCTGCATTTTGTAACTCACTACTTACCGCCGGGGATTGTGGGGCTGGTGATCGCGGCGATTCTGGGTGCGGCAATGTCGGTGATTTCCGGTGAGGTGAATTCGCTGGCGACGGTTTCGGTGATTGATATCTACAAGCGGCTGTTCCGGCCGCTGGCCGAGGACGGGCATTACTTGTGGGTGTCGCGGGCGGCGACGGCTTTTTGGGGGATCTACGCGATTGTGACGGCGCAGCTGGCGAAGAATCTGGGGTCGCTGGTGGAGGCGGTGAATTTGTTGGGCTCCTTCTTTTATGGGGGGATATTGGGTGTTTTTGCGCTGGCGATGTATTTCCCGAGCGTGAGCGCGAATGGCGCGTTTATCGGGGTGATCGTGGGGGAGGCGGCGATTTTCGCGCTGCATTTCACGGGGGCGGCGTCGTTCCTCTGGTATAACGTTGCGGGTTGTATTGTGGTGATTGGTACGGGTTTGTTAGTATCTCGGTTGGAGGGGCGCAAGTTAGATGGCGACGAATCGGGAGCTGGCGATACGGTGGTTTGAGGAAGTCTGGAACCAGAAGCGGGCGGAGACGATCGCGGAGTTGGCGCATGTGGATGCGGTCTCCCACGACCTGGAAGGGCCGGGGGTGACGACGACGGGGCTGGATTCGTTCAGGGTTTTTCATGAACAGTTAACGCAGACGATTCCGGACTTGCGGATTGAGATTCTGGACACGGTGGCCGAGGGGGCGAAGGTTGTGTTGCGGACGCACGCCTACGGGACGCACAAGGGCGGGGAGTTGGGGATTCCGCCGACGGGGAATCCGATTGATTTCACGGCGGTGGCGATATTGGCGTTTCAGGACGGGAAGATTTGCGAAGCGTGGAACTTTCTGGACCAGCTGTCGTTCTACCAACAGTTACGCGTATTAAACGTCCGGTAGGCTTACTATGAATGGATGAAGCGCGCGCGCCTGTTATTGGGACTTGCCGGGGGACTGGCTGCATTGATTTTCGCTTTGCCGTGGCTGGTTTCGGCGGAGCAGTTCCGGCCGGCGATTGAGGGGCGGTTGCAGGCGGCGCTGGGGCGGCCGGTGACGTTTGGGGCGTTGTCGTTGCATGTGATTCCGTTGTCGGTGCGGGCGTCGGGGCTGGAGATACAGGGGCTGGCGAAGGTGGACGTGCTGGACGTGCATGTTCGGTTTTTGCCGCTTTTGCAGGGGAATATTGAAGTGGCGTCGCTGGTGTTGACGCGGCCGGTGGTGACGTATACGGCGACGGCGGGGGGGAAGTCCGGCGGGGAGACGCCGAAATTGGAGTCCTTACGCATTGTGGACGGGCGGCTGATTACGGGCGGGACGGAGTATGCCAATATCGACGCCGAGATCCGGATGGACGGGCCGGGGGTGGCGGGGACACTGAGTTGGGAGAATGGCACGTTGCCGGTGCAGTTGGAGTTTGCGGCGGCGCGGGCGGGAGATTTGTGGGACGTGGCCAAGCTGGACGCGAAGATGGGGAAGGTGACGGCGGGGTTTACGGGGAAGATTGATGCGGGGGCGAGCACGGTGGACGGTGTGTTGAAAATTGCTCCGTCGCCCTTGGCGGGGCTGCCGGTGAAGACGGCTTATAAGCCGAGCGGGACGGTGACGGCGGACGTGAAGATTCGCGGTCCGTTCAAGGAGCCGGTGCTGACGGGCGGCGTGCAGATTGCGAATTTGGAAGTAATGGGCGGACAGTTGAGCCAGACATTGAAGGCGACGGCGCTGCACTTGGATTTGACGCCGGGGCAGATTGCGGCGAAGCCGTTTTCGTTGCAGGTGGGGCCGACGCTGGTGCAGGCGGCGTTTACGTTGAAGGACTATAAAACGATTGACGCGACGGTGTCGACAAAGGACGCGGCGATACGGGATTTATTGGCGATGGCGCAGGTTTCCGATGTGACGGGGACGGGCGTGACATCGTTATCCGTCCGGGCGACGGGGCCGGTGGCGAAGCCGGTGTTGGAGGGGAGCGGGTCGGTGGCGGGGGCGGATTTGAAGCTGGCGGCGTTGACGCCGAATTTGAAGATAGATTCGGCGCTGATTCATTTTGCCGAGGATAGTGCGTTGTTGGAAGAGGCGGTTTTTCATTTGGGGAAATCGAATTTTCGGGGGGCGGTGAAGTTCCACAACTTCGCGCATCCGCAGATTGCGATTTCGTTGCAGGCCGATCAGTTGTCAAACGTGGAGATGGCCGGTTGGGTGCCGGCGGGGAAGAGCGGCGGGGAGGGGAAGCCGCTGGTGATTACGGGCGATTTGGCGGCGGGGAAGGTGTTGTTGAATGACCTGGTTTTGGAGAATGTGAAGACGGGGCTGGTGTTGCGGGACAAGGTGTTGACGCTGGAGCCCTTGTCGGCTGTGGTGTATGGGGGGAAGATGACGGGGGCGGCGACGGTGAATTTGAAGGCGCAGCCGCCGGTGATTGCGTTGAAGACGCATTTGGACAAGATTGAATCCGAGCAGTTGCTGGCGGCGACGACGGCGTTGCGAAAGGTTGTGAGCGGGCCGGTGACGGCGGACGCGCAGTTGCAGATTGCGCCGAAGCCGGGGGAGGATTTTGCGCGGACGATGGACGGGACGATCCAGTTTCAACTGGCGCAGGGGAAGCTGATTCCGGTGAATTTATTAGGCGAGATGGGGGCGCTGGCGAAGTTTTTGAAGCCGTTGAACGCGGTGAGCGGGACGTCGGTATTGGGGATGAAGGGTGGGTTTGCGATAGCGAAGGGAGTGGTGGCGACGGAGGATTTGCGGGTGGAGCTGGACCGGGCGGCGGCGGTGTTTACGGGGGGCTTCAGTTTGGTGGATCAGACGTTGAATTTGCGGATGCTGACAACGTTGAACAAGCAGCTGAGCGAGGAAGTGGGCGGGACGAAGATTGGCGGGTTTTTGAGCGCGGCGGTGGCGGGGCCGAAGGGGGAATTGATGATGCCTTCGCTGGTAAAGGGGACGTTCGCCAAGCCGGTGTTTACGCCGGATGCGGTGGCAGTGGGGAAGATGAAGTTGGGATCTCCGGCGAATTTGCAGGAGGGAGTGAAGGGCGTGTTGGACCTGTTTAAGGGGAAGAAGACGGAGGCGAAGCCTTAGCTTTTTGCTCCGCCGGGCCTTAGCGTTTGGCTCCGCCGGCGGGGGCGTTTTCGAAGAGGAATTCGGTGGCTTCGTCGTTCAGGACCCAGAGGGCGTAGAGGCCGGCGGCGGTGCCGAGGGGGAAGAAGAGCATGTTGACGGCGGCGAGGAACATGCCACCGGTTTTGGCCCAGGGTTTCCATTGGAGAAGGGCGCGGCCGAGGAAGGCTATGGGACCGGCCATGATGAGGCTGTAGACGATGTAGACGACGGCGAGGAGGCGGGCGAGGGGGATGGAGGCGATGTCTTTGCGCTTGTAGAAGGGGTCGTTGGTGAGCATGATGCCGGAAAATCCGCCATTGAGAACCAGAGCGGCGATGGCAATTACGCCCATTCCGATTCCCATATAGAACAAGATCCAGCCGACGTTACGGACGTGCGTTTCCAACGTATCTCCTTCGTACTATTTGTACCATCACCAAGGCGAAAACCGGCAGATAGACGGCCCAACGCCAGTTAGTAAGACCCTCCCAAATGTGTTCCTGTCGCCAGCGGATGAGCACGACGTAGTGAACGGGCGCGAGGGCTCCCCATAGTAGCACCGGCCATGGCCAATGGAAGACGGCGAGGGGGAGGATCCAGGTTAGGTACCAGGGGTGGACGTTGGCGGAGACGAGGAGGATTGTCAGGGCGACGGTCCAGTAGGCTTGGCGGGGGGATTTTGCCCAGAGCGCGGCGGCGAGGGAGGAGAGGGCGATGATTGTGAGGCTGGCGCGTTTGGCGGCGTCGAGGGATCCAGCGAGGGCGAGAATGGGGCCGAAGAGGATGTCGTTATTGCGCCAGCCGCCGACGAAGCCGCCGGTGTATTTGGCGTTTTCGGTGATGTCTGTTAGCCAGGGGAGCCAGCAGACCAGGAAGACTAACGGGGTGAGGGCTGCCCAGCGCCAATTGCCGCGGCGGGCGAGGTAGGGCCAGAGGAGGATGGGCCAATATTTGGTGGCGGCGGCGAGGCCCAGGAGGGTGTAGGCCCAGGGCCATTTGTGGCGTTCGGCGGCGTAGAGGGCGGCGAGGGAGAGGGCGACCATGACGGCGTCGTGATGGCCCATGCCCCAGAACTCGACGAGGCCGAGGGGGGACCAGGCCCAGGCGATCCAGCGCCATTTTTCGGCGGGCGGGAGCCATTGCCAGAGGAGCCAGCAGAGGAGGAGATCGGCGAGGCAGCCGCCGATTTTCATGACGGAGAGATGGGTGGCGCCACCGAGATGGACGAGGGCGAGTTGGAGGGATTGGAGGAGGGGGCCGTAGACGGGTTTGAAGTCTTTGCCATCGACGCGGGGTTCGAGGAGGTGGGCGAGATTTGGTTCGGCGGGGCGGTGATCGTAGGGGTTGAGCCCGGCGGCGGCGACACGGCCTTCCCAGCGGTAGCGGTAGAGATCGTCGGAGAAGAGAGGTTCAATTTGGAAGGCGGTGAGGCGGAAGAGGAGGGCGAACCCCAGAAGAAAAGTAGGGCGAATTCCCCCATCGAGTCTACACACGGAAATGAGCGCGGCGAGATATAATACAGAGGTCACGCAAAATAGAGCGATATCCCTCTGTGGATCGTGAACTCCACCGCTTCTGACCCAAGCAAGGAGCAAAAGGCCGGCTTGCAGACCGAACCCGAACGCGCAGGCTACCTTCTCTCTGGCACTCATGCCCCTACTTTTTGCCCTTCTCGTAGCTGACACTTCCGCGCTTGACGACTTCAAACGGACGTTTTTCGACGATACGTTTGCTGGGATCCATAAGCTGGCTCCGTTCGATTATGCGCTGTTGGTGCCCTACTTTGCTATTTTGCTGGTCTTGTCGTTCTACGGAATGCATCGCTATGAGATGATCCGCGGGTACTTCAAGAATCGGAAGAACCTGCTGACGGCGCCGCCGAGCGAGTTTGCCGAGTTGCCGCCGGTGACGATCCAACTGCCGCTGTATAACGAGCGGTACGTGGTGGAACGGCTGATTGAGCAGATCGTCAAGATCGACTATCCGAAGCATTTGCTGCAGATTCAGATTCTGGACGATTCGACGGACGAGACGCATCCGTTTACGGAGCGGCTGGTGGCGGAATACCGGGCGATGGGTCACCCGATTGAGTATCACCACCGGAAGAACCGGCATGGATATAAGGCCGGGGCGTTGCAGGAAGGGTTGAAGACGGCGACCGGGATTGTTGTGGCGGTGTTCGACGCCGACTTCATGGTGCCGACGGACTTTTTGCGGAAGACGATTCACTACTTTGCGGACCCGAAGGTTGGGGTGGTGCAGACGCGGTGGACGTATTTGAACCAGCACTATAACGCTTTGACGGAAGTGCAGACGATTTTGCTGGATGGCCATTTTGTGTTGGAGCACGTGGCTCGGGCTGGCGGCGGGTTGTTCTTCAACTTCAACGGCACGGCCGGGATTTTGCGGAAAGAGATGATCGAGGACGCCGGCGGCTGGCAGCACGACACGCTGACGGAAGATTCGGATTTGAGCTACCGGGCGCAGTTGAAGGGTTGGAAGTTTGTTTATTGCCCGGACGTGGAGTGCCCGTCGGAGTTACCGTTCGACATGCACGGGTTCCAGGTGCAGCAGACGCGCTGGTCGAAGGGCCTGACGCAGTGCGCGAAGAAATTGCTGCCGATGATATTGAAGTCCGAGCAGCCGTGGCGCGTGAAGCTGGAAGCGATTTGCCATCTGACGCCGAACATTTCCTATCCGCTGATGTTGATCATGTCGGCGCTGATGTTGCCGGTGATGATTGTCCGGTTCTACATGGGCTGGATGCAGATGGTGTTTGTGGACCTGCCGCTCATTGCGGCGAGTTTCTGGTCGATTACCGCATTCTATTTGGTGGCGCAGCGGCAGATCCGGCCGGATAACTGGAAGCGCACGATTTGGTACATGCCGGTGCTGATGATGGCCGGCGTGGCGCTGACGTTGAGCAATGCCAAGGCAGTGATGGAAGCGCTGGTGGGTTACCAGACGGCCTTTGCGCGGACGCCGAAGTACGCTGTGGGCGATAAGAAAGTGACGCTGGGGAACCAGCAGTACAAGAGCCGGCTGGGCTGGCTGCCGTACTTCGAAATGGCCGCGGGGACGTGGTTCCTGGCGATGATTGCGTATTCGATTGAGAGCTACAACTTCCTGGCGATTCCGTTCCTTTCGCTGTTCGTGGGCGGGTATTACTGGGCGGCCGGCAGCAAGATCTGGTTTGATTACCAGGCCAAGCAGGCATGGCTGAAGCAGCACAAGCTGGCGCTCGAATCGGCGCAGTAGTTTTTTATGGTTCACATTATGAACGGCGACGCGGTGGCGGAGAAGCTGCGGCGTTGGGCGGGAGAGCCGCGTCTGATCATTTGGCACGATGTGCTGCATGAGGGGCCGGTGGTGGCCGGTTTGGGGTTGGAGGAGTTGACGGCGTTGCGGTCGGCGTGGCTGGCGGGGGAGGGCTACGAAAGCGGGAAGTTGGAGGAGCGGGACCGGCAGATGCGGCGGCTGGTGGCGCGGGATTCGTTGTGGTTTTGGTTTGAGGACGACCTGTATGACCAGCTGCAGTTGCTGCAGGCGCTGCATTTTGTGTGGGCGGAGGGGCTGACGGCGAGTCCGCATTTTCTGGTGGATATTCCGCGGGATTTGGCGGTGGAGAAGATGGCGGGGTTGGCGGCTGGGAAGGCGCGGGTGACGCCGGGGATGTTGGAGTTGGGGGCGCGGGCTTGGGAGATGTTTACGCAGGGGCGGGCGGGGGAGTTGTTGGGTTGGGATTTGACGGCGTTGCCGCATTTGCGGGCGGCGGTGGAAAGGCTGTTGGAACACGGGCCGGGGGATGATAACCGGGTGCGGCGGACGATTGTGCAGTTGTTGCGGGGGGGCGGGAAGACGGCGGGGCAGCTGTTTGGGGAGTATCAGAAGACGGAGGAGCGGCCGTTTTTGGGGGATACGACGTTCTTTTGGTATTTGGAGCGGATGGGGCCGCGGGTGTTTAAGGACGCGGCGGGGATTTGGCGGTTGTTACCAGATTCCTAGCACTTTCCACCAAGCAAAGCCGACGGTGGACCAGATGAGGACGTTGGACACGGAGACGATGGCGCCGACGCGGAACCAGTCTTTCATGGAGACGTATTCCTGGGCGAAGAACATGGGGGACGGGGTGGTGCCGTAGTTGGTGAGGCCGCTGGAGAAGTTGACGAAGCAGGCGAAGGCGAAGGCGACGAGGCCGAGGGGGGCTCCTTTCAGGACGAGTACCGCGAGGAAGGGCGGGTACATGGCCAGGAGATGGGCGGTGATGGAAGCAAAGGCGTAGTGGGCGTAGAAGTAGATGAGCAGCGCTGCGCCGAAGAGGAGGGGCCAGGGTGTGTCGGTGAACCAGACTCCGATCGAGTCGGCGAAGGCGCGCATGACGCCGCCGTCGTTGAGCGCTTTGCCGAGGCGGACGAGGCCGCCGTACCAGATGAACATGTCCCAGGCGGACTTTTCGCTTTTGACGTCGTCCCAGGTGAGGACGCCGGTGAGGAGGAGAGCGGTGGCACCGAGGAGGGCGGTGATGGTGATGTCGATCCCGTGGCGCGAGGCGGTGGCCCACATGGTGCAGATGGCGGCGAAGACGACGGCGAGGATGCGTTCCTGGCGGGACATGGGGCCCATTTTTTCGAGCTCGCGGGCAGCGAAGGCGGCGGCTTCGGGGGTCTTCTTGACGACGGGCGGGAAGATCTTCATCACGATGAGCGGGATGGCGGCTATTGAAACGATTCCCGGGACCGAGCCAGCGATGAACCAGCTGGCCCAGGTGATGGGGAAGCCGTTTTGGGTGGCGATTTGGGCGGCCATGGGATTCGATGCCTGGCCGGTGAAGAACATGGCGGCGCCAACGCAGACGCATTGGTAGACGGTCACCATTAAATAGGCTCCGAGCTTGTGGGCGGAGACGCCGGGGGAGGAGCCGTAGAGTTCGGCGATGGAGCGGACGATGGGCAATGTGACGCCGCCGGAGCGGGCGCCGTTGGAGGGGATGATGGTGGCGAGAACGGCGTCGGTGGCGGCGAGGGAGTAGGTGATGCCGACGGAGGTTTTGCCGAATAAGCGAACGAATATGAGGGCGATGCGGCGAGCGAGGCCGGTGTTGAGGAGGGAGCGGGAGATGAGAAAGGCGATGAGGACGAGCCAGACCATGGGGTCTGAGTAGCCGGAGAGGGCCGACTGGATGGTGAGGCCGCCGACGAGGGCGGAGAAGACGACGCCGATGAGGACCATGGCGCCGCCGGCGACGGGTTGGAGGATGAGGCCGGCGACGGTGGAGGCGAAGACGGCGAAGAGTTGCCAGGCTTCCTGCTTGACCGCGGCGGGTTTGGGGAGGGCGTAGGCGATGAGGAGGTAGAGGATGATGAGGGGGCCGAAGCCCTTAAGAAAACGCAGCACGGAGGGTTATCATAACACCCGTTTGGGATAGGCCGTGGGCCTTCTATTCCCTTACCGAATAGAGCGCTGTAGTGGTTTTGCGGGGTCGTTTTATTGCCGAATTCCGGGCAGACTGGGGGGAGATGGGAGGATTGCGATGAATTGCCGGTTGGTGGCGTGGGTGGTGTTGGGGGCTGCCGGGTTGTTTGCAGTGCCGGTGTTTCAGGTGCAGGCGGTGGGGCCGGCGGGGTATCCGAGCGGGGCGACGGCGATTAGCGGGACGGGTGCGGTGGTTGGGAATTACGTGATGCCGGACGGGACGTCGCGCGGGTTTTTGTATCAGGACGGGGCGGTGACGACGTTGACGCTGCCGGCGGGGGCGTCGCAGACGTGGGCGCATGCGGTGAGTGATGCGGGCGGCGTGGGCGGGGCCGCCGATGTGGGGCAGGGGTTGATTTGGGATAACTTCGGCGGGGTGGAGGCGGTGGCCGGGGCGTATGTGATGGGGATGAATGGGGCGGGGGATGCGGCGGGGATGACGGCGGATGGAGTGGCGTTTGTGCGGTTGGGCGGGTTGATTTCGACGCTGGGGCAGCCGGCGGGCGGGGACTGGAGCGTGGCGAATGCGGTGAACCAGTATGGGGTGGCGGCGGGGACGGCGATGACGGCGACGGGGAGTTTTCGGGCGTTTGGCGGGGGGGCGGTGTTGGGGACGTTGGGCGGGGCGAACAGTTATGGGAATGCGGTGGGGGCGTCGGGGGCGGTGGTGGGGAGTGCGCAGACGGGGAGTGGGGCGATGCGGGCGGTGCGGTGGGATGGGGGCGCGGCGACGAATTTGGGGACGCTGGGCGGGACGAATAGTTATGGGTATGGGGTGAACGGGTCGGGGCAGATTGTGGGAGTGTCGGACCTGACGGGGAGCGCGGGCACCGCGGGTTTCTTGTGGGACGCGGGGGTAATGTACGACTTGAACGGGCTACTGGGGCCGGGGTCGGCGTGGGAGTTGCTGGCTGCGTATGGGATGAACGATCGGGGGCAGATTGTGGGGACGGGGCGGCTGAACGGGGTGGAGCAGGCAGTGCTGTTGACGCCGCAGGCGCCGATGCGGGCTCTGAGTGTTGCGCCGCCGCTGGTTGTTCCGGAGACGAGCGTGCCGGAGCCGGCGGCGCTGTGGCTGGTTGGCGTTTCGGTGTTGCTGCTGTTTGCGCTCCGTTCGCGGTAGGGGCTTTGTTACACTGATGCTGTACATTGACAGGCAGCGTCACACGAATGGACCGTTTGGCCGCACCCTCACGGGCGCGTGTGGCGGTATTGCTGGCGGTTTTGCTGCTGTTTTTTGGCGTGGCACTGTTTTCCCCGCTGCACAAGCACACGCTGGGGAAGACGAATAGTTGTTCGTTTAACAACTTAGAACACCAGATGGTTTCGCTGGCCGAGGCGGCGGTGGTGGTGGCGCCGTTGGTGTTTTTGGTTGAGGCTGCGGCCCCTCCGTTGGTTTGTGATGATTTTGCCGGATTGGTTCTTTCGGCGCGGGATCGCGCGCCGCCGTCTTTCTCCTAACTCGACGATAACTTCGTTTTCATTTAGGAGAGATTTGGATGACTCGCTTTACCCTTTGGGGCGTAGCCCTATTTGCCTGTTCGTTATTTGCCCAATCGACGGCGACGTTGGTGGGAGACGTGTTGGACCCGGCGGGTTCGGCGATACCGGGGGCGACGGTTCGATTGACGAACGCGATTGCCGGCTATTCGAACCAGGTGGTGACCGGGGAGGATGGGCATTTTCAATTTGTAAATGTGCCGTTTCAGACCTATGTGCTGAAGGTGGAAAAGACGGGGTTTGACGTGCGGGAGCAGGCGGTTTCGCTGCGGTCGAATGTGCCGTTTAAGTTGGATGTTTCGATGACGATTTCGGGGCAGGGGACGGCGATTGACGTGACGGCGTCGGAGATCCGGGCAACGATTGACACGGAGGCGACGGGGACGCGGACGGAGTTGGACGCGGCGAGTTTTGCGCATCTGCCGTCGCAGGCGAGCGGGCGGGGGATTGAGTCGGTTTTGCTGAGTTTTCCGGGGTTTGCGGCGGATGCCAACGGGGCGATTCACCCGCGCGGGGCGCACAATCAGATGACCTACGTGATTGACGGGATGCCGATTACGGACCAGTTGACGGGAGCGTTTTCGAACGCGGTGGACCCGACGATTGTGCAGACGATTGAGCTGTTTACGGGCGACGTGCCGGCGGAGTATGGGAGCAAGGTTTCGGGCGTCGCCAATATTACGACGCGGACGGGGATGGGGAGCGGGCGGAAGGCGGGCGGGTCGACGCAGTTGTACGCGGCGGGGTTTGACACGTTGTCGCATGTTTCGCAGGTGCAGGGCGGGACGGCGAAGTTCGGGTACTTCGCGAGCGTGAATACGTTGAAATCGAACCGGTATTTGGATTCGGTTTCGTTGGACAACTTACATAACGGAGGTAATTCGGAACGTGGGTTTACGCGTTTTGATTATCAGCCAACGGCGCGGGATACGGTTCGGATGAATCTGATTGCGGGGCGCAGTAACTTCCAACTGGCCAATTTGCGGTCGCAACATGCGAATTTGCAGGATCAGCGGCAGCAGATGCGGGACTTTTCGGTGTCGACGGGGTGGGTGCGGACGATTGACGCGCGGTCGACGTTTGATGTATCGTCGAGTTACCGGACGGCGATTGCGGAGTTATTTGCCAGCCCGGGAGATACGCCGGTGACGGCGAGCCAGGCGCGGCATTTGTCGACGTTCAATTTGTCGGCGCGGTATAACCGGGTGAGCGGGATTCATACCTTGCGGATGGGGGCGGATTTACAGCGGACCCCGATTAGTGAGTTCTTTTCGTTTGGGATTACGAATAAGGACTTCAATGATCCGGCGAAGGATGATTATTTGCCCGGGTTACGGCAGGTGGATTTGACTCGGGGCGGGCGGCCCTTCATTTTCGCGGATAAGTTGACGGGGGCTCTTTATTCGGGGTTTTTGCAGGACCGGATTAAGTGGAAGCGGCTAACGTTATCGTTGGGCGCACGGTATGACCACTATAAGTTTGTCGCAAAGGGCGTACAGTTTCAGCCGCGGGTGGGCATGGCGTTTCATTTGAAGGAGACGGGGACGGTGTTCCGGGCGTCGTATAACCGGAACTACCAGACGCCGCCGAACGAGAATTTGCTGCTGTCGAGTTCGCGGAAGGCGGGGGAGTTGGCGCCGGACGCGGTGCGGGCGGCGTTTGGGGGCGGTGTGATTATTATGCGGCCGGAGCGGCAGGATTTCATGGAAGTGGGCGTGCAGCAGGGGATTACCCGGCACGTGGGGTTTAGTGGCTCCTCTTATCATAAGCGGGCTACCGACTTACAGGATAATGACAATTTTCTGAACACGGGGATCATTTTTCCGATTACTTTGGCTAAGTCGCGCATTAATGGTGTGGAGGGGCGGTTTAACTTTTTGCCGGTGGGTGGGTTTTCGGGGTCGTTGAACTTTACGCACTATCATGCGATTGTGACGCCGCCGTTTTCGGGTGGGCTGTTTTTGGGGTCGAGCGCGGTCGATTCGTTGAGTGCGGGGCCGTTCATTATTGACCATGACCAGAAGTTGGGGGTGCATGGAATGTTGAATTATGCGTGGAAGAAGACTTGGTGGGCGTCGTTGTCGGTGCGGCATGATTCGGGGCTGGTTTCCAACCCGTCGGACCCGGCGGATGTGGTGAAGGATCGGGATTATTCGGACCTGTTGCCCTATGTGAATCTGGCGTCGAATCCGGCGCGGGTGCGGCCGCGGACGGTGGCGGATATGAGCGTTGGACACGATCATTACCGTGGGGATAAAAAGACGTGGGATGTTAGTTTCCAGTTGACGAACATTGGGAACGTGACGGCGCTGTATAACTTTCAGTCGATCTTTGTGGGGACGCGGGTGGTGCAGCCGCGGACGGCTGGGGTGAAGGTGCGATTCTTCTGGTAAAGGGCAAGGGAGAATCTGAGGGGTTCGTATGGGGCAGCGGTAGACGCAGGGGGAATCCGGTTACGCGGCTCCAAGGGGAATCCTATTGGCGTGCGTGGCGCGGGCGGCGGTGGTGGGGCGATTCTTCTGGTAAATCCTAAATTACGGGGTTTCCTGGTTACCCGGTATCAAGGGAAATCAGGGGGCGGATGATGCGGCCGGGGACGGAATCTACCCTGGATTACCGGGTGAATCCGGTCGCACGGACCGGGGCGGACGCATCGGAGCGCTGCAGTTCTTCGGGCAAATCCTAAATTGCGGGGTTTTCTGGTAGCCAGGCTCCCAGGGAAAACTGAGGCGATTGGAGGCGGAGGGGAAATCCTAAACTACGGGGTTTCCCGGTTACCCGGTACCAGGGGAATTCCTAGGGGAGCCAGGGTTCTTGGCGGAAGGCCATGTCCCAGAATTGGTATTCGTAGCGGGCGGAAATTACGAAGAGCTCCGTAGCGTGAGCCTTCTGTGCGGGCGTTAGTTTGGGGGCGGCCGTGTTGTACATCTCTAGGACTTCGCTTACGCTTTTCGCGTAGTCGGGGCTGGCGTAACTGGTGATCCAGGATTGGTAGTCGGGGTCTTTCGACCCTTTGCGGATTAGTTCGCGGCCTACCTCCTGGTAGATCCAGTAGCAGGGGAGGAGCGACGCCAGGCCTTCGGCGAAGGTCCCTGTCGCTACGGCCTGGCGGAAGTGGTTGACATACGCATAGTTGGTTGGGGCAATGGGAGCGGGCGGGAGTTTCTTTTCGGCTGCAACTGTCTCCTTGGCGTGGCGGCGGAGGGTTTGGGCCCATTGTTTGTTGGGGGCTTTTTTACTCAGATCGAGGAGGGCTTGGTTGAAGGCGTCGAGGTAGGCGGCGTCCTGCTGGAGGTAGAACGTGAATCGCTCCTTGGGGAGCGAGCCGTCGGTTAGGCCGGTCAGGAAGGGGTGCTGCAGGGTCTTCGCATAGATGGGCTCAATGGCGGTCCAGAGATCTTTCGCAGGCTGGGCTGGCAGCGCGACGGACAGAATTAGGAGGCAGAGGGTTCGCACCTTCGGTTAGATGAAGACTTTATCGATGACGGTGCCGCCAAAATCGGTGAGTTTTTCGTTGCGGCCGTTGTGGAGGTAGAAGAGCTTGTGCTGGTCGAGACCGAGGGCGTGGAGGATGGTCGCGTGGAAGTCGCGCATGTGGTACTTTTCACCGATGGCGTTCAGGCCGAACTCGTCGGTTTCGCCGACGATGCGGCCGCCTTTTACGCCGCCGCCGGCGAACCACATGGTGAAACCGTGGGGGTTGTGATCGCGGCCGTTGCCGCCTTCGGACATCGGTAGGCGGCCGAATTCGCTGCCCCAGATGACGAGGGTTTCGTCGAGCAGACCGCGGGACTTCAGATCCTTCAGCAGGCCGGCGATGGGCTTGTCCGTCAGGCCGGACATCTTTTCGTGATTGGCGACCAGGTCCTTGTGGGCGTCCCACTGGATACTTACGGGGCCGCCGCCGGAGTAGATCTGGACAAAGCGGGTGCCGCGTTCGATCAGGCGGCGGGCGAGGAGGAGGCGGGAGCCGAAGTCGTAGGTGTTCTTTTCGTCGAGGCCGTAGAGCTTCTTGGTGGCTTCGGATTCCTTGGAGAGGTCGACGGCTTCGGGGGCGGCGGATTGCATCTTGAAGGCCAGTTCGTAGCTGGCGATGCGGGCGGCGTGTTCGGTGTCGCCGGGTGTTGAATCGAGCAGGTTCATTTCCTGGAGGAGGTCGAGGGTGTTTTTCTGGCGTTCGGGGGTGACGCCGTTGGGGTTTTTGAGATGGAGGATGGGGGAAGGGCCGGAGCGGAGGAGGGTGCCCTGGTATACGGAGGGGAGGAAGCCGCTGCTCCAGCAGGGCGTGCCGCCTTCGGGGGTGCCTTCGGGCTGGGGCATGACAACGTAGGCGGGGAGATTATCGGCGGGGGAGCCGAGGCCGTAGGTGACCCAGGCGCCCATGGACGGGTAGCCCGTAAGGACGCGGCCGGAGTGGACCTGGTACATGGCCGGGGCGTGGACGGCGCTTTCGGTGTAGAAGCTGCGGACGAAGCACATGTCGTCGACGCACTGCGCGACGTGGGGGGCGAGGCCGCTGACGGGGATGCCGGACTGGCCGTACTTTTTGAACTCCCAGGGAGAGGGGAGGAGGGCGGTATCGCCGGTGGTGAATTGGGAGATGATTTTGCCGAAACTGGGGGGGAGTTTCTGGCCGGCGAATTTGGTGAGGGCGGGCTTGGGGTCGAACATGTCGATGGACGACGGGGCGCCGACCATGAACAGGAAAATAACTCGTTTGGCTTTGGGGGCGAAGTGGGGCGGCTTCGGCGCGAGGGGGCTGACGCCGGCGGCGTGGAGGTCGCGCTGGAGGAGCCATTCGGCGGCGATGGCGCCGAGGCCGGATTTGAGGACGCTGCGGCGGTTAGGGGATGTAGACGAACTCATGGCGATTGAGGAGAGCCTTGCAGAAGTCTTCGAGCGGCAAACTCTTCTGCGTGAGATATTGCCGGGCCAGTTGTTGTTCTTCGGGGCGCGGGGGGCGCTGGAGCGTGATCTGATAGGCCGTTTTGAGGCGGCAGTCGAGGTTGCCTTTGCACTTCTCGTCGACTCTCGCGGCGAGGGTTTGGGACTGCTCGTGCATGAAGTCGCTATTGAGGAGCGAGAGCGCCTGGAGCGCGTGCGTGGAGACGGCGCGGATGGGGCAGGAGCTGATGGCGTCGGGCTGATCGAAGTTGGTCAGCATGGGCAGGCGGACGGTGCGTTTGTTGAGGAGATAGATCGATTTTCGATAGATCTCGCTGCGGTCTTTGGGGAGCGGCCAGAGGTTATCGGGCTCGGCTTCGGTGAAGATGATGTCGTAGATTTCCTGTTCGATCGGCGTCTTGATGGGCGGGCCGAAGGCTTTGGTGTTGAGCTTGCCGGAGGCTTGGAGGACGGCGTCGCGGAGGGCTTCGCCTTCCATGCGGCGCTGTTTCATGCGCCAGTAGAATTTGTTGTCGCCGTCGATGGCGGCTTTGGCTTCATCGATCTTGGTGGTTTGGCGGTAGGTGGCAGAGGTGACGATGAGCTTGTCGATGTGTTGGATGTTCCAGCCGCTGGACACGAATTCGGCGGCTAGCCAATCGAGGAGGGGGCGGTTGGAGGGGCGGCCGCCAAGCTGGCCGAAGTCGTTGGGCGTGGGGACGATTCCGGTGCCCATGCGGAACTGCCAGATGCGGTTGACCATGACGCGGGCTGTGAGCGGGTGGGCGGGATCGGCGAGCCAGTTGGCGAAGGCCGCGCGGCGGCCGGCGGCGGATTTGGGGGCTTCGATGGCGCCGAGGACGGAGAGGAAGGCGGGTTCGACGGGGGCGATTTTGTGTTTGGGTTCGCCGAGTTTGAGGATGTGGGTTTGGGGCGCGTTGTCCATGTTGGCAACGGCGAAGGCGGTGGCGGGCGGTTCGGGTTCGTCCAGATTGATGGCGTGCATCTGGGCGCGGAGAGCGGCGCGGCGGGCCTTGGGAGCGGCTGGAATGGCGTTGACGACTTCATCCCAGCTGACGCCGATTTGCTTCGATGCGTCTTTGAAGAGCAGCTCCTGTTCGGGGGTGCGCTTTTCTTTGGGGATGTCGAGGGCGGCCGCGAGTTCCTTTGCCAGGAGTTTCTTTTTGGCTTCGCGGAGCTGTTCGCGGACCGGTTTTTCGATGGCGGCGATTTCGTCCTGGATCGGTTTCAGGCGGGCTTCGTGGGCCTTTTTGGCGGCTTCGTGTTGGGTCTGCGCTTCCTTGGGGGCGATCTGAATTTCCTTCAGATCGGTGGCGGCCATGATGGCCTGGATGCGGAAGTGATCGGCTTGCGTGATGGGGTCGAACTTGTGGTTGTGGCAGCGGGCGCAGCCGACGGTGAGACCGAGGAAAGTGTTGCTGACGCCTAGCGTCATTTCCAGGAGCACTTCCTGGCGGCTGATCTCTTCGTCGATGTTGCCGCCGACAACGTGGCGGGGGCCGGCGCGGAGGAAGCCGGTGGCGACGAGGGCCGCGTCCTGACCAGGGTAGAGTTCGTCGCCGGCGATTTGTTCCTTGACGAAACGGTCGTAGGGTTTGTTCTGCTGAAACGACTGGATGACGTAGTCGCGGTAGCGCCAGGCTTGGGGGCGCTCGGCGTCGAGTTCGTAGCCGTTGGTATCGGCGTAGCGGACGACGTCGAGCCATTTGAGGGCCCAGCGTTCACCGTAGGCTGGGGTGGACTGGAGACGAGCGATTAGCTTGTCGTAGGCGTTTTTGCTCGAGTCGGCGAGGAAGTTGTCGACTTCGGATTGGGTGGGCGGCAGGCCGGTGAGATCGATGGTGGCGCGGCGGATGAGGGTGCGCTTTTCGGCTTCGGGGGAGGGGGTGAGGTTTTTGGATTGCAGGCCTTCTTGGATGAAGGCGTCGATTGGGTTGGGTGTCGATGCCGGGACGGGGGGGCGGACGACTTTTTGGAAGGCCCAGTAGGCGCGGCGGTTGCCGATGAAGGCTTCCTCGCGCGGGTCGATCGGCGCGGCGGAGGCCAGGAGGGCGGCGCAGAGGGAGATCGACACGAGTTTGCGCATTGCTTTATATTAACGCTGCGCGGGCCTGGTCGAAGACGGCGGTCAACATGGTTTGTGTGAGGCGGCCGGTTTGGGTGTTTTGCTGGCTGGGGTGGTAGCTGCAGATGAGGGTGGGGGTGCCGGGGAATTGGGCGCCGTGGGCGAAGTGGTATTCCGATTTCTTTTTGCCTTGGATGGTTAGGAAGGTGTCGAACGCGATGCGGCCGAGAACGACGATGACCTGGGCGTTTTTCAGGAGTTTGAGTTCCTGTTCGAGGTAGGGCTGGCAGGTGCGGATTTCTTCGGGTGTGGGTTTGTTGTCGGGCGGGGCGCAGTGGACGGGGCAGGTGATCCAAGCGTCTTTTAGCTTGAGGCCGTCGTCGGCGTGGGTGCTGGTGGGTTGGTTAGCGAAGCCGGCGTTGTGGAGGGCCTGGTAGAGGAAGTCGCCGGAGCGGTCGCCGGTGAAGATACGGCCGGTGCGGTTGGCGCCGTGGGCACCGGGGGCGAGGCCGATGATGACGAGGCGGGCTTTGGGATCGCCGAAGGAGGGGACGGGGCGGCCCCAGTAGGTTTCGTCGCGGTAGGCGCGGCGCTTGGTTTGGGCGATGGTCTGGCAGTGTTCGCGGAGGCGGGGGCACTTGTCGCAATTGACGATTTGTTTTTGGATGTCTTGCAGGCGCACTGTGTTCAGCGTACGATTTTGGCATGACACGACGAACGGCGATGGCGGCGGCAGCAGCGGCGGCGACGGTTTCCGGGGCGGTTTCGAAACCTGTTTTATTGGGCGGCGAGCCGGTGCGGAAGGGGGCGTTTCCGACTTGGCCGGTGTGGGCGGGCAACGATGAGGCCGGGTTGTTGAAGGTGTTGCGGAGTGGGAAATGGTACCGGGGGACGGGGAAGACGGTGGAGGCGTTTGAGGCGAAGTTTGCTTCGCTGATGGGGGCGGTGGGGTGCGTGGCAGTGGCGAATGGGACGTCGGCGTTGATGACGGCGTTGCACGGGTTGGACGTGCAGGCGGGGGATGAGGTGATTATTCCGCCGTATACGTTTATTGCGACGGTGAATGCGGTTTTGAGTAAGTCGGCTTTGCCGGTGTTTGTGGATTCGGATGCGCGGACGTTTCAGATGGATGCTTCTAAGATTGAGGCCGCGGTTACCGAGCGGACGGTGGCTGTTGTTCCAGTGCATATTGCGGGGGCGCCGCCGAACTTGGATGAAGTGATGCGGGTGGGGCGGAAGCGCGGGTTGAAGGTTTTGGAAGATGCGGCACAGGCGCATTTGGGGGAGTGGCGCGGGCGTAAGTTGGGGACGATTGGGGATGCGGGGACTTATAGCTTTCAGGCGTCGAAGAATTTGAATTCGGGGGAGGGTGGGGCGGTTATTTCTTCGGACACGGCTTTTATTGAGCGGTGTTATGCGTATCACACGAATAGTTCGCCACGGAAGGGGTCCTCTGTGAAACCGGCGCAGGGGGCGAATTTGCGGTTGACGGAGTTCCAGGCGTCGTTGTTGTTGTCGCAGATGGAGCGGCTGGAGTTGCAGGCGAAGACGCGGGACGGGAATGCGGCGTATTTGACGAAGTTGCTTCGGGAGATACCGGGGATTGTGCCGGCTGAGTTAGAGAGTGGGTGTACGCGGAGTGCCTGGCACTTATATATGTTCCGGTATGATGCGCGGCAGTTTGCGGGGTTGCCGCGGGAGAAGTTCTTGAAGGCGCTGGCGGCGGAGGGGGTGCCTTGTTCGAGCGGGTATGGGCGTTTGAATAAGCAGCCGTTTTTGGAGAATGTGATCGCCGGGCGGGGGTATCAGCGGTTGTTTTCGGCGCCGCGGTTGAAAGAATGGCGGGACCGGAATGAGTGTCCGGTGAATGACCGGATTTGTGATGAGGGGGTGTGGTTTACGCAGACGATGTTACTCGGGCCGCGGGAGGATATGGAGCAGATTGCGGCGGCCGTTTTGAAGATCCGGGCGCATGCGGGGGAGTTAGCGCGGGGGTAGGGCTATTGGGGGGCCACCTGTATGGTGACGGGGGCGGTGGAGAGCGCGTTTTGGTTGGCGATGGTGAGTTCGATGGGTTGGGGGCCTCGGGGCGTCCCGGGCGGGATGACGGCGTTGATCTGGAAGAGGCCGAACATGCCGGGGGCGCCGCCGGCGTAGTTGATTTGGGCGGAGCGGCCGCCGATGCGGAGGGTGGCGGGGTTGCGGAGCGGGGAGAGTGCTTCAGTGGGGAAGGGGAAGGTTCCGGGGAGTAACTCCGAGGTGGCGCCGAAGCCTGTGCCGAAGAGTTGGACAACAGTTCCGGGGGCGGCGGGGTTGGCGGCGGTATTGATGGAGCCGTCCTGATTGAGTGCAGCGGCGGGGCCGGAGCCGGAGGCGTTGGCGGTGAAGAGGGCTGGGGTGGCGGGGCGGTAGGCCAGTTGGTTTTCGTCGGTGACGCGGATGCCTTGCCATGCCCAGGTTAGGTTGAGGACGGCTCGACTGAGGACGGCGCCCTCCGGGAAGGTGGGGCCTTGGATGAGGAGTTGGTTGGGGGAGGCGAAGAGGGTTTGGGCTCGGACGTTGACGATTACGGGGGCGGGGTTGAAGCCGGTGCCGAAGATGGCGAAGAGGGTGTTTTCGGTGAAGGTGTCGTTGTAGAGATAGTTGGCGGCGTTGACGATGCCGCCTTTGGCGATGGCGGGCAGGGGGATGGATTCGCAGCGGTCGATGTTATCGATGCGGATGGGAAAATCTTCACCGGCGTTGACGGCGAGGAGAACGCCGTTGGGGATTTCGTCCATGCCGGTGATGGAGGGCGGGAAGGGGAATTCGATTTCACTCAAGGTGAGGAGCCGGGTGCCGGATGCGGTGGTGCGGAGGAGTTTGTTGTTGCTGACGGTGAAGAAAGACTTGGCGGCGAAGGAGATGTCGGCGCGGGGGAAGAGGGGGACTTCGGGGCCGATGGAGGCGGAGACCATGCGGCGGGCTGTGTTGGGGCGGGGCGTCGCGTTGGGACCGAGCCAGGTGGCGACGGACCCATCGGGGAGGTTGAAGAGGAGCCGGGACTCCGGGGCGGTGATGGTGGCCGAGGTCTGGGAGGAGGCTTGCCAGACGTTGATGGAGCCGTCTCTGACTTGCCAGTAGAGATAGCCATCGGCGGACCAGGCCATTGTCTGGCGGAGGCCGCCGCCTGGCAGGAACTGCAGCGGGCCGTTGCGGGCGTTGAGCGGAGTAATTGCGCCGGAGGGTTCGATGCGGACGATGCGGTAATCCTGGACGGCGAAGATGGCGCCATCGGGGCCTGAGGCGATGGGGGAACTAGGGGTGATGGGGATAGGCGTGGGCGTGCCGGGGAGTTGGGAGAGGCCGTTGGCAGTGAAGAAGGGCGCGTTTTTGGAGGGATTCCAGAGGATTTGCGGTTCTGCCACGCCCTCGATGGTGATGGAGGCGATGGGGGTGGTGATGCCGTTGCGGAAGCGGGAGAGGTGGCGGGTGGAGCCAACGGAGTCGTCGAGGAGGAGATCGCCTTCGAAGGTGATGGCGGCGGGGCGGCCGGTGTAGCCGGTGAAGAGGGGTTGGCCGGTGATGGGCTGATCGGTGGGGAAGAGGGCGCGCGTGGCGCCGAAGACGGAGTAGAGAAAGCGGCCATCGGGCGTGGCGAATTCGGGCCAGATGAAGTTGGGCGGAGGCACGGTTATTTCGCCGTTGGGTTGGACGATGGCCTGGCGGGCGGCGAGGACGGAGCCATCGGCGCGGGGCCAGATTCGGGTGGCGTTGGTGAGGCCGGTGGCAATGGTGCGGAGATTGCCGTTGGATTCGAGCTTGCGGAGGCGGTTGGTTGTGTCGAGGAGGTAGAGGGCGCCGGAGGGGTCGAAGGCGAAGTCGCGGAGGGGGCCGGTGTCGGCGATGGAGACGAGATCGCGGTTGCGGAGTTGGAAGATTTGGTTGTCGAGGGCGATGTGGAGAGTGCCGTTGGGGTGGATGCGGATGATGCCGCCGGGGAAGGGCCGGTTGATGGATTTGCCGATGACGGTGGTGAGGGTGCCGTTGGGGTCGAGGCGGCGTAGGCGGGCGTAGGCGTCCGGGAAGTAGATGACGCCGTTGGGGCCGGGGATGGGGTTGGTAATGCGAAGGGTGCGGGAGGCGGAGAGGGGCTCGTTCTCGACGTTGGGAGGGAGGGAGTAGGGCGGGAGGACGGTGACCTGACAGGTCTGGGCGGGGAGGAGGGGGGCGCTGGCCAGGACGAGGAGAAGGCGAACGTAGCGCATCTCTGTTAGGGTAGCTCGTATGTTGGATCGTAGAGAGTTTCTGGCGGTGATGGCGGCGATGCCGTTGGCGGGGGCGGCGGCGATTGGAGAGGCTCACTTTCCGAATCGGTTGTGCCAGTTTGTTTGGCGGAATTGGGAGCTGGTGAATACGGAGCGGATGGCGGCTGTTTTGGGGACTTCGGCGGGGAATGTTTTGCGGTTGGGGGCTGCTATGGGCCTGCCGGGGAAGCGGACGTTGACCGAAGATCAGTTGCGGCGGATTTATGTGACGGTGATCCGGCAGAACTGGCATTTGTTGCCGGAGGGACAGTTGGTGCAGCTGTTGGGGTGGGACCTGGAGCGGCTCCGGTTTACGTTGAAGGAAGATGATTTTCTGGATCACAAGTTGGGGCCGAGGCCGGAGTGTGAGCCGGTGCGGTGGATTGCGTTGACGGCGGCGGAGAACAAGGCTGTTGCCGGGATGCGGGCTGTTGTTCGGGAGGCGTTTGGGGCGGAGTTGGGCAGGCCGGGGGCGGAGCTTTGCGGGTTTGTGGGGGAGTTGTCCGATGCGCGGAATCCGTTGTTGCGCTCGGGGATTGGCGGGGCTGGGTGGACACTGGCGCCGGTGGCCGATCCGCGGCTGGCGCGGGCGGGGGAACGGTTTTTGCGTTTCGTGCGCGAGAGCTTTGGGGGCGGCGGGACGGGGCGGTTGACGCTGACGCTACAGGCTGGGATGGCGGGGTCGCGGACGACGATTGAGGCTGGTTCTGTTCGGGTGGAGGCGGGGGAGGTGGCCGAGTTGATGCAGGCGTTGTATGCGCTGCAGGACCGGATGGAGGAGTTGGAATCGCCAACGTTGCCGGCGGGGGTGACAGAACGGAAGACGGTGTGGACGCCGCGGTATTTGTATTCGTATTTTGCGTTGTATGGGGACCCGCTGTTTGAGCCGGAGGCGGATCCGTTTCCGGATGCGTATTTGGAGAAGCTGGCGCGGGCGGGGATTAATGGCGTTTGGCTGCAGGGGGTGTTGAACACGCTGGCTCCGTCGGCGGCGTTTCCGGAGTTTGGGAAGGGTTCCGAGACAAGGCTAAGAAATTTGAAGGAACTGGTGCGGCGGGCGGGGGAGTATGGGGTTCGGGTCTACCTGTATTTGAATGAGCCTCGGGCGATGCCGGCGGCCTTTTTTGCTTCGCGGCCGGAGATGAAGGGCTCCTCCTATCAGCATCTGTTTTCGATGTGTACGAGCAATGCGGCGGTGCGGGATTGGGTGCGGGATTCGCTGGGGCATGTGTTCCGGGCGGTGCCGGAGTTGGGTGGTGTGTTCACGATTTCAATGTCGGAGAATCACACGAACTGCTTTTCGCATGGTGGGGCTTGGGGGGTGAAAGTTCCCAAGGCCGGGGACTGTCCGCGCTGCGCGAAGCGGGAGAGTTGGGACGCGCTGGCGGAGTTGTTTATCGCTATGCGGGACGGTGTGCGGATGGGGTCGGCGACGGCGGAGGTGATTCACTACGACTGGGGTTGGCCGGACGAGATGGTGGGGCCGTTGTTGGCGAAGTTGCCGAGCGATACGCGGATTGTGAGTATTTCTGAGTGGAGTGTTCCGGTGGAGCGGGGCGGGGTGAAGAGCGCCGTTGGGGAGTATTCGATTTCGGTTGTTGGGCCGGGGCCACGGGCGACTCGGAACTGGGCGGCGGCGAGCAAGGCGGGGATGACGAATTTGGCGAAAGTTCAATTTAACAATACGTGGGAGATTTCGGCGGTGCCTTATATTCCGGTGCCGCAACTGGTGCTGCAACATTGCGAGAACCTGCGGCGGGCGGGGGTGCAGGGGTTGATGGCGGCGTGGACTTGCGGGGGATATCCGTCGTCCAATTTGCTGGCGGCGAAGGCGTATTATTTTGACCCGGCGCCCGATGCGGCGGAGACGTTGCGGCGGGTGGCGCGGCAGAAGTTTGGGGCTGGTTTCGCGGATGCTGTGGCGGCTTGGGACGTGTTTTCGCGGGCGTTTGTGGAGTTTCCGTATGGGGTTGCGATCTATGTGATTCCGGTGCAGCATGGGCCGGCGAACCTATTGCGGATGACGCCGACGGGGCATAAGCCGGGGATGATTTTGTTTCCGCATGACGGGATGAAGACGTGGTGCGGGAAGTATCCGCCGGAGGTGGTGGAGCGGCAATTCGCGAAGATGGCGGCGGCGTGGCGGCCGGGGTTGGCGCTATTGGAACGGGCGGTGGCGGCGGCGCCGGCGGGGAAGCGGCGCGGGGCGGCGATGGAGTTGGGGATTGCGCGGACTTGTTACCACCACTTTTGGAGCGTGGCGAACCAGGTGGAGTTCTACCGCTTGCGGGAGGCGGGGGCTACCGACCGGCCGCGGATGCGGGAGTTGGTGAAGAGTGAGATGGCGCTGGCGCGGGCGCAGTATCCGGTGGCGCGGGAGTGGTCCGTGATCGGGTACGAGGCTTCGAACCACTACTACTACACGCCGTTGGACCTGGTGGAGAAGGTGTTGAATTGCCGGCGGATTCTGGAAGAGCTATGAGAATACTCTGTTTGTTTCTTGTGATGGCGACCGGGTTGTTCGCCGGCGGGACGAGGTGCGCGGGGTAGGGAGCGGGCAGAAGGTAGAGGTGGTAGTGCGGAAGGCGGAGGACGTGCGGGGCACGATTCGGAAAGTTCGCGTGCGGGATAGCTCGCGGCGGGCGCGGCAGCGGGTTTGCTAATCACGCCCTACCGGACGATTTATTCGAACTAGAAGGCGCGGGAGTACGGCGTCTGGGGACACCCGGCCTTCGGCCTGCGGGTGTGCCCTTGGGTAGGTTTCTCGTCGCGAATTGGTCTACCGCTGGCTGAGTTTTTGGGGCTCGGCGGTGAGTGAGAGCGCCATGGCGGCCCAGGAGGTTCCGGCGGCGGAGATCCATTGATCATGGGCGTAGGGGAAGCCGCTTTCGAAGTAGGGCTGGATCCAGATGGACCGGGTGCGGACGAGCCAGGAGCCGTCGGCGGCTTGGGTGTTTAGGAGATAGTCGACACCCTTCTGATAGACCGGGGCGGTGGTGGGGAGTTTGGCCGCGGTGTGGAGGGCGTAGAGGGCCTGGCCGGTGGCGTAGGCGTCGGGCTGCATGGCGGGGAGTTGGCTCCAGCCGCCTTCGGGTTTTTGTGTCGCGGCGAGGGCGCGGGCGGCGTCGGCGATCACCTTCTGCGAACCGTTGGCCCAGGCGAGGCCGAGGAGCTGGAAGGCCCGTTCCTGGGTGGTCGAGGGCTTGGACTTTTCGAGCCAGGCGGCGGCGCGGGCGAGGCGGGCGGCGGTGTCGGCCTTCTGCGCTTCGGGCGTGTAGGCTTTGAGGGCGAAGACGGCCATGGCGGTGGTTTGGTAGTCGCCGGAGTTCATGGGCGGGCGGCGGCCGTCGGGGATGCGCCAGTTGCCTTCGGCGGTTTGCATGGCTTTGACGAAGTGGACGGTGGCGTCGGTATAGGCGTCGGGCTGTTGGTGATTGGCGGCGCGGTCCATCATCTCCCAGCCGATGCTGGAGACGTTGGTCGCGCCGAGATCCATGATGCGTTCGGGGTTGATGCCGGTCATGGCGACGGGGAGTTGATCGACCTGGGGCGGGGTGGGGATGCCGCGGTCGCGGGCGAGGCCGAGGGCGGTGGAGGGGAGATCCTGTGCGTGGCAGCTGTTGCAGCCGGCGATGCGGATGAAGTTATGGCTCTGCTTGGCTACGAGGGTGATGGCTTGTTCCACGGCGACCGGGATGGGCCGGCGCTTGCCCGGGGCGGGCTGGGATTGGGGCTTGTCGTTGGGCGTCACGCCGAGGAGGCGGGCGACTTCGGTGTCGCCACGTTTGGCGGCGAGGGTGCGGGGTGTTTCGCCTTCGCCGGTGACATCGATTTTGGCTTTCGCGGCGAGGAGGAGTTTGACGACGTTGGCGTTCATAGCTTCAGACGCCGCTGCGTACATGAGGGGCGTGTAGCCGCGATCGTCGGGGATATTGGCGTTGGCGCCTTTGGCGAGGAGGAGTTTTACGGATTGCTCGTCGCCGGCGGTGGCGGCGTTATGGAGGGCGGTTTCGTTCTTTTTGGTGGCGACGTTGGGATCGGCGCCGAGGTCGAGGAGGAGTTTGACGGCTTCGGGGTTGCGGCTATTGGCGGCGGCCATGAGGGCGTTGGCGCCGGTACCGCTTTTGTGATGGGGGTCGGCTTTCTTTGCGAGGAGGAGGCGCATGGCTTCGACGTCGCCACGGGCGGCGGCGTTGGCGAGCGGGGCGTTGCCGTTGGCAGTGGGGGTGTTGGCGTCGGCTCCTTTTTCGAGGAGGAGTTTGAGGACGGCGTTGGCGTTGCCGGCGCTTGCGGCTTGGTAGACGATGGTGCGGCCGTCGGCCTGGCGGGCGTTGATATCGGCGCCGGCTTCGATGAGGAGGCGGACCTTGGCTTCATCGTGGATGGCCCAGTGGAGGGGCGTGGAGCCTCGGCGGTTTTTGGCGTTGATGGGGGCTTTGGCTGCGATTAGCGCCTTCATCATGGCGATGTTGCCGAAGGCGGCGGCGTGGTGGAGCGGGGTGGCGCCGGCGGCGTCCTGGGCGGTGGCGAGGTCGAGTTGTTTTTGGACCGAGGGGGTGTCGCCGTTGCGGATGGCTGTCAGGAGACTGGCGAGTTTGGGGGAGACGGGCGGGGGCGGGGCGTCCTCTTTAATTTCGATGCGGAAGTCGACTCCCTGGTCGATCCAGGCGCGGAGTATGCCGATTTCTTCGGCGGAAAGGGGGCCGGAGGGGGGCATTTGCATGCCGCCGTCGCCGCTGACAACGCGTTTGATGAGTTTGCTGGCGGCGCTGTTGCCCGAGTTGATGACGACGCCGTAATCGCCGCCGCGCATGGCGTTTTGGCGCTTGTCGAGGCGGAGGCCAGACTGTTGGACGTCTTCGCCGTGGCAGGAGTGGCACTTGGCGGCGAGGATGGGTTTGACGTGTTTTTCGTAGTCAATTTTGATGGTTGCGGCGGGCGGGAGAGCCGGCTGGGCGGCGAGGGAGAGCAGGGTTGTCAAGAGGAGGGTGGCGCGCATGCTCGGACTATTAGGTCGAGGAATTCGCCCGGTGTCAAGGGGGGATGACGATGCTAATATTTTTTTCGGTTTGGCCGAAATGACAGTGAGGGCCTTTGATGACCGGTAGAACCCGGATTGTGTTCGCAGGTATAGTTCTGTTGGCGGTCGCCGCGGTTGTGGCGATTCTGCGTCCCGGTGCGTACCGGGTGCCGGAGCGGGTGCTGCGTATTGGGACGTGGCCGGGGCCGCCGTTTGAGATTCTGCGGCCGGATGGGACTGTGACCGGGCTGGGCCCGGATGTGGTGAATGAAGCGGCGCGGCGGGTTGCTATCCGGTTGGAGTGGGTGAGCCCGAAGGATGGGCCGGAGGTGATGTTGCCGAACCGGACGTTGGACCTGTGGGGGTCGATGTCGGTGACGCCTCGGCGGCGGCAGTTGTTTCATTTGACGCGGCCTTGGGCAGAGAGCCATTTTGCATTGGTGACGCTGGCGGGCGAAACGCGGGCGCCGGAGACGGTGATCGGCGTCATTAATACGCCTGTGCCTGGCTTTATGATCCGGCAGGTTCGGCCGGCGGCGACGGTGAAGACCTATCCGAGCCGGGCGCAGCTGTTTGACGCCCTGTGCCTGGGCGACGTGCAGCATATTTTTCTGGACCAGCGCTCGTTCGTAGCGCAATCGATGACGCGGAGTGAGGCGTGCCGTGGCGCGGCGTTCGCGGTGGAGTTTCTGCCGAATACGCGTCTGGAGATTGCCACTGGGGCTTCGCCGGGGAATGAGATGCATGCCGAGGCGATTCGGAACGAGATTGATCGGATGGCGATGGATGGAACTCTGGGACGAATTTCGGCGCATTACGCGGTGGGGCTGGGGAGCACCGATTGGCTGCTGCGGTTGAGCCAGGCGGAGCGGCGGCAGGAGTTGTTGTGGGTGGGGATTGGATTCCTGGTGTTTGTGTCCGCTGTGACGGCGTGGCAGGTGATGCGGGTGCGGGCGGCGCGGATGGAGGCAGAACGGGCGAACCGGGCGAAGACGGAGTTTCTGGCGACGATGAGCCACGAGATTCGGACGCCGATGAATGGGGTGCTGGGGCTGACGAACCTGCTGCTGGAGACGTCGCTCGATCCGGACCAGCGCGATATGGGTGCGTCGATTCACTCCTCGGCGGAGGCGCTGATGGGGATCTTGAACGACATTCTGGACTATTCGAAGATCGAGTCCGGGGGGCTGACGTTAGAGTCGGTACCGTTCGACGTGATGGCGTTGACCCGTCAGGTCGTGGACGGTTTTGGCGGTATGGCGGCGGAGAAAGGATTGGCTGTCGCGATGTCGGCCGATGCCGCGTTGCCGGCGACGGTGATCGGGGATCCGGGGCGGGTGAGGCAGATCCTGGCGAATCTGGTGGGGAACGCGATCAAGTTCACAGAGCGCGGGCACGTCCGGGTTCGATGGAGCGTGGTGTCTCGTGATGCCGCGACGGTTGGGCTAATCGCTTATGTAGAAGACACCGGTGTTGGCATTCCGGGTGGGAAGCAGGCGTTGATCTTTGACCGGTTCCGGCAGGCGGATCCTTCGACGACACGGCGATTTGGCGGGACTGGTTTGGGGCTGGCCATCTCCCGGCTGTTGGTGCGGGCGATGGGTGGCGAGATTGGCGTCGAGAGCGCTGAGGGGAAAGGTTCGACTTTTTGGTTCTCGTTGCTACTGCCGGTGGGGGCGGCGGGCGTGAGTTCCGCGCCAGCGCCGGTGAAGTTACTTCCGCTGGGGTTTGAGCGGCCGCCAGTGGTGCTGGTGGTGGAGGATAACGCGGTGAATCGAAAGGTGGCCGAGCGGACGTTGGAGCGTCTGGGCTGCGTCGTGGTGATGGCGACGAACGGGCGGGAAGCGCTGGAACGGATGAACGGGACGCGGTTTGACCTGGTTTTCATGGACTGTTTGATGCCGGAGATGGATGGCTATGACGCGACCAGGGAGATACGGCGGCGGGAACTGGGCGGACAGCGGACCCCGGTGATTGCGATGACCGCCAGCGTGCTGGAAGAGGAACGGTACAAGTGCATGGAGAGCGGTATGGACGATTTCTTGTCCAAGCCATGGCGGCCCGAGCAAATGCGCGGGGTGATCACGCGGTGGTACAAGGGCGCTGGGGAGTTAACGGCGCTGGCGGACGAGACCGGGCCAGACCATCGCGACCAGCTCGCGGGGGAAGCCGGCGGGGATCGCTGAGGCGGCCAGATAGCGCGCGTAGAAGGCGCCGACGAGCAGGTTGACGGCGACATCGAGGTTGGCGCCGCGGCGGAGTTCTCCGCGGCGTTTGGCGCGATCGAGAATGGCAAGGAGCATCTGCCGGCGGGGGACGACGAGCCGTTCACGGAATAGGGCGAGCAGTTCGGGAGTGTGGGCTTCTTCGGCGAGAACGGTGCCGATCAGGGACAAGCCGTTGGGGCGGAGGAGAGAACGGGAGAAGTTTTCGAGTGTGGCGATGAGGTCGCCTGTGGTGGTTCCGGTATCGACGGGCGGTTCGGCGAGTTGGAGGGTGCGAAGCGCGGCGGTGGCCAGATCGGCCTTGCCCGGCCAGCGGCGGTAGATGGTGGGTTTGCTGACGCCGGCGGCGAGGGCGATGTTGTCGAGCGACATGCGGCTGTAGCCCTCTTCGGCGAGGTGGCGGAGGGTAACTTCGAGGATGCGGCGTTCTGTTTCCGGATCCCGCGGGCGGCCGGCGGATTTTTCTACTGAAGTTTTTGCGACCACAGATTCATCTTGACAATCTATTACGATACGATACAGTATCGTAATATAAATCAGTGTTTCAGTTGGAAAAAGGAGCGGTGATGCAAATTGGAATTATTGGATCCGGGAATGTTGGGGGCACGCTGGGCGTGCGATTTGCGGGGGCGGGGCACACGGTGGTCTTTGCGTCGCGGAAGCCGGATTCGGCGGAGATGGCTGAGTTGGTGGCGCGGGCCGGTAACGGCGCGCGGGCGGCGACGGCAGCCGAGACGGTGGCTGTGAGCGATGTGATTCTGTTGGCGACGCCGTGGCCGGCGACGCGGGAGATTCTGGAAGGGGTGGGTGGATTGGCCGGGAAGGTGCTGATCGATGCGACGAATCCGCTGTTGCCGATGCTGGCCGGGTTGGAGTACGGCACGACAACATCAGGCGCGGAGCAGGTGGCGGCGTGGGCGCCGGGGGCGCGGGTGGTGAAGGCGTTCAACACGATCGGCTTCAATGTAATGGCCGATCCGTCATTTGGCGGCACGAAGGCGGTTCTGTTTTACTGCGGGGACGACGCGGCGGCGAAGGCGCAGGTGGGGGAGTTGGCTGGCGCGATTGGATTTGATGCGCGGGACGCGGGGCCGTTGACGCAGGCTCGGTTGCTGGAGCCGTTTGCGTTGTTGTGGATATCGCTTGCGCTGCAGCACGGCTATGGGCGCGGGATCGGATTTCAGTTCCTGCAGCGAGGTGGCGAATGAGCGTCCGGAACGTGAATGCAGTTCGGCCGGGGGCGCCGAAGCGGGTGGCGATAGTGATTGCCAATCCGGCTGTATCGACGACGACGGGATGGCCGGTAGGGTTCTGGTGGAGCGAGTTAACGCACCCCTACTACTGCTTTCGGCAAGCCGGGTACGAGGTGGCGATTTTCAGCCCGGACGGGGGGCGCTGCGAGGCTGACGGGATGAGCGACCCGAGAGACGCGAGTGGATACTCGGCGGGCGATTTGATCACGATGGGGTATCTTGCGACGCCCGCGCTGGCTGGTTTGACGGCCGAGACCGCCGTGGTCAGTTCCATCGACGTGGCCGGATTCGACGCCATTGTGGTGGCTGGCGGGCAGGCGCCGATGTTCACATTTGAACGTGCGACGGACCTGCACTAGAAGTTCGCGGCCTTCCATGCGGCAGGGAAGGTGGCAGCGGCGCTGTGCCATGGAGTGGCAGTTCTGCGATATGCGCGGGGCGACGATGGTGAGTTGATCGCCCGCGGAAAGACCGTGACGGGATTTGCCAATGTGGAGGAGGATTTTGCGGACGAGGCTGTCTGGGGCATGGGTCTGCTGCCGCGGGGACGACATGTAATGCCGTGGCGGATTGAGGATGCGATGCGCGAGGCAGGGGCGAATTATGTGCAGGCGGGGTGCTGGCGGTCGTTCGCTGTCCGCGATGGCAATCTGATCACAGGGCAGCAGAACTTCTCTGGCGCTGAGACGGCCCAGCTAGTGATTCGCGCCCTGGGGGAATAGGAGGAGAAACTCGCGGGCGGCGATGGCACCGATTTCCTGTTGGCCTTGGGGGCCTAGGTGCGTCCGGTCGGGCTTGCCGTCGGCGGTGGTGGCGCCGAGCGCGTCACTGGCGGCCGGTCCGATTCGCTCACTGAGTGCCCTGGTTTTGGCGTACATGTCGAGGAGCGGCGTTTTCGTTTCGGTAGCGAGTTGGCGGGTTTGTTCGACGTAGGGGACGAGGCAGTCGGACTTGATTTTGTTGTCGCTGGTGAAGTTGCGCCGGACGATGGAGGTGACGAGGACGGGTGTGGCGCCGGCGGCGCGGGCCTCGTTGAGGTATTGGAGGAGGTTGGCGCGGAATGTGGTGGCGGGATCGGTTTCGCGGTCCGGGCCCTTGCCGGGGCAATCGTTGTGGCCGAACTGGATGAGGATGTATTTGGCGGTTCCGTCGATGGCCGGTTTCCAGGCTCCTTCGTCGCGGAAACTCTTCGAGCTACGGCCATTGCGGGCGAGGTTGCGCACTTCCGCTTTCCCGGCGAGGGTGGCGCGGAACCCTGGGCCCCAGCCGCCGCCTTCGGCAACGGTGGAGTCCCCGACGAGGGTGATCGGCGTTTGCGCGGAACAGACCACGGCGGCCAGCAGGAATAGGCGCATGGCGCTATCGTCGCATGGGTTTGAGGATGATTGCTTCCAGATTCATGGCCGTAGCGCCGGGCGGGGCGGTGGATTGGAGAAGAAGCGGTTGCTCGCCAGCCTTCAGTGTCATGGCGCCAATGGCGAATTCCCGGAAGACCTGGGCGTCACCGGTTACTTCGGTTTTGCCGTTCAACAGGACGTCGCCGGCCTTCAGGAAGAATGGCAATCCGCCGCTGGATTTCTGGGCGGCGTAGCGGAGAGTGATCTGATAGCGGCCTGCCTTGGGAATGTTGACCTTCCAGGTGGGGACGTCCCCGGGACGTGTCCACTTAGTCAGATAAGCGTGGCCGAAGATGTTCTCCATCTTCATGCGCTGACCGAGGCTGGATTCAATCTCGGCTGAGGCGGCCGCGAGGGTGATCGTACCGTCTTCGGCAGGTTTTTCAAAGGCTGGGATGGCGCGCGGAGTGCCGTCGAGTTGGAGGGCGACCACGGAGGCGACCTCGTCGGGCGCCTCGGCAGGCACATTAATGACGATATCGTCGCCATCACGTGCGGTGCTGAGCGACTTGTTTCGATCGGCGAGCAGGTAAGCCTTGTGCACGATGTTCTGGAGTCCGGCGACACGGAGTTTCCCGTTGGCGGGCCAATTGAAAACGTGCAGGTAGAGTGTGGAACCCTTGACCGTGGCGCGGCCGTAGAAAGGGAGGCTGCGGAACGGGGAGGCGGTTGTTTCGTAGATGGCCTCACCGTTGGCGCTCATCCAGCGGCCGATGGCTTCCAGGCGTTCGACAAACTCCGGCTGGATGCTGCCGTCCGGACGCGGCCCGACATTCAGGAGCAGATTGCCGCCCTTGCTGACCACTTCGACTAACATACGGATGAGTTCACGGTCCGTTTTGAACTCTGTTTCGTACTTGTTGTAGCCCCAGCTGTCGCTATTGATGGTGACGCAGCTTTCCCACAGCGACGGCTTTCCATCGGCGCCGGTCAGGCCGGTGGCGGGGACGAACTGTTCCGGGGTGCCGAAGTCGGCTTTGTTGCCAGGACGGCGGTTGTAGAGCCGGTCGTTAATCAGGGTGTTCGGCTGGAGGGAGCGGATCAGGTCGTAGATTCCGTCTGCGTTGATCTCTTCCGGCTTGTGTTCCCACTCGCCATCGAACCAGATGGTGGCGACATCGCCGTAGTTGGAGAGCAGTTCCCGCAGTTGCCCCTTCATGGAATCGAGGTAGCGCGGCAGATCGCCGTCTTTGTCCTCCGGCTTTACCGTTTCCCAGGAGCGGATGGGGCGGTAGTCAGGGTGCTTCCAATCCATGATGGAGTGGTAGAAGCCCAGCCGCAGACCGGAGCGCTGGGCGGCATCGGCGAGTTGTTTCAGCGGATCACCTGGGTAGGGGGTGATCTTCATGTCGTATCTGCTGATGCCGCTGCGATAGATGGAGAAGCCGTCGTGGTGTTTGGAGGTGATAACGATGTACTTGGCGCCGGCGCTCTGAAACAGGCGGGTCCACTCGGCGGCGTTGAACTTGACCGGGTTGAACTGACGGGCGAACTTGTCGTATTCGGCCTGGGGGATTTGCAGTTTGTGGCGCGCCCATTCGTGGCGGCCGATCACCGAATACGGCCCCCAGTGGACGAAGATGCCGAACTTGGCATCGCGGAACCAGTGGGTTCGCTCGGTATCGGGTACCGGAGGCGTCTTGGGCTGGGGATAGGCCGGGAGGACCGCGAGAAGCGAGCAGAAGAGAGTGACGGCGCGCATAGCCTTATTAGAGAACAGGTTTGGGCATTTGAATTACTTGCGAGGGGGTGGACCCCTGAATTCCGGAATGCATTCCCTGCAGCGAACGGAGCATGGTGGAGAGTTCCGGCCAATCGGTGTCGATCAGCGAAGCGGTGGATTCCAGCATATTGCGATTGAGCAGGCTGATAAACAGGGACACGAGCTCCGGATCGCGCCAGCCGCGAACCACCTCGTCCTCGAGGACTCGCGTAGCCTCTTCGACGGTGAAGGCTCGTTTGTACGTCCGCTCGGTGATGAGCGCGTCGAAGATGTCGACGATCTGCAGGATGCGGGCCAGAAGCGGGATGTTTTCGCCGCGCAGGCCGTCAGGATACCCGGAGCCGTCCCATTTTTCGTGATGGGAGCGGATGATGGGAAGTACGGGGGCGAGGCTCTTCATGGGGCGGCAGATCTCTTCGCCGCGCAGCGTGTGCTGCTTCATGATCACCCATTCGGCATCGGTTAACCGCTTATTGCCGTGGAGAATACTGTCCGGGATGGAAACCTTACCGATATCGTGGAGAAACCCGCCACGGTAGAGCGCGACCAACTCCGGCCGGGAGAGGCCGAGCGCGACACCGAGAGCCACACTATAGGTCGCCAGCCGCTGGCAGTGTTCGGCCGTATAGGAGTCCCGGGCTTCCACTGCCTGGGCGAGGGCGAAGAGAATCGTTTCGGCTTCGTCGAGCGAATCGATGGCGGTTTTGTGGCGCAGCAGCGCGCGGACGCGGGCGCGGAGGACTGACGGATGCAGCGGTTTGGTGAGGTACTCATCGGCACCGGCGTCGATGCCGAGCACTTCGTGTTCCGCGCCCTGCATGCTGGTGATCATCAGGATGGGCAACAGCTGGGTCTTCCGATTGCCTTTCAGCCGGCGGCAGAACTCCGGTCCGCTGATGTCTGGCATCATCAGGTCCATCACAACCAGATCAACGGGTTGTTTTTCCAGAATATCGAGGGCGGCACGGCCGGTGGCGGCCTCAAAGAACTCGTACTGGCCGGCTGACCGGAGCATTCCCTTCGCCAGGCGGCGATTGATTTCCAGGGAATCAACGAGCAAAAGTCTACCGGATCGTCCGCCGTCCTGGATCGGTTCGGCCGACAGGCCCGCCGGAATGGCGGGTATCGTCGACGGAGCCGGCTCCAGCGGGGGACGTAATTCGGAGAAAAATTCGGACAAGCTGCCTGCGTCAGACACTCTGTTCACTGCCTCCTTTGCTACTATCGGCCTGTGGGCACTGAACGTTTAGGCCTTTCATCTAGGAATCTAACCCTAGGAAGCCGGAGGATTTGAGGATGCGGAGTTGGATGATGCTGGCGCTATTGGCGCTACCGATGTGCGCCGAGACGCTGAGCAAGGGCGAGCGCGACCAGGCGATGAGCCATTTGCACGCGACGCGGAAGCAGGTTTTGGACCTGATCGCGCCGTTGAGCGAGGCGCAGTGGAAGTTTAAGGCTGGTCCGGACCGCTGGAGCATCGCCGAATGCGCCGAACACATTACCGAGACGGAGAACATGCTCCGCGGCCTGATTCAGCAGAGCGCGAAGAAGTTGCCCGTTGACGAAGCCAAGCGGACCGCGAAGGCGACGAGGCGGGAGGCCGGCAACAAGGCGGTGCTGGCGCAGATGGCCGACCGCAGCAAGCGCGCCTCGGCGCCGGGGGAAATCCGGCCGACCGGGCGCTTCGCATCGAAGGCGGCGCTGGTAGCGGCGTTGAACGAGCGGCGCGACCTGACGATCAAGTATGTCGAAACGACCGATGAGGATCTGCGCGGCCGGTTTTTCCAGATGGGCCCCGGGCAGGAGATGGACCTGTACGAGATGATTCTCATGATCAGCGGCCACGCCGAGCGCCACCTGCTGCAGATGAAAGAAGTGACCGCCGCGCCGGGGTACCCGAAGAAGTGATCACCCATCGCGAGGTGGTGGCGAACGGGATTCGTTTCCACCTTGCCGAGGCGGGTGAGGGGCCGCTGGTGCTGTTGTGCCACGGGTTTCCGGAGAGCTGGTACTCGTGGCGCCATCAGTTGCCGGCACTGGCCGCGGCTGGATTTCACGCCGTCGCGCCTGACCTGCGCGGGTACGGCGGCACGGATGCTCCGGCCGCCGTGGATGCGTATCACATGTTGCATCTGGTGGGCGACGTGGTCGGCCTGGTGGCGGCGCTGGGCGAGAGGCAGGCGCTGCTGGTTGGCCACGATTGGGGGGCGGCGGTGGCGTGGCAGGCGGCGCTGTTGCGGCCCGATCTGTTCCCGGCCGTGGCGGCGATGAGCGTGCCGTTCCGGCCGCGCGGCGCGGCGCCGCCGTTGCGCACCCTGCACAAGGCGGGGCTGGAGAACCATTACTGGCTCTACTTTCAGAAAGAAGGCGTGGCCGAGGCCGAGTTCGAACGGGATCCGCGGCTGGCGCTGCGCCGGATGTTCACCGGGCTCTCAGGGGACGGTTCGCCGCTGTCTATTCGTCCGGGGTTGGGATTTCTGGATGGGATGACGGACGTCCCCGCCTTGCCCGCGTGGCTGACCGATGCCGACCTGGACACGATGACCGCCGATTTCGTCCGTACCGGATTTCGCGGCGGACTGAACTGGTATCGGAATCTGGACCGGAATTGGGAGCTACTGGCGCCGTGGGCGGGCGCGACGATTGGGCAGCCGGCGCTCTTTGTCGCCGGTACGAAAGACCCCGTGATTGCTCCGATCGGCGGGCGGTCGCCGATCGACGTGATGCAGGCTGCCCTGCCGCAGCTGGCGGCGCCGGTGCTGATCGATGGCGCCGGCCATTTCATTCAGCAGGAGCGCCCTCACGAGGTGAACGCGGCGCTGCTTCCGTTCCTTACAGCTTGCGCGCGACGACCATCGTAACGTCGTCGGTGGGCGAACATTCGCCGAGAAAGGCGCGTAGCTGGCGGGCGATTTCCATCAGCACTTCGTCGGCGGAGCGGTCCAGACACGACGCGGCGATCTGCGCCACGGCCTCCTCGCCGAACTCTTCGTCCTTGGCGTTGGGCGCTTCCGAAACGCCATCGCTATACATCACCAACAGGTCGCCGGTTTCCAGTTTCGTGCGGCCGCCGACGTAGTTGATGTTGGGCAGAATGCCAAGCACGGGGCCGCCGGCGGTGAGCAGTTCCACCTTTCCGTTCTGGCGGGCGATGACGGGCGGGTTGTGCCCGGCGTTGGCGTATTCCATTTCGCCGGTCACCGGGTCGATGGCGGCGAAGAAGCCGGTGATGAATTTGTTGTCAGGAGTATTGGCCTTGGTGGAGTGGTTCAGGCGGCTGACGAGTTTGGCCACATCAGTCTGCAGTTCACAGAGGGCGTGGACGCGGGCCTGCAGGCTGGACATGAGGAGCGACGCGGCGAGTCCCTTGCCGGAGACGTCGGCAACGACGACGAAGATGCGTCCGTCCGACATCGGCACGTAGTCGAAATAGTCGCCGCCGACCGAGCGACAGGGCAGCGAGCGGCCAGACAGTTGCAGACCAGGGAGCACCGGGGGCGCCTGTGGGAAGAGGCTGCGCTGGATGTCGGCGGCCTGTTCCAAGTCGTGCGTCAGTAGGCGCTCGGCATGCTCCACTTCGACCAGTCGAGCGTGTTCGATGCGGATGGCGGCGATGTTGGCGAATACGGTGAGCAGGCTGAGTGCTTCGGCGTCGAAGGGGTAGAGGATGTTGGGCGTGTCGACGTAGAGAATGCCGATCACTTGCGACTCCGTTTGGAGCGGCACGGCCATCAGACTCTTGATCTTCTGCTGGACGATGGTTTGTGAGGCGCGCAGCAGAGAGTCGTTGCTGGCGTCCTGCACCAGGAGCGAGGCGCGTTCGCGCATCACTTTATCGCGCACGGCGGAGGAGACGCGGAAGCCGTCGCCCTTGTGGGCGCGGGTTACAAGTTCGCCGTTTTCGAGCGTCATGAGGATGCCACGTTTGGCGCCGACGGCGTCGAGCGCCAGATCGAGCGTGATGCCGAAGAGGCTTTCAATCGGTTTAAAGGACGCCAGTTCGCGGCCGGCGCGGACAAGGGCTTCCATCCGGCGGTTGGCCCGTTCCAGTTCAATGCTGGCGGATGCGCCGGTTTGCTTGGAGGAGAAATTGGCCGAGTCGAGCCGGATGATGAACGTGGAATCGGGCCGGATGGCGGCGCCGGCTTCATCCTCGACGAACTCGAGCGGGCTGGGTACGGGCTTTGTGCTCGGTGACTTCTTGGTTTCGAATTCAATGATCTGGCGGCCGGCGACGATGCGGTCTCCGGGGGAAAGGCGGTGTTCGCGGATCAGGTTGAGGCCGTTGACGGTCGTTCCGTTTTTGCTCCCCATGTCCCGGACGATCCACGCGTCGCCAGTCCATTCGAAGGAACAATGCTGGCGGGACAGCATGGTGTCGCCCGGCATCGGCAGACTCACGGACTCCGACCTGCCCATGATGTAGGGGCTGGTGGTGAGGCGGATCGGACGGGATTCGCCGTCTGGTCCAATCAACAAGATCTCGGATTCTACAATTTCAGGCATGCGGCGCGGCTATACTGTGAAAGTATCTCATGTTGGCACAAGGAACTCGCGCATCGGCGGGACCTTGTTTTGGAGAGGATAAATGAGCGCAACTATTAATAATCGGCAGAACGGTGATGTGGTCCTGGTGGACGTTGGGGGGAAGATCACTTTGGGTGACGGCTCCGTGGCGATTCGCGAGGCGGTGAAGAAGCTGGTGGCGGACGGTAACAAGAATATCGTCCTGAACCTCGGCGAAGTCACCTACATCGATAGCTCCGGCATCGGCGAACTGGTGTCGGCCTTCACAACGGTATCCAACAACGGCGGGAATCTGAAACTGCTGAACCTGACCAAGCGCGTTCAGGATCTGTTGCAGATCACGAAGCTCTACACGGTGTTCGAAGTTTTCAACGACGAACCCAGCGCGGTTGCCAGCTTCTAGTTTGCTTTTCGGGACGGGGCCGTGGCAGTTGCGCGCGGCCCGTTCTGATTATGGAACTGTTAACCAGTCCTGCTGAGATCCGGGCCCTGCTTGAGGGGGACCGGATTTGGTGCGTCTACGCGCTCGGCGATTTGGCGCCTGCCATGTTCGGAAAGACGCGCTGGTTCGCACCGGATCTGACTTTGGTGCTGTACGATTACGGCACCTGTATCCTCTTCGCCATGGGCGACGCGAGCGTTGCTGAAGCACTGGCGCACGTGCAGTGGCCGGTACACTTGCAAGTGCAAGCGCCAGCGCTGGCCGCGGTGGAGCGCGTCGCCGTCGTGACGAAGCGCCAGTTGATGTGGCGCATGGGCTGGATCGGGGATCGGTCCGGTTGGGTGGAGGTGTCGCGGGCGCGGCGGTTGACGGCGGCCGATGTGCCGGCGTTGGAACGTCTCTATGCCGATGGCGCGGCGAGTGGGGAGTCCCCCGATTTCTTCTTCCCGTCCATGGTGGACGACGGCGTGTTCTTTGGCGTTTGCGACGGCGGTGAGATTCTGGCCGTGGCCGGGACTCATTTGTACGCACCGGACGAAGGCGCGGCGGCGATGGGCAACGTCTACACGCACAGCGCTTGGCGCGGGCGCGGATTGGGCCGGATCGCGACATGTGCGACGCTGGGCGCGCTGGCCGGATTGGAAACGGTTGGGCTAAACGTGCGCGCGGGGAACGCGGCGGCGATCAGGGTTTACGCGTCGTTGGGCTTCCGGAAGCACTGCGAGTTTTTTGAGGGTCTGGCGACGGCGCCGCGCTGACGGCGACGATACTGCCGCGGTACATGCCCATGCCGCAGGTGAAGTGCACTTCGCCCTTGGGTTGCGCGGGCAGGGTCAACAGCGTCGTGCCGCCCGGCGGGATGTCGTGCGTTAGGCCGAGGGCGGGGAAGACGATGCGGCCGCCGCAGTTGCCTTCGGAGGTACGCGTGATGGCGAGCGTGACGGGTCTGCCTTCCGGTATCTCCAGGCGCATGGGTTCGTAGCCGTGGGCGGTTATGCGGAGCCGCGTGGCGCCGGCGGGGATGGGTTGTTGCGTGCGGCGATTGGCGGCGGCCGCGACCGGGAGCGTGAAGGGGATTGTGACGACTTCTGCGCCGAGCTGTAGTTGGAACCAGAGCTTGTACTGGCCGGGTGTGGCGAAGTTGGCTGCCACGCGCACGCGGTCCGGCGGCGGGGTGCGGGTGTGGTCGTGCGCTTCGCCCGGGGGCGCCCCGTCGATGGGGTGCGCGTGGAGCAGGCTTGACAGGCCTTCGCCGGCGATGACGACGTGCGCCCACGCGCCCAGGTAGGGTTGCCATCCGCGAATGCTTTCGCCGACGAGGAAGACGAGTTCCACGTCTTCTCCGCCGCGGACGGTATTCGCGTATTCCAGCGTCACGCCAGGATTCGCCGAGGGCGACGCGGGGCGTGGCGCGGGGCCGGTGGCGTCGACGTCATAATGCTCCACGCGTTGGTTCCCGCCGGGCGGCGTGTAGTCGGAATAGACGCGGTAGCGCCCAGTGTGGGGAAACGTGTACGGCACCTCCCAGATGCCCTCTTCGTTCACTTCCGGATGAATGTGGGCGAAGGATTGGCGATCGTGCGAAATCACCAGCACATGCATCGGTTTTTCGTGAATGTGTTCCAGGTGGCGCACCAGTTTTCCGTTGGCGCCGGGAACGCGAAACCGAAGCATGCCCGGCATTTGCGGAACTGCGTATTCGCCGTAGAATTCGTGCGCCAGCAGATACGGGAACGCCGCTTGTCCTTGCTCGTTCGTCGATAAGAAATAGGCGTAGGTGCCGCCAGGGTATTCTGGCGTTTTTGCAAGCCGCCCGTTGAATTCGTCGAGGTCTCCTGAACCGGGGACATACTCATAGTCTTCCGCGAACGTGCCGAGCGGATGTTCCGCGCTCACCGGCGGACCGGCCTGGCCGGGGGCGAGCAGGGTGCCGTCTGGCCAGCGATCACGGGTCTGGATCTGGCGTAGTTGATAGCTCGAACGCATGCGCGCACCGCCGGTCCACGGGCCGTAGACGGGATAGCCGTCGAGCGCGAATCCGATAAGGGGCGAATGGCGATTCCGGTCCGGCAGCAGATCTTCCAACAGGCCCGGTTGCGGCGTGGCGTGCGTGCTGTTGGCGTTGCGATTCACGCTGTCGAAATGCCAGATATTCTGCCCGCGGTAGGAAGTCGCTTCGAATTGATTGGGGATCGGCACGCCGTTGACGAACACCCCCGCGTGACTGGCCGGAATATGGGCGTGCCGGCCCGTCGCAGGACGCGGCTGAAGAGGAATGTGGAATGTATACTCGTGGGCGCTGGCCGGCAGCTGTGGCGAGACGCCAAGCGGCCCAAGCCGCGCCAGCGAGATACCCGCGGAACGCACGATGACATCTCTCTCCGTAACGTCGACGCTATGGACGTCCGGCTGCACACTGCCCGGCGCCTTCGCACGGATCCACACTTGCCGCACCGGTTGCGCGGCAAGTGTGGAGATAAAAAGTGCGATGGCTGCGAGGCGCATGTTACCGGATGGTGATGTTGACCGGATTCGACGGCTTGCCCGCGGCTGTCACGATGACATCCACCTTGCCCTTGCCCGTCAATGTCTGAGGCAGGGAGAGGTTGATCTGGTCCAGCCCGGCGTAGGTGCCTTGCGGCCCTGCGTAGTCGACCGGAACGGCCACGCCGCCGACAGTCGCGGTGACGTCCTTCACCCCGTTCAGCCCGGTGCCGTACAGAACAAGCGTGGCCTGTTCGGCGGAGGTCCCAATCGCGATCGGCGCATTAGCTAGTTCATAAACCACGCTGCCGCCACTGACGCGCGCCACCTGTGCCACGGCCGCATTTTCGGCATTGGCTCGGAAGAGGCCGGGGTACGCCGTGATGATGTTAATGGCACCAGGTACCGTTACGCCGCCTGCGGTGATTCGAACCGTCGCCAGTCCCGTGGCGACGGTTTCAGGAATCCGGTAATTCAGCTGTTTCGCCGACGCATAGGAGATGGGCGCCTGCGTCGAGGTGCCGGTTGCGTCGACGATAGTGACCGTCGCGCCGCCGAGCGAAAGCGGCCAGTTCGCAGTCGCCGCGGCTTCCGTCGTGGTGGCCAGTTTTCCTTCAAATTGGGCGAATGCCGTCATCAACGCGCCCGGCGTCACGGGTCCACCTTCGAGCGACGCTGACGACCAGTGAACGGCGTTCGATTGAACGATCCCGCCGCCTGCATCGTCGCCGCCCGCGTTGCGGTAGGAAGCGCCGTCTGCCGCATTGAAAATGGCCACTCCGTTCACCCAGATGCCAACGGCCCCCAGCCCGGTATTTGTGCGTGTTCCCGACGCCGCCTGCGGAGCGCGCGGCAGAGCGAATTGCACGTTGATCGACGCAGCGAAATTCATGAACACGCCGCCGTTCATTCCGCCCGCGAACCAGGGCCCGATGACGTAGCTGGGCAGGTTATTCGAATTCACATAGACGGTGCTCGCCGTGGTGCGGATGCGCTGGATATCGCCATTAGTTGGAGTGGTGACGCCGCCGCCCGGCGCCCGTGCGCCAGCCGGCTGCGTGCCGGGCCAGGTGGTCTGCGGGCCGGCCGAGGGATCCCATCCTACGATCGCCCGCGCCACTGTCGTCGCACCATCAGTCTGCCAGGCTTTCAACGTCGGATCGGTCGTATTGCGCGGGCCGTTGAACTGGCCGCTGTTGAAGTAATCCTGAGCCTCGGCGGGGATCGTCACCTGGCCCCGCGCCACCGAGCCGTAATACTGCAGCCCGACGATGTAGGGGAATGCCGGCGTACCGTCGTCCTTCAACGTGATGAAGTACGCATAGGTGCCATTGGGATATTCAGGCGTCACTGTGGTGCGGCCATTGAATTGATCGAGGTCGCCCAATCCGGCCACGAACTCGTTGTCTTCGATGTAGCGGCCCAAAGGGAACCGCTCGTTGATAGGCGGCCCTTGCTGCGCGGTCGTGAGTTGTTGCGAAACGCCGGTGTGGTAACCCAGCGCCCACTCCGGCAGCGAGTCGCGCTGCGTGAGCTTGCGTAACCGATAGCCGCTCTTCATACGCTTGATGGGGCTCGCCGCGCTCTTCGGGTCGCTGTAGCCATACGGTCCATAGATCGGATAGCCGTCCAATGACCAACCCAGAATCGGGGAGTGCTTCCATCCGCTCTGCTTTTCGCGATACGCGTTGCCCGTCCGGCTGGTGGCGATCATGTCGATATTGTCGCCAAGCTGCGCCCGCAGGCAGACCGGTTGCACGTGGTTGTGATATTGCCCTTGGCCGGGTTGGTGCGCCAGGCAGGAATCGAAGGTGTCCTTTTCTCCAAAGAGCGCGTCACGCAGCCAAATGCCGTCGCCGGTTTGCATGGCAGGCGGTTGGGCGAACGCCGCGCCAATGGCGGCCACGAAGAGCAGAGATCGCAATTTCATACTCTCTGAGCGTACCGTCAGTTACCCTGTTTTCCCTGCTAAGTTCTCGTTAAGAATCACCACTGCAAGGCGAGGTTGAAGCGGAAGGCGCGGCCGTCGTTCAGCGTGTTGGTGATGTAGCCAAATTCGGGTGTTCCGAGGATCGCGCCGGGTTCGGCGAACTGCGGCGTATTGAGCAGATTGATCGATTCGCCGCGCAGGACGATCTGCGTTTCATGCGGCGCTTTCCAGGTTCGCGTGATGGCGGCGTTGACGTTGCGGATGGGACCTTTGCGGAATACGTTGGCGCCCAGATTGCCGGTCTCCTCTCCCGCGCGGATATAGGAAAATGCGTTGCGCGGCAGGAGCGCAACGGAGGTATCCGGGTTGCCGATCGTCCGGCCCAGAATGGAAGGGTCCAGCAGATTGGGCCGGTCGCCGCCGTTGCCGTCCACGTTGCCGAAGCCGGGCCCATCGAGCGTCGTGAGGTTGAACGGCGTGCCCTGTTTCAACAGCACCACGCTGCTCGCCGTCCAGCCTTTCCATGTGTAGGAAACCCGCGCCAGGAAGGCGTGCGGCTGGTCGAATTGGCTGCGCGCCTTGCGGTCGCGATGGGTCTCGTATTCGCTCTGGCTGCGGGATAGGCGCGAGTCGGCGTCGTAGGCGGTGTTGGTGTAATCGGCACCCAGATCCATCGCCTTGCTAAACCAGTAGGCCGTATCCAGCGTGAAGCCCTTCACACTTGGCGCGACGAGCGTAACGCGCCCGGCATCGAAGTATCCGCGCGAACCGTTCAGCACGAGTCGCACGTCGGCCAGCACTGCGTCCGGCCTGCGGTTGTTAATCGTTGCCGTCGTCTGCGGAATGCCCGCCACCGGGTGCGCACGGTTCGTGTACCACATCACCGGAAGTTTGTGCGCGCGGCTGCCCGTATAGCCCGCCTGCATGCGCCAGCCCGAACCCAACGCGCGCTCCCAACTGGCGTTGTATTGGTAGTGGTACGGGGTTGCCAGCTTCGGGTCCATCAGGTACAAGTTGGGCTTCGGTGCCTCGCCGGAGCCGCTGAACGGGTTCAGTAGATCCGGCGCCAGAATCACCAACTTCACACTGCGCGGTGGAGAGAGGCGGATCTGCGAATAGGACACCGGCATGATCTCTCCAAAGTGGACACCCGCCGCCGCGCGCAGCACGCCCCACGAGCCCGGCAGACGCTGCGCCAGGCCCACGCGCGGCGCCACGTTGTTGCAGTCCGTGCCGTAGACAATCCGGTCCAGCCCGTTTACCTCACTCGGCCGCCCGATGCACTCCCAGCGCACGCCGTACTGGACCGTCAAATCCTTCGTCGCGCGCCAGGAATCCTGCGCGAACGCCGCGCCCAGACTTTGCCGGAATCCACGCCAGACATTGCCCACTGACGCCAGATATTGCGACGGCGTTCCGACGCGCAAGTTCTCAATCCCCGTGCGTCCGAAATCATTGGAAAACGAAAAATACCCGCGATGTGAGTCGGTCTCCATACCGTTGAACTGGCGCCGGATGAACATGCCGCCGGCCGACCAGGTATGCTCGCCGCGCACCGCGCTGTAGGCTGCTTCCTGGCGGTAGATGTTCTGCGCTCGATCAATCGGGATCGTCCCCAGCGGCCCCAGCGTGGTCAATCCCGCGATGGCCACCATCGGCCCCACGGCGTTCGGTTCCGGCACCAGCAGCGAACCGATCCGGTCGAACGCCGACGTGATCTGCCAATGCCCAGCCGGCGCCCACGTGAGCCGTGCACGATGCGAGCGAGTCCGGGTGTCCGGATTCTGCCCCGCCACCAGCTGAAACGCCTCCACCGCCTGACTCGTAAATTGATACTGCGCGTAAATGCGCTTATGCTCCAGGCGCAGCGTGGCGTCGTTGCCGTCGATGTGCTGCGGTGCGTTGGTGTTCAGCGCCCGCGGGTTGATGTCGGTTCGGTTCGGAAGAACGGCCGGAAACGCCGCGAGAAACTTCGTCACAATTGCCCGCCGCGCCGGGTCGGCAATCAGCGCGCTCCGCTCCTCGGGGCGGGGAACCAGCACGTTGCCGTTCACCTGTCCGCGCAGTTTGTCCTGCGAACCCTGCACCGAAAAATACCCATCCTTCCACGGCGTGAATCCAGTCTGAAACCCATAGCGATTCTCATGCGCGGGCTTCACATCGCCTACCTGAAAAAACGCCCGCGCAGCCAGAATGCTGTTCTGGTGATTGGCGAAGAGATTGCCATGCCAGTTGGCGCGCCGGGCGGCCGACAGATGCGCCGGCGCCGCGGCGGGATTGCCGAACTCGGCGCCGAAGTAGCCACGGTCGGCACGGAACTCTTGCACAAGCGTCGCCGTTGCGCCGAGCCGGACATTCAATTCCTTCAGCGCGTTGTTGTCCACCAGATTGAACTGGACGTTCTCATTCCGCCGGCCTTCCCCTTTCGCCGTATCCTCCTTCCCCAACAGATTCAGTTCCACGCGCTTTTGCGCGTCAGCCGATTCAACGGGTTTAGGCGCCTGTGCCAGCGCGGCGAAGGAGAGAGCGAAAAGTAAAAATCGTTTCACGCGAATCCTACTAGGTTCCCATACGCTGAAACCAACACCGCCCGGCGCGCATCACAAACATATCCCTGTTTCCCCATTCGCCTTGTTCTCCGCGAATGATTCACGCACTGGTATCCCCACTGCAACACGGTATTCACCCTCAACAAGGATAGTGAGAACATGCAGGACAAAACGCCGCACTCCAAGCGGTATCTATTGGCGTCTGATTTCGACCAGACGCTTAGCTTCAACGACTCCGGCATCGTCCTGAGCGAGTTGCTCGGAGCCTCGAATTTCGAAGAAAAGATCGCCGGTCTGTCCAAGACCCATTTCGTGCAGCAGGGCGCGGAGCTCTCCTACCTCCTTCTCCACGACCCCGAATACCGCCGCGTTCGACGGGAGCATCTCCACGAGGTCGGCAAGCGCGTCCGGCTCAAGCAGAACATCCCGGCGCTGATGAAATTGGTACAGGATCTGGAGGGCTGCCACTTCTCCTTTTACGTCATCTCCGCGGCGCCGGAAGAGGTGATTCAATCGGCCCTGGAAGGCATCGTGCCGCCCGATCACATCGTGGGTACCCGATTCCAATATGACGAGGAAACGGGAGAAATTCAGTCGATTCTCCGCGTCCCCGCCGGCTACGGCAAGGTGGCCGCGCTCGAAGAACTGCGAGCCCGTCTGGGTGTACCCCACGATCGCATCGCCTACGTCGGTGACGGCAGTTCCGACGTCCATGTCATGCTGCATCTCAACCGGTGTGGCGGCCTGACAATCGCGGTCTCCGAAAATAAGTACATCACCGAAATCGCGCGCCGCACCGTGCTGGCTGACGACGCCCTCGGTGTAGCGATTCCGATCCTGGAGGAGCTCATGGACTGGCCCGCCAGCCGCATCCGGAACGCCTTCGAGGCGCACGGTCATGTCCTTCACGAGTGGGACAAGGTTCGCACCGACACAGTCAAGTTTCGCCCTGTTCCCGTCGTTTCGCAGGTGACGAACTAATGGTCGCCGAATGGATTGGATGGGTGGCCACCGTTGCGTTCGCCAGTTCGTACTTTTGCCGGGAGGGCCGCTCTTTAAGAGCGGTCCAGGGCGGAGCAGCCATGTTGTGGATCGGCTATGGCCTCTTCATCCGCGCTACCCCTGTGGTAGTTGCGAATGTGATCGTCGCCTCCGCGGCGGGATACTCGCTCTGGAAGTCGCCCCGATAGATTCCGCTCTTGGCACAGTCCGGCGAAATGCCGCCGGACTGGCCATCGGCGGTCAGCGCGCGCGTGCTCAACGTGCAGCTATCGTAACCCCAGGCTCACCACGATATTGATCCCCAGCGCGAACAGCATCGCGCCCAGAAACACGCACACTGGCAGCGTCAATACCCACGCCAGCAGCAGGTTTCGCATCGTGTTCATTTGCAGCCCCGAGTGGTTCGCGGCCATCGTCCCAGCCACGCCCGATGACAGCACGTGCGTCGTACTCACCGGCCATCCGCCGATATCGGCCGCCGCGATTGTCAACGCCGCCACCATCTCCGCCGACGCTCCCTGCGCGTAGGAAAGATGCGTCTTGCCAATCTTCTCGCCCACCGTCACCACAATCCGCTTCCACCCGATCATCGTCCCCAAACCCAGCGCCAGCGCCACCGCTAGTTTCACCCACACCGGGATGAATCGCACCAGCTTTTGCAGCTCCACCCTCGGCTCCGCCGTCCCCGCAGCGTCCATGTGCGCCATCGCCTCTGTCACTAGATAGACATTGCTCCGAAGCCGTCCTCGCTCCGCCGCGGCAATCTCGCCCATCGATCCCCGCCCGCGCAGCGTTGCGCCAATGTCATCCGTCAGCTTCGCCAGCGCCGCGTAGGTCTGCTCCGTCGCCTTCCCATGCACTTTCAGATACCGGGAAACCTCCGCGCTCGCCGCCTCCTGGCTCACTACGGCCCCGCGGGCCTTCTCCCGATAACCGCGGCCGGCCGTCTCCGCCGCCGTCACCGCCTGCGCCAACCCCGCCCCGTCCAGCCCTACATTCACCGAATACGTTCCAGGCAGAATGCCAATCAAAATCAGCAGGAGCAACCCCATCCCCTTCTGCCCGTCGTTGGACCCATGCGCGAAGCTCACCCCCGTACAAGTCAGAATCAGGATCGATCGAACCCACAACGGCGGTGTCTTCCCCGACTCCGGCTCCCCATACAACTCCGCCCGGCGCACCACTGCCTTCATCGCCAGTAACAGCAACCCCGCCGCCGCAAAACCAAACAGCGGCGACACCAATAATGACAATCCCACCTCCCGCGCCTTCCCCCAATTCACGCCGTCGCCAAACGAACCGCCGCCCCGCAACATCGCATTCGCCATCCCCACGCCCAGAATCGAACCAATCAGCGTATGCGAACTCGACGCCGGCAACCCCAGATACCACGTGCCCAGATTCCAGATAATCGCCGACAACAGCAGCGAAAACACCATCGCGAACCCCGCCGCCGATCCCACGTTCAGGATCAACTCCACCGGCAGCAACGCCAGAATCCCAAACGCCACCGCCCCGCCAGACGACAGCACTCCCAGAAAGTTCCAGATCCCCGACCAGACCACCGCATGCGTCGAACGCAGTGAGTTCGTGTAAATTACCGTCGCCACGGCATTCGCCGTATCGTGAAATCCGTTTACGAATTCAAAACTCAGCGCCAACGCCAACGCGAAAAACAGGAAGCAACTGGAAAGCAGAGATAGTTCGCTAAACATTCGAAAGAACCCGGGAGGAGCCTCCCATCGTAGCGCCCGATTGTTACGTCACGATGACGATGGACTGTGTTCCTTTGGCCCTTCACCTGCACGTAGATGGCCGTGCGACACATACTCTTTCCCACCGACTTCTCCCCCCGTTGCGAGGCGATGGTCCCCCTCGTCACGGCTCTTGCCCGCCGCTTCGACGCGAAGGTCACGATCCTGCACGTCGTGGAGTCGGTACGTATCTCATCCGACTTCGCACCGCTCGAACACCACCTGGCTACGATCATCGAAGAGTTGCGCGGCCAGCTCGATCACTACCAGGAGGACGCCTTCCGCGGCCTCGTTGTCGATCGCGATTTCCGCATCGGACACGCCGTCGACGAGATCGTCAACGCTGCCGAAGCCGCCGCCCCCGGCTTCATCGTCATGCCCACCCACGGCCTGACCAGATACCGCGAACTCCTCCTCGGCTCGATTACCGCGGGCGTGCTGCACGATACTGAAAGCCCCGTCCTGACCTCTGCCCACGCTGCTGAGTTGCCTGAATACAAAGCACTGCCACACACCATTGTCTGTGCCGTCGATCTCAGCGAAGCGTCTTCCGGCGTGCTCACCGCCGCCAGCCAGTTCGCTGCCGCCGTCGGCTCGTCGCTCCGTGTCATCCACGCACTGCCCTCGTTCGGGCTCGCCGCCGGCTTCGCCAATATCGAATGGGAGGTGCAAGCCCAGAACCGGCGCAAGGAATACGCCGCGCTGGCCGCCGCCGCCTTCGTCTCCGCGCCCGTCGAAATCGTCACAGGCGACAACGTCAACGCCGCCATTCTCGATGATCTCAAAGCCGCAAACGCCGATCTCCTCATCATCGGCCGCGGCAAAACGCAGGGTCTCCTCGGCCGCCTGCGCACCGGCGCCCACGAGCTCATTCGCCGCTCTCGTTGCCCCGTACTCAGCATCTAGGGCCGGGGGAAAGCCCCCAGCCCTGATGGAAAAACGGGTGAAACGGCGCAGCGCTACAAGGTGCCCAGAAACTCCAGCAAACTCTGCTGATCCCGCGGCGAAAGCCCCCGGAATCGCTCCCGCACACGCCCCGCCGCGCCGCCATGCTGCGCAATCGCCTGCTCCACGCTCAGCGCGCTGCCGTCGTGCAGTAACTGCTTCCGCAGGCGCAATCCCCACAGCGGCGGCGTCCGCATCTCGTTCGGCCCGGCCGCGCCCTGCGCAATCCCGTCGCCGGTTCCGATGTCGTGCAGCAGCAGGTCGGAATACAGCGCCACGGGCCGCCGGTCCAGCGCCTGCGTCGCACTCGGCCCCGTCTGCATCACCGGCCTGTGGCAAGCCGCGCAGCCGATGGCCTGGAACAGGTCCTCGCCCCGCGCCGCCGCATCGTTCCCCGGCAGGCGCGCCGGCGGCGCCAGCAGCCGCATGAAGTTGGCGAAGTTGTCGATCCCGCGCCGCCCCGTCACCGAATCGGCTTTGTCCTCCGGGTCGGCCACACTGTCGCAAGCGGCCAATACATTGGCCGGAATCCCGCTCGCCGCTTCGTTCGGGAACAGGTCGTTGGTGATTCCCATCTCAAACAAATACGCGTCCCCGGCGAACCCCAACAGCGTAGCCTGCTGCGCTTTCCAGCCGAACCGCCCCACCCGCTGCAACCCCGACGCCGGATCCCGCACCAGCGCCACGCGCCCGCGAATCCCATCCGGGTTCCGCCCCGCGTTATCCGCAAGCGCCTGGATCGTCGCGTCCGGAATGGCCTCAATCAATCCATCGCCAAAAATCGCCAGCGGAATCCGCGTCGCTACCACTGTTGCGTTCGCCGGCACCAGCGGCTGGCACTTGTGGTCCGGCAAGGAGAACTTGTGAATTAGACTGCCCCCATCGGGTTCCACGAACCGGCCCTGCACCGTGCGCCCTGCCCGCGTTACAGACTGATTCCCAATCCCCCCAATCGCCGGCACCGAATGGCACTCCGCGCAGCTCCGCCCATTGAACGCCGGCCCCAGGCCATCGGCCGGTCCCTCCACATCCAGGAAGTCCGCCTTCCCGGCTTCGAACAGCGCCACGTCCTCAGTGGAAAGCCCCGGCAACGGGCTCCCCAGCGCCGGCGGCGCCGGCCTCTGGCTGAACGCCGCGGCCGCACAGATCAGCACACCCGCCGTCTGCAAAAGTCTTTTTTGTATCGTCATGGGTCGGTCTCCTCTTTTCCATTAATCGGCAAAACAGCGCTCCTGTCGAGACGCCCGAACCCAATTTAACGGCCATTTAGCAAAGCTCTCTCAGCGATAATGAGCGCATGCATCGTCGCGCCTTCCTGCCTCTCATCGTCACGCCGGCCCTTGCCCAATACGAAGAAAGTAAGGGCGATGTCCCGTGGGTCCCCACGCCTGACGAAGTCATGAACACCCTCTTCCGCATGGCGGGCGTCACCTCGCGCGATACCGTCTACGACCTCGGCTCCGGCGACGGCCGCGTGCTCATCTACGCCGCCAAACACTTCGGCGCGCGCGGCGTCGGCATCGAAATCGAAGGCCACCGCGTACTCGAGGCCCGCGCCGCCGCCAAGCAAGCCGGCCTCTCCCGCCGCGTCAAATTCATCGAGCAGGATCTCTTCAAAGCCGACTTCCGCCCCGCCACCGTCGTCTTCATGTACCTCTACACCGCCGTCATGGCTAAGCTCAAGCCAAAGCTCTTGAGCGACCTCAAACCCGGCACCCGCGTCGTCGCCTATCAGTTCAACGGCCTCCGCGATTGGAAACCGGACCGTGTCGACAACACTCACCACTACCCCGCCTACCTCTGGACCGTCCCTACTCGACAGGCTTAGTCCGCGGCGTTAGAATCTCCACCTTATCGAACTCTTTCCCGTCGATATCCACCGCCCGGATCGTCGACGTTCCGTTGCTACGAATCTTCACTTCCCACACGTGATTGCGGCCCTCGGCCTTCGCCAGCCACCACCCCGTCGCAAAGTCCGGCACAGTGCGCGTCTCCACCCCCCACGCCCCGTCGCCCAGATAAATGATCCCATTCGCATCGTCCCGCTTGTGCTGCCGCAGTCGGTGTGTGCGCTTGTAGTTGTGATGGTCGTTTTCAAACACCGCCGTCACACCATGCTTCTCCCACGCCGGCATCCAGTTCTCGCGAATCGCAATCGCTTGGGCCGCATCCAGCGGCGTCTTCCCCTTCGGCGCCTTCGTCGTTCCATACGCCGGATAGTGGTAGCCCACAAACACAAACTGCTTGTTCTTCCGCGCTGCCAGCGCCTTCACCAGCCACTCCGCCTGCGCGCCCGGAATCGGGTTCGTATGCGCCGTGTCCAATACGAGAATCGACAGGTAATCCCCAAAGTCCAACGCATAATACGCCCGCCGCTCCGGCGTCGTGAATAGCGAATAGAAGAACGGCGCGTCCTCGGGAACTTTGCCGTTATACCCGCCCTTCACCTCGTGATTCCCAATCCCGATCACCAGCGGAATCACCCGCCCGTCCGGGCTCACCGCCGCCTGCATCCAGCTCTTCAGCCACTCCACCCACCGGTTCGATGAGACTCCGTTCGCATACGCCAAATCCCCAACAATCAGCGCGAAATCCGGGTCCAGCGACGCGGCGTTCTTGTTCGCCTTGTCCAGCTTGAACCGCGTCGAGAACATATCCCCGCCCGACACAAACCGCACTGGCCGGTTCAAGTCCCGCGGCATCGTACGGAACCGCCACCCCTCCGCCGGCTTCTCAATCCCCTTGCCAATATTGAACTCGTAATTCGTGTCCGGCAACAGCCCCTTCAACTCCACCCGCCGCCCCTGCATCGTCGTATCGGCAATCGCAAACTTCTCCCCCGTCGCCTTCGCCCACGAAGTCTCTCCCACGCGCCGGTAATGCACGTCCAGCGGACTCGCCGTATGCAGGTCCACCCAGTTGATCGTCATCGTCGTCGACGGGTCACTCTGCCACATCAGGTACAACCCCACCAGGTCTTGCGACCACCCGGCGACTGCCGACACGAAAAGCAAAAAAAGAATACGCATGGAAAGAATCAGCTTATCGCGAGATTGTTTCCACGAAATGACAGTGCCCTGCGTCATCCCCTAGCAAGGGCCAACGATGCGCATCACTCTCCTCCTCGCCGCTTCTCTCGCCATGCCCGCCGGCGTCATCCAGGGTGTCACCCTCGAATGGGCGTCCGGCAAGCCCCTGTCCCGTACCATCGTCAATCTTCAACCCATCCCCGGCAGCGGCGTCAAACTCCGCAACTGGCAAGTCCGCTCCGGCCGTTCTGGCCAGTTCACGTTCCCCAATATCCCTGACGGTCTCTACATCCTCCAAACCCAGCGCGAGGGCTTCCTCCCGGCCGCCTTCGGCCAGCGCCGCCCTACGGGCCACGGCCATCCCATCACGGTCTCCAAGGATTCCGCGCTCTTCGCCGAGCTCCGCCTCCACCGTATGGGCGCCATCACCGGCACCGTCTTCGATGAAAACGGCGTCGGTATCCCGCGCGTCAAAGTCGTCGCCTACCGCGCCCGCCTCCCGCTCCGCATTGCCAGTGAAGGGACATCCGATGATCGCGGCATATACCGCATCACCGGCCTCGAACTCGCTAATTACTGGGTCCGCACCACCGCCCACCAGCTCGACGACGGCACCGGCCTGCTCCCCCAATTTGGCCCCGAAGCCCACGAACCGCGCGATGCCATCGCCCACGAAGTCCGCTTCGACAACGACACTCCCGACGCCAACATTCGCCCCGAACCCGGCAACCTCGCCACCCTCTCCGGCAACATCGTCTGCGATCGCCAATCGGCCGTCGACATCGTTATTGCCTCGGAAACGATGCGGAAAAAGGTGACCGGCGCCTGCGGCGGTACCTACTCCATCCCCGCCCTGGCTCCGGCGTTTTATGAGATCACCGTCAGCTATCCCGATGGCTCCGGCTCCGGTTTCACGGAACTCCAAATCAGCCAGAACATGCAACAGGGCCTCCAGGTCGTCAGCACCTCTCCCACATCCGTCGAAACCCGCCCCGCCCCGCGCATGCTCGTCAAACTCTTCGCCCGCCGGGACGATCTCTCGGGTGCCTCGCCCACCCAGCAGATCCCCACGCCCACCGCCATCGTCGGCGCCGGCCACTGGGAGTTCACCGCGCAGGTAGGGCCCACCCAGTACGTAGCCAATATCCAAGCCGATGGCGGCGAGCGCCGCCGCCCCTGGCGCGCCGTCCGTCCGCCCGAAGGCTTCCCCGTATTTGTCGAACCCCTCCGCGGCGGTGGCCGCGTCCGTGTCACCATCTCCGACCGCGCCGTCCAAATCGGAGGCGTCGTCACCCGGGACGCCAAACCCGCCCCGGGCGTCCCCGTCTTCCTCTGGCCCGTGAAGGAGGATACCCGCCGTATCACCGGAGGCCCCCGTGAAGCGCTAACCGACATCGACGGCCGCTTTGTATTCCCCGGCCTCCCGCCCGGCGAATACAGAATTCTCGCCACCATGGACGCCCGCGAAATCACCCCCGAACTGGCCGAGGAAGCGCAGGCCCGAACCCTCACCGTCACCGAAGGCCAAACCGTCCAAGCCGCGCTCACCCTCTGGGAAGCGCCCTAATTCGTAACCGTCAACTTCGTCGTCGCCTCCGCCGTCAACGTGCCATCGGTCACGCTCAACTTCAACGTCGCCGTCTTCCCGGCCCACGTCGTCTGCGTCGGAATCATCAATTGGAACGCCCCGCCGACGCCGGAGTAAATGCTAACCGCGCTCGGCCCCGGCAGTCCGGAAATCGCGAACCGCAACGACGTCGGCATCGGTCCATTTGAAGCCAGCGTCACCGCGATCGTGGATGTTGCCCCGCCCTTCACCGAATACTGCGCCGCGCCGAACGTCAGAGTCATCGCCCGCGCCACCGTGATCGTCGCCGGCAACGATACGCTCGCCACGGGTGTCCCGCCCGTCCCGGTCAACTGCATCGCCACCGCCCCGGCCGCGGCCGCCGTCGCCACGTTCACCGTCATGTTCGCCGAAACCTGCCCGCTGGCAAACGTCACCGGCGCCGCGGTCACGCCCGCCGGCAACCCCGCCGGCGTAATCGTTACCGCCCCCGTGAAGCCCGCCTGCCGCATCAGCGCAATGGTCAACCCCGCCTTCCCGCCCGGCGCCACCGCCGCTGTCGGCGCCGTCACCGTAAAGCCAAACTGCGGCGCAGCCTGCACCGTCAGCGTTAACGGCACGGACGCCCTGTAGCCCGTCCCCACCACCAGGTTCGCCAGCAGCGCATACGTCCCCACCGGCACCGTCTTCGCCACCACCACATTCGCGTTCACCGCCGTCCCCAGCGTCACAGAGCTCCCCAGCGTCCACGTCACGCCCGCCGGCGCGCCCGTCACAGTAATCGTGCCCGTTCCGCTCAGCCCGCCCATCGCCGCCGGCAACAGCGAATAAACCGCCGTCTCCCCGGCCTTCACAACCCGCACCGACGGCGTCGCCGCCAGGGTTACCGATGGCGTCGCGCACCGCCGAATCGCCTTATACAAATTCAAACGCCCGCCTGTGGACGTCTTCCCATTCAACGTCGGAATCGCATCCACCGACGCCAACAAATGATCCTTCAAAGTCGCCGTCGTCGCCGTGCAATTGGACAACAACAGCGCCGCCGCCCCCGCCACAAACGGCGTCGCCATCGACGTCCCGCTCATCGACACATTCTGCCCGTTCAAGTACGTCGACGTAATGCCCACGCCCGGCGCACCCAGGTGCACCTTCGTCCCGTAGTTGGAAAACGTCGCCAGTCCGTCAAACTTGTCCGTCGCCGCCACGCTGATCACATTCGGCTGCGCCGTATTCGCCGGAAAGTTCGCCGTCGTGTCATTGTTCACCGCGTCATTCCCCGCCGCCGCAACGAACAAAATATCGGCCGCATTCACCGCCGCAATCGCCCCATCCAGCGCCTGCGAATTCCCCACAAATCCCCAACTGGCGCTGATCACGCGCACATTTCCCTCCGCCCCGAACTGCTTCTTAATCTGCACCGCCGTATCAATCGCCCGCAGCGCATCGCTCAACGATCCGCTCCCCTTGTTCCCCAAAAACTTCAACGGCAAAATCGACGCCGTCCAGTTCACCCCCACCACGCCGCTCGTGTTATCCCCGCTCGCCCCGATAATCCCCGCGCAGTGCGTCCCATGGCCGTTATCGTCCATCGGGTTGCACGTCGACGTAATCGCGTTAATCCCCCGCGTCCCCGCCGGGCACGTCACCGTCCCGCTCGCCCCGGTAAACGTTAACGCACGCGGTGCCGCCCACACATTCGCCGCCAAATCCGGATGCGTGTAATCCACGCCCGTGTCGATCACCGCGACCACCGTCTTTCGCCCGCCCGTCGTGTAATCCCACGCCGCCGGCGCCGAAACATCGGCCCCCACCAACACCGTATTCTTCAATCCCCACTGCTGCCCAAACATCGCATCATTCGGCGTCTTGTTCACCGTAATCATGTAGTCCGGCTCTACATACTCCACCTCCGGATGCTCGCTCAACGCCTGAAGTACCGCCGCCCCGCGCCCGTTCGTCCGTACCAGATGCACTTCCCCCACGCGCTCCATCCCCCGCACGCCCCCAGAGGAATACCGCCCCAAATCCTCCACCTCCGGCGCCGCCTCGCGGAACTTCACCAGGAACTGCCCCTCGGCATGCGGCCGCTGCAACATCCGCGCCGCCCGCCCGCGGTCCAGCCGCTGCCCCCATACCGTCAAGCACGCAAACAACCCAAACAGCAAGGCGCGACGGCCTTGCGATACCAGTTGGCTTCGCATCGGAATCCTTAGGAAAAAATGTGGTTTCCTGTCGTATCGGCGAAGCGAAGAAATGTATGAGAAAAATTATTGCTTCTCGAAATCCGCCTTCATCAACACCCACGTGTTCGGATCCAGCACCACCGCTCCCGGCGCCTTCTCCACCCCAAACGCAAACTGCTGCTCCCGCTCCGTAAACGCCACCCGCTCCACCCGCCCATCTTCCAACCCAATCTCCATCGGCAACCGGTACACATCCCCCTTCTGCACCTGCCGCAGCGTCACCCGCACCTGCTTCGCCGCCGCGTCATACGTCCAACTCCCCTTCACCTCAGGCACGCCCGGCCGCCGCAGCCACTGCTGCAAATGTGCCCGAATCCCCAAAGCCCCATGCGCCTCCATCACCTGTGCAAAGTCTTCCGTCGTCGCGTTCCGCCCCTTGTACTGCTGATAGTAATCCCGCACCCCGGCGCGGAAATTCTCCATCCCCATCTGCCCTCGCAGCATATGCAGCGTCCATCCGCCTTTCTCATAGATCAGGCGGTTCAATACCTTTTTCATATCGCTCAGATTCTCGTGGATCACCGGCACCCCCGGCAGCGTCGCCGTCAGCGAAATCACCCCCGCCCGGCTCTTCTTCAGCCCCGCCACAAACGCATCCCGCCCCTCCACATGCTCCATGCAAAGCAGCGTGAAATAGGTCGCAAACCCCTCGCTCAACCACACGTCATCCCAATCGGACTCAGTCACCGAATTCCCAAACCACTGGTGCGCAATCTCGTGCGTCACCAAATTCGTCGCCGGCTTCGCCGTAATCGATTTCTCCCCATAAAAGATCACGCTCGCATGTTCCGTCCCGCCCGAAAACCCCGCCGCCTGCACGTTCGCCAGTTTCTCGTACGGATACGGCCCCACGAAATCGCTGAAGAACTCAAAGGCATTTCGCGTCGGCACATCGAACGTCGCGATCCCTTTTTCCCGGTCCTGCGGATACACATAGTTCGAAAACGCAATCCCCCGCGACGCCCCAAAATGCCGCACCGAAAACTCCCCCACCGCCACCGCATGCAGCCACGACGCAATCGGCACGCCCTGCTTCCAATGTGTCCGCCGCCGCCCGTCGCCCAGGTCCATCTCTTCCTGCAATAGCCCATTCGCCACCACCTGATACCGCACCGGCGCCGTCACAATAAACTCGCCCGTGGCCTTGTCATAAGGGTGGTCCACCATCGGCAGCCACTGCCGCCCCAGGTCGGGCCAGTGCAGAGAAAAGAATGCCCGATCCCCATGCAGCGTCTTCCCAATCCACAGCCCCGTCGCCGGCGTCCCGCGGTAGCGCACCGTCACGCTCCGGCGCTCCCCGGCTCGCCCAACCGGCATCAACGGAATCCGCAGCCGATCCCCGCCGTGCCAGTAACCCGCTGTCCCCGCCGCCTCCACCGTCATCGTGTTCGCCAGGTCCAACGCCAACTCCGCCACCCCGTCCTTCAACACCCGGAAATCCACCCGCGTCTCGCCCCGCACTTCGTTGGTCGTATCGCTCAGCTCCACCCGAAACACGTAATGCTCAATGTCGACGCCCGCCTGCCGCGGATACGTATCCGCCCACGCCGCCATTCCCGCCAGCAATCCAACCAACAAATAGACCATCCTGCTATCGTAATGCCAATGCGCGCCGCCCTCGCCGTCCTCGCCATTTCCGCCTTCGCCCAAGACGGAGCCGCCCTCTACAAACAGTACTGCGCCGTCTGTCACGACACGCCCACCGGTCGCGTCCCGCCCCGCGCCGCCCTGCAAGCCCTGTCCCCGGCAGCCATAACAGCCGCCCTCACCTCCGGCATCATGCGCCAGCAAGGCGCCGCACTCACAGAATTCGAACGCAACGCCCTCGCCAAACACCTCGGTGCCGCCCCATCCGCCACCACAAAGTCCAACGCCTGCGTGCCAAATCTGACCGCCCTCCCCTCCCCCAACTGGTCCAGCTGGAGTCCCCAGCCCAACAACGCCCGCTACCAGCCCAACCCCGGCCTCACCGCCACTGACGTGCCCAAGCTCAAACTCAAATGGGCCTATCATCTGGGCGAAGGAACCCAAGCCCGCAGCCAGCCCGCCGTAGCCAACGGCCGCCTCTACATCGGCACCGCCGCCGGCGCAATCCTCGCCATCGACGCCAACACCGGCTGCACCCACTGGAGCTACAAAGCCGCCGCTCCCATCCGTTCCGGCATCGTCTCCACCGAATCGGCCATCTACGCTGGCGACACCAAAGCCAATCTCTACGCTCTCCATCCCATCACCGGCCAACCCCTCTGGCAGCGCAAAATGGACCCCCACCCCGCCGCCTCCCTCACCGGCACTCCCACGCTCCACGACGGCACCCTCTACGTACCCGTCGCGTCTCTCGAAGAGGTGGTCGGCAACAATCCCAAGTACGAATGCTGCACCTTCCGCGGCAGCCTCGCCGCCGTCGACGCCAAGACCGGCACCGTCAAGTGGCAAGCCCACACCATCCCCGATCCCCCTAAACCCACCACAAAAAATGCCATCGGCACCCAACGCCACGGCCCCTCCGGCGCCTCCGTCTGGTCCGCGCCCACCATCGATGACCAACGCGACATCGTCTACATCGCCACCGGCGACAACTACTCCGAACCCGCCTCCAAAACATCAGACGCCGTCATGGCCCTCAGCCGGAAAACCGGCCAGATCCTCTGGACCCGCCAACTCACTTCCGGGGACGTCTTCGTCGTTAGCTGCAACGACTGCGGTCCCGATTTCGACTTCGGCCAATCCCCCATCCTCGTCCATCTCCCCGCCAGCAAACGGGCCCTCGTCATCGGCCAAAAGTCCGGCGTCGTCCACGCACTCGACCCCGATGCCGACGGCAAAATACTCTGGCAAACCCGCTTAAGCCCCGGCGGCAAACTCGGTGGCATCCAATGGGGCTCGGCGTCAGATGGAACAAAAATATACGCCGCCGTCTCCGACATCGCCTTCGAAGGCCGCGCCTTGAGCCCCACCATCGGCGGCGGCCTCCACGCCCTCCAACTCACGACCGGTGAAAAGGTCTGGTCCGCCCAACCCATCCGCTGTCCACAAAACAAACCCAACTGCAGCCCCGCCCAATCGGCCGCCGTCACCGCCATGCCCGGCGTGGTCTTCTCTGGCTCGCTCGACGGCCACCTCCGCGCGTACAACACAACAAACGGCGCGGTCATCTGGGATTTCGACACCGCCCGCCCCCACCCCGCCGTCAACGCCGAAACCGTCCGCGGCGGCTCCCTCGACGGGCCCGGCCCCGTCCTCGCCGGCGGCATGCTCTTCACCAACTCCGGCTACGGCGCCTTCGGCGGCCAACCCGGCAACGCCCTCCTGGCCTTCTCCATCGACGGGAGGTAGAGGTGTCGCTTGGGGGCGCGTTTCTCCTAGTTGACATGCGCGCATCAACTCCTCCGGCCGAGCCCTGTGACTCTTGGGGCTCGTTCGCCCTGGAGAGTGGGCACCGTCGACACCTCCGGTGAATGCCAGGACGTCCGCACTACTTTCAACTTCCGCGCCACAATTGAGGAACTGTTCCAGTCTGCCGTCGTGATGACCGAGATCAACAAACCGTCACTAACCTCGTGACCCGGTTTCCGTCCGAGTCAACGCCACTGCTTCGTTCGAATTCCGACGTTACTTCCATCCCTGCCCCAATCAGCATTCTAACCAGCGGCGCGTATCGACCGAGAACTGGCTGATATTCCTGCAGCTCAGGTTGGAGCTCAAGGGCTGGAATCGCCTCGCCGCGTCAGCTTGGTTGAGCGAATCCTCTCCAGCTGATCTCCTCTAGGCCCACACCAGTCGCGGCCCGAACTCTCAGATCTCGAGTCGGCGAACATTTCCTCGCCACTTGAAGTCATTGACATGGGCTCAGTATCGCTTGGGTTTCTCAGTCCGTCTTTAATTCACAGCAAGTCTGTTATGCAATTAGACTATAATTTGCTCATCTATTTACAACCCTCAAACTCGCCAGATTGCGACGGGAACGCCCGCAATGCCGTAAGTCCGAACTCCATTAGCCGCCCATTCTTGCTGTTAGCATTTTTTGTCGCGTGGGTCCTGATGGACTCACGACAGGTGGTCGGTGAAGCGAAGTCGCCTAACGGACTTTATGCCCTCGCCCAGGAGTCAGCGCCACGTGGGCTTCCTCGAAATGGCCAAGGGTCCCGAAAACCCGGGAACACTCACACTGTCACTACAGGAGACTGCGAGTACTCCGTCGTTTTTCCCTCTCAGCCAAAACGATCAGTTGGGATTGATCCTAGTATCGGGGAGTATTCAAAGTATGAAGCCGTAATGACGGGAACCGACGGCGCATACTTGCGCATGGAATGCCTGCCGGTCTCAGGGGAAGCGATAGCTCGCCTCCAATCCGCCGAGCATCAAATGCAGTTGGCAACGAAATACGCCGAAGCCAATGGAATTCAGAACGCCGAATATGGATTCGTGCGGGAAGAACAATCACCTTGGGTCCTCCAGACGATTCTAATTTCCTGAAGGCGTTAAGTGATTCCTCCCTAGCTTGAGAGAGTTCTGCGCGCGTAACCATGCGTAGTTCCGCTTCAGTGTAGGGAGCAGGCTCCATAACACTAACCCGAATGATCGCTCCAGGTGGATTCGGAGTTGAATTGACTGCCAGCAAGGTATCGTTTAGCGGCGCGTCTCCGTTGGAGCCCGCATTGTCCGCGATAGCTTGAGCCGCAGAACGAAGATTCCGCCGCGCCTCAGTCGAGAGTTCGACCCAGTGTGCTGGTATCTCAATTGCGATCCGGTGAGGTAATTCGACGCGACGATAACTAGAGTGGCTAGTCGACTCGCGACGCATCGACGTCTCGGCACGTCCGACAGATGCGAGAAACGCAGCGATTGGCGTAGTCGGATAGAACGCTGCAGGTGCGATTGTGTAGAGAAACAGCAATGAGCGATTACCCACATATCCGGTAACGCCAATGGTAATCGGCACTCCGCCTGCAGTCTTCGAGCCTCGAACGGTAATCTTGAGACCTTGGGCTTGT